>CAWCLQ010000011.1:0-28698 GCA_963796445.1 uncultured Alphaproteobacteria bacterium | reverse complement strand
CACATAACGGGACTAAACACCTAGAGACGTCCATCGCGCTGGTTAAACACCTGTCCTCTTGAGTTCGTGCCGTAGACTGCGTGACGATGACCTGCAGCAAGTTAAATTTGGCATTCGTCAGGCCTTTTAGATTCATTCAGCTGAAGCAAGACAGATGGCTCGAAACTGCCAATCATTATTGTGGTTCCACTAAGCCGTCGTTTTTGCATTGTGGCTAAGCAACCTTAATGAGCAATATTTAATTCAGGCTTGAGTGTGTTTAAATGAACCAGTCTAATTTCGAGCAGAGGTACCATGTCTCCAGAATTGCAAATTTATTCTGTGCCGATCGCTGCGATGGTAGCTGCTGTGTTTGCGTTTGTGCTAGCACCGAGCATTCTTGGGCTCAAAAAAGATAGTGCCGGAACCTCGCTGCAAGTGATGACCTTGCGCGTCGTGCTTGTGATTTTTCTGTTGCTGCAGTTATCCGACATCGTTTTGCACAACATCGTCGGAGCCTATTACAATAGGATGCTGTTAAACATGTCGTTGACGGTTTTTGCAATTACCGTCTGCTTTGTTCTGTTTAATGTCTCGGGGCGTATGTTGGACGCCAAGTTCGGTGGAACACGGCAGATAGACGGGAAAATGGTTGCAGTTCCCAGCTATCACAGTCGCATGGCCGGTGTTGTTTTGCTCGGCACAATGCTGGTTCTTCTGAGCTATGTTTTGATTGAGATTTGGGGCCTGGACAGCCTTCTGGAGAAAACCGGTTTTATCGGCATCATTGCAGCGTTCCTCGTGCTCACCAGCGCGATCTGGTTGCCTGATCTTTTTCATGGCGTCGTCCTTCTGGGCTCGTCCATGGCCGAAGAAGGCGACACGATCGCATTGCGCGACAGTAATCGTCTGTGCATCATCAACCGATTGACACCCTTTTACGCGCTACTTCTGGACGTGGATAAAAACCACCGCATTATGGTTAAAAACTCGGACCTGATGAAATCAGGCATCGAAAACTACACCAAGCGCGCGTCGGTTGACGGTCTGCGCCGGACGCTTGAGTTCAAGCTCGGGTACCCCTCCCCGACGGGCACGTGCGAGCCCGCAACCGACCTGTTCGAAAAAATTGAAAAGTCGGTAGATGCCTGCTGCGCTAGGGCTTTTGATGACGAGCATATTATGGTCAACCAAAAATTACCCTTTGAGTGGGCAACGGTCGAAGCCGGTGACTACGCGCTGTCATTTCGTTTGTATTACTATCTGTTGCCGCTTCCCGAAACTAAGCTTACCAGCAAAATCCGCAAGCACATGCGCGCTACGGATAACGCCATTGTCCGGATTATGTTCGAAGAAGCCTTTGCGCGCAGCCTGAACCTGGCGACACCGTCTCTTGTGCACTTGAACGCTCCCCAGTTGGCGGAGCAGCCAGTGCTGCAAGAAGTGCGGCATCCGGATTAGCTTTAAGCTACGTTGGCAATTTTAAACCTTTAATACGAAAAGGAAGATCTGCGACTCCCCGTTTCCCTCAGCGCCGCGCCATCCGCGTATAATTGGCAGTGAACATGCATCCTATGGCTTTCGTTTTGAAGTGACAGAGGCAACGCGACACCTTGTTAGGTCAAGTCGAGGGTACTCGACATCGTCATCTTCACGCTTGATGCGGTCACGTGCCATCCGCCGGTCTCGGCATGCGAGCCTGAAGCGGGATGGGCACGGTCAGATTAAGGATGCGATTTCGATCCGGGAACGGCCCGCTGCTGTCGAGGACCGCGCGATACCTGGCCATTGGGAGGGCGACCTGATCGCTGGTTCGAAGAACAGCTTCATTGCGACGCTGGTCGAACGGCGCACGCGCTATGTTATGCTGGCTAAGGTGAGCGGAAAGGAAACGCAGACCGTCGTCGCAGCGCTGGCAGCACAGGTTCAGCATCTGCCCCGAGAACTGCGGCGCACGCTGACCTGGGACCGCGGCAAGGAGCTTGCCGATCACAAAAGCCTGACGCTGGCCACCGATCTCGATATCTACTTCTGCGATCCGCACAGCCCGTGGCAACGCGGCACCAACGAGAACACCAACCGACTTCTGCGCCAGTAATTCCTAAAAGGTACCGACCTCTCGGTGCATAGCCAGGAGCATCTCGATGCAGTCGCACGTGAACTGAATGAGCGACCCAGAAAGACGTTGCATTACTTCTCACCAGCAGAGAAATTCCAAGAATGTGTTGCAGCGATCAGTTGAATTGGCAGTGGATTGCGGACAAAGCAATAATCGACGCTGCGGGATCAAAGAGCGCAAACAGCATATGATCTTGGGATAGCTCTGACGACTGGAGACCTGCCATTGTAAGGTTTGGATGTTGCGCTATGCTCAAGCTGGAAGTGAAGAAACCTCAAGTTTAGTGCGACATGACATTTTTAGAACCAAATTCGATTGATCTGCGCCCTGGCGACGACCCTCAAGCGGGAAAGTTGGCGGAGAGCCTGCATTGGGTTAACTTCTCCAATAGGCGGTCTGGCAGGCTTCGAGTCACTAGCATGCAGGTTGGCGGTGTTATGATCGGCGATGTCGTGAGCGATGGGTACGATGCCGAGACAACCAGCGAGCGGGTCACTGTGTCGTTCCCACATACCGGAAAGATCCGTTTCCGATATGGAAACGCGGTAGAAGAAGCTGCGGGATCAGGAGCATTACTCTTGCAACCGGGCGCGCCGAGGAAGAGTTCCATCCGCGCGGACAAGGGCGCGAAGGCGCGAACCTTGCATGTTCGTGTCCCGAGAACGCAACGACTTAAAAAACTGGGGCTTATGGTGCCACCCGTGATGGCGGTGGGTGGCGCGCCCGAGGCGCATAGTTTGCGCGGTTTGCTTCTTTATTTCTTTTCGGAGCTGCAGCGAGCAGACAGTCCCCTGCGGCGCCCCAACGCGCTTGACGCAATGGAAGCGTTGATTATCGACATGGTTGATGCGTTGTGCCACACTCACAAGGCGATCTCTGCGGCTGACTTCAGGCGCGGTCAGCCGCGTAAGAGCAGCGCTCGATTTCATGCATGCAAATGCTGACGACGCGCTAACCGTCGAGCGCATCGCACGTGCCGTAGGGGTTGGACCAAGACGATTGCAAGCTGCGTTCCGGTCGGAACTTGGCAAAAGCCCGCGCGAAATGCTCGCGGAGATACGGCTCGAAAATGCACATGCCGTGCTGCTGGTACCTGAGGCTGGGACAACCGTCACAGATGTGGCTTTAGACAGCGGTTTTGCTCATCTCGGTCGTTTTTCTGCAGCCTATCGGCAGCGCTATGGTGAAAGCCCCTCTCAAACTTTGCGGCGCGCGCGCCGATAGCATTGATCGTGTCACATGATGAAGCCAAGAACCATCGTGCGTGTTGAAGAAGGAATAAGGCTAGCTTGGACGAGGTCCGTAGGTCTGGCATCGGGAAGCGCCCTGTAATATCGAATACCTTTCCGTGCAAATGGACTGAAGTTGGGTATGTCCCGGGCAGTTTTCTGAGACTGACGCCCCATTTATGCGGTTTGAACTGCGGTTTTTGGACAGTGCCTCGCAGAACGGATTGCAGAGCCATTGTCCCGCTGCTACCTTTTCACTCGAGGCGGCCCCAGACATTTCGTTCTCGATTTACCTTGGGAGTGGGCGCATGATGAAACAAAAAATAACGGGGCAAAAAATGCGCACCATAAAGCTTTTTACACTTCTCGCTGTGCTTGCGCCGAGCGTCAGCTCTGCCGAGATAGCTTTCACAGACATGTATGTCGGCGGCTTCGCTGGTGCGGTTTTTGGTGTCGACGCCAAAGGTGAAGGTTCGTTGCCTCTTGGAACTGCAAGTCTGGATTTTGATCCGGATGGGCAATATGCGCTGGGTCTGGTCTTTGGTGCGCGGGTCGCTCCAAACTTCCGGGCAGAGGTTGAACTGTCCTACTCAAACTCGGACGTAGACGAAACTAACGTTAACGGGAACTATCTTCAACATGATCATCGATGCCGATGGTGATCTGTCGTCCACGTCCCTTTTGATCAACGGTTGGTACGAATTTGAAACGAACAGTTCCTGGCGACCTTATGTGGGGGGCGGGATCGGCTACACCAACGTAGATGCAGATGTCGACACTGCCCCGTCGGTTAGCACATTTTAACGATTCCGATGGTGGGTTTTCCTATCAGATCGGCTTTGGCGTGACCTTTCCTGTCGGGCAATCTGGAACGGTTGATATCGGCTATCGCTACCGTGAAACACCGAACCTGAAATTGAAGTCATCGCGCAATCGGATCTACAGCCATTCGACGACATTGATTTCAAAGCGCAGACGATCCAGATCGGCTACAATTACCGGTTTTGAGTCATTATGATCTAACACGCAAACTGTCCAACGCTTCGACTTGCATTGGCTGTAAACTGGCGAAATCTCAACCGTGAAGTGTGTGGAACGCGTCGCTCTGGGTGCACGGGACAGCACGATTTTTGCACTCTCAGACAATGGGCGGAGGCCCTGGGTGCAAGGGCAATTAAGGCCAAAAACCTATTTGTACCTTCGAAGTGCGGTTTTCGGATAGCGTTTCGCTCACCGGATTGCAGGGCTTTCGATCTGCTTCTACGGTCACCCTTTATCGGGATGCGTTTAATCTATCTTGTTCGAGGGTGGGCGTGCGCAAACCTGCCGATTAGGATTTGAGGCCTGATACGGATTCATCAAATGCTTTCTGAGGGGAACAGAATGAAGCCATTTTTCAAAACAGCAGTTCTTGTTATGTCTGTCGGTGCGGGTCAAAGCGCCTATGCTGCCAGCGAGGCCGAGATGATGAGCACCTGTAACTCCTACGCGGCGCATCACCTTCATGTTTCGACCAGTGACATCGCCGCGCTGAAATACGAGGGTCAAAGGGTCGATGGTACGCATGCGGTCAATGGCAGCACAACATATGGCGAGACTTTCCAGTGCTCATTTAACAGATCCGGAAGCCACGTTGTAAACTGGTACCATTCCGGCGGAAGCCGCGGCAATGCTCAGGCGAGCGAAGCGGAAATGATGTCCGCCTGCAATACCTACGCAGCGCACCATCTTCACGTTTCTGCGAGTGCCATAGCCTCTTTGTCCTACGAGGGGCAAAGAACGGACGGCACACATGCAGTCAACGGAAACACGACATCCGGCCAGACATTCCAGTGCTCTTTCGACAGGGCGGGCGCGCGGGTGGTAAACTGGTATCACTCGGCACCGACCAACTGCCCTGCAGATGTGTCGGAGGCCAATCGCTATCTCTATCCAGCGTGCAACTGATCCAATCATTGAGCCTGGCAAGGAACTTATGACGATGAAAATGACGCAACTCATTCCTTTTCTGATGTTGGCTGCCACTCCCGCAGTCGCTCAGGACAACGCAGCGACGGCTGTGGGGGCTGGCGTTGGACTTCTGATCGCCCTGATAATCATGATTGTGGTGGGGGCTGTCGTGGGCTGGCTTGCCGGTCTGATCGTCAAGGGAAGCGGATTTGGTTTTTGGGGCGATGTTCTGATCGGGATTGGGGGGTCGATTTTGGCGGGTTTTATCTTTCCGTTGGTCGGCTTCGAAGTTGGGACAAGTATCCTTGCTTCGATCATTCCCGCAGTCATTGGCGCTGCCATCCTGCTTCTGATAGTCCGAACAATCCGCCGCAAGTCTGGCTGAAAAATCAAATGTACGTCGTGTTTGATAAGGTCTCTCGGCCGCTGTTCGAGGGAACGGAAACATAAACCAATCAATGAAAGGAAAAATCATGATTTCGAAACTTAAAGCGGCAGCAGTTGCCGTAGTAATTCTCCCTCTTGCGGCCTGCGTCGAGGACACAGGTTCTTCCGGCACACCTGCCGTCGGAAGCTCTTCGGACCTGTCTTCGTTCCAAGGTGCGCGCGCAGGACAAGCCGAGATGGGCATTCAGAACCTCGGCTATGAATTGATCCGAACGCAGGGCCTGACTCAGTACTGGTTCAACCGCTCCACAGGGGCTTGCGCCGAAATGACGGTTGGCGACGGCCGCTACCAGTCAGTGCGGATGCTCCCGGCGCAAGATTGCTAATACTTTGGCCCTCTCTTTTGAGAGGGCCAAAACCTGCTGGCTTTTGGCATTTCTGAACTCAGTTGGAGCTTCCGCGCTTTGCAACATTTCCGTGCTACCCACTTTTCACCATCTGTGATCGCCGTGACATCGCTCCTGTTGATCGGTACGTCGGCACATGCGGTTGAGATCGCAGTCTGTTCAAAGGACAAAGACGTTCCTGAACCGGTTTCCGAGGCACTTGATGGTGTCCTAACCGCAGCAGTTGACAAAGAAGGGCCGCTCAGCGCGGTGTTTGGTGCCGCTCCTGGCGCTGTTTTATCCCTTGAAGCGCCGGACTGGACGTATTTCCGCGCCGCAGGCGTGGCGGACTCTGATAGCGGCAACCCGGTCTCTTGCGACATGGCGTTTCAGATCGGCAGCAACACCAAGATGATGACTGCGACTGTCATTTTGCAATTGCAGGAAGAAGGCGCGCTGTCTCTCGACGATCACCTAGCTGTTCACCTGCCAGAGATTGCCAACGCCTTGCCGAACGGGGACGTCATAACGCTACGGCAATTGGCGAACCACACTGCTGGCGTTTTCAGCTATACGGACAATGCACCTGATGGGTCACCCGGGATTATGGAAGGCGACATTGCCGATCCCGACGCGTTGAGGCGCGGATTTACGATGGCCGAATTGGTCGATTTCGCTATCGCGCACGGTGAAGCATCCTTTGCGCCTGGTGCCGAGGGTCAATGGGCTTACAGCAACACAGGATATATCCTTCTTGGAATGATCATCGAACGCATCGAAGCCCGGCCCATAGCTGAGGTATTCAAGACGCGTCTTTTCGACCCGCTCGGGATGGACGATACCATCTACTGGAACGATGTTCCCACGCCAGATCTTGGTCTTCCACGTGCATATCTTGGCGTCCCGTTTGACGTCGAAACAACCGACTGGAACATGTCGCAGGGGGCTGCTGCAGGTGCAGTATTCTCCACCGCCCAAGACATGCATGTATTCATTCAAGCGCTCATGAGTGATGCGCTGTTTTCTGCCCCCGACACATTCGATGTCATGCAGGACACGGTTCCCACCGGAAGCCCCGGCATTCCGGCGTATGGCATCGGGCTGGCGGAAAAGGCTCCGGGCGTTTGGGGACATGGTGGGCAAACTCTTGGGTTTCAGTCCGAAGTTGTCGAGTTCAGCGAACAAGGGATCTCTTTGGTTGGCTGGGCGACAAGCTCTCAGAATATCATGGGCTTGGGCGCTCAGGTCGTTTCACAAGCCCTCGTTGATGGGGGTGTCCTGCCTGATCCCTCAATAGCCGCCGCCGCTGCGCTTCGGGAAAGTCTTGTTGATACGGAATGGAGACTGATCTCTGTGGCGGATCCTGAAACGGGTGAGCAGTCGATGGAGCCGGATCGCTATTCTATCTCGTTCATTGAGCCCGGAGATTTCGCTGCGCAAGCAGATTGCAACCGGGTGCTTGGCGGTTGGAACCTTGATAAAATGACACTCACAATCACACCGGGACCGATGACAAAAGCGCTCTGTCCACCAGACTCGCAATCTGACGCGTATGTCGGTTGGTTGGGGACGATAACCTCGGCACAAATTGATGATGCGGGGCATTTGATCCTGACGTCCAATGACGACGGGACATTCACGCTTCTTCAGTTCGAGGCCGCTCAATGACGCAACGTGCCAAGCGCGGGAACAACACGTCTCTCTTAACCCAACGCTGTGGACACGCCGACATTGCAATGCCTTGTCAGCACGTCGCTGTTCACACCCATAGCTAGCCCCCTTCGCCGAAAGGAACTCTGCACATGAAAAAGTCACTTGTTGCACTCACCGTCGCCATGACGCTGGCCATGCCTGTCGTCGCCACCGCACAAAGCGACATGCGAACAGAGCAAGTCCGTTTTGCGGCCGGAACATCCGGCACCGCCATTAACGACTTCGATCACCGGCGACGAAAGCGTGCTGTACACAATCGGCGCCGAAGCAGGCCAGCGGATGAAAATTCGAATGGACCCATCGAATCTGGCCACATACTTTAACGTCTACGCCCCGGGCACCGGCCCCGGCGACGAGGCTCTGGCCAATAGCCAATTCACTGGCGCGATGGTGCCTGATATCAACTATTTCGACGGGGAACTGCCGGTTTCAGGGGAATACTCCGTCTCTGTCTACATGATGCGCAGTGCTGCGCGCCGCGACGAGGTGTCGAACTACGAGATCGTCATCAGTGTTGAGGGGGCTGCCGGTGGTACTGGTGGTTCAGACTTCGCTGACGGATTGGCAGGGGGACCCGACTTCTACCGGGTCTCGACATCAGGCGGTGGCGGGCTGAACCTGCGCGCCTCACCGTCATCGGGTGCGGGAGTGGTAACGCGCCTCAACAATGGCCAAAATGTCCGCAATCTCGGGTGCCGGATGGCGGAGGGCCGTCGCTGGTGTCGCGTAGCCACACTGGCTGACCCAGGTTTCGAAGGCTGGGCGGCAGGGGACTTCCTGATCGAGGGCAGCAACGATGCCTCGGCCGGAGCGAACAACGCGCCGTCCTCTTCTGCCGGAACTTCCGGTGACAGCACGTCTACCGTGACCGTTCGCTTCCCAGCGGGCAGCACAGGCACAGAACTGACCGGATCGCTCGCACCGGGGGAGTCACGCCGCTACGTGCTTGGCGCAGCCAGTGGTCAGAACCTTTATGTCCGTGTCGCTGCACAAGGTCCGGATATGTCCTACCAAATCTTCAACCCGGACAATACGTTTCCTGCTCGATCAAATGACATCGGCGCAGGAATACCGTGGACAGCTTTGGCAAACAGGCGATCACGTGATCGAAGTAATCAACCGGGGTGGATCAACCACGTCTTACAACGTGATCTTCGGCATTGAGTGATCCATTCCAAAGAACTGCCCTACAAGAAAGAGAAAGACATCCCTGTGACAAACAAACTCAAGTTCTTTATCGGTGTTGCTGCGCTTGTGTCCCTTGCTGGTTGCGTTGAAACAGGCGGCGGCGGTTCAGCAGAAAACGATGGGCTCAGCGGAAGCGACGCGCAATTCAACGCCATGACAGCGCCATGCATCAATCAAGCTGCGCGCATGACTGGCTTTCCCGCCAAAGACATCAATATCGCAGAGCGCATTCGTACCGGTGGCGGCGCGCTTCTTGTGCTGGATGTCGGCGGGCAGAACTGGAGCTGCCGGAGCGAAAGCGATGGAAGCGTCACGGTGTTCAGCGAATTCGCCAACTGAACTTAAGGCATGGCAGTCCTTTGCAAATGGACGATCCGGATCGTTGGAGCCTGTTACCTCGTGGCTCTCGCGTTGCTCCTGATCGGGACCTTCGGGCTCTTCGGTCAGGAGCGTGATCCGCTGTCCGGGGTCTTCTTGATCCCGCTCGGCGTGCCGTGGGTTCTCTGGCTGGACGGTGTATCAGACGGCTTAAAACCGTTGCTGGCCATTTTGGCGCCTGCATTGAACCTTGCTATTCTTGCTGTTCTGTGTCGAACTTTCTCGCGTCAAAAAAACTGATCGAAGGACACTCCATGGAAATTGATATTCCGCACATCGTTGCCACTGCCGTTATTCTGTTTTTAGTGACCTGAACCATACAGCATATCGCGCCCTTTTTAGAAATGACTAAGGGCAAGCGCATTGGTTTTCAGTTCATCATCCTTTTTGTACTACTGTTTATTATTAACTTGTTCCGGCCGTACAGTTCGGAACCCCAAGAAAGGAAATGAAATGGGTAAACTATTGATTGGTCTGGTCATTGGGGCCGTCGGAGGCACCGTGTTCGGTGGCGCGCTGATCGGAGGGTCAGCCGCAGGTGTTGGTGTCGCCACAGGTTTATCTGCAGGGATTTGTTCGACACTCACAGCCGCGCAGAAAGAAGGTCTTCTGAGCGCGGAACAAGTCGACCAAGTACTTAATCGCGCTGCAGCGGATGTCGCGGCAGCGGCCGGAGCAGCCGCACCTGAAAGCGTTGTAGGCAGCGCAGATGAATGTGCTGCCGTTATGGACAAGTTGAAGGCTGCGAGTTGACGCCCGTGCGGTAGCCGGGCGGGCGTAAACGGTAACCAAAGCTCCGGAGGGATCCTTCTGTGACGCTCCTTGCGGATCATGAAATGCCCGCCGCAGTGATCAGCCCCGCTTGAGTGGGCCAGTTTAAATGTTAATGCTTGATTGGCCTAGTTGCTAGCGGCACAATGGCTTCTTTAGCCGGTGGTCGGTAGCCTAATGCACTGTGCGGTAGTTTGGTGTTTTAGTGTTTCTTCCATTTTTCGATGATGATCTGGGCTTCGCGCAGCGAGTAGAAGACATCGCTGTTGAGCAGCTCGTCGCGGAGCCGGGCATTGAAGCTTTCACAGTATCCGTTTCCCCAAGGGGATGGGGCGATCTGAGATGGCCAACTTGAAGCTTTGCGGCTGGCGATGATCCGACTGGCCAAACAATATGGGCGTTATGGCTACCGCAAGGTTGCACTGCTGATGCGCGTCGAAGGTTGGTCGGTCAATCACAAGAAGATCGAACGCCTGTGGCGAGATAAAGGCTTGCAACTCCCGCGTCGACACAAGAAACGCAGGTGGCTGTACCACAAGGACAGCTCGATCGGCTGCGCCCGCAAAATCCCAATCACATCTGGAGCGTTGATTTCGTCCATGAAAAGTTTAGTAGCGGGCGCCCATACAAGATGCTGACGGTTTTGGATTAATATAACCGAACCCGCTCAGGAGTGTCTGTTACGGTGCGGTGCCGGTTGACACGCTATCACCCCGCCAGGAAGGCAACCATCTGCTGCTCGATGAGCATAGCTGTCAAGTTTTGTGGCGCGTTAAAGTTCCGCCTCGATCGGAAGGTGTGCAAAAAACCATTCCTCTATTTTCTGGAAACCGTGACTTGCTGGCTCAGACAGCAATACCCCACTGTCTCCAATCCAGTTGATTTGACCCTCGGGCGTCAGTGCCAGTTGCCACGAACTTGTCTTTGCGAAGTCAGGTTCAGTCAGCGTTAGTAGTCTTTGACTTAGCGCCCGGCTTTCCACGACCAAGCCGATCTCGGTGTTGATCCGCAACGATCGTGGGTCGAAATTGGAGCTGCCGACAAACACGCGCCTACCGTCAACGATCATGTATTTTGCATGCAGGCCAAGTTTCTTTTGACTGATCGGCGGCAATATATACCGCGATCTTCCTTGCCCCTGCACCCGCAATTCATGCACCTGTGTTCCGAAAGACAAAAGCTCTGACACATGATTTCGGTATGCCGCGTATGCGGAGACATGATTGTTAGAGTTGATCGAGTTTGTCAGGATCCTCACTGTCACGCCACGTTCCGCAGCGTCCCGCAAGACCGCGGTGACGGGTGGCGTTGGGATCAAGTAGGCTGACACTATAACAACTTCATTACGAGCATTGTTGATGAGCTGCACCAGTTCGTCGGCGACCTGAACAGGCCGATCCTCCACCGCATCGGGGGATGCGCTGGGAGGCTTGTCTACGTAGAGCCTTGCTCTCCCACGGAAGGATTTCCGAACGGTCTGTCGCCACAATTGATCCCGCTTCGCGTCATCCAAAAGCGGGAAAGCAGAGGACATGCCCTCCGCTCGTTGGCTGACCGTTGCGCGCGCAGTCTTTCGTGTTCCAAGGTGGCTGATGGCATCGATTGGAAAAGACCATTGGTCGTTCCAATAGCTGTCAAACGACTTTGCGATCTGAGGAACAATCGGGCCACCGACCAGCAGCTCCATGTCCCGGAAGTTATAGTCCTGATCGATTCCGAAATACTCATCTGCGAGATTGCGCCCACCGATAATTGCCACTTGATTATCGACCACCATCGTTTTGTTGTGCATCCTGTGATCGAGTCGGTCAAATTCGGACAGATTGAGGACTTGTCTGGAGACTGTATTGGTGGAGCGGCGTTTATAGGGATTGTATACTCGGTATTGGATGTTTTGATGTTCGTGTAGCGCAAGTACTTGCTGGTCCGCTCCCGCAAGAAATGAGTCGTCGATCAAGATTTTGACGTCGACGCCGCGGTCTGCAGCCCGAATGAGCCTGTCGTGGATCAGGCTCCCCGACTTGTCCAAAGTCCAGATGAAGCTTTGTAGATCGATGGATTGCGTTGCGGAATCGATCGCCCGAAGACGCCATTCCAGCGCTGTCTTTCCTTCATTCAGAGGAACCTGCCAATTGCCAGCATAAATGCGGTCCAATTCCGGCCAGACACCCGTTGTCGCAGGTGAGTTTGTAGTTTGCGAAGGTAACAATATTGGTTGAAGGTCTGCACAAGCCGCCAGAAAAATTGGCAGGGCAAAGATAAGAGGTCTTAAAATCAATCTCGCTTTCATGCCGCTTCCGTCACCTTACAATCGCAACCACCGTATCTGGTGCATCCGTACCCGTAAACGGTTGTCATGCGACAAAAAAGTAAGTTGGCCATCGCAAAATACTCTGGATAAAATCAGGTGCGTAATCTCGTCTTATATCGCGGATTGACACTTGCCGTTCCAAGACGGAATTGTGCGCAACACTTTGATTTTCAAATGACATCACCAAGAATAAATTAATGAATCTGACACTTGCAAGGCTGGATTTAACCTATCTTACCGCCTGCGTTGAGGATACCGGAAGTGTTTCGTCTTCACGGACGCCAAGCCTCGCAGAACTAGTCAGTCTGCGCGAAGTCACGCGGACGACAAACAACCCGGATGTTGTACTTTTGTCTTCGAGTTTCTCTGAGGCTGGCACCAGTGTCATCGTTGGTGTTGGTCCCCAGAGAGCACGATGTATTTGTATCGGATACATCGATGGTAAAAGGCAGATATCCAATCCCTGACGGATAAGAGATACTTCTAATACGACAAGCGGGGCCTCGCCTCCGGAATTTTCATGCCGGAAGCGAGGCTCAAAAAAGCTTTTCGTACCAATAGGAATAATAAATCGAGGACATCAGTATTCCCCATATCATCGTCACGCTGATTGTGTTGTCTGTTTCTTGGCGGCTCGATCATATTGCTTTCATGGACAACGGTTCCACGTTGAAGCGAAACGGAGCCAAGTTCGTCATTTTGCTTGTCTGCCTGTTCATATTGAACCTGAACTGGCCCTAAGATGTTTCATTGCTATAAAATTACTCGTGCCGTACTTTGGGCCAATTTTACTGGTGCTGGTAAGACTGGATCACTTTAGTGTTTTCATCTGGCGGGTCTTTTGATGCAATGTTCCAGGATGCAACCTGAAATGACAGCGGCTTGTCCTGCACCACAGCGAATACTTGCACTTGATCTGCTTCGATCCTTGGCGCTGCTTGGCATGGTTATTTTTCATTTTGTCCACGACCTCGAGATGTTCGGGTATCTTTCCAAGGGCACAACGGTGACGGGTGGCTGGGCCCTTTTTGCCAGTCTGATTGCAGGATCATTTTTGTTTCTGGCTGGATTCAGCATGAGCCTTGCCCATAATCCTGAGATACGATGGTCCGCTTTCTGTCGGCGTTTGGCAATTATCGCTGCGGGTGCATTTGCGGTTACAATTGCCACCTACGTCGCGTTTCCCGATCGCTTCATCTTTTTCGGTATTCTACATGTTATTGCGGTTTCCAGCGTGCTCGGTTTGCTTTTTGTAAAAGCTCCGACTGCGGTCATTTTGGGAGCAGCCATAGGTGCATTTTTGTTACCGGATATCTTTCGAACAGACGCTTTGAACGTAACCTTTTTGACGTGGATCGGACTGTCTACGCAATGGCGACCATCACTTGATTTCTTGCCTCTTTTCCCTTGGGTATCCCCATTTCTGGCTGGTATTTGTGCACAACGACTTGCCCGACGCACCGGTTTATTGGGAAAAATGGAAACCTACTTCATCCCAAAGAGAAATTTGCTTCAAGTCCTCGCATGGCCAGGCCGCCGTAGCCTGGTTATCTACCTCATACATCAGCCTATTCTGATCGGACTTTTCTGGCTGTGGACCAAGCTGTAAAGCAAACGGGAAAATGGTTGCGTCCAAAGCAATACTGCGCCAGTTTTGTTTGGGAAATAGGGGGAAAGACAATGAATTTTTTTATCTCTTTGGTCGTCGCGGGTGTTCTGGCAGCAAGCAGTGCTGTAGCGCAATCCGTTACGGCACGGGATGGTGGCCCATCGGCTTCTGAAATGACGGCACGCAGCAGTGCAGGAGCGCCTGATGGGACAGCTTTCTTCCGCCCGGTATTGAGCGGGGTTTTGTACCGCTCCGGTTTTTCAGGTGGTGACAAAAACCGCAGCGGCCTTTCCAAATCGCAACGCGGAGCACTTTGCGAGGAAGGGTTTTCCAAAGCGTTCTATGCTGATTTCGGCAAGAATACTTCTTACGGTGAAACGAGCTGCGCATCTGGTACTTTGGATTACCAATCGGCCCGGTCGTCCCGCCCCTCAAACGTTCTAAAAGCGGTGTATGATACGATCAAAAACCCGTCAGAAGGGCCAGTGCTGGTCCATTGCATGTGGGGTGTTCATGCATCTGGTGCTTTATCTGCGATGTCGCTGGTTCAATTTTGTGGGTGGTCTGAGGCGCGCGCCAAAGCTTACTGGAACGAAGCCCGCAATGGTGCCCCATGTTCCGGTGGATGTGATAAATGGATTGATGCGAAGTTTTCAAAGTTCAAACCCGATCCTAACCTGAGCATCTCGGACGCCGAACGCGCTGCGATTTGCCCCCAATAACACCATTCAGGAAGAAACATGATCCGGATTGTTAGTGCTGCATTTATTTTGTCTATGGTTGCTCCGACTTTTGGGGCGGCATCGGACGCTGTGCAAGGAACAGAAGTCTACTTCTCTAGCCCGAATGGGTTGACCGAAAGATGCGTGCGTATCACCCCAATCCCCGGTGGTGAGTATTCAAAGGGAGATTTGGATGACGAAGAAGCTTATTGCATCATCGACTTTCACGCCCCTGCTGTAGCACTCTGTCCAAAGACATGGAGCACCAGCCCGGGCACGATGGTCTATGACGTCAGCACCGGAAACTATGCGGGCAACAGATCGGAATTTGAACGAAATGCCTGCAAGGAAGGCAAATCCGCCAGCTCACTTGCGGGGGGTACACTAGCCAAGTTCAAAGTCACCATGAACCAGTCGGGTACCAGTGGGACTTTCTCGCAATCTCCGCTGCTCTACTATCACTACTCCCGTTACTTTGACATGACGGTGAAAGTACCCGTCGCTGTCTGGCGCTCTGTGGATGCCAAAGCGCATTCCAGTGAGGTTGCACAGCCCGGTCTGGCCATATCGGGCCATAACCGCAGTGCGCGCATGAACCACGAGGGCTGGCGCTATGTGGTAGAGGCCGAACGGAACCCGGCGAGTTATAAACCGACGGATGATATTTTCACTGCTGACCGGAAACAAATATACGGTGTGCTACTGAACAGCCCTGGGCATCGGTATGGTTCTGAAGTCAACGGCACACGCAAGTCGGGCTGGGGCAAAGGTCAGAACTTTGATTTTCAGGAAACCCCTGCGTTTCTGGCATTGCGTAGTGCTGCGCCTTTGAATGAGGCAATCGCCGCTGGCCTGAAAAAGGGTCGGCAAAACAGTCAGATCAACAAAGACCTCGGCAAAGACGTTTCATCGCAACAGATGGCATACTGGATGCGGGAGATTTCAGAAATCGTTCTGTTGGACTTCATTTTTAGCCAGCAAGACAGGGTCGGCAACATCGACTTCACACCCTATTATTATTGGCTTGAAGACGGCCAATTGAATCACAAGAAAGCCAAGCATCATAGCGTTGGCGACGGTGATGTGCCGGAAGGTGCCGTGTTGCTGCGGCGCACGAACCTCAATGACAACGACGCGGGGGGACGCGTTCAATATGCGAACTTTGCCAAAAGCACTCAAATGCTTGAAAAGCTCCGTCACTTCGACGGCGGGGTTTACGCTAAACTGATGGCCCTAGACCGCGACCTGCAAAGCCAAGGCCCGATTTGGCAATGGACTGCCAGCAGCCTTGGGTTGAACGAGGGGCAGTTGGCCCAGATTGTCAAAAACACCAAACTTGCAGCGGATATTCTGCGCGAAAGCTGTACGAGCGGAAACCTGATTTTTGACCTTAACCCAAAGACGTTTTTTGAAACGGGTCAAGCGACCGTAGATACAGTTTCCTGTAGTGGCTCATAAAGCTGTTGCCCTTCTCGCAGTTTGGCTCTGGCTTGTGCTGGCATGTTTCGCCAGTGCTGAAGGATACCGTGTCGCTGTGATTTCCGATCTGAACGGTTCTTACGGGTCGGTCACCTATGGAAAAGGCGTCTCGCAAGCAATAACCGCCGTCATTAAGTTGAAACCCGATTTGGTCATCTCCACAGGCGACATGGTTGCCGGGCAACGCCGACCACATTTGAGCGAGGCAGAAGTGCGCGCCATGTGGGATGGGTTTCACACAGCGGTAACAGATCCGCTGACCAACGCGGGAATACCACTGGCAGTAACGCCGGGAAATCATGACGCATCAGCCTACGGTGGTTTTGAACGGGAGAGAGAGATTTTCGCGGATGAGTGGCGGGCGCGTAAACCCGAACTGCAGTTTGTCGATCAGCAGAACTACCCCTTTCACTACGCCTTCGATCTGGGTGGCGTTCGTTTTGCGTCACTCGATATCACTACTTTGGGCACGCTCGAATTCGACCAGGATCAATGGCTGACGGCAACGATGGCGAATGCGCCTGAGACCAGAGTTGTTTTCAGCCATATTCCGCTTTGGCCTTTCGCCCAAGGCAGGGAAACAGAGACTTTGTCAGACCCGAAAGTGAAACCACTTTTTTCGGCGACGGGTATTGATATGCACCTGAGTGGTCATCACCATGCGTATTATCCCGGCGCATCAGAGGGCGTGGCCTATGTGTCCCAAGCCTGTATCGGCGCAGGTCCACGGCGCCTGCTTGGACAGCCCGATCGCAGTGATCGCGGGTTCACCATAATCGATATCTCATCGGATGGATCGCTCGATGTATCGCACTACGCCGCGCCTGATTATTCGATGAAATCCAACCCTGAGAAGCTTCCAGCGCGGCTGAGAACGTCGCAAGGAGATTTGATCCGGGTTGATCTTGCGGATCTGCCAGATATAGGTTTGTGGCGGCAGAATAAGCAGGCAAATCGTGATTATCGGGAAAAGGCAGCTGGTGCAGAGACATAGAAAGCCGGAAAATCACAAGATCAATGTGTTTCTTCATTGGTCGTCGTTCTATTGGGCCGGCTGGGTAGCCTTTGCAATTATTGCGTTGCCCGTGGTCGCGCATGCGCAAACGATAGACGGCGCGGTGACTATTCCTTCCAGCATTGACGTAAACGGCAAGGGCTGGGCACAGGTTTACAATTGGCCGGAGATGATCCAATTCGGTTTGGGCGTCATCGAAACATTACTTCTGACCACGCTTTTGGCGTTCCATCCGCAAAACCGTGAGCACATTCAAGAAGAACGGAGCTGGCGCGTGCCGCGTGCTTTGTTCCTATACGGTCTCATCGGCATGCTTGTCGGTTTTCTGGTGGTGCACCACGGGTATCTCATCGGATTTGTGGTCTTTGGCATCGGCGGTCTATTCAGGTTCAGAATGGAAACACTGTCGATTTCCAATGCTGCTCAGTTGATCCTTGTGTCTCTCATCGGACTGGCGATCGGCCTTGATCTGCCGGTCATGGCAGCACTGGCCGCTTTGTCGGCATGGGGTGTGCTGTGGGTTTTCGGAGCGCGCCAGAAACTGGTGCTCGAAGTCAAGTTCAGTGAGGATGCCGACTATTCCGAAGCGCTGGAGGGGCTCAAAAGCAGTCTGTCCGAGAAGGGTTTTCAGTGGATCAGCGTGACCAAACCGAAATTCAAATCGATTGCCCAGATTTCGCTGGCAACCGGTGGGCAGGATGGGCGACAGGACCTCGTGGACCATCTCTCAACACTGCAATCGGACAAAGCATGTCACATTATCGACTGGCACCTCGAGTAGAACTTGCATCAAAAGCCAGCATATTCAGGGTATTGGCTTTTTGAGGTCAAGTGCAGGCCTACAATTCTTCTCTGCTGCTCAATGCTTTGGTGTACTACTGACGTTGCCGCACAAGATGTTCCAAAGCTGGTGCTTGAAGACCAAATCAGTGTTTATGACCACAGCGAAAAACTGACGGAACCGTCCGGGTTATCTGTCGGAACGCGAGCCGCCTTCTGGACGGTCAGTGATGATCACCCTTTCATTCTAGGGCTGGATTCAAACGGCGTCGTAATTTTGAAAATTCCCGTTGGTAAGGGCGGCAAGGATCTCGAGGGGGTAATCGAGGACCAGATAAACGAGCGGCTGCTCGCCGTTTCAGAAAGAAACACCGAGATCATCTCGGTCGACATCAATGACCCATCGAAAGTGACGCGTCATCCGTTGAATGAAATGGCCGGCTTTTCAGATTTGGTTTCCGAAATCGGCTCTGACTGGCAGAAGAACGGTCTTGAAGGCATTGCTGTTGATCCCAAAACCGGCAAAATCTATGTGGTGAAAGAGCGCCGGCCCCGAATGATAATTGAGGTTTCAGCAGATCTTTCAGCGATCCGGTCAACTGAAGTGCTTAGTAGAGAGGCTGGCCTAATAAGTCCGACCGAAAAAGACCGGGATCTGGATATTTCGGGCATTGCATTTGATCCCGCGCGCGTCGGTCAATGGATTTTGAGTGATACCGACAGTGCAGTTTTCTTCCGTAGTTTCAGCGAAGGTGTTGTTTACAGGTATCGCTTGGTCCGTATGTATGACGGCGAATGGAAGCCGCTGTCAAACCCTGAAGGCATCGCATTGAGCTCTGACGGCAACGAGCTTTTCATTATTTCCGATGATGGGAAAGGTTCACTACTGTTACGATACGGGGTTGAATAAGGGTGCGCCGCAGACTGGCCATCAAGGTACTTGGGAACGAAGAGGCAAGCCTTGAAGACATACAGAGCGTCTGGGTTATTCTTCCGCAATGGCCGCAACCCGCGCTGTTCGTCGTTTGACGGGTTAAACTCCTGGCCAGCTGCGGAAAAACAATTCTGCTCCTTAAGTGTTGGCGAAGTCAGTTGCGGATGATCCTTACCGCCACTGCAAGCGTCGAAGCTTGGATTTTTCAAATGTGGAGGTGGTACCTATGAGGCTTGCTGGAGCCACTATCGCTAACCTTGTTCAGTAGCTCTTGGAATAGGTTCCGGTGATGTGCCCGTGGCTCAGTTATTTCGGGTGTTAGGAAACGCCGGGCCGCTGCGACGTGGGAACACGCTCTGTGGCGATCAGCCGGTGACCTACATGCGGCCTGGAAAGAGAACAACTCCAGATTTAAGCCCTTGGGCATTGCAATGTTTACCGGGCTGGATGCGCCGACGGGTGTCGCCGCCCAAGGTATTTGCGCGGCCTATTTCTTCTCGATGGATGCCCTGAACTAATTTGTCGGGCAGATCATCCTATTGGGCTGTATCTATCTTTTACAGATGTCGAAAAGAGTTTGGTTCAGCGATAGGGAATGCTGAAAAACGTGTAGCTGTTCGTCTGGGTGAGCGTTCCCGCTCCTGTCTCCGCCATTAAACTGGACATAGACGCGCTTCCAGTGGGGCAAGCAATAAGATCAGCTGCGTCATCTAGGAACTCGGAGGTGAAGGCGCTTTCACCGACAAGTTGGCACTCATCTGTTGGGCCACGGTATCCACGGACAAAGACAAGCTCGGGATCGGGTTCGCTGATCGCAAGATCCGGTGCAGTCTCGACACAACCCGTCACTAGCGTTGTCATGACCACGGCAAACAGGGTGATAATGAGAGGCTTAAGGATATCAGTCATTACTATTCCCACTTTGCTTCAGTGCTGCGCCACATCATTTCGTCATCGTCCCAAACGCTGGCCACAACGCAGGGGCTTGGGCTGATCCCGCCGCACTGCGAATAGTGCACATTCGCCAAGAGAACCCTGTGAGGACCGATCTGTGCCATATCCCAACCCTGATTGAGAAGTGAGTTGATATGATCGCCAATCAGGAAATGAGAGACACATCCACCTGTGCCACAATACATTGAAGGTACAGAAGAGCAGGCGAACCTGGCTTCGTCCAGCACCCAGTCGCTATAGAGGTCACCATCAAGATCAACCCTGTGCACGGCTCCGAATTCGACGGCGAACTGCCCGTTGTCCAAATCTGAACATGCTTGCTGGGCGGCCTCCACTTTTTCAAGCAACTGCGCGGGCAGCCCGGACAAATCCTGGGCATTCGCCGAGACGGCAAGGAACGCCGCGCCGACGGCTGCCAGGAAGACAGCCCGGCGGACTTTGCCATTGGTTTTGCCGACTGACCACATTTTTGCTCTATCCTCCGTTCATAAAGCCTGCGTCGACCATTCAACTGTGATGAGGGGCTCGCGCTTGTGTCCGAACCATCCCAAAAGTGCCAACCGCCCAGATGAAAAGGGCGATGGCATTTGTCGCTATTGATGCCCGGAAGGCGACGCTTAGGCGGCGCGCCACGGCTGCGTCAGAGGAAGCCTTCGTCTGTCAAAGACATGATGCCTTCGGTCGTTCCATCTCCGTAGGTGATACACTGCCAAGGTGCTGCATCTGGTCCAACGCCGACGATCACTCGGATATTGGCCTCGCGCGCCTCGGACGACAGGACTCTGACTTGACTATTACCCGTCGCTTGGGCGACTGCTGTCAAACAATCCTGGTTCGCGCGACTGGGAGTTGAGCTTGTGGAGCCGGTATCTTCTACGCAAGCCGTCAGCAAAGTTCCCAGGAGCAAGCCTGGAACGAGTTTATGTGCTTTTTTCACGTTGTATGCCTTTCTTGTTCGACGTGTCAGTTGCATTGTTCGTAGGTGTAATCGCCGAATTCGATCCAGTTCCGCCCCCCATCGCTGAAGACAAGAAATTCGGACCGGTCTTCGCCCAGCAGCGCGACTTGGAAGCCTGCCGGCGGCTGTGAGTTTCCGAAGAAGCTGTACGAGGTCATCGCGCGGATGGTTTCGCCATTGACGGTCACGATCGCATCCCATTGGTCGCCCGGCTGGCCCACGATGGCGTATTCAATAACTCGCTGCACAGCACCGCCGCCGCAATAGACAATGCCTTCAGGCGCTTCCATGGACTGCGACGATGATGCGTCGGAGGTACAGGCCGCGCGTAGCGAGCGCACTGCGGCTCCGGACCCTTTCAGCGTGAAGATGCCATAGGACACATCCTGGTCGATCATCGATAGGTTCAAGACGGCATTCCGCGCGATCTGGTCCAGCACGAAATCATAATCCGCCTGATCGAAGAACCGAACCTCGACAGGATAATTGTCCACGATCGAGATATCCGAATTATCTGATCCCGCTTGGAACGCGCCAACCTCGGATGAGCCGTTCTCCATGAAACGGAATGAGAGGCCTTGCTTGGCGGCTATGTCTTCCGAGATCCTCATATCCGGCGGGAGCGAAACGGACCCTGTCGCACTGCAACTCAAGGCTCATGTTGCCGGTCTGGATAAAGGCGTTGGGATTTGGTTGCCCATTGAAACTCCAGTCCGCAGCTGCAGCGGATGACATCATGACCATGAGGATCGTAGTGGCAATTAGATGTCTCTTCATAAGTAATCTCCCAGGCAAACAAGCCATGTTTCATCATGTCACAGCGAACCCCCAGACTGGTCCACATCATCGGTTTATACTACAGGCGGACCATATTCATTCGTACCTTCCTGTGAAGGTCTACTAAGCCACCAGATCATAAGGACTAAAAGTATAAGCTGAAGAACTGCGACAACCATTAACCCAGTGACGCCAAGCAAGGCTGCTGGACCACGCAGCGCTTCAGGGTCGTCCGCGCCTTGTTCAAGAACTGAAAAAACAGCAATGCCGCTGAAAAGCATGATCATCGTTACAATGCTCAATGCCGCGGGCAAAAGCAGATACCAGCCAGGCCTTCCGGTGTCATGCAGCCGACGCCACCCGGCAGCAAGCATGGGTATGGCTACAGCGAGCTGGAAGATCGGGGTCAGGACTTGCACGCCTTCACCGGTATCAGGGTTAACACCGAACAACGAAGTATCGATCACTGCGAAAACAACGCTGACGACAAAGACGAACAGAGCAAACCACCAATACTCGGAGCGTGCCGCCCGCCCTGAAAAAACGAAGTATTTTGCAAGGCACGTTTTGGTTGCTTCAAAGAAACCCATGTTTGCGTTCTCCCAACATAAGATAACGGGAAATTTCAAACACGTGGAAACAATTTGCAAGCATTTACATCTAATAAACTACCCAGATGCTACACCAGCATCAGGCGGCTTCGTCCGCGTCTTGCCAGTTCAGGCGGGTTGCAGCGAAAGGCGGCAACCCCTGAACCAGTCACTCGTGCAACATGCAGAGAAGGCTACCGAAGAGCCCGAGGCGGACAAACCGAATGACACCTGAAATGGCAGGATGGTAAATCAGAACGATAATTCGCGGTTTTCCACAGACTGCAGCTCTACTCGGTACGCGAGTGGTCATTGAGACAACGCCCCAAAGTTTTATGGGCGACTATGATGTCTAGAAGATCATGTCCCTGAGGCATGCTCTGGACAACGGGTTCCAGCAGAACTTTGGCGGCGCTGGCGTCTCCTTCATCCAAGATCAAATTAGCCAAATCAGTTGCCGCGCGGAGTTCGAAGAGCCGCGCCTCCCTTTTGCGTGCTGCAGCCAATGCTGCGTCAAGACTGGTGCGGACCTCACTTGTGTCTGAGGATTGAAGCCCGAGCAGCGCTTTTCCTCGGACCCGAAGGAACTCGGCATCCCACCAATGTCCTCCGGTGCTGCCACCTACCTCGGTTGCAGCATCCAGAATCCCTAACGCCGCTTCGCACTCGCCCTGATCCGTCAGAGCAGCCGCATATGCTGCATCTAAGGGAAAACACCACGCGCCCCAGAAAGCCTGCCAATCTGAAACAGACGCCTTCATGAGCGATAGCCCTGATGCGACTTCGCCGGTTTCTGTCTGCACCCAACCCAAGAAACCATTGGCCAGGGCACGTGCTTCGGACGGCAGACGGTTAGCATCAGTGAGTTCGATCAGTTCTCCGGCATGCTGCCTGATACCCGCGTGGTCCGAACACAGCAGCATGACTGTCAATGCACAGAACTTGGTTTCCAGCAGGCTGTAGGAGTGATTGAGACGGTCGGCAAAGTTCAGAGCATCTGACATTACCGTCTTGGCCCTGTCAGGATAGCCAAGCAGACAGAGATTCACGGCATTCAAACTATGCGCGCAAAGGCCCGGATCATGGCCGCCGTAGTGGAACGTCATCCAGTGATGCTGGTCCTGCCTGTACTTTTCAATTCCAATTTCCGTCGATGTAAGCGCACCTTCGAGATCCCCCAAAAGCGACAACGCCGCCCATTCGCAATGATGTCCTTCAAGTTCCAGCGCCTCGTCTCCGAGTTCACGAGCCAGTGGAATGAGTTGATCTGCCAGATCACGCATGCGCAACACATCGCCAAGCATGAAATGGTAGAACCAAAGACCCCAGAGCGCCTTGAAGCGCTGCTCCAAGGTGCCATGTTTTTCGCATAGCTGGACAGCAGTTGCATATGTTTCCAGCATCTCGTCACTGGCCGGTCCAAGAACCTGTACCTGGCAGGGTCCCATCGCCAACAGAACGGCGATCTCTCGCCCTTTCCGGGATGGGTCAGTTTCAGCCGTACGAAGCAGTGTGAGCGCCTTAGCCAGGTTCTTGAGCGCTTCAACGTAACCTGATGTCTCCACAGAGCGTTCGCCCGCAGCTATCCAATTGTCGATTGCGAGATCGTTCAATCCAGCCTCAGTGAGGTGATGCGCGACGATGGCCGGTTCTGTCTCAGCAAGCTCACTGAAATCGCGCAACAAACATCGGGCGAAGCGTCCATGAAGCTCAGCGCGCGTTGACTTGAGCAAGGATTCATACGCCGCGTCTCGGATCAAAGCGTGCCGGAACTCATAGGCTAGATCGGAACCTGCACCACTCTTCGAAAGCAGCCCCTCGTCTTCGAGCATTTTGAGCGCCGCAGTCAACGCATCCGGGCCCGCGGTCGAGACAGCCGCGATCAAGCTAAAGGAAAAACGCCTTCCAATCACTGCGCCCAATTGTGCGGTCTCCTTGGCCGTCGACATTCGATCCAGGCGTGCGGTCAGGGTGTCTTGCAATGTCATCGGGATGGCCCCTGGCAAAAGTTCTCCCGCTGCAACCAGACGGTCCTCGCGCATTTCCAGCAATTCTGATTGCAGGATCGAGCGTGTCAGTTCTTCGACAAACAAGGGGACGCCGTCTGTCCGCTGCTCAATCTGGGTAAGGACGTCATCGGGTAGCGATAGACCGTTGGTGACAGCATGGATGAGCGCGCGAATACCTTGATGGTCTAGCCGGTTCAGCATCACAAACGAGACATGCGGATCGCCAAGCCAAGACACATCCAACCCGGGTCTGGTCGTGGCGACTAAGAGGATCGGCAATCGAGCTGCGACCTCTACAAGCTTGTTGATGAACTCCAGCGTCGAATCGTCTGCCCAGTGCAAATCTTCGAAGATGACCAGCATTGGACCCGCAGTAGCTCGTCGCTCGATTTGCGCTATCAGTGCCTCGAGGACTCGCTCACGCCGAAGCTCCGGATCAGGTTCGATCTCAGCTATAGCACGCGCACTCCGCAAGCGAAGGAGTGCTGCGATAACCTCGTTTTCGCCATCACCCAAAAGGGAATTCAATTTGTCGGCACGCACGCCTGCGCTGTCGTCATGAGCAAACCCCGCCGCATGTTCGAAATGCCTGATTACGGGCGTAAACGCTGTCCCTATGTGAAATTGCGAGCACTGATATTGCAGACGCGAAGGGGCATCCTTTGCTATGTTTTCGCGCAACGCCTGCGCAATGCGCGACTTGCCAATCCCGGCATCCCCCGAAATGACGACAACCGAACCCTTCCCACTCTGCGCTGATGCCCAGCGACGACGGAGCAGGTCGACCTCTTCACGGCGGCCGACTAGGTCCGTCATGCGTTGTCCACGAAGCAGATCGAAGCGGTTGCTCGCGCGTACCTCGTGCAGAACGCGCCAAACCGACACAGGCTTTGGAAAGCCCGCAACGTGCTTCTGCCCAATGGACCTGTATTCGAAGACACCGCCTACTAATTCATGTGTCTCGTCTGAGATCATTACGCTACCGGGATCTGCGAGCGACTGCAGCCTGGCGGCGAGGTTCGGCGTCTCTCCTATCACGGCATCTGCGTCTGTGACCGTCGCGCCAGTCAACTCGCCAATAACCACCAACCCCGTGGCAATCCCAACCCTGACTTCTAGCAGTTTACTTGCATCACCTGCGCTCGGGACAATTTCGCCGACCGCGTCGATGACGGCTAAGCCTGCCCGCACTGCACGCTCGCAATCGTTCTCATTTGCGTTGGGGAAACCAAAGTAAGCTAGGATACCATCGCCAAGAAGTTTGGCGACATAGCCACCGTGACCAGCGATCGTTTGTGAGGCAGCTGCATGGTACTGCTGCATCACCTTGCGTAGATCTTCCGGATCAAGCTGGGATGACAGTTGGGTTGAGCCAACGAGATCACAGAACATGACTGTGAGTTGACGTCTCTCGCCCGCGTTTTGGAACTCTAGGGGCGAAGTGTCCCGCAAAGCTTTCTCAAGCTCTGGCGCGAGGTCGCTAAGCGCGGCTCTCAGCTTTCGCCTGTGCCCTAGCGAAAGGCCGAGTTCAATCAGATCCTGATCGGTTAGGTGACCCAGAGTCGGGAGGTCCACATCATTCTTGGAGAAGACAGACTGATATTGGCCAAGTCCCAAATTCTCGAGGAATTCCTTAAGATCGTTCATCACTGTCGCTCCGAAAGTCGCCTCTGAGATAGCGTCGGAAACTCATGCTTCCGCGAAGACCAAGCACATCGTCACTTAACTTCGGATGGCACGATCTGTTGAGGTCCTTGATAGCAGTAATTCATTTGAGAACCAACGAACCTACGTTCACGGAAAGGAAGGCCCGTTGGATAGGGAGCAGAAGTCACAAGAAGGTCTGCTTCGTCCCGCAAGGCGTTCATTAATACAGAGTGCAGCGAACGTCTGGTGCCGGTAAAAGCAGCCATTCGGAACAAAAGTTTCGAATTTTCAGTCGCTAACGGCGGCTTGACGCGACACAGCAGACACTCGCCAAAAACCTGCTGAACTTTCCTTCTTTGAGCCCATTCCTACGCACCCATGCCCAAGCGAAAGCGGACTATTTTCTAACAATCGTCGTTGATAATTTCACCCAAAGCACGAGCCTGAACCCCTTCTGTGTCTGGGCCCGACAGACCGTTTATAGTAACCAAAGCCTTCCAAAGAGCCCATGCTTTTGCGCGACCAAGTATTATCATCGACTTTGGCGGCTTCCCTGAAATGCTGACGGGTGATTGCATCAAAATATGTCCATGCAATAGTGAGGTCACAGGCTGGGTCACCGACGCCGCATGTCCCAAAGTCGATCAATGCGCTTATCGTTTCACCCTTCATTAGGACATTGCCTACAGCCATGTCTCCATGGAACCAAACCGGGGCACTCGACCAAGCCGACATCATCCCGCGTTGCCAGATTTCTAGACATTGTTTCTTCTTAGTTGGGTCGCCCATTCTTCTTAGGCTTTCTATCACTTCGTCGCTGTATACGCTTGGATGACAACCTCTATAAAACGAGTGCTTTCCTGCGCTTAGGAAAATATCTGCCGGTACAGATTGCAACTCTACAAGTACTTCACCAAAACTACGGGCCAGCGAACTCTTGTCACATACTTGGGTGTCTTCCAAAGTTTCCCCAGCAAGCCAATGGCGGATAGACCACGGTAACTGATACTCCTTGCTCGGCTTCCCCAAGCCGAAAATCTTGGGAATTTCCACAGACAACTGGCCATTCAATGCCTCCAAAGCGATAGCTTCTTTCTGTACGGCATCAGCATATAAAGGGTGACTGGGAAGGCGAACTGTCAGCTCATCGCCAAGTCTGAACGTTCGATTGTCGTGACCCTGTTTCTTGATGGGCATAACTGGGAGACTGCAAAGATCGGGAAACTGATTTGCAATGAGATTTTGAACCAAAGAACTATCAATTTTTAAGTCCAATATTCTGATCCCTGCTACAAGTTGATTTGCCGAAAATTACCTACCCGTTCTTCCCCTATTATGTCATCCAACCCAATTTTGCGAATGTCTGAAAAGTCCCGCATCTGAGACATACAACCGGAGCGCAGCGAATGGCCGGTGCTGGTGAAAGAGGTCGTTCGTATATCTGCAGCTGGCAATAGGTTTCCTCCGATAATTTCCGCTGGGGTGGGCCCAGATAGGTTACTATCGGCGATCAATAACAAAACTAACGCGCCAGCTGTGTTGCGATCGTGTTCGAAATATCAACTTCACTAATTATCTAAGTTCCGTAATTCAATTGGTGCACCTGAACCTTCATGGCGGTAAGCAACCAAGGGACCGTCCTTGCCGGCGCTGTAGTCCAGACAAAGCGCATTGGAGGCCTGCAACGTTGGTGCACCGTTGAGCCAATAGTGACCAAAAAATACAGGTGGAGCATCGGGCTGATAAACGGTGTGTTTGATATCGCCAGGCAACTCGACATCTGGTAACTCACTAATATCCGGAACGGAAGCAGCGATCTCGCGCCATGTCAGGGCCGATTGCTGCCACCACTTCAATCTTACCTCCGTGCGTCTGTGCCCGCCTTTGTCATGAAAACAATAGCCATCGGGCAACTTAGCCTCAGGGCCCTTTGTCAAAACCTCTAGCAATCCAAAAATCGGTTCCCTTTTCTGGCCGGCTGTGATCACTTGTTCTTCTGTCAAATGGCCATCTGCCGAGTGAGTTTTAAGCTTTGTGATAGACGTCTCATCCCAGCAGGCATGCACCGCTCGAAAGCCATCAATTTCTAGAAAAACTGGAAGGGATTTCATCCAATTGATTGCTTCAGCTGCCTGCAATGACCCGACTGGGAATTCAGCTAGAAAAGACGCATGCTGTTCCGTATTCTTTTTATCTTCATGAGAACGCAATGCCTTACCCGAGCCTGGGTCCACTGTGTGATAGTGGATCGCGTTCAGCTCATGGTTGCCCATGATGGCCTGCGCAGTTCCGGCGTCAATCATTCGTCTCACCAAATTGACAACCGCAGCATTGTTTCGGCCACTGTCAATAAAGTCACCTAAAAACACTACTTTTCGATTTGTGTCTTGATGGCGCCAAGCGCCTTGCGCCTCGCGATATCCAAGCATCGTCAACCGAGATGTGAGTTTTTCAAATTGCCCGTGAATGTCCGGAATAATGTCGTGCATTCTTACTCCTTTTCCCTATTTCATTTTATCGGGGTCAAGTCAGCTGCTCAGGTTTGTTCTGGATATGTCTAAGCATTTCTGACTTTGCGTAGCCCGCATAATTATTTTCTATTTCGCCAAGAACCTTGCAAATGGCTGGCTCTCTAAGTTCCGAACGTAATCATTTGCGGTTTTTTTGTACGTTGCTTCATATTGCTCAATGCTCCCAGCCAAATGATGGGACAAATGATGGTGCAACAAAGACAAAACACTGTTTTATCTTTTCAATTCAATACACTAACGTTGCGAAGTGGCGGACCAAGGAGGATTCGAACCCCCGACCCC
>CAWCLQ010000010.1:0-195369 GCA_963796445.1 uncultured Alphaproteobacteria bacterium | reverse complement strand
CGCAGAGCGGAAGTAGGCTTTTTTTTGGAAGCGTCCGCTCTCGGCGTAAGCAGTTATTCAGAACCAGAACATCGAAATTGCAGTCGTGTACGCCTGCTTAACGCGACAAAGCCGCCATTTGTTAAAAGTGCTCGGATGGCGGTCCACGCATGGGTCGACGGCGCATCTCTCTACAGTCCAAGGCAGCGCGAGATTGCAACCCCTTAAAGCTGTCGTCTGACCTTGTTTAACGGCACGATCTAATGGTGATTTGGTCGCAAGCATTTGTGGCCTCATCGGGCATTTGCACGATCGCTTCGCTACTTGAGCGGCATTGTCGGGCATTTGAAGCACGTCTGCAGTCAAACTGACGATCTGTTTGGATCCACTGAGGTCCCCTATCTTCCGGATCCTATGGGGGTTGGCCTCGCAGCTTATCGCAGCGGCCTGCCCCTTTATCTCGTTCGAGGCCTTCAGGCGTTTTGGAAAAAACTACTACTACACAGCGGATGACCAGACGACGCACCGGAAGGCAATCCTTCTCGTCGGGA
The DNA here is from genome assembly GCA_963796445.1 of uncultured Alphaproteobacteria bacterium. Classification (GTDB taxonomy): domain Bacteria; phylum Pseudomonadota; class Alphaproteobacteria; order Rhodobacterales; family Rhodobacteraceae; genus Roseobacter. The sequence continues at coordinate 194,839 of CAWCLQ010000010.1, read as the reverse complement.
TTTTGGCGTCAATTCTGAACGCCATCGGTCAGGTCTGTGTCCACAGCGATCATTTTGTCGCTGCCGCATATGCGCGTGTGTCAATTGTTTACGCGTTTGGGGCTTGCAGGCATGCAGAATGATCTAGCTCGTCGGGTTTGATTGTTAATGCACAGCCGGCCATTAACCTCATCAGCTTGAGCCTGAAACGGACAGGGCGCGCGCTTCAATTTAGCTCAGTTTGGCTTTTAGTTTTACACGCGAACCCAAAGGTTCTCTTGAAGGAAAACGTTGCAAATAAATGAAATCAATATGAGAATGGGCATACGATGTCTAAAAAATGAAGCAGCTTTAAAATTGATGGCTACCATCAGGATAAATTTACTTCCGCATTGTGTCCTTTTCCTGTTCGTGAACCTGGTCGCGCTTGGCAGTGCAGCCCGTGCTGAAGATCCCAGAAACTCAAGGTTGGAACAGTTTGTAGAGACACAACCGAATTTCACGACGACAGATGTTCTGGGCGAAAAAAATTTCCGGTTTTGGCTGGGGACACATCATACGACCTCAGGCACGAATTCGAATGGAACCGGCAATCAGTTTTTCTATGGTGGTTTCGAATACGGGCTGACGGACAAGTTTCAAATTGGAATTGAGCGTGGCGAGTATACTGACCCGCCTATTGACCCGATCGCCGGGACCTCGCCTAACTTCAGGTTTATTGCCACAAGCCTCTACGGCAAGTACCGCATCATCGACCGTGGTCCATGGACCGTTAGCGCGCAGGCCTCACTCGAGAGCCTGGTCTTTCGATCAGAGTTTTTCGGCAAGGGGCCAAACGATACCTCCGACGTTGATCTTATCGGATCTTTCCATTTGCCTGTGTCTTACATGATCTCTCCGAGGTTTCGGCTGGATTTTACGCCGGGCATCTCTTTCCTGCCTGACGAACAGAGCGGTAGTGATTTTTTCGGAACCGTCGCTCAGCTAGGCGCAGGTTTCAGCTATAAGCCCCATGCGAGATGGCAGGTCTACGGAAATGTGAATGTTGCGCTGTCCGGCGACAACTCCATTTCCTCTTCCGGTGATCTGGAGAGAAAACCGGTGCTGACCTTCGGTGGGCGCTACAACGTTTCTCCAGCAATTGGATTGGATGTGTTCGTCACAAATGGTGGCGGTGTCACACCCGCGACGCAGATCATACCGGCCTTCCCCGACGCAAATACCGCCTTTTTCGGTGCCGTCGTCAGCTACACGCCAGGCGCGAAAAATGAGGTGCCACAGAACTATCGAGGTCTTGGAGGTGAGCCGCTCTCTGCGCGGAACCGTCAACTGCAGCACAATGGTTTTACTCTTGCCTCCGCTGACACTTTTTCACCAGGTACAGTCAACGCTCGTTTCACACTTGGGTCTGAGGACTCGTGGTCAGGTGCATTGGTATACAGCCCGACATATGATGGGCAGATCGAACTCACCTACGAGCAGTTTTCCGAAGATGGTTCAGTTGAAGATGATGTCGTACCTTCTTTTGATCCGGCCTATACAATCGGGGTCAAACTACGATTTCTTGACCAGAACAATGGCAGTCGGTTTTCCTTATCGGGCCTCGCCAAAATAGGTGAAGACAGTCAGACCGCGACATATTTTGCATCCGCGCCTGCGATGTACAAGTCGAGTACTCGCCTTGCCTTCCTGGCCGAACCCAAGTTTGCAGCCTGGGGAGATGTGGACGCTTGGGGATTTGGTTTTGGACTGAATTTTGAGGCACTGCCGGGAATGGTGGCCATCGCAGAATACACGCCCGTAACGAACGGTGATAACATTTGGGCTGGTGGCATTCGAAAGCACTTCAAAAATTCCCCCGTTACTATAGAGTTGTTTGCCACAAATGCGGTAGGCGCCGAAGGCTATGGAACTATGGTGGCGCAAGAAGACGTGCGGTTTTCAGTTGGCGCCAGCATTGCTCTGGGTTTCAACGCAAAAAATCTGACGCGGCGCTGAGTGGGTACCCCTCTGAAAACAGTAAACAGGTCTGTGCATCAGAATGTGGGGACGTTATGCAAAAGACCAAACCCTTGATGCTTTGCCCACATGGATGGTCGAGAACTCATCACCTATCGGAACAGATATGGATGTTCCCGTTGCTCGTTCATCCATGTCGGCAGGGACATCGACACGAAGATAGTAGGCTCCATTCAGCTTAACTGGGATAGGCATTATCAGTCTCATCATGTACCGCCTTTTATGTACCAGTGGCAGCAACGCTCTGCCCTTAAGCACAAGGACTTAAATGAAAACAAGAGTATTGAGTGGTGCTGCTGCGGAGATTTGAACTCCGGACCTCTCCCTTACCAAAAATGTGCTCTGAATGCTCATTGTGTTTTAGAGTGCTATAAGCGTCTGTAAATAAATTTAAAAGCGCTAAATCCTTCTTGGAAACGCTCAGCGCGTAGCGTAACTGTGGGTAGACCGGTGGGTGACCAGCTTTTGAGGGATGCAAATAATGAGCGCAGATGTATTAAGTTTTCCGGCTGGTGCATCGGAGCCGCACAAGCCCGAACGCAGGTCGGCGGGTGGGCCAGTAGAGTTGACCGTTAAGCGTATTGAGCGATTTGAGCCGCGAGATAAACGTTATCTGGTCAGCGATGCTAAAACACCCGGTCTTGCTGTGCGTGTATTTCCGTCTGGCGTGAAGGTATTCTACGCACGCGGGCGACTTGGTGGTGGTCGAGCGGCAAAGAAGGTGGAAGTCAGAATTGGGAGCTGTGACACATTTGGTCTCGCTGATGCTCGATCTCAAGCCAAAGAAATATTGGCGGAGCTGAGGAAGGGCAGGAGACCCCCGCATTCGAATTGAAGCCCAGTTGTCGCTGGATGCGCTTATTGACCGTTACGAAAAACGATTAGTTTCGCGCGGTGTGGTGAAGCGAGCAGATATGATTTCCGCGCTCAAACGCGGCCTCAGGAAGTATCTTGCTCAGCCCGCCGCCGACCTGACGCGTAAGCAAGTGATAGCGCTATTGGACAAATTGGAAGCCCAAGGCAAGGCGGGTGCCGCACAGTATATGCGGAAAACACTGACTGCGATGTTGAACTGGGCTGTGGGCGCAGATCATATCACACACAATGTGATGGGGGGGTACAGGCGCGAGCGTAGCACCAAGGCCCAATCTGCTGCCATGAGACCAAAGACTACTTTGACCACCGAGGACGATTTACAGGCGTTTTGGGAAGCTGCAGGCACTGTGCAGTCTGAAGCTTTCCGCGACTATCTGCGATTTCTTCTGATGGCAGGAACGCGGCGAACAGAGACTGCGCTTATGGAGTGGTCGCAAGTATCATTGGACGATGGGTGCTGGGTCATTCCGGCAGAGCAGACAAAGATGGGAAGGGAGCACACAGTCTACCTTGGACCAATGTCACAGTCATTGTTGAGTGCCCAACCTCGCTATAACGCAACCGACTTGGTTTTTCCCGGAAGGCGTCTGCGCCCAATGTCAGGTTGGTCAAAACTGCTCGCTCCAGTGAAGTCCGCGTTGGAAGATCAAGGTTTCGCCTTCCATGCGCTTCGGAGACATATCCACGGGGCTCTCCGAATTGGGCGTAGAACATGATGTGGCCGAGATGATGGTAGCGCATAAGAGGTCTGATCTTCATGGGCGGTATGACAGGAGCACTTTGGAAGCGAAGCGCCGGGATGCTCAGGAGCAGTGGGAAGCCCATCTGGCTGGGGTCTTAGGTAAATGAACGACAACGCTCACATGGAGGCAATCGGGTCGCAAACACTAACGGTTAAGGAAGCGGCCCGCGCAGTGGCGCATGCGCGGGAGGACTGGGAATCTAGACGACGGCAAAGCCTTCTGGAGCTTTTTAACACGCAAGCTAACCGGGAAGGTCCGCGTTGGGCTGAGATATGTGCGCTCAAAGCCCTCCTAATGCACGCAATATTGGACGCGCCTGACGTACTTGATGGTGGCCGCTTGGACATGGTGTTCAAGCGTCTCTATGTACTTTTGAGCGAAGAAATCGACACCGCACTTGTGGATGCGGGAAATGCACCTTCGGGCTACGATATGGCGCTCTGGGAACTGATGATCTGTCTTGAAGCCAGCGCGTCAATTCTAGCCGAATGCAATGGAAAAAAAAGCATGGCGAACTAAGAGAAATGCGAAGATTGGTAACCAAAATTGCATCAGATAATGGTAAACGCGTAACGGTGGACAGGTTGGAGAAATTTCTGTCGCGCGACGTCAAAAACTTCAGGGGCACGAGTTTGCTTGAGCCGGCTCAAACGTTGCAGGGAATGGAGAGTATGTTTCGAAGGCAAAGTGAGAATGGGCTGCCAATCGAAGAGATCGTGCGTGACGCAATTACAATGCGGGCGCGGATCGCGGGGATTGTCGAGCCTGACTAAAAAGTGCTTCCCCAAAAATCGGAGTGTTACAGAAACTGGTGGTGAAGACGAATTCGCAGGCGCAATTCATTTTGAACCACTCAGCGCGCAGCTTTCCGTTTCAGGCATGAGATGCTTCCCATTGAAGCGGACATACCGTAATTGGAACACATGGTTTGCGGCGATCTACCGCGTCTGAAGAGATTGATAATTTGCCAAAAAACAGGCCCTTAGAGAGGGCTTCAATAGTCATGAGCATAGGACCTGAATGGGCCGGTCTTAAAAGACACTTTATGAGTGGTCTCACATCAAAAGAGCGATACGAAATATCGCTCCTTTCAGGTAGATTTATTCGCGCAGAACGCGGCTTACCCATTTTTTCATTTTAGAATTTTTTCTGCTTCGTCGCAAGGCTTTGAGACCAAAAGCAGCCTTGCAACAAAAACACCTAGCGACTCAAAGCGATGGCCGGATAGATCACCCTTCCGACTGGTGACACGGCCCGCTGATAGAGATGCCATGTGGTGTGGCCAAGGATCGGCAGGGTGAAGATCAGGCCCAGAAACGCCGGAACCAGCGACAACAGCATAGTGACCGAGATGATCGCCGCCCAGGTGAGCATGACCACCGGGTTTTCCGTGACGACGCGAACAGATGTTATCATGGCGGAAACGAAATCGATTTCCCGGTCGAGCAGCATGGGCATGGCGACAACGGTCACCGAGAACAAGACAGCCGACAGCAATGCGCCTACGCAGGTGCCAATTGCAAGGAAGGTCCAGCCCTCCGGCGTGAAGAATACGATATTCAAGAACCCGTCAAAATCCGAGAAGGACGCATCCTGCAGGATGATCGCCAGCAAAAGCCGGATCTGGTAAACCCAGACCCAGAAAACGAACAGGGTGACAAAGGCCATCCAGCCCATTTCGCGCTTGCGTTGATTGGCCATGACGGAGAGGATTTCAGACCAGCCGAAACTCTCTCCCTTCTGCAACCGGCGGGACATTTCATAAAGCCCGGCGGCGGCGAAAGGCGCGACCAGCGGAAAGGCGACAACGGCGGGAATGATCATCCAGATCTTGCCGAGCCAGACCAGGCCCAAACAAACAGGATTCCGAAAACCGCATAGAACAGGCCGAAGAAACCGCTCATGACGGGGCGCGCCAGAAAGTCGGAAAACCCGGCCTTCAGCGACGCGGTGATATCATCCGCAGTCACCTTATTGACCTTGGGCATGGCCTGCTGCTGTGGCGTCAGATTGTCCGGTGGTGTGGAACCTGCGGTCTTGGATGTCATGACACACTCCTCCCAGAAGGAAGGCATCGTGCTGGTCAGTTTGCCAACAGACCCGACGGTGGAACAGACATCCCTCCTCCGCGAACAAGTTTGCGTCAGGTGATGCACAAGGGCAAGGGAGAGTATTTTAGCGAAGTCCGCAACGGGAAAAGCGGTTGCTAATGATTGCTGCTTAGGGAGAGGCCAATAAGAAGCGGCCCCATGCTTGCTTGGCGATTTCTTTTCAACAATCGTGATTTCGCGACGTCGAGCTTTAGTCGTGCCGTTTCCAACTGCAGCATTGCCCGCTCACGTTGACGGTATAGGCGACGAACTTTGGAGCCAGGGTTTCCAATAATCGCGACGTGGCCCTGACGGGCATCAGGAAACCAACTCATAGCGCTTTGCGTGGAACTGTTCCAAGCATAGTCAGCTTCAACATATCTTCGGTATGCCAGCGCAACAGCGCGGCGTCTGGTCTGTAACTCGATGAGCATAGTGCACCCTCCAAAGTTCGATAAGCCCAAGGTTAAGCGCAGACTAGGTTTATATCAACGCTGGAGGCCTTGGAGGTTTTCGGACGCGACAAAGCTGTTTTGAGCGTCCATACTCCCATCAGCCTTAACGATCTTTCATTTCAAGGATGCGTTCGGAAATGAGTTCCACGGGGCCGCGCAACCTCTCAACGTTGATAATGATGTATCCGCCAGTCACGTCTGCGGATGAGCGGTGGTTACGCGCATCAACGCAGCTTAAGACAATAAAAGCGTGACTACTTGAAGCTCTTGTTCAACCACTAATCGCACGGGTAATCAATCAACGTCGGCAAAATGCTGGCAGCGAACAGGATTCTGGCCATGAAATCTAAACCAGCATGGTACTAAGATAATAGAGGCGAGAAGCCATCTACCGATTTCGCGCGGATTGTAAGGAGATCAGTCTGGATGAGTGATGACAAGGACAACACCCTGGCTCGCGGGCAACAGCGCAGATCGCACGGTCGGCAACAAGACGAAGGGGTGCTGGTCATCCGCACTATCGCAATGCCAGCAGATACCAATCCGTCAGGCGATATTTTTGGTGGTTGGTTGATGTCTCAGATGGACCTCGCCGCTGGCAATATGGCCGGTCGTGTATCTCAAGGACCTGGCGCTACGGTGTCTGTGGAAGCTATGCAGTTCTTACGCCCGGTCAAAGTCGGCGATGAGGTAACACTATACGCAACTTTACGAAAGGTGGGCCGCACCTCAACGCGCATCCACGTAGATGCCTGGGCTCGCCCGCGGTACTCAGAGAAAGCGGAAAAGGTGACGGACGCTGATTTCGTATTTGTGGCATTGGACGAAAATGGCGCGCCGCGACCAGTCTTTGAAAGTTCGTAACGCTTGCAGTGGACGCAGAACCCATTCTTCGTGGCCTATGATGCTGGCATAGGCCAGCGCCTGCGCCATTGGAGGGAGCATGTCTGTGACAATACCTGATCGTCAGCTTCATGCGGCGGCCTTCATGATTTGTGCGATGGCGGTCATTGGCGTCATCGACAACTTCATTGCGCCGTTGTCGCGCCATATTGGGTTGTGGCAGTTCCACCTGATGCGGGCGTCGATTGCCTGGCCGCTGGTGGCGGTTCTCCCGCTGCTTGGACTTGGTAGGTTGATGCCGGTACGGTTTTGGGCGGTGGCGCTGCGCAGCTTATTGGTTGGCATCTCGATGTTGTTCTACTTTTCAGCTCTGGCGATGATGCCGATTGCGCAGGCACTGGCGGGGCTTTTCACCTCGCCGGTCTTCATTCTGCTGATCTCGGCAGGCGTGATGGGAGAGCGAATTGGCATCTGGCGGATCAGCGCGGTTGGGGTTGGGTTCATCGGGATCATTCTTGTGCTGCAACCGAATCCTTCTGAATTCGATCTGACCGTTTTGATCCCCGTCTGCGCCGGGTTCTTTTATGCTCTGGGAGCAATCGCCACACGCAGACTATGCGTCGGTGAAAGTACCGTAGCCCTGCTGGCGGGGATGTGGGTCACTTTGGGTTTGCTGGGTGCCGTGGGCACTGTCGCATTGATGATCTTCCCAATGTGGCAGCCAGGTGAAGAGATGCAGTTCTTTACCCGGCCATGGGTTTGGCCGATGTGGGATGCTCTGACTCTAATCATGCTACAGGCCATCGGGTCAGTTTGTGGGGTGTTCATGATCATCAAGGCCTATCAGCTAGGTGAGCCGTCTTATGTCTCAGTCTTCGAGTATTCGGTAATGATCTTCGGTCCACTCTTCGCGTGGATCGTTTTCGGCCAGCCGGTCGGTGGCTGGCAGGTGCTGGGTATCGTTTTTATTGCTTCGGCAGGCATTATCATCGCCTTACGGTCACGTTAGTTTCGGAATGAATGCAGCGAGCCTGAGTAATCGGCCCCCTTCAATTTGACTGCCATATACGAGCAGGTGTCATTGATATTCGTGTGGACTAAATACTGGGATCAACTGCCCGGGGAATAGGGAGGACCAACCATAGAGCAAAGTTTGGCACGTCTTCTTCGAGTTGAGGCGATTGGCGCGCTCTAGCATGATTCTATCGGCTCTGCGATGCACTTTGCGTTTGCGCTTGGCTTGGCAACTGGACACCGTTGGCCCTTGTGGCGGCCGTCAATGAGTCAATATGGGAGCACTTGAAGTTGGCCTTTTGGCCCGGACTGCTTTGGGCCTGCCTCATGCCGCTGCCGCCGAATTCGAGTCGTTGGGAGGTGATGAGTTCAAAAGGCATAAGTCTGGCAATTACAGCAATTTTGATTGTCACAATCTTCACAACTTACACGGCAATCCTAGGTCGCAACTTGCTGTTTCTGGACATCGGCACATTTGTCTTTGCCATTTGTGTCGGTCAGTTAATCTCGGCCTTATTGCTCAAAAGTGGGGCCAGTCAGACCAGATTCGTTTTTGTTTTGGGAACTCTTCTTCTGGCGCTCCAACTGATTGCTTACAGCCTTTTCACTTTCTTCCCTCCTGACCATTGGCTCTTTGTTGAGGCCCACACAAGCATAAGAGGGATCCCATATCGCTAAAAACGACATTGCCGTTTCTGGGCCTGATCGTCACCCTGGCCTGTCTCGACAGCCGTTGGTGGGGAGTGGTTGCCCGGGTTTGCTGTGGCTGCTGTGGCTGCGGCGTTGGTTAATAAACCTCCGCTTACGCGTTTTTCCAGTGTAAAAAATCCACGCGCTGCTTTAAATTACTGCTCCGGGCGTTTGGGTATTCATGACAGAAAAGAGTGCTAGTGTGGCTTTGTCACAGGAAAGAAATGAACATGAGAGTATGCGGCTGCGAGATATCGGCAAAGGAGGCCCGGCTTGCTGTTGTCCACCTAGGTGACGAAGGCAATGTCGAGATGCTTCGATTAAAGACCACACGAATAGAACTCGAAGATGATACCTCTGAAGCCGATCTGCGATCATTCCTAGCGGCTCTTCACGAGTTTGCCCGCGAAAATGAAATTGATACCTTTGCAATCAAAACCCGCGCCAAGAAAGGTAGAATGGCTGGTGGAGCCGTATCCTTCAAAATCGAAACCTTAATACAACTCGTGGAAGGTTGTGACACGCGGTTTGTCAGCCCAGTGGCACTTGCTCACTTTGCTAAGAAAGAAGTCGAGGCATACCCAGAAAAATTGCCTGTGTATTTAAAGAATGCCTTTCTGTCCGGTGCTTTTGTTTTGGCTCGGGGCTGATAGGCGCCGCGATCCCCGAGGAGCAGAATAGATCATGCCAACCAAATTCGTGGAGTTGGGTCCTAAAGCAGCAGGTGCAACCATATTGCTAGCACATGGCGCGGGCGCGCCGATGGACTCCCCGGGCATGACAGCAATTGCTGAGGCACTGGCAGAAAACAATCTTCGGGTTGTCCGATTTGAGTTTACGTACATGGCGCAGCGCCGAACTGAAGGTACCCGCAAACCCCCTCCTCGCGCTGACAAGTTGAACCATGAATACCAGTCTGCAATCGAAGAACTCCAAGTTGATGGCCCCCTGATCATCGGGGGGAAGTCCATGGGCGGGCGTGTCGCCAGTATGATTGCGGATAAATTGTTCAAAGCGGACCGCATAGCGGGATTGCTCTGTGTGGGCTATCCGTTCCACCCGATTGGGAAACCCGAGAAGCTGCGCACCGAGCACCTTCAAAACTTACGAACGCCAACCCTGATCTGTCAGGGAACGCGAGACCAGTTTGGTACCAAAGATGAAGTCAGCACTTACGACCTTTCATCAGCGATCAAGCTAAGTTGGTTCGAAGATGGAGATCACGATCTGAAACCACGCAAACGCATTTCAGGCCTAACCCATGCCGATCATTTGCAGTCGATGGCGACAGCAGTTGCGGCGTGGAACAAGAAGATAGGCGGCTAGGATGGCGCTCTAATGCGGCTATGCATTGGCATTGCGGTTTAGCAAACCCACAGCACGCACCGGGTTTGCCGTGTTTAAAGGGTTTAGCCACGCCGTTGTTGCATGCTGGCAGCAAGTTGCAAAAGGTTGCTTACTTTCCCCGTCGCATCAGCACATCGACGTGCGCGGCAGTGCTGGCCGCCAACGCGTTCAGATCATAGCCACCCTCAAGTGTTGAGACCACGCGCCCACCGGTATGAATGTCCGCAAGGTCGCAGAGTGCTTCAGTAATCCATGTGAAATCCGCCTCCACTAACGCAAGCTGCGCCAATGGGTCGTCCTGATGGGCATCAAACCCTGCTGATATGATGATGAGCTCTGGTGCACAGGCATCGAGCGCAGGCAACGCGTGTGTCTCCCACGTCCGGCGGAAACCAGTGCCATTCGTGCCGAGATCCAAAGGCAGGTTCATTACGTTACCATGTGCGCCAGTCTCATCGCGCCCGCCCGTACCCGGCCAGAGTGGCATCTGGTGACTGCCCACGAAGAGCGTGCGTTCTTCGTCCCAGAGTAAATCTTGTGTGCCATTGCCGTGATGCACATCGAAGTCGACGACCGCCACCCGCGATAACCCATGTTGGTCAAGCGCGCGTTTGGCAGCGATAGCCGCATTGCCGAAAAGACAGAACCCCATGGAAGTCTCTGTTTCGGCATGATGGCCCAGTGGCCGCGTGGCGCAAAACGCGTTTGCGAATTCGTCATCAAGTACAGCATCTACGGCTGCCACAGCAGCTCCAACAGCCCGCAGCGCCGCCGCCCAAGACCCGGGGGATACGTGCGTGTCAGCATCCAGCGCGCGGCTGCCTTCTGAGGGGATGGCCGCTTCGACCTTGGAGACATAGCGCTCCGGATGGCAACGCAGCATCTCTGCCCGGTCAGCCAAAGGGGCATCGCGCCGCTCAAGCGCTGCAAAACGCTCGTCAGACAAAGCTGCCTCTACGGCTTCAATCCGTTCAACCCGCTCCGGATGCCCTGATGGCGTGACATGTGAATGGCTATCGGTGTGAGAATAAAGAGCTGTAGTCATCTGCATCCGCCTAATTATTTAGGGGTAGCTTGCGCTGAATTCGCGACACTTCGCAATACTGCCCAAAAGCTCAATCAGATTTGGAACCTCTCAGCTTTCAACAAGCTTTTCGCCAGATTTAACATATGGGCGCTTGCACTTTCTTACACTACCAGCTCTCGGATGAGGATTGGGTTGCGCGCACCACAGCATTTTTCACCAAAGCAGACGTTCAATTTTAAGAACGCTATGTCTGCATCGCGGACAGAGCCGCCTTTCGCTCACGCGGAAAACCTTTGCCCGCGCAGCAACCCAATCGCTGCAATTCAGCCCTTCTTGCCAATGCGGCCTTTCAACTTCACTTCATAGCGTCAAATCTAAGCCGCCTCTTCGCTACACGGTGTTGGAACCATTAGCACGCGACAGCCCAAACTTGTGCGCGCGCTGCGATTGTTTCGCGAATGCACACATCGGTCATTGCCATAACGTTCTAACTACAGACTGCCTTTCACGCAGTCGGATTGTGGACCGGTTAAAGCTCCATGTTTACTATTTGAGCGCGTCGCAAATCTCGATCTGTATTTGCTCCACTGCGGACTGAAGCTCGGTGATAAAGGCCTGGCTTACGATGGATTGCGTAGCGTAACCCGGCGTCAAGATGGATACACTGCTCGAAATTTGCGGCCTGAAGCGTCGGATCGACAGGCGAGAGGACGCATGGGCTTGCGTCACATGGCTGTAGGCTGTGATCATGTCGCAGATCATTACGCAGGCCCCCGAGCGGACGAATTCGAGGCCGGGCAGAAACGTACGCAATTCGAAGCGTTTATTGAAACTTGCACCAGTTGATCAGGAATGCGTTTTCGGCTTAAATCGTGGTGCTGTGCTCGTCAAACAAAACAGCCATCGGGCGGCCATCTAGATCGTTTGGCGTTACCATCGGCAATGCCATCAAAGGGTCATCGGCGGGCAGTACGCACACGCACTCCATGTTATAGTCGGTCTGGGTGATCGACTGGCGCGGCGCGGGAGTTTCAGAAAAACCAATGTCGAATTGTTGTGAGGCCACCAGATCCTCGATCACATCCGACGACCGCATGATCAGTGACACATCAAGATCGTCACGCCCGTCGAGGAACCGGGTCAGAAGCCTTGGCAAAAAGACGCTCGAGGCGGCAGGGTAGCACGCGATCTTGAGTTTGCCTGACTGCAGCGAGCTGATCCTCTCAAGTGTCCGTTCGGTGCGCTCCAGACGCCCCAGAATGTCTTCACATTCCTCCAGAAAAAACTGCGCTTCGGGGGTCGGGACCAATTTTCCATGTGTGCGTAGGAAGAGCGCGAAACCAAGTTGATCCTCGAGCGTTCGCACCATGGTCGATACGGCTGGCTGTGTGCGCCCGACAGCGCGGGCCGCCTGACTGATAGAGCCCGAGCGCATGATCTCCCGGAACGTTGAAAGTTGTCGTAAAGTGAGGTTCATATGACATAAATTCAATTTATGATATCAGAGATATTTTAAAATTGATTTAATGTAAGGAGTCCAGTCAATTGGATTCATGCCCGCACGTCTTTGCGCTTGGGCTCGGGGGACAGATGGACAAATTTTCGAAATATCTGCTGACGGCACTGATCTGCACTGTGGCTATGGGCCAATTCGTGCAGGTCATAACACGCTATGTGTTGCAGTTGCCGGTGATGGGGCTGGAAGAGACAATGGCCTTCCCGACCGTGTGGCTTTACATCCTCGGCTCTGTCAACGCGTCCCGCGAAAACACACATATCCGCGCCAATGTGCTGGAAATCTTTGTCAAGACCGAACGCGGCCACACCATACTGGCCATCGTCGGTGAAATTATCAGCCTGATCGTTGGTCTGTGGCTCTTGTCTTGGGCGTGGGACTACACCCGATATGCCTGGCGTGTGTGGCGCGAGAGCCCGACACTGTACATCCCCACCTTCTATTCTGACGTCGCCCTCGTCGTGGGTCTGGCTCTAATGATGATCTACACCGCGTGGCACCTTTTGCGCCATGTCCGCAGCCTGCGCACAGGAGAGCCCGCATGATTGAAATCGCCCTTTTAGCGATCGCCCTTTTAGTGATCACACTGACGTTGGGCGTGCCGCTGCCCTATTGTTTCGGGTCCGCTCTGATGGTGATGTATTTCATGGGTGATGTGACCATGAAGGGCATGATGCTCTGGGGGGTCCAGCAATTGGGCAACCCTGTCTTGCTTGCCATTCCGCTGTTTGTGCTTGCGGGAACAATCATGTCGGAGAGTGGCATTGCGGCCTCGCTCTTGCGGTTCGTGAACGCCTTCATCGGTCATGTGCGTGGTGGACTTGGAGTTGTTGCGGCCGTATCCTGTGCGGTGATCGGTGCAATTTCCGGATCTGGTCTGACAGGGATCGCGGCAATTGGCCCCCTTCTTATTCCTGAGATGGAGAAACGCGGCTACCCGCGCGAATACGCTACCGCGTTGATTGCCAATTCATCGATCCTCGGCCTTCTGATCCCACCGTCGGTGACAATGATCGTCTATGGCTGGGTCACAGACACGTCGATCCTGGCCTGCTTTCTAGCCACATTGGGCCCGGGCCTTCTGATCATGACGGCATTTTCCGTCATCAACCTGGTCATGTCGCGCAAGTTCAACCTGATCCTCGACGACAAACCGTCATTCTCGGAGCTGTCGGGCGAAGTGGCGAAGCGCGGTATTCACGCTTTCCCGGCGCTTTTAATGCCGATCATCATCCTTGGCGGCATCTATGGTGGTGTAATGACCCCAACCGAAGCTGCCGCCGTTGCGGTGATCTATGCGGTGCCGGTTGGTTTTCTGATCTACAAGGGACTGCGCTGGGAAAACTTTCTATCCGCAAGCAAAGAGGCCGCCACAGCCGTTGGCGCAATCATGATAATGATCTTGTTCTCGATGATCCTCAGCCAGATGTTTGTCTATGAAAGCATCCCGCAACAGCTCGTCGAAGGCATCTTTTCGATCACTGAAAACAAGGTGCTGCTGCTGATCATGATCAACATTATGTTGTTTCTGGTCGGCATGGTGGTCAACGACGTGACCGCGATTATCCTGATTGCACCGCTGTTGCTGCCATTGATGAACGCCATCGGTGTCAGCCCCGTGCAATTCGCCGCGATCATGGGGGTGAACACTGCGATGGGTGGCGTGACACCGCCCTATGCCTCGATCCTTTATCTCGGGGCGCGGATCGGCAATGTGAAGGTCACCAAGGTGATCCCGCCTGCCATGAAACTCATATTGTTCGGCTATGTGCCCGTGGTCTTTCTGACGTCGCTCTGGCCGGACCTGTCCCTCTTCCTGCCACGTTTCTTCGGATACGACGTGGCGCCCTGACTTAACCAAAAATGCAACTCAAAACGGAGGAAACCAAATGAAACATGCATTCCTGACCACGGCAACGGCCGCCCTCATGGCACTCGGCAGCTACGCTGCGGCGGCCGATCTGAAAATGAGCCACGTGCGCCCGCAGGACGCCACCATTGACGTGGAACTGCGCGCCTTTGCCGCCGCTGTTGATGAGGCCACGGGCGGTGACGTAACGATCAACCTCTTCCCGGCCTCGGCGCTGGGAGATTATACAACCGTTCAGGAGCGGATAAGCGTTGGCGCCATCGACATGGCGACACAGCCCGCCGCGACAGCCGCGGACCGCCGCATGCAAATCAGCTCGTTCCCTTATCTCGCAGGCAACTGGGATCAGGCCCGCGCGGTCTATGGTCCGGGTGGCGTTGTGCGTGATGTGATGGCTGGTCTCTATGCCGAGCAGGACATCACCATGCTGGCGGCCTATCCGGTTTATTTTGGCGGCATCGCGTTGAACGTTGAGAACGCCAATGCGGGTTCGGTTGAACCAAACGGCATCAAAGTGCGTGTCCCCGGCATCAAAAGCTTCCAGCTGACCGGCGAAGCCCTCGGGTACATTCCGGCGCCCATTCCGTTCTCGGAAGCCTTTACCGCCGTTCAAACCGGTGTGGTTGATGGTGTAATCGGCTCGGGTGCCGAAGGCTACTATGCCTCGTTCCGCGATGTGACCAAAACCTACATTCCGGCCAACACCCACTTTGAGGTTTGGTACATGATCATCTCCAATGAAAGCCTCGCAGAGCTGTCTGACGAAGATCAGGCAGCCCTAAAAGAACAGGCCGCCGCATTTGAGGCGACCCGTTGGGAAGTGGCCGAAGCGGATCAGGGCAAGAACGAGCAGCGCCTTGTAGATGAGCTGGGGGCAACCGTGGCCGAGCTAAGTTCCGACGAATTGGCGGCGATGGCTGCAGTCGCGCGCGAAAAGGTTTGGCCCGAGGTCCTGCAAGACGTCGGTGCCGAATGGGGCCAGGCGATCCTAGACAAAGTTGCCGCTGCCGGTAACTGAGCCAAAAAGGTCAGGGCGGCCGAGGTTGCCCTGACCCCCCTGCAATTTGTCATCGGAATGAAAAGCATGGAAACCGATTATGCCATTATTGGAGGCGGCGTTGTTGGCCTCTCGGTCGCCTGGGGGCTGCTCCGCCGGGGCAAGTCGGTGACAGTTTTGGACGGCGATGATGGATCCTTCCGTGCAAGCCGTGGTAATTTTGGTCTGGTCTGGGTTCAGTCTAAAGGCATGAACCAGCCGCGCTATGCCGAGTGGTCGCAGCAATCGGCGGCAATCTGGGCCGAGTTTGCCGATGAACTGGGTGATGCGACCGGGCACTCCGTTCCTCTGGAACAGAAGGGCGGCTACGATTTTCATTTTTCGGAAGACACACTTCAGGCGCGGATCGAAGACTACGAGACCCTGAAGGCGAAACTCGGGGGGAATTACCCCTACGAGGTGCTAGGCCACAACGCCTTGCGCAAGGAGGAGCCACACATCGGCCCAAAGGTCGTTGGTGCGATCCTGCATCATCAGGACGGTCATGCGAACCCGTTGAAACTGCTGACGGCTCTGGCCGCGGACGTGCGCCGCATGGGCGGGCAGGTGATTGTTGGCAAAATCGTAATCGAAGTCAGCAAGCCTGATAGCTTTCGCATCACCTGCGCCGATGGCACCACTTACGGCGCGAACAAAGTTGTCCTGTCTGCCGGGCTTGGGGCCAGTAAACTGGGGCCCGCAATGGGGTTCAAGGCCCCGATCCGACCGCAGCGCGGCCAAGTGCTGATAACCGAAAAACTGCCCAAACTTATCAATCGCCCCTCCCTGATTGCACGTCAGGTCGATGAGGGCGGCATTCAGATTGGGGCCACCAACGAGGAGGTCGGCCATGATGACCGTGTGACGCAACCCGGCCTGTCCGGTCTTGCCGCCGAGGCGATTGCAGCCTACCCCGCTCTGGCCCGCGCGCAGCTTGTACGCTCTTGGGGCGCACTTCGCATTCTTTCGCCCGACGGGCTGCCGATCTATCAGGAAAGTGCCGACATGCCCGGCGCGTATCTTGTGACCTGTCACAGTGGCATCACCCTTGCAGCCGCGCATGCGCGTCTTTTACCAGATTGGCTAGAAGGCACTGGGGCCGCACCAGATCTGGAGGTGTTCAGTGAATCCCGTTTCGCCGTTTCTTGAGTTAGAGAGCACGCCGCGCGTGGACGTGTCCGTTGATGGAGAGATTTTCAGCCTGCCAGCGGGTGCAAACCTTGCGGCGGCGTTGCTGGCCTCCGGGATCGAGACCTTCCGTGGAACACCCGTATCAGGCGCACCACGCGGTCCGTTTTGTATGATGGGAGCCTGTTTTGACTGTCTGGTCGAGATCGACGGTATTACCCGGCAGGCCTGCATGGTTGAGGTCGAGGATGGGCTTGTGATCACGCGCCCGCGCCTCGATGAGGCGCTAACATGAACCGCCAGGACCTTGCCATTATCGGGGCTGGCCCTGCAGGCATGGCCGCTGCCGCACAAGCCGCTGCTCTGGGGCTTCGCGTCACTCTTCTGGACGAACAGCCCCACGCGGGTGGGCAGATTTACCGCGATGTGGACCGCGTGGTGCCCTTGCGCGGCGACATTCTGGGTGTGGATTATGCCCATGGCGCTACGCTTACGGCAGGCTTGAAGCAAGACTCGATCACGCATGTCACGGGCGCTGTGGTTTGGGCCATCGAAGAGCAATTTCGCATCTCCTATACCCGTCGGGGGCGCGGCGCGCAGATCGAGGCAGACCGTATCCTGCTGGCCACCGGCGCATTGGAACGCCCCATGCCGCTGCCGGGTTGGACCCTGCCGGGCGTGATGACCGCAGGTGCGGGGCAAATCCTGCTCAAGCAATCGGGCGTTCTGGCACGCAACGGCGTGCTGGTGGGCTCTGGCCCGCTACTTTACCTGATCGCGTCCCAGATGGTGCGGTCGGGGACACCGCCCGTTGCCATGATCGAAACCCAGTCGCGCAGTGATCTGTTCGGCGCGGCAAAGCATCTGGGAGGTGCTCTGCGCGGCTGGCGCTATATGGTCAAGGGCCTGCGCATGCTGGCCGAAATCACCCGCGCGCGTGTGCCGCGCTACACCGGGGCAACCGACATCGCAATCGAGGGCGCGAGCAAAGCTGAGGCTGTGAGCTTCACCAGCAATGGGCGATCCCACCGTGTCGCATGCGACACGGTCTTTCTGCACCACGGGGTTGTCCCCAACACACAAGCCGCGCGGTCGCTGGAAATCGAACACATCTGGAACACGGACCAGCAATGCTTTGTGCCGCAGCTTGATGACTGGGGCCAAAGCGACAAGGCTGGCGTATTTATCGCTGGTGACGGCGCAGGCATTGGTGGGGCGAAAGCGGCGGAATATGCAGGAACGCTTGCCGCCCTTCAGATCGCCTTTGAGGCAGAGCATCTGCCCGGTGCAGATCGTGACAGGCTAGCCGCCGCGCCACGCGCAAAGCGGCTGCATGAGCTGGCGGCGCGGCCCTTCCTTGACGCCGCTTATCCGCCCCACGCCCCCGCGATGCTTCCGGATGACGCCATTCTAATTTGCCGCTGCGAAGAGGTGACGGCAGGCGATATTCGCAGCTATGCAAAGCTGGGGTGCATCGGGCCAAACCAGACAAAGGCCTTTGGGCGTGCAGGTATGGGTCCTTGTCAGGGGCGCTACTGTGGATTGAGTGTGACCGCGCTGCTGGCCGACGCCACGGGGCAAACTCCCGACGAAACCGGGTATTACCGCATTCGCCCGCCGCTCAAGCCCGTGACACTGGGCGAGCTTGCGGGCATGGACAACACCACACCGGACGCGGCGGAATAGGATAGACCACAATGATTGAACGCATCGACACCAGCGCGCGCATGAGCAAAATCGTCAAGCATAGCGGCGTGGCCTATCTTTGCGGTCAGGTGGGCGAAGGCACAACCGTAGCTGCACAAACCCGCGATTGTCTGTCAAGCGTGGATGCGCTGCTGACCAAAGCAGGATCGTCACGTGACCAGATGCTGCAGGTGGTGATTTGGTTGGCGGATATGGCCGACTTTGCCGAGATGAACGAGGTTTGGGATGCCTGGGTGCCAACGGGTCATGCCCCGGCGCGTGCCTGCGGCGAAGCCAAACTCGCTCGCCCGACACTGAAGGTCGAGATTATCGTGACCGCAGCTTGTTAAGCTCTGGGTGAATAAACGGGCCAAGGGATTTCGCTCGGTCAATTTTCCTAGCATCACCATGGGCCAACTTCTCGACCGCTACTGATTGATCGTTGCACTTATTGGCCTGCGCGTTGACAGTTGGGGCATTCATTCTTGTTGCGACTTGCATGAATCGCCGGTTTTCCTACTGCGCAGCGGTACCGGACTTTACGCTCATGCAGCATTTTCCCTGCTGCAAGCGCACGCAGCATGAATATTTAATTCACAGAGTGGGCTCACTGCCGTCATTCGCGGCGCAATGCACCAATGGCCGCAATGCAGAAAACTAGCCGTTCGCTTCACTTTGGGCTAATGTCTCTGTTGCGGACTCAGCCGCCGTTCATGTCAAGATTTCGAACGGCAGCTTGTATTTCACTTGCGTTGCTCTTGCAGCCAAAGCAAAGCTGGCGGTTCCCTGCCGCGTAGTTACGCTTTTGTAGGGCAACCTGAGAAGTCTGCCGCGCCTAATCGGACAGGTCGTCTCAGGCGATGCAGTCGCGCAGCGGAGCGTCCTCGTACGACCCTACTTTGTCCGAATGCCATACAGGGCAAAGGTCCACGGTTGATTAAAATGAGAAACCCGGAAGCCGCGATCATTCCGCTGCTGATGTTAGCCGTTCGTTGGATGCTGTTGGTTTAATATGCAAATCCTGCTGTGGATAGGGAATGGAAATCCCGGCATCGTCGAAGTTTTCTTTTATCTGCTGAGTGAGATCCCAATAAACGTCCCAGTAATCCGTAGTCTTCGTCCACGGGCGGCAGATGAAATTCACCGAACTGTCGGCGAGTTCATGTACGCGGATTACTGGTTTAGGCTCGTCCAGCACCAATGGGTGCGCCTTTGTTGTCTCCTCAATCACGCGCAGCGCGTCCGGAATTGAATCCTCATATGAAATTCCAAACACCAGATCTACACGCCGGGTCAGGCTAGCGGTGACGTTGGTTATGACATTGCCCCAGACATTTTTGTTAGGAATGACAATAACCTGATTGTCTGGCGTCACAACCGTTGTGGCCACGATACTGACCGATTTTACAGTCCCGGCAACACCGCCAACGTCGACATAGTGGCCTTCGTCAAAGGGTCGGTTGATCATGATCATCAAGCCGCTTGCGAGGTTGCCAAGAGTGTCTTGGAAGGCAAAAGCCATGATAAATGACGCTCCGCCAATAAGAGCAAAAACTGGGGAAATATCTATACCAAGGGCTGACAAAACCACCATCAATCCAATTGCCAGAACCACCCAGTAAACCAATGTTACAAGGAAGGCCTGAAGCAATTTTGACAGGTTCGGCACATGACCGATCCATCTGCGCGCAAACCGCCGTACAATCTTTGCAAATATCAACAGGCCGACCATCGAACTGATGATTACACCCGTCTGGATTGCCACCTGAACACCACCTTCGCGATCTGTCAGCCAACGAAATGCCTCAGCATAGAGCGTTTCGTAATCTGACGTACGCGTCTCTTCAACGATCACTGAAGAACGATATGCCCGGTAGTCGGAAATCAGCGCAGGATCGCCACCCTTCTTTTCAAACGACGAAACTACCTTAGAATACTTGTCGAACAAAAGCCCCCTTTCGAGGGCAAGTTCTGCGAGGTTTTCTCGCGCAGCGTCCTCAACGGCACCATCTGTTCGATTGATCGCAATCTGTGCGGACATGACCTCTTCTGTTTTCGCACGCACGATCTCCAGCCATCTCTCAGCAAGAATTTCCAGTTCCGGTTTCGTCAACGGAATCAACCGAAGCTCAAGCTCTTTGGCGTCAATGCCGCTATTCAGAATCTTCTGGGTCAATCCGGTTTCGCCATCACGCGCGGACTCATTCACAGCGGCAGACGTCACTGCTTCGGCAATACGTCCGGCCTCTTCTTCCTGAGCGGTTTGTTGAGCTTGAACAAAACTCGCGGACAGTAGGAGCGCAAAGGCCGTAAACATCGAAATAAAAAACAAACTTGCCTTGATTGGTATCCATTTGGATTTTGGCTGAAGCATTTTTGGGCCTTTTGTTATGATGAGCTTGGCAGTTTCGGTTTTGAGCATATCTAATGAACAACAAGACGAGATCCCATACCGAAGCCTAAAAAAATGACACTCCACCAACAGGCTGCTTTTTTGTCAGTCAAGAACAACGTCTTTGACTTGTGTCAATCGGGTGGCGAGGATGGCAGCACCGAGCCATTCCGCGTTGAAGACGTGCCCAAGGTAACATAGCAGACATTAGCGACACTGCAGAAAACAGGTAGTTTGGGCTCGGAGCAGTCATTAGCTGCGTCCTGCACGAAGGTCCGGTTTAGCGATAATTTAGCAAATTTGGAAATTAATGGGTCTATAGCCTGTTTAGCTTCAACCTTCCCATCGCGGGAACTGTTGTGGTTTTCTTGTAGTCAGAGCGGTCCAGATCGGCTTGTCGATCCTAGTATTTTATAGACAGCCCCTCGAGAGCATTTCATCTGAGTGGCGATCGTGGATATGTTCATGCCGTTTGCTGACAATTCTCTGATCCTCTCGTGATCCAGCGAGACTGGGCGACCTTTGTAGACGCCCTTTGCCTTAGCTGCCTCAATCCCCGCGTTCTGCCGTTCCTTAAGGTGATTGAGTTCCATTTCACCGACCATCCCCAAGACTGTCAGAATCATCTTGCCCATTGGTCCGCTTGTATCGATCTCAGGCTCCAAGACGCGCAGGGATGCTTTTTTTTCTTCCAGTTCATGCACGAGGTTAAGAACGTCCCGTGTTGATCTACCAAGACGATCAAGCTTGCAGACGACCAACTGGTCACCATCAGCAATGAAATCCATCAGGTTTGCCAGTTCATCCCTTCCTTGCCTACTTTTCCCCGAGACCTTCTCAGTCCGGATGACAGAGCAACCGGCATCTTTCAGCAGTTTTTCCTGCACTTCAGTATTTTGGGAAAGAGACGACACTCTTGCATAACCGTAGACAGACATAACTCACACTCCTTTTGTCACTTAGGGTCTTGGCCTTATCACCTTTAATGTCAATAATTAAAAACAGATCCTAAGTGACGCCAAAAAGTGTTCACTATATGTTGTCGCTATGAGTGTAACCGTAAGTAATAGGCAAGCTTCAGCGAACCACGTAGACGCTCATCGATGCATGCGAAGCGACGTAACCCGCGTTGGATGAAATAATGTGGTCTTTGAGGCCAGGCACGTGACTTGCCATTATTATCAGATCACAGTCGGTCTCGTTCGCTGTTTTGACGATATCTGAACCTACGTTTAAATGTAGGTCGCTGCGCAGGGCAATCTCGCCAGTGGTTGTGATGCCATATCTCTTTGCCTGTTCAGAGGCGAAGCCCTTGAGACGATCCGCAAATCGCTCTCCTTCTGTGCGCGCAGACATAGTTGGAACCGCGTCAACAACATCTACATAAATGATCTCTGCGCCGCTCTGCTTCGCAGTTTGGCCTGCGAGATCAAGCGCCTTGGTAAGCGTGTCAGCGTTATCAAGGTCAACGGGCACTAAAATGCGTGAATACATTTGTCTTTCTCCTCAGGTGCGGCCCTCAACGTACAGACCTAGGCCCAAAACGCATTGATCTGTCTCAAAGCCTCTTTGAGCGACTGGAACCTTGCGGCTGAAGGCATCGATGCGTTTCTTGAAAAACGAGACCCAAAGTTTACAGGCGAGTGACGGTATGGGCTCGACCCGGTCATCTGACTATTTTACTGAGATGACTGCTTTGCCGCGTTAAGCAGTCTTTCACGACTGAAAGTTTGAATTTAACTCGAACGACTTACCCCAAATCCGAACAGGGCGTTCGCTGCACGAGCGCCTTATGTCTCTAGATGCGGACAAAGTTAAAAGGACCTTTGAAAAAGGGCGGTAGCTACTTGATAAACATTCAGTAAAGTTATGAGATGTCGGCCAGCGACACAGGTCTTTTCTCAGCGTTTGGAAAAGTTATCGGAGGCTAAGCACGTTCAACTCAAGCGAACATGTAGTTAGCCATGAAAACGCCCAGCGCATTCAAATGGCAGCTAGTCAAGCTTTTTGCTTCTTCCCAAAAATCAACCAGGCAAAAGCTTACTCATCGGTACGCCATCAATATAGGCCGCGACACCACGATGTAGATCCAACGAATCCTCGCCGTCAGGCGACGTCAAATCTAAACCGCTTTGATCAAGGGCAGATGCCAAAAGCCAAGCATGATGGGGTGTGAAATCTCGGTGGGCGACCAGCACATGCTCGTCCACAATAGCCAACTGTTGCAAAGGGACCAATCCAAAAGGCGAAAACGGGCCGCTGGCGGTTTTAATGTCACTGGCTGTTCCCTTAGCCAGAACTGCTAGTTCAAGCTGTCGTGTTCCCAAAAGGCTGGCGAGCCTTTGCGGATGTGGTGCCCTTGCTGGTCTGCTTGATGCTTCGGGCAGTAAGTGGGCGAGCGTTTCTGAAAGTTGCAGGGCCAGTTCATAGGTTGTCATGTCCTTGCGGTGACATCCGATCAACAGGTGCTTTTGACGGTATACGACCCATTGATTGAACATGGTATGGGCTCCGGCGGCGGGAGCTGTTGCTGCTGCCGCCAGAGCTGTCACAAACAAACGTCGTGTCAGTTTCATTCTTCGAAGACGTCGAGGTTCATTACGGCCGTAACTACATAGTTCGGCACATCGACCACCTGACCCACGCGTAAATCGACCGCCACAGAGGCCAGAGTATAGGCTTGTTCGGCAGTCAGATTGTGCTCCCGTTTGAGATACTCAATCATTTGCAGAAGAGCATGGCGCGCCGCCAGCGTCAGGTCCTCTGACAGGTTTTCCAGCGATGCGATTTCATCCCCATCTATATATGCATGGGTAGGAGGTACTTCCCCCGCAGCTTTAAGAGGAAGTCCAACAGTCTGGTAGAACTTTGATGGTTCCATGTCTTTAATCTGTCCGCCACCTTCGACCTGTACGGAGGGAACATTCACTGCTTCGCCTTTACGCACTTCAGTGATTACGGTGACAACCGCACCCGTTTCAATGGCTGTGCCGCCAACCTCGCCGTCACCCTGCGCGTAATGTACGTCGCCCACAAAAAATCCGCATCCATCCACAAAACAAGGGAACAGCATGGTGGTGCCTATTTGCATTTGTTGCACATCCATGTTGCCACCGTTCTCCCGTGGCGGGATCGTACGAAGACAGACATCCTTGTGAGAACCTTCTGGGCCGCAGACTTCTGCCGGTTGGGCACCAACTGGCTGCGCGCCCAGTGCGGCACCGCCAGCGGCGGCCAAAGCAGCCTCTCGTGCGTTCCACATCTCCACCTCAGGCTCGCCTGGCAGTACGCCAACCGACCCCAGAAACGCTTCGTACGGAACTTTTACGCCCGGCATCTGGTCTGATTCCGCATGCGTCCTTGTGAGGCGCCAGTTCACGACAAAAGGCTCGGTGTAAATGTCACGCAAAAACCCGAATCCGGGCACGATTACAGTATAGCCATATTCGTCAGGCTCAATATCGAGCAACGTAACTGCCAAGACATCGCCACGCTCGGACCCTTCGATGTAAACAGGACCCGTCATCGGGTGCACCAAATTAAGGTCGATTGCCAGCACATCATCTGGCACGGAATCGAGTGTCAGATCTGAATCTAGAGCGTCGCGGGAATGGATAACGATGTGATCGCCAGGGTTGGCCCGTGCGACAGTCGGAATGGCAGGGTGGTACCGATTAAAGCAATTGGGATCATCCACGCAATGATCTCCCTGCTTTTCAACAGTTACGACATTTTTCCACTTTACATCCGTTGTGTCGGCCCAAGTTGCCGTGGTCCAAGCGGATGTGAGCACAAGCGCGACACACATCTTTTTCATCATTTTAGGGTATCCCTCCGCTACGTTAAGAAGACAGCTTACCTCAGGTTAGAAAATTGTCACGGAATTATTATCTTGGTTGCGTCGCGGCAATTTCGGCCGGCAAAATGCTGATTTAATGAAAACTCTGGCTAACCGTTTTGTCCGCAATTAGGTCTTTGGCTCTTCAGATTTGGCTTCTCATACAAAAAACGGCTGCTTTTCTTGTTGCAATGCCACTTGTTACCCCATTCGATTTCGTCGCTGCATATGCGAAGATAAATTTCGGAGCACTTCTGCTAATGGGATGTACCGGCTGCTTCACCCAGCAGGTTAGGCTTGGCCTATACTGCAAAAAGGAGAAGTAGCATGGCGAAGAATGATTTTGATGAGCTGATGTCGGTTGGTGTTGATATCGGCAAAGACGTATTTCACTTGGTTGGCTTTGACAAAGAAGGTCGGCTTGTTTTGCGCAAGAAGATCAAACGCATGGCGTTGGTCGCGACGTTTGAGGAGCTGCCGCATTGTATTGTCGGGATGGAAGCTTGCCTGAGCGCGCACTTTGTCAGCCGAACGCTGCGCAAGATGGGGTTTGAGCCCCGGATCATTCCCGCGATTTATGTGAAGCCTTTCAACAAGGGCCAGAAGAACGATTATAATGATGCTGAAGCTATCGCAGAAGCCGCTTTGCGTCCCAATCTCAAGACGGTATCGGAGAAGACGCAGGAGCAGCTTGATCTACAGGCGCTGCATCGCGTTCGGTCACGGCTTGTGTCACGTCGGACAGCAGCAATGAATCAGATCCGAGCCTTTCTGATCGAACAGGGGATCACTGTCCGACGTAGTGTCGCGGCTCTGCGCGCCTCACTCGAAGCCATTCTTAGCAATCGCGGCGACGAGGCAATCGTAGTAAGTGTTGTGTGGTGAACTGGCGTCTGATCCACATCCGCAACGCGTATTGACCTGACCCTCGTTATTTGTACAAATGGTTCCGCGGGCGCCTGTGCTGCCGATGCCGTTGCCGTTGCCGTTGCCGTTGCCGTTGCCGTTTCGTTCTTGAGGTGACTTGCGAATTTAAACCAATATCAAGTGATTTCTTGCGGCAAGTTTTGTGCGTTGGGCCAAGAGCATTTCCAACACGCTTGAGAAACCTGAGAATAGTGCTAAGCTCACATGATGAGCTCCAGAGAAGCGGCGTACAACCATGGGCGTAATCTTCTTTGTGCAGCTTTAGAACGGTTGAACATCTTTTTAGGAGGAAAATAGATGGCTTGGAAGAAACCTACGGCGATTGAGATCTCGTGCGGCATGGAAATCAATATGTACGGCCCTGGCGAAGACGACGAACGTAGCGGTGACGATCTGTTCTGAAGAGCGGCTCAAGCAATTGCTATTGGATGCGGCATTTTCTGTGTACCGCACCTGTTCAGACCCGATACCTAGATTGAATTCAATGAAACGACCGCATGTTTTTGCGGTCGTTTCTTATAATGTGTTCGAGGGACTTTTTCTGGCCAAGCGCTTTTGCCAACGCTCGATAAGCCGTTATTGTGCTAATTAGATATGGTATTGGGTAACGGTGGAGACTGCGCTTCCGATTGAAAGTCCTCACCTCCGGGCGGGCCAAGGGCGAAGAAATGCATGGTCATAGAGCGCGTTTGTGTAGGGTATTTTCTTCTAATCATGAAGCGTGGCAAATTTACTGCAGAAGCACATACATATCTGTTCACCGTTTTGGACAAAAGCTTTGCTTTGACGCCGGCCAGACATGAAGTCGGCGCAGGCTAGATAAATGAAGTGCGCAGAACTAGGAATTGCTTTGGCACTGCTATTGCGGCACCAGCGGCATTATTAATTGTATTAAAGACGGGGCGATGCGTCGATCTTTGGTGCAGTTGGCAATCACGAGGGCACTATGACGATTGATCTTTCACTTTCTTGTTGTGACATATCCGCAGATGTATCTCGCGGACATCACACTGTCTTTAAGGGTACAGCAGAATGAAATTAGCTATACTTGGCGCGGGCGCAGGTGGCGGCTTGCCGCAATGGAATTGTGGATGCGCAAACTGTCTTGATGCGCGCGCCGGTAAGATCGCCTCGATGACGCAGTCTTCTATCGCTGTCTCCGCCGACGGAGAGCAGTGGGTTGTATTGAATGCTTCTCCGGACATCGCAGTACAGTTGCAGCGCACGAAAGCGCTTTGGCCGAAAGCGCTCCGGGGCACGCCGATTAAAGCGGTTATTCTGACCAACGGCGATATAGATCATATCGCGGGCCTATTAACGCTGCGCGAAAAGACAGCCTTTACAGTTTACGCAACCAAAAGCGGCATGGACATCCTGACGTCAAATTCCGTTTTCAACGTCTTGGACGCGGAACTTGTTGAACGGCGCATAATGTCAATTGATGAAGCGTTTGCACCGCTTCCTGATGTTAAGATTATACCTTTCTCGGTGCCCGGCAAAGTGGCGTTATTTCTTGAAGACGAGGAAGCGCTTGATCTGGAGGCAGTAGGCGACCAGACAATCGGACTATTACTTGAAGCAAACGGGAAACGCGCGGCTTATATACCCGGCTGTGCTGCATTGCCCGATTGGTTGCTAGAGCGACTGGATGCAGTGGATCTGTTACTGTTTGACGGTACCGTCTGGGAAAACGACGATATGACTAAGACAGGAACAGGCAGAAAGACAGGTGCCCGCATGGGCCATATACCGCTCAGCGGACATGATGGCAGCCTCGAACGCCTTGGTGTGATTTCTGCTCGTAAAGTCTTTGTGCATATAAACAATACGAACCCGATGCTTCAGCCTACGAGTGTCGAGCGCGCGCAGGTAGAAAACGCTGGCTGGGAAATTGCTTTCGATGGAATGGAGATAGCCCTTTGAACGAGATGACGCGGGACCGAGATGCTTTCAAAGCGAGACTCCATAAGATTGGTGACGAGCGGTACCATGACAAACACCCTTTCCACCATCTTCTGCATTCGGGCGAATGCACCCCCGATCAAGTGCGCGCTTGGGTAATCAACAGATACTACTACCAGTCTCGCATTCCGATGAAGGACGCGGCATTCCTTTCGCGCGTGACCGACCCTGCGCTGCGTCGCAGCTGGCGGCGACGCATTGAAGACCATGATGGCACTGAGGATGGCACAGGCGGGATTCATCGCTGGCTGAAACTCGCAGAAGGTGTGGGGCTCGACCCGGACTACGTATCATCAGCTCAGGGTGTACTTCCCGCAACACGGTTTGCTGTCGATGCCTACGTCCGTTTTGTACGCGACGAGCCAATGCTTCCTGCCGTGGCGTCGTCCCTTACAGAATTGTTCGCACCCAAAATCCACAAAGACCGGATCGCCGGTCTTCTGGAGCACTATGAATTCGCCAACCCCGATACAATTTCCTATTTTCAGCATCGGCTTTCTGAAGCGCCAAAGGATGTCGCCTTTGGTTTGGGGTGGGTCCTTGAACACGCTGTAACCAAAGCTGAGCAGGACGCGGCGGTAAATGCTCTGATCTTTAAGACGGAAGTGCTTTGGGCGCAGTTGGATGCACTCTACTCAGCCTATGTGTCTCCCGGACGGATTCCACCAGGAGCATGGCAGCCGGGCGAGGGGCTGTTGCAATGAACGAACTAAGTGTGCCTGTTTTGCCACGGGGCGTTCGCAGGCATTTCGACAAGGTGCGCGGTGTTCCCGTTTTGCTGGGGCCTGAACGCGTCCTGATGCTAGACGAGATCGGCTGCGCAATTTTGGATCAGGTCGACGGCGTTTCCACCCTTGATGAGATTTCATCGAGGCTTGCTGAAATCTACGCTGCACCCAAAGACGATATTTCGACTGATGTTGCGGCTTTTCTTACTGATCTCGGCAATAAGAAATTACTGGACAGTTCTCATGGTTAATCCGCCTTTAGCAATGCTTGCCGAACTTACGCACCGGTGTCCGCTGTCTTGTCCCTATTGCTCAAACCCCCAAAACTTAACGCAAAAAGACCGCGAGCTTACAGCCACCGAATGGGCAGACATCTTTACGCAGGCGGCAGATATGGGCGTACTGCAGCTCCATTTGTCGGGGGGTGAACCTGCATCTCGTACAGATATTATTGAACTTACTGCTGCAGCGCAAAAAGCGGGACTTTATACAAACCTAATTACTTCAGGCATTGGGTTGACGCGCCGCAGGCTCGAAGCTTTGCAAGATGTCGGGCTTGACCACATACAATTGTCTGTTCAAGGCGTTACCGCGCGTATTGCTGATCGTATCGGAGGGTACAAAGGCGGTTTCGACCGTAAGATGCATGTGGCGGATCATATCGCTGAGATGGGCTTCCCGTTGACATTGAATGCTGTGATGCATCGGGAAAACCTAAACGATCTGCCCGCAACCATCGAAATGGCACTGCGCCTGAAGGCGCGCCGGGTCGAAGTTGCCTGTGTCCAGTTTCAAGGCTGGGCACTTAAAAACCGATCTGCGCTACAGCCGACCAGAGATCAGGTCGAAGCTGCGAAAAAGACGGTGCGTGACGCTCGCGGGCGCCTTGAGGGTGAAATGGTCATCGACTTTGTACCGCCCGACTACTACTCGGATTTCCCCAAGGCTTGTATGAACGGGTGGGGCTCTACCGGTGTAAACATAACACCAGACGGTACAGTGTTGCCTTGTCACGCAGCGGAGACGATCCCAGGGCTTCACTTTCAGCGGGTCACGGAGACACCGTTAAAAGAGATCTGGTATGAAAGTGATGCGTTCAACGCCTATCGCGGTACGCACTGGATGCCCGAACTGTGCCAGTCCTGCGAGCGCAGGGACATAGACTTTGGTGGATGTCGCTGCCAAGCTATGGCTGTGCTGAACGACGCGGCGGCAACAGATCCGGTGTGCAGAAAATCTCCAGGGCGCGCTGTCCTTGATGCTTTGCTCGAACAAGAGGTACAGCCCGAAAGCATGCCGGACCTAGTCTACCGAAAGTTGTGATTGGCGTGCCATAGCAGAAAATGTGCGTCCTTCGATCTGCCTTGCCTCAGGCAATCTATCCAAAGTTCCTTAGCCGTCAACTAACCGCGTTTCGAGGACACACGCGGAAAGCACGCACGCGAAATTTCGGGGTGGATCCGAGACAAGCGAACGGTGTCTGTACCGCTATTGAATTGGCTCGATTTCCAGCTCTATTTGAGCGAACCAATCCGCAACGGCACGTATCTGTTCATCTGTCATATCAGCGGCAATTTCCGACATGATCTCATGGTTACGCTTGCCGATGCGATACGCTTTCAACTGTGTATCGATGTAGATATTCACCTCGCCCGCAAGGTTTGGAGCATCCAGCAAAACGGAAATCCCATTCGCGCCATGACACGACACGCAGGTTTGCGGCGCATCATCTTCGGACACCCCCTCTGGCAGTGTTGCCGTTACCGTGTGGGCTGCATACCAAGACGATACATCAGATATCTGCTGCGCCGACAAGCTAGCCGTCACGACTGACATCATCTCGTGCTCGCGGGCCCCCGTTTTGAATGCCATAAGCTGGTTTTCAAGGTATTCTTTAGGTTCGCCACCAATATGCGGAGCGATGGGAATTCGGGCGTACCCATCAATTCCGTGGCATGTTCGACACATGTTTGCTATCTTACGACCGGCTTCTGCGTCATCCGCAGTCACCGGTGGGGTCCCGGCGAGCATAAGCCCGCCGAGAAATACTATAACCGTTTTCCGCATTATTCGGCGGGTTGCGGGTTGTACGCGATGCGCCAGATGGCTCCGGCGAAATCGTCAGAAACAAGCATCGAGCCGTCTTTCAAGAACGCAATATCCATTGGACGTCCACGGTACTCGCCGGTTTCCTCGTCCAACCAACCATCAGCGAAGACCTGTGCGCCTACGGCATCGCCAGTTTCAGGATCAAGGGCTGTATACATGACCCGAGCGCCGACTGGTGTCGTCCGGTTCCATGAACCGTGCTGAGCCCAAAAAATACCGCCTTGGTATTCATCGGGGAAGCTGGAGCCTTTGTAAAAGCTCATACCCAAATCCGCTGCGTGCGCTGTCAACTCAAGCTGTGGCTCAACGAATTCGACGCCTTCAGGGCGCGGATAGTCACTCTCCGACACGATCTCGACACGTGAGTTTGTCCACGGGAAGCCAAAGTGCTGGCCAGCGGCAGTTTGCCGGTTGAGTTCTCCTGGAGGAATGTCGTCACCCATGCCATCAACCTGGTTATCCGTCCACCAAAGTTCGCCAGTTGCGGGGTTGAAATCCTGACCGACTGAGTTGCGCACACCGCGTGTATAGACCTCACGACCAGATCCGTCAGTGTTCATGCGGATGATGCCGCCGATACCGATCTTGTCGTACATCTCGATTTTATCGAGCGGCTGTACGTTATGCGGCTGGCCAAGCGATATATAGATTTTGCCATCGGGGCCAATATCGCACACCCGCGCTGTGTGGTTAAAGCTTTCTTCTTCAGCCGGTACCAGCTCTCCTTGCGGCACGACAACCGCGACAGCTGGGTCTGGTCCTTCAAAGAAAAACTCCGCTGCGGGGAAATTCAAAACACGATTGCGTTCTGCAATGAACAGGAAGCCATCGGGCGAAAAGCAAGGGCCATTCGGAATATCGAAGGTGACCGATGGCGCAAAATCCTTAACCTCATCGGCGACGCGGTTGCGGTCACGGTCGACAATCGACCATACTTTATCCTTGCGCGTGCCGGCGAAAACGACAGTGCCCTGCGGCGCCACCGCCATGGACCGTGCATCAGGCACAACTGCGTAGAGGCTCACTTCAAAACCATCAGGCACGTTAATGTTCGGTACGATAGCATTGAGCGCTTCGGCACGTTCGCCTCCCTGCTCGACGAACGTAAATGTAGCGTCCGTCTTTTGCATGTTGCCGAGTTTATCCATGTTATCCTGAGCCGCTACAGGCGCAGCCAAAACAGTGCTCGCAAGAAGCCCTGCATAAAATCGTCCGTTCATCATTTCATTCCTCCCAAATGTTTCAGAAAACACACTTAAACCTTCCGGCCAAGCGTATCCGCCAGCCCTCACAGTACTCTTTAAACACCTGAAGTTGTCAATGTCTTTGACTGGTGAAAAGACTGTGCAAACCATTCTGCATCGCTTTAAAGGCTTTTTTGCTAGCTCAACCGATGTCTGAACGACCTTCGTTTCATGACGATAGTGGAATGCCTTCTGTCTTTTTCACCGAGTTCAAAAATATTTGGAACTAGTAAAAAACACAGTGCATAAATTTTGGAAGAGGGTGGTCTGCTTTGCTAACAAAGTTTGACAAACAGCACATCTTTCGATGCTGCAGATCGCTATGCGTCCCCTGCAGTGCATTATCTTCCATGCCCTTGGAGTTGCCGCAGGTTCGTATATTGTCAAAATTGCGAATTGTTTTTGGACACGATGAGGGTGGTGCTAAAAAGGTGGCCATGCGAAGATCATTTCTGACCATTGTCATTGTATTCTGCACAGTTTGGACAGCTGCCGTTGCTGCCGCCAAAAATACCATCGAAATCGCTTACTTGGAAGTTCAGACGCTGCGGCCCCCAGTATTGTCGACGCTAGAGCAGACTCCCGCCGATATTGGCAAGGCTGGAGCGCAAGTCGCATTGAACGAACTCAACGCCACTGGCGTTTTTCTTGGTCAGGCCTACAGCCTAAGCATGTTTGCGGTTTCAGTGGATGAAGACCCGCTTAAGGCGGCAACAGAAATACTCGCGCGTACAGGACTGCTGGTACTGGATGCACCTGCAGAAGTTCTCACGGCGATCGCTGAATTACCTGCTGCTGAAACCGCACTGCTTTTTAATATTTCATCCGGCGATCAGCATTTGCGTAATGATGCCTGCCGTTCAAACCTTCTACATACCGTTCCATCCACGGCCATGCGGACAGATGCGCTGGCCCAATTTTTCCTGAGTAAGCGGCGCACTAATCTTGTCATGATCGCTGGCACGCACTCAAGGGACCAATCCTACGCAGCCAGCGTAAGACGGTCGCTACAAAAATTCGGACTGAAACTGAAAGCTGAGAAGGTGTGGGATTTCGGATCAGATATGCGTCGAAGTGCATCGCAAGAGGTACCGCTTTTCACTCAGGAATTAGGTGATTACGATACCTTGATTGTCGCGGACGAATGGCACGATTTTGGTCGGTTTTTGCTGTATAATACATGGCACGCACGACCCGTTGCTGGGTCAGAGGGCTTAACAGCTGTGGCATGGTCTCCGGTTATTGAGAATTGGGGAGCTGTACAGTTACAGCGACGTTTTGAGAAAGCTGCAGGACGTAGAATGACCTCTGAAGACTATTCTGCATGGGCAGCGCTACGCACGATTGGAGAAGCGGTGTCTCGTACTGTGTCCAGCGATCCGATCGACCTTAGGGCTTACATTTTATCAGATGATTTCGAGATTGCGGGCTTTAAAGGGCGGCCTCTTACTTACCGCAACTGGAATGGGCAGCTTCGCCAACCTATAGCTTTGGCACATGAGCGTGCGCTCGTAGCCACGGCGCCTGTTGAGGGGTTCATGCATCAGACTAACACGCTCGATTCATTAGGGTTTGATCGACCGGAAAGCACATGCGCGGCCTTCAAATGAAAAGCGGTATCATTGCATTTCTTCTATTTTCTTCGGCGGCAAACGCTGGAGAAGTCTGGGTCACCAACGAAAAAGGCAATTCTGTTTCAGTTATATCCACCGAGACTCTCGAGGTCGTAAATACCTATCCGACAGGTGAACGGCCCCGCGGCTTAGTGTTCTCTGAAGACTTCTCCAGATTGTACATCAGCACCTCTGATCGAAATGTAGTACAGGTTATGGATCCACACACAGGCGAAGTGCTGCACGAGTTGCCTTCAGGCGAAGATCCAGGACAGTTCGTCCGGCACCCAAACGACCGCCATCTCTATATTGCGAACGAGGACGATGCGACCACGACTGTGGTTGATGTGATTACACGAGATGTGATCGCTCGGATTAGTGTCGGTATTGAGCCCGAAGGTATGGCCGTTTCACCAAATGGTAAAATCGCCGTAACAACCTCCGAGAGCACAAATATCGTGCATTGGATTGACACAACATCTCATGAGATTTTTGCAAACAGTCTTGTTGATAACCGACCACGACACGCCGAGTTCCGTGGCGATGGAACTGAATTATGGGTCAGTTCAGAGATTGGCGGGACCATCACGATCTTTGACACCGAGACACGCATGGAAAAGGCTAAGATAGAGTTTGAGATTCCGGGCGTGGAGTCCGAGCTTCTAATGCCAGTAGGATTTGAATTTTCTAAAGGAGAAACCCACGCGTTCGTCGCACTCAGCCGTGCCAACCACTTAGCAGTTGTCAATACAGATACCTATTTGGTCGAGGACTATATACTCGTCGGGCGGCGCGTATGGCATCTGGCGTTTAACGGCGACCGCTCGCTCTTGTTTACGACTAATGGCGTATCGAGTGACGTAACCGTGGTGGACGTAGCCGCGCGTAAACCTCTGAAATCAATAAAAGTCGGTAGATACCCTTGGGGTGCTGCATGGCGCGCTCTTCCGACAGACTGATCGACAAAACTCAAAAGCCCGCTGCCCACTGTACCTATCTGTGCTTTTGAATTAGCGATAATACCGTGGGATTAGCCTACGGTCTTTCAAGAACTCGATTTTGAGATAGCTGGTAAGTCGGAGCGTTTAAAGAATGGGCGGACTTGAGGTCTTTGAGGTTAGCTATGCGTACGGATCGCGCGTGGCGCTTCAGAATGTGAGCTTCAAGGTTCCTCCGGCAACTTTTTGCGCGCTTCTGGGGCCCAACGGTGCTGGAAAATCGACTCTGTTCAACCTTCTCACGAGGCTTTTCAGCGCTCCCTCAGGACGGATTGAAATCGCTGGATATGATATTGAGATAAACCCCCGGATCGCGCTCTCTCAACTTGGTGTTGTCTTCCAAAAACCGACACTGGATCTGGATCTGACCGTGCGGCAAAACCTCAAATACTTTGCTGCGCTTCATGGGTTGTCGGGGGCTAAGGCGGACAAACGCATCGACTTGTGCCTCGACCGGTTGGACATGCTTGAGCGGTCCGGAGAGAAGGCACGCAAGCTGAATGGGGGGCATCGTCGCCGCGCAGAAATTGCACGTGCGCTTTTACCGGAACCTAAAGTTTTGCTGCTCGATGAACCAACCGTGGGACTGGATGCCGCCGCGCGCCGGGGCATTACGGACTATGTTCACGACCTCGCCAAACAGGGGACAACTGTGCTTTGGGCAACGCATCTTACGGATGAAATTCGGCCTGAAGATCATATCGTACTTTTGCATCAGGCAAGGGTATGCGCCACAGGAACCGCAATGAGCTTTTCTGGCGAGTTGGCGCTGCAAGACCGTTTCCTGCAGATGACGAAAGCATCGTCCTCATGAATCCATTCGTGACGTCGTTTCAAGCCATCGTGTACCGCGAAGCTCTGCGTTTTATCCAGCAACGCGAACGTTTTGTCGCCGCACTGGTACGTCCTTTGCTATGGTTGCTGGTTTTTGCCGCAGGATTTCGGGCAGCTCTCGGGCTAAGTATAATCCCGCCTTATCAGACCTATATCACCTATGAAGTCTACATCGTGCCCGGGCTTTGCGGAATGGTGATGCTGTTTAACGGTATGCAGTCATCTCTCAGCCTTGTTTATGATCGAGAGATGGGTTCGATGAAGCTGCTACTAACGTCGCCATTGCCGCGATGGTGGCTGCTTTTCTGTAAGCTGATGGGGGCCACTGCCATTTCTGTTGCTCAGGTCTATGCCTTTCTGGCAATCACGGCGGCCTTCGGCATCGTTGTGCCTCCTCTAGGGTACCTTCTGGTATTGCCGGCGCTGGTCGTGGCGGGTCTGATGCTTGGCTCTTTAGGATTGTTGCTATCAGGCTTCGTACGGCAACTTGAAAACTTTGCTGGCATTATGAACTTTGTCATATTTCCTATGTTCTTCCTGTCTTCTGCTCTCTATCCGCTTTGGAAAATGGCGGAGTCCTCAGAGATTTTACATACTATCTGCGCAGTCAATCCGTTCACGCATGCAGTCGAACTCATTCGGTTTGCCTTGTATGGTCAACTGAACGTGGCTGCTTTGGGATGGACTTTGTTGGCGACCTTCGCCTTCATGGCCATAGCGATATATAGCTATAACCCGAACCGGACCGGAATTGCGCGCCGGGGGTGACACGGATGAGCCGAACGGGCTCTGAAAGCATTTAAGTGGCGAAAATTAGGAAGTTTTTTTACGTTATGAATGTGCGTGACGGGAATTGGATGCTGTCGTGCTGCAAATACGACTTAAACAATTTTCTCTAGAAACTATATCCCAGCCGAATTTTCTTTGGCCCTGATGGCTACGATGATTTGGTGAATTGCTTGCAGGCCATTGTTAGTAAATAGGTTCTTGTGCCATGAAACCGAACGTTTCGACGGAATTTGCAACCGAAGTGCGGTTCATTTCGCTTGTACGCTACGAATTTTTGCTGGCCAGACGGAAAAAATTACCGAAGACTATTCTGTATGATCAGAACCAGGTTAGCAGCATTCTTGATTATTTTTGCAGCGTCGGTCGTCATAACAAGCGACACTTCGGCCGTGCGTGCTGGAGATAGCGAATGGGTCATGTACGCTCAGGAAGCGAATGGTGACGTCTATTTTTATGATCCGTCGCGCGTGGAAAAGATCGGCTCGTTGCGTCACGTTTGGAATGGAGTGCAGTACAAAACATCCGTCATGGGTGCCTCTAGTTTTCTTAGCTTGTTAGAAATTGACTGTCCCGAGAGGACGGAAAAAATACTGCAGAGTACATTTTTCACAGACAAACACTGGGAAAAAGCTGCCATGAAGACGAACACGGCAGAAAAGCCGAAGACACATATCACAATTGGATCCACGACAGACCGCCTGACTGATTTAATATGCAACTGATTGATTGAAGACGGCTTAATATCGGCGGTCAAATAGATGCCCGCGACACCGGGGTATCGCGGGCAATTTGTGCGAAAGGTTTACCTCAAGCTATCAGACTTACTGCATGCTTTCCGCTGTGACTTGGTAAATTTCACCGGAATCTGTAGCAACGTAAAGCGCGTTATCGGGTCCCATAACCAATCCACGGAACCGCTCTGAGAATCCAAGCGGCATGCGCGTGATCCCATTGATCCCCAAACCATCGGGTGTCATGCTGATCATGTCGATCCGTGAGCCAGCAGGCGTGTCACCAAACCCGATACCCATGATACCGACCGCCAAATCACCTTCGTAAATGCCCCAATTGCTGCCCTTCAGAAAAGCCGCAGAACCGGTTCCTTGCGAGAACCCGTTGTTGTTCCAACTTGGAGGCATCAAATCATCGAAACGCGTGTCGCTCATCGGGGTGTATGCAGCTCGAATAGCCGGATCCACAGCGTCCAACTGATTTGGTTCGTAGCCGCAGTATTCATCCGGGCATTCGCCGCGACCGCCTGTGTTCTGCGCAGGATCCCAGCCGGCATTGCCACCGTTCACAAGAGCGGTGATTTCGTCGTTGTGCCATGGACCATGTTCAGCCGTGAAAGCTTTACCATCGCTCGGGCGGAAATCGATACCTTGAACATTTCTATGTCCGTAGGTGTAAATGCGCGGATCAAAGCCTTCAGGCGGATTGTTGTCCGGATGCGCATTTCCGTTCATGTCGATACGCAGCACTTTACCGCACAGCAGTTCGCCATCCTGAGGACAAATTCCGCGGTGGCGGTCACCGCCAGCGACCCAGAGGTAACCACCAGGCCCTATGCGGATACGACCACCGTTGTGTGCGCCAGGTCCCCCGAATGGCTGATCTGACACGAACGGCTTGTACTGAATGTCGGTTACGATATCGGTCCGATCAGAGACGCTCAGGAAGTCTTCGCCGACCGTAAATCGCATGACGATGTTGCCGTCGCATTTTTCAAAATTGGTCTTGCAGCCATCGCCGTGATATTTATCCGACGTCGAATAAACATAGAGGATCCGGTTCTGTGCGAATTGTCGATCTGCGACCACGCCAAGCATACCGGCTTGTCCCTCACAGAAAAGGTCGCTGCCGCTATCGGCATAGCCCGTGGTGTCCTTCATTCCGTACAATGCGTGCACCGCTCCATCGGAAGTTCTTACAGACAGACCTTTGCATTTCTCGGTGAAGAACATTGTGCCGTCTGGCAAGAACGCCATGTCCCAAGGATCCTCGAGGCCTTCGAGTACCACGGATGTCGAGATCTTGGGCACGTCCATTCCTTGGTGACCATCTGCCCAAGCAGCAAACGGCAATCCAAGAAGGGTGGCAGCCGGCCAACACTCCTGAAAAAAGCCTACTTTTTATTAAATTCATTTCTTCCTCCCTATTTGTCTATTGAACTTCATACTTTGCGCCCTCCAAATACGCTGCCAAGTTGTCGATTTCTCCATCGGTCAATGGCTTAGCCATCATGATCATCAAAGCTGAATTTCGCCCTTGTTTAATACCTTTTCTGTAGGCCGTTAGTTTTTCCGTCGTATAAGATACTTCATTGCCAGAAACCTTTAGATCACTGGCCGCGCCTTTTCCGGCTTGCCCGTGGCAAGAAATGCAGATTTCTTTTATCTGACTTCGCCCAACGCCTTGTCTGCGCCAAACCCATAATCAGGAAAAACTAGAACCAAAAAAGAACTATAACATTGGGAAATCTATACAAAGCGCGCTCCTCGATTCGGTAGAATTCACGCTAAGGAAGCATTGCACACTTTGCAGTTTTTCCAAAATCATTGGTCAGAAGGGCGCTGGCAAACCAATTCGACTCCGCCTCGGGAAAGGCGAGGGCGTTGTCTTATATGCCGCTTAAAGCCCACACCAATCTGCCCGAGCAGCGGATCGAACCAGCTTGAAACTTGGTCGACTATAGAAGTTTCGTGCCTAGTTTAAGAGGTTGTAGACCAAGGCGTGAACGGAGGCGAATTTCTATAAGCTTCGCCTCCGCCGGAAACGAAGTATGACGCGGTCGCGTCATCATTGGCCCACAATAAGTAATGCCGCTCGTAATTGATTTTCGCAGACATCTCGTTGAGACGCATACGCCAACGGTTGGATTTCAAACCCTCGATACTTCTATTCTGGACTTAGTGGACGAGCATCGGCCCAAAGCGGTATCGGCAGAATCAAACGGTCCAATGCCTGAGTTCAATGCTACGTTTCTTCAGCAAAATCCCAGACATTGCGAGGAGACAGTGGGAACGGCACTTACGGCATCACCGGAACGCGGATAATCTCACGGTTGGTTTTGATTTAGCGGAATAGATTAAGTTGGTCCGTGTTTGGAAAGCAATGAACCGCCCTGCTCAACTCAATCTGGTTTAATCTGACAGTGTCCTGTACCAACATAAATTAGTGCCTTTGCTGTTTGTAATATGGCTGCATTGGGCTCGATGCCGTCATTCGCGGCGCAAATCACCAATGGCCGCAATGCGGAAAACCGGCCGGTCGCTGCGCTGGTGGCTAATGTCTCAGTTGCGAACTAAACGGGCCCTAGCTTAGATCCGGCTAACTGGAGCTTCCGCACCAGACCGGACTTTTGCTGTACCGCAAAGCGTTTGGACAAAGTTTCTGCCAGAGGCGTCATTTACAGGGTAGGCGGTAGCGCTGTCGCCTCAATCGCAGACCATTGCCGCAAAAGACTGTGTTTTGACCCTTCGGCGCTCGTGAGGGCACGGATCATGCACCCACGGTGTCCATTTCAAACACAACATCAGAACATATCCCGTCAAATCCGATCCGATGCCATAAGATCGTATTGGCCTTGAGCGTAAGAACGGGCAAACCGTCTGCAAAAGGTTGGGTCGCCAAATCAGCGATGAGCATCTCTTCCGACCAATGGCCAATGGCGTAAATCCCGTCGAATAGTTCCTCTATATTGATTGGAACATGCCCCGCGTGCAGAGTTTCGATCAGAGTTTTTGTTGTCGGCTTATTCCTTTTGCCAATGCCAACAACGCAGGTTTTACCAAAACCTATCAGATGGCCGACATAACCAGCACCGGAAAACCGGATGACCTTAGCATCAGCGAAGGTAAAGCGTTCCCATAGTTCGGTATACTCGGCCAGTACGCCTGCTTCGATCATGCGGCCATCCGCGTCAAAGCTTATTGCGCCTATATCCGCAATTTCTGGCTTACCGTGGAAATTAATCTCGCGGTGCCATGTGCAGCAAGAACCGTCCAGCGTGACATGTCCAGCGAAGCCTTCTGCTTGTGCCAGCACTGCCAACTCTGGCGCAGAAAGGCTGGCGAGCGCGGTGGCCTTGGACAGATCAGGACGCTCAAGTGGAATACGCACATCTGCATAGTCCAGACCAACCTGCGCCCAATGCACCCGTGTCTTGTGATCTTCGAAATCATGGGACTTTATCCAATTGCGAACCCAGTGACCCTGTATATCCTTTTGCAAACTCACTCAGCGGCCAGTTTGGCGGCGCCTATGGCCTCGGTGATCTCATCAGCTGACAGAACAGCGCCTTCTTGCAGATATTCCATGGCATTGAGCGCAGCTTGATGCGCCTCTTGAGACGTACCTCCCACGCAATCCTCGACAACTCGACAGTAATAGTCGTGCTGGTGTCCGTCGACGAAACTATAGTGAACGCAGACATCCGTCATGCCGCCGATCAGGATAAGAGTTTCAGCCTTCAGACCTTTGAGCAGGATCTCTGTCTCGGTACCGAAGAATACAGAGTAGCGGCGTTTGTGCACGAAATAGTCGGTCTCGCGCATGTCCATTTCTTCCTTGGCAACTGGTGTGCCCGGTGCGCCCTCCAAACAGTGGATGTCTTCGCTGCCATCCAGTTCACGGCCATAGTCAATCAGGTCACGGCGGTGAATTTCCTGAAAGAAAATCACGGGAATACCGGCATCATGTGCAGCATCCACCACGCGGCGCGCGCGGGTCATGTTTTCCGTATAGCCGGGCATATGCGGAATGCCTCCATCAACGTCGATAAAAGCTCCTTTCTGGATATCGATCACCATCAAGACAGTATTACCTACAAGCGTGGGTTGGCGGGGCATGTGTTTTTCCTTTATTTTTGAGATTGATCGGCACCCATCAGGCGCGGCAGGTCACCCCAGCGGGCGACAGCTGAAAACACCAATACCGATACCGTCAGAAACAGAATGGCTGCCACAGCCATAGTAGGCGTGTAGCCGTTACGCAGCGAGTTGAAGATTTGCAAGGTCACCGTGGCATATGATGATGCGGAAACGAAAAAGATAACGATGAATTCGTTGAAAGACAGCACCAAAACAAAGAAAAAGCCAGAGATTGTGTAAGGCACTGTTTGCGGTAGAACCACTGTTTTGAAGGCTACCTGCTCGGTCGCGCCCATCGTGGCAGCAGCATCGAGATGCGCGCGGTCGATGGACTGCAGACCAATTGAGATTGTCACCAGCGGCAGAGCCATCAGCAGGATGGCGTGGCTGATCACGCCCGCCCAAAGAGCGCCCAAGCCCCCCGTGAAAGCCCAGAAAAACCCCAATCCCACACCAAACACAATAGGCGGCACTGCAAACGGAAGAGACCCGAGGCCCGCCAATACTTTTGACAGTTTTGAGCCCGTGAACCAGAGGAAATAGGCGATCGGCCAAGCCATCGCAATGGCGAGTGTTGCGGCACCCACGGCCACGATGATGGAATTCCACAACGCTTCCGTCCAGACCGGTTCCGATATGAAAAACTCGCCGAAGCGGGCCATCGTTGGGTTCTGCGGGGGAAAGAACATGCTGCGCCCTGAGTTCAAAGCGGCGGCACACACGACCACGATAGGTAACGCCAGAACCAGTGCGACAATGCCCATGTATAAAGCGCCAAAAACCCGCATCAGCGCACCTCAGCCCGGCGATTGAAAAGATGCCCGAGGTAGAGACAAACGCTTGCCGAAATCAGAAGTATGATGGCTTGGGTCGCGCCAAAGGGCGCGTTCAGGTTTGAGCCGCGGATATTGGAATAAATGGCCACAGCGGTGGTGTGTTTGTTTGGCGCCGCAAACACGGTGACGGAAACATAAGTACCCAGCAAAAAGACGAAAAGCAGCAGTGTCGTCCCAAAAAGCGGCAAGCGGATCGACGGCAATGTCACCGTATGCGTCACTTTCCAGCGACTGGCACCCATGGTGCGTGCGGCTTCTGACAGCGATGGATCAAGGCGGGACAGTGCCGGGTACAGCAGGATCACGGCATAAGGCCAGACGAGATAGCTCATAGTCAGGATCGTAGCAAAGTCTGAGGTTTTGAACTTGACGTTGCGCGGATTTGCAAGACCCCAGTCACGCAGAGTTTGAAACCACCCGACGTCTTTGAGCCATTGTGTCAGACCTATCTCTCTGAAGAGTTTTGGCAGGCCAGAATTATTCGACAGAAGAATGTCCCATCCCATCACGATGAAAACTTCGGACAAGGACAAAGAAGCCATGATGAAGACCAGCCATATCGCCTGTGCTGAACGTTTGAGGCGGGTCAGCAGCAGTGTGAAAGGCAACGCGGTCAACACAGCCACCAAAGAAGCAATCACGGCAAAGTAAAACGAATAGTACAGTTGTTGCAGGTAGAGGAACGTCACTTCGTCCGGCCAGAGAACGCCGACAAAGAAGCGTTGGTAGTTCTCGAAAGTGAAGTCCCAAACCCAAGCGGCGCCCTCGACTTTTTGGCCAAAAGAAATTGCCAATACCAAGAGGAATGGCAAAACACATAAAATAACGATGATAGAAGTCAAAAGACCGAGAAGAACCGATTTGGCAGACAGTCGAGTAGCTCTGCGCTCGGTCTGGCCCGCAGCGGGCGCGTCTATGTCGTCAGCGACTGTCACGCAGCCTGAACCCGCGGAAAGACTTGCAATGCCTCAGGCGGCAGGCGCACCGTTGTTGTGTCACCGCTCGCAAGGCTTGGACCGGTTTCGCCTGCTGCGTATTCGACAATGATGGGCCCAATGTCGGATTGCAGGTGGTATTCGCGGAGCGGGCCAAGGTCGCGCACGAACATCACACGTGCCGGGATCCGGTTTTCGCCGGGGTCATCGTCTATGCATGTACGTTCGGGCCGGATCGCCAGCTTGACGGGACTGCCGGACTGAAACGCCGCTTCTGCCATTAGGCGAGCGCCGCCGATCTCAACCGCGCCGTTGCGGTAGATGCCATCGAAAAAGTTCGCCTTGCCGATAAAGTCCGCTACAAAAGCGTTGGCTGGCTGCTGGTAAACCTCTTGCGGTTTTGCCACCTGTTCAACACGCCCGCTCGACATGACAACGATCTGGTCCGCCATAGTCATGGCTTCGCGCTGGTCGTGCGTGACGACGATAGTGGTAATAGCGAGCCGTTGTTGCAACAAGCGCAGCTCGACCTGCATTTCTTCGCGCAACTTGGCATCAAGAGCTGACATCGGTTCATCCAGCAAAAATACTTCGGGCTCTTGTGCCAAAGCTCGGGCAATGGCGACGCGCTGGCGTTGCCCGCCTGAAAGCGCCCCGATCCGCCGGTCCCCAAGACCTGACAGTTGCACCGTTTCCAGCAGGGCGTCGGCTTTTTCGCAAGCTGGCCCTTTAGCCATGCCATCTATGATAAGCGAATAAGCCACATTTTCGCGCACGGAGTAGTGCGGGAAGAGCGCAAAGCTTTGAAACACCATCCCGAACTTGCGCTTGTGCGCGGGCAGACGCGTAATGTCGCGGTCATCAAGCCTGATAATGCCGCGCGTTGGCTCTTCCAGACCTGCGATCATCCGCAAAAGCGTGGTCTTGCCACATCCCGACGGGCCCAGAAGTGCGGTAAGCTCCCCTTTGGCAAACGTCAGGTCGGTTGGTTCAACGGCGCGGGTGTTCCCAAATGACTTGGAAACACCCTTAAGGACAAGGCCCGCCATGCGCTTACGAAGCGGCCAGCATTTTGTCCCAGCTTTCTTTGATGAAGGTCTCGTTGTCGAGGTACGCCTCATACGCCGGTCTGATCGCAGGCGTGCCAGAGACGAAGTCGAACTCTTCATCCGTAAGGTCAGTCATCGACTTGTCGACCAAAGGTGCCGTTCCGATTTTGCGGCTCATCAACGCCTGAACGGCAGGGTCTGATGAGAAGTTCATAAACTCAGCCGCCTCAGCCGCTTTGTCCGAGCCTGCTGTCAGACACCAAGAGCCGTAATCCTGCAGATTGCCCTCTTTCGGGAAGGTCGGCTTGATCGGGAAACCATCCATCGCCATAAGATTGGCTACGTCGAGATAGTATTGCCCGGCCACAACGTCGCCGTTCTTCATCGATTGTTCCATTTGGCTTTCAGCGGTCCACCACAGCGCCACGTTGGGTTTCAACTCAGCGATTTTCTCAAGGATCGCGATGACACCGTCGTCAGACATCATGGTCTCGGCACCATCAAAGAAGGTCGCAGCGGTAAAATCGAAAAGCCCCGCGTTGTAATTGCGGCCCAGACCCAGTGACGCCTCAAAACGGTCCGTGTCCCAGAAATCAGCCCAGCTTGCCGGGGTGTCCACTTCGTTGGGGTTGTATACCATGGCCGAGAACCACGACATCGCGCCCACACCTTGCGGGCCGCCGTTTCCTTCGAACACGAAGTAGCCGTCTAGGTTGCTGGCCGCCGGGATCTTGCTGAGGTCCAACGGTGCGATCAGATCACCAATGCGGCTGGCTTTTATCATAGTGTCACGCGCGTAAAGCGAGATGTCTGTCGGAATGTTACCTGCGGCCACAGCCTGTTGCATGGTCACCAGCCAGTCGGCCGAGTTTGGTTGCGTGACGCTTT
This sequence comes from uncultured Alphaproteobacteria bacterium, assembly GCA_963796445.1. Taxonomy (GTDB): domain Bacteria; phylum Pseudomonadota; class Alphaproteobacteria; order Rhodobacterales; family Rhodobacteraceae; genus Roseobacter. Next base: position 150,507 of record CAWCLQ010000010.1, on the reverse strand, counting down.
CCACCTCGATGCCGGTCGCTTTAGTGAACTCGGGATAGACATGCTCTTTGAAGCTGTTTTCAAAGTAACCGCCATACGAGCCCACCCGCACGCTGCGGCTTTGCGCGACCAGCGGTGTTGCAAGTGTTGAGGCCGCAAGTCCCGCAACACCTGATTTCAGAAGCGTACGTCTATTCAGTTTAGCCATGATGTTTCCTTTTATATCCCCACAACCCGTTCCTTGGTGTCACGAGCCAGAGCGTTAACTTCTGCCAATAAAGAGCGGCCAAACGGCCCGGATGCGTCAATAAAAGTGATACGAAATGCGCCATTCATCCAGTTGCGTGCTCAAATTCTGAGCACCAAGCCCCCGCAAGTGAACATTTTTAGACGGCGCAGAGTCATGACTGACCTGAATTGTGCATGCTCTCGTCAAAACGCAACGCGAGGGAAACAAATGGCTGAAGCAAACGACACTGAACTCACGGCTTTAACGACAGACGATGCAACATTGCCGGTCATCGACCTATCGGGACTGTTCACTGGGGACGCTACAGATAAAGCGCGGGTGGCGTCAGCGCTTGGCGACGCGGCACGGACTTCCGGATTTTTTTACATCACCGGTCACGGTATCCCGCAGCAACAAATTGATGCGACTTTTGCGGCGTCCAAGGCGTTCCATGAACAGCCACGCAGTTTCAAAATGAAAACATGGTCGGGCTTTACGACCAACCATCGCGGCTACGTGCCCTTCGAAGAAAACGGCACCGAATTTCCAAGGATCATTAATTTCAATGAAGCGTGGGACATGTCTTTTGAGGCGCCGGCAGATCACCCCGACTATCTTGCGGGCTGGCGCATGACGGGGCCCAATGTCTGGCCTGATATCCCCGGCTGGCGAGAGACAGTCTCGGGCTATTACGATGCAGTTTTCAATCTGGGGCTGCGTTTGCTTGATGCTCTTGCCCTCGAACTTGAGGTGCCAACAGAGGAATTAAGCCGCCATATCACATGCCCGACATCGCAGTTACGCCTATTACGGTATATCGAAAATGACATGCCGCAAACCAAGGATATGACGGGCATCTCGGCCCATTCCGATTTTGAGTGTTTCACTATTCTGCTCCAAGGCGCGCCCGGATTGCAGGTAATGAACGCCGACGATGTATGGATTGAGGCACCGCCCATCCCCGGCACGTTCATCGTCAATATCGGAGACATCTTCGAGACATGGTCGGGTGGGCAGTTCAAGTCAACCCAGCACCGCGTGATTAACACCGGCAAGGAACGCTACTCGATGCCACTGTTTTTCGGCCTCGACTATGACGCGATAATCGAGCCGTTGGAAAAGTTTCGCACGCCCGAAACAATTGCAAAGTATCCACCAATGAAGGCAGGTGATCACCTGATGCGCATGTCAGTACACGCGTTCCGCTATATGGCCGAAGCAAAGGAGCACGGGGTTTTCACACCGGATTATGAAATCCCCGAGGAAAACCCTTTCAAGCGTGAGGCAAAAGAGCCGGCAGAATAACATGGAGCCACACCCTGATTATATCGGCGTGCTTCTGCCGCGCAAACTCACCATCGGAGAATTTCACCTCACACCACTTTCGCCTGAATACGTGGACGAAGACTTTGATGCGGTGATGGCAACAGCACCATTGCTGGCAGGTATTTTTGGAGACTGGCCACAAGGTTTGACACGCGAGGATAATCTGATCGACTTAGCCTGGCATGAGCGGGAGTTTACAACTAATCGGTCGTTTTCGTGGATAATCCGTGACCCCGCAAGCCTCTATGTGGGGTGCTTTTACATCTCTCCCGCCATTGCCTGTCGCGGAAAGGCCCATGCACAGATGTGGCTATGCGACATGCCAGACCGCTTGGACGTCGCTAAGGGCTTACAAGCGCAACTGGCAGCATGGATGGCGGAGGCGCTGCCACCTGAAGTCGACATCACTTGGAACACCCGCCCTGAACTGGATAAAAACAATGACACTACCGGTTGCTGACACTTGGTTTAATGCCAAAAAAATCGACGCGGATACAACGCTCATCATCGAGCCACATATCCATGTGCTGGAGCAGGCCAACATGTTCCTCGTCGAGGGTTCCGAGCGCGATATGATCCTAGACACTGGCATGGGCGTCATCCCGTTCAAACCCTATCTTGACGCCTTGCGCCAAGACCCGAGCAAAGACATCATCTGCGTTTCCTCGCACACCCACATCGACCATATCGGCGCCGTGCATGAGTTTGATACCCGCCTCGTCCACCCCGCCGAGGCCGATGAAATGGCGCAGCCCTCGGGTCTGACGTCACTGTTTCGCCGTGATATGCCCGATGCGCTTTTGGAGACATTCCTTGCTGCAGGATACCCCCCCATCGGCGAGACACTGATCGAAGCCTTGCCGTTCGCAGGTTATGATCCCGAAAGTTACCGCCTGAAAGGCGCGCCTGCCACAGGGCTTCTTGGGCAGGGCGCTAAGGTCGATCTTGGAAACCATGTCTACGAAGTGCTGCATCTGCCGGGTCATTCACCTGGCGGCATCGGGTTGTTTGAGACGACCACCGGCATTCTTTTTGCCGCCGATGCTATCTACGACGGGCCATTGATCTACGAAGGTCCGGGAATGAGCGTCGAGGACTACCGAAAAACTTTCCACCTTTTGAAATCTCTGCCGGTCACCAAAGTTCACGGCGGGCATGACCCAAGCTTTGACCGCGCTAGAATGTTGAAAATAATTGATCACTACGAAGCACTTTGGGATGCAGCCGAGTAGTGAGAATAGAAACGCCAATTATCGGATGCGGCAGAATGCTCAGCTGCGCCGAAGCTTATCACTGCCTACGTTTGAGGATGCATAGTGCCGGTAGAGGCGGTGGTTCTTTTGCCCTAGGTGTGGGTGTGTTTGCCAGCTCAGTAACGGTCCGCTTTCCGTACTTCATGTCTGATGCTACGAGTTCCACGAAAGGCTAATTTGGGCTGCCGATTCAACCGGTCGCTGCAACACATTCCTGGAATTTCTCTGCTGGTGAGAAGTAATGCAACGTCTTTCTGGGTCGCTCATTGAGTTCACGTGCGACTGCATCGAGATGCTCCTGGCTATGCACCGAGAGGTCGGTACCTTTTGGGAAGTACTGGCGCAGAAGTCGATTGGTGTTCTCGTTGGTGCCGCGTTGCCACGGGCTGTGCGGATCGCAGAAGTAGATGTCGAGATCGGTGGCCAGTGTCAGACGCGCTTCATCAAGGGTGCAATCGGCAAAACTGTATTTCATGTATTTCAGCCTAACCACGGACTTCTGGTTCGTTCAATGAAATCCCAAGGCAATCCAAGCGTTTTCCAAGGTTTTCCCTCAAGCGCGGAACGCAAGGCGAAGTCATCAACATAGGAGACTAAACCATGATGCTGCCATTTAACACCGACCTGATGAAGCACTCCGCCATAGCCGATCAAATGCCTACCGAACATGAACGTGAAGCCATACTTCTCGAACATAAGGCTCGCTCGGTTGCGTTTCGCTCTTTTCTTAAAGCCGTTTTCGCTCAAGCACCTCGTCAACAAGACTTGAGCAGAACCGTTATTCGGTGACAATGCCATCTTTAAGTCCGTGCTGCCATCATCCAGTTCTCTGGCGTCGCACCATAATCACCACTGGCAATAGAAGTTCCGCTCTGGGCTTATTCTGTTGAAAAACTCTTGTTGATTTGCGGCTTCCTCACTGATTCAATTGTCTCGTTGATATTGGAGTTTGATCGCGATGATGGGACCACGTCAGGAAGCGCAAACGGCTCTGTTCTATGATTTCTCGATAGAGGACCATGTCCCTGCTGATCATGTACTGCGTGCGATAGATGGCGTTATCGATCTGTCCAGCGTTCGGATCCATTTGACCGGGTTCTATAGTTCGACTGGTCGCCCATCCATTGATCCTGAATTGATGATGCGCATGCTGCTGGTCGGATATGTCATGGGCATCCGTTCAGAGCGTCGGCTCTGCGAAGAGGTTCATTTGAACCTCGCCTATCGGTGGTTCTGCAAGATGGATTTGTCGGACGCGATTCCGGATCACTCGACATTTTCCAAGAACCGCCACGGCAGGTTCCGCGATAGCCACCTGTTGCGGCATGTGTTCGAGGCGGTGGTCGCGCAGTGTATCGAAGCTGGTTTGGCAAGTGGCCAACGATACGCGGCTGATGCGAGCATTATCGCCGCTGACGCCAACCGCCAAAAGTCCTCACCAAAGGCCGACTGGCACCCCGAGGCGATTGATCCGAATGAAGCGCGACGCGCAGTTCGGGAGTATCTTGATACATTGGACGAGGCCGCGTTTGGTGCAGCCAGCCCGGTCACACCAAAGTTCATCTCGCACTCAGATCCGGCATCTCAATGGACTGGTGCGCGAGGTGGACCAGCATATTTTGCGTATTCTACGAACTATCTGATTGATACAGACAATGCGGTGATCCTGGACGTTGAGCCCACACGGTCCATTCGGCAAGCCGAGGTTGGTGCCGTTCGAACCATGATTGATCGGGTGGAAGAGACCCATGATCTTAAGCCCGAACGCCTCATCGCAGATACAGCTTATGGCTCAGGTCCTATGCTGGATTGGCTGGTCGAGAAGCGTGCGATTGCGCCGCATATTCCTGTCATCGATAAATCTGGCCGCAAGGATGGAACGTTCGAACGAGCCGACTTCACCTATGACTCAGAGAATGACCTTTACATCTGTCCGGGTGGCAAAGAGCTCAAACAATATCGCCGGGCCTATAAAGCGCCAAGAATAGGTGCAAACAAAGATGAGACAATCCGATACCGCGCCCGCAAGCCAGAGTGTGATGCCTGCCCGTTAAAGCCGCGCTGTTGTCCAAAAGAGCCCCAGCGCAAAGTCACCAGATCAATCTATGAAAGTTCGCGTGATGTAGCCCGACAGTTGGCCCAAACAAAGCAATATGCGGTCTCTCGAAAACTTCGAAAGAAGGTCGAGATGTCATTTGCCCACCTCAAACGCATTCATGGTCTGGGCAGGCTCCGGCTGCGTGGACCATGTGGCGCACATGACGAGTTTATCCTCGCTGCAACCGCCCAGAACCTCAAAAAGCTCGCCAAACTGGCTCCAAATCAAAACCGCCTTGGAAACCCGGCGTAAAAAGCCACTCGGTCGGATTCTCCAAACAGTACAAGCTCAGAAACTATCGAGTTTTTCAACAGAATTGGCTCACAGCCGCCGTTCGCCGAATTTTGGTGAGTGTCTGCTGGGTCGCGTTTAGCAGCCGTTCACGACCGGAAATTCGAAGTTTTAATTCTGAATGTCGGCTTTCACCAGCAGCGGACAGTCGACAAAAAATGGCGAGCGGCCGAGTTGCGGACTTTGCCGTCATTCGTTTTCCCCACTTCGCTGACGCAGCATCTGCTCGCGCTAGCAGCATCTTTGTCGTTGCAGCGCAGCGCGTGTCGTCGATCCGGTCATTCACAGGCGTTGGTCTGGCTGAAACCGAGACCGTGCTTTCGTAGCCCGCCAAGCCCTCATTTTCAACTTTGGTTCGCGCCTCGGATGCGACGGATACTTCCCCGAATTCGCGCGCCAATTCTCTACTTCATCTTCGTTTCCAGAACCTTTGAATTTGTTCTCACACTGAGCAGCTTCGAATTCTGCTTTGTCACCATGCGCACGATACAAGGCCCTAGCGATTTCTGTTGTCTTAATTACATCCATGGTCTTCCCTCCCTTACCTTCGTTGCGAGGCGCCGATCAAAAAAAAAATGGCAAAGCTAAATTGGACGGGACAACTATTTTTGTGCGGCAGAACACTGGAAATCGCGAAACTTATATCACCTGAATGATTTCGCATTCTGCGACTGTCGCCGTCTCGCCATAGAAAAGGTCGCCTTTAAGTCTACCATACACCAAAGGACGCGGCGGATCAATTCCGCTCAGACTGGGTTTTGGCGAACTGGCATTTTGCGAGCACCCGATTTGGGGAATTTTCGCAGTAATGCCGCTTTACTATTGTGCTCTTTTTTTCGCGGGTTACCGCCGTTACCAAGCGTTACCGTTCCCGTTCTGTAACGCGGTCATGCTGCCGTTACGTCCGTTACCTCTCCCTATGGGAGGTAACGGTGGTAACGCTGACCCTGACAGAGCGGAAATCCTTCGTGCCATGCATATTGGTTTGCTGAGCAGATCAAATTAACGTTCGCCTTTTGCCGCCCGAGCATTTTATTTCAGCTTTCAAGAGCACTGCAGAGGAGTTTTTGAACCACTTCCAAATCGCCATCTGCTGCGTCATGCCTGTCAGCCAAAGTGCCTGCAAAATCAACTGCATCAGAGCGCAATTCATTGATGGTAAGATAGCCGTAGAAGCCGCCCTGCCTGTCAACGAGTATCCGGACCCAATTAGGCAGGAACAAATGAGCAGCAAACCGGCAACGACCAAACAGCCGACACGTCAGCCCGTGCGTGTCGAACGTGTGAATGTGGAGAGCGGCGGACAGGCAATTGTGGGCGATTTGAGCCACGCAGGCAGTGTTAAGAGCGAAAAGTGACGTGGACCCCATGGGGCTAGAAGAGGTCGAGGCAACGATTGTGCAAGTGGCGTCGAGGGTGGTGGCGAGGTGATGTCACCCAAGTGGCTCCCTCGGAAATGGCAAGAACTCACAATTTTTTGGCATGAATTTCGAATAAATCAGCGGCGCGGTTTTGTATCCTATCGCCGCTTTCACGTTGGTACGAGAAAGCACGGAACCACGAAAAGTATTGGATTAAACTTGTGGAAGTATTTGTTTTATTAGTTCTCTTTGGCCTTGTCTCTTATGGGCTATGGTACCTCAAGTCTCCTGCCTTTAAAGGGGCTATGGGAGAAAGAAGGGTAAATTCAGCGCTACGTCGACACCTATCAGACGATTATCAGGTATTTGCAGACCTGACCCTACCGTCGCGGGGCGGAACAACTCAAATCGACCACGTTGTTATCTCACCATTTGGCGTGTTTGTAATCGAAACTAAAAATATGACAGGCTGGATATTTGGTGGCGAAAACCAAGGCACGTGGACACAAACGATTTACCAACACAAAACGCGCTTCCAAAACCCGCTTCGCCAAAACTACAAACACGTAAAGGCGATTGAAGAGGCTACCGGAGTGAGCACCGACTGTATCTACAACCTTGTTGTGTTCGCAGGCGACGCCAAACCCAAAACTTCGATGCCACCCAACGTAGTATGGAGCGGCAGAGGATTGTCGAAATCAATTAAGGCACAAAAGGAGGTTTTGTTCGATGAAGAGGAGATTTCTTCTATCTCGGCGAAGCTATCCAATGAAGGCTTTCAGTCGAGTCATAGTGATAAACGAGCGCACATAGCCCACTTAAAGCAAGTGGCCAACAGCTGCCCCAAGTGCGGCTCAAACCTCGTTTTAAGGGAAAACAAACAGGGAAACCGTAACTTCTACGGGTGCTCGCAGTTTCCCAGGTGTCGTGGAACACGCCCCGCTGCTTAGGCCGCATTTCCGGCGCCCGATGTTCGGCAACCAAAGAAAATAGCATAGAGGTAACCAGCCACCTCAACGCGATAACTTCTCGCTACTCATCGGGCGCGGGGCGCGGTACACGTTGCGACCTTCGACGTTGAATCACGCAATGAAAGTTACAACTTTGAGAACTGCCAAATCGCGGCAAAGCTGTTCCAAATGCAGCCAGGAGTCTCTGTGACTTACTGGTGTGAAAGGGGCCGGTACAAGGAATAAATCGTACCGATAGTAAGTGAAGTAAAACGTCGACTGGCGGCTCGCTTTTGCATATCTGTTGTAAGAGCATCTGTGCTTGCGAAGTCTCCATTCGCATATGCCGGTATGGAATTGGGTGGATGCTGTCTATTGCAAGGAAGGTTGCAGGAAAATGGCGGCGCAGAAACGCGGGGCGAACACGGCTTAGACAAATTTTCGCATTCATGAAGCGCGTGTGAGGGGTACCAAACCTCGGGGCCGGAGACTGAAAGGTCCTGAAAATTGCGACGTGAGGCTAAAACTTCCCTTTGTCACCGATGCACAAAAACCATGACACATATACATCTAGCCATGGGGTGTACGGGAACCAGCACCTAAACCAACTTCTGGGGAAGAGTGGGCCGAGTACGGCCAAAGCGAAGAATTGACCCCCGCATGACATAGAAATATTACCCACTCGCAATACGTCAAGGGGTGATTATTGCCGCATGTGATGCGGTGCAGTGCAGCTTTCCACGCTTGTTGATTGGGTCGTCAAATTGCGGCAGGATATAAACGATATACAGGTCCTACCGCAACTCCCCTCGGAAATGCTGTAGGCAAAAACTGGAGACGACTGGATGAATCTTGAGAACCTTACCACAAGAGTTTCGCAGGAGCTGGAAAAGGCCCTTTCCGACATTCCTGTCAGTGAGAAGGAAGCGATTTTAGGTATCGTCAAACAAGCGATGCTCGACACTTCGCACCGAACGCACCGCGAGTTGAAGGAAACCGCCGTCGTCTGCTGTGGCCCGGAGGCAGACCTGGCCCACAAAATCCAAGAACAAATGGACCAAAAGCGTGACATGCTGATTGCGAATTTGAGCGCTATGCGTTGAACCATTGCGGGTAAGGGCGACAAACACACAAGGCCACAATTGGTTATTTCGCACCCGCCGATTGCAGAGGTATCTCTGTATAGCAGCGGTAGGCGAATGCAGACGCGCTTGAACGATATACGCCTCTACCATCGTCTCGCCTAACGCGCAGAGTGCTTCGAGGCGGTGCAGCCCTTCAATCAGAATATAGGCACCCCCATCCTTCCGCACCTGAATTGGTGTAGTCTGGCCTTGCTCAATCATGTCCTCGGCGACGAGTTGCAACTTGTCTGCGTCCAGCGTTTCCGCCCGCTTGGCGGGGACCCGGACACTGGCAATAGGGACACTCAACTTTTCCAACACAAGCGAATGATGGACGGCTTTCTATGCTTAGACCAGCGTTGTTTCAAAAACGAATGACCCCGCTGTCAACAAACACCACATTGAGGCCCGCGATGAGCCTACACCAACGTTTCCAATTCCTTTTCTCAGCACTGTTGGCTCGCTTGCAGCCAGAGCGCCATTATGGATATTGCGCAAGACGGTTGGCATCGGCATAGTGGACATTCGCTGCGGCTTTCACCAATGACTGAGCTGCGGGACAAAGGGTAAATTCGCTGCGGTTGCGCCAAGGTCCGCATTCACGAGACAATCGTGCTTTGAGTTTAGCAAATGCGTGCGATGCTAACCGCAAGCTGCACGGATAGTGCCCAGTAAAAAGCATCTGTAAGAAACCTTCACCGTCAACGCTGCGCTCAAGGACCGGCGAACATTCGTCTACTTCCATACACCCGCAAGGCGTTCGACGGCATTCTTTATCACGGGCTCCGGCAGGTCAGCATATCCGAGCAGTAGGTAGCGGTCCCAATCGGGTAGAAATTCTGGCCCCGTAACGGTTTCGGCCCTCATTGTGTTGACCTTTATCCCCACTGACCGGGCCAGAAGCTCGCACGTCTGAGCATCAGGTAAATGCGCTGGCAGCCGCCAAATCAAATGCGTGCCCGAACTTGTTCCGGAAAGATCGCAAGGACCAAAGAACTGCTGCAGCGCGTCCACGAGAGTGTCACGTCGCGCTAAATATGCTTTGCGCAATCGCCTCAGGTGTTTTTCATACCCGCCGCCCTCAAGGAAGTCACACAGAACAGCCTGATCCAGCCATGGCGCACCTTGCGTCTGACACGGGTAGGCGTGATCCAACAGTCTGAGTGCGGCCAATGCAGGGTCTACCAGTTTCGGAGGCAGAACCAAAAATCCAATCCTAAGACCGGGGCCAATGGTCAGCGCAAACGCAGCAGAATAGATGAACCGCCCGTGCTCATCGAGCGACTGGAGAGCTGGTTTCGGTGAGCCCTCATACCGGAATTCACTGTCAAAATCGACCTCAAAGACATGCGCATCCGTTTCTTCGGCCCAATCCAGCAAGGCCTGCCGTCGCGGCGTTGAAAGGGTTGCACCCATTGGGAACTGCCGCTCTGGAGTGACCGCAACAAGAGCGTTTTTCCGATCTGGGAGCAGATCCACTCGCAGGCCATCCTGATCCGTCGGAACGGGTAGAATTTCAGCACCTGCGCGAGAATAGATCGGCGCAATCAGGCTGCATCCGGGACGCTCGACGATCACCGGTGAGCCGGGGGAGACGAACATCTGACCGACCACATTGGTGGCTTGTTGGATGCTGGAAACGATCAGAATCTGCTCCGGATCAATTTTCATGCTGCGACTGGCGCCCAGGAAACGTGCAATAGCCTTGCGCAACTCGAGTACGCCCCTTGGATCCCCTACCTTGGACAAGTTGTAGTCTGACGACTGCATGCGTCGCATCATCAACCTGCGCCACATCGCGGTTGGAAACAGTTCCGGATCGACCGCTTCGAGTTTGAAATCACAAAAGACTTCCGGGCTTGCGTTGTTGTTGGCCGCTTTGTCCAATACCGGCGAAGCGTCGGGCATCCCGGCTTGGTCGGCGTCAAAGGGCGCGGGCTCCGGCCAGTATTCACTCACAAAAGTGCCCGCCCCCTCGCGGGTCTCGACGAACCCCTCGGCCTCAAGAGCGGAGAACGCGAGCAACACGGTGTTTCGCGAAACGCCCAGTTGCTGGCTTAGCGACCGTGTCCCTGGCAGTCGCGTTCCCGGCAGAAGCCGCCCACTTGTAATCGATGTGCTGATTTCGCCAACAAGCTGTGTCTGCAACGTTTCAGCCGCAGTCGTGTCTAACTCAAATGACATCAACAATGCACGGTCCTCCTTGAGGGTAAGATATCATGTATTGAAGGAAAAAGTCGGCCGGGACGCAAGAACTTCGTAAAACTTGCAAGCGACCCGACTTGCTTTCGCTTGTCGCCCCTTAGGCTTCGTGGGCGTGAAATATCTTGTTCACGATTGCCCATTTTCCATCGACTTTAAGTAACGACAAGTAATCCGTGAAACGATGGCCGGTCCAATTATCAGCTTCCACACGCACAACGGCGATGGTCTCGGAGACATCAAGGATTGAGAATTGTACGACAACGTCGGTGGCTGGACCGTTCTCTTCGTGCCATTCGAACAAAGCCTCAATCGGATCGGCAAGCAGATGGTCGCCCAAGTGTCCGAAAATCTGTGCGTTTGGGTGAAACGCGCTTTTCATTTGGTTCGCGCTGGGGGAGCGCGCGCCATCAACATAATCCTGAAGGGTTTCTGCGATGGCTTCGTAGTCTTTGAGATCAACAGCTTTCATATCTGGTTTCCTTCGGCCTGGGTGCCCGCCAGATGATCGCAACGCTCGCTTTTCTGAGGTGGGCCCAGTGGCGGCGTTGTCACGCTCAATCAATAGCGTGAAGCGGTGCAAGGAAGTGTTTAGGCCAGCGGTTAAAATCGTTAAAGAACCGGTACCATGGAAGTTCATGAGTCCGGTTTAAAAATGGCGAAAGCGGAGATTTGCGCGCCCTACTGTTATGTGCACATTGGGCTGCCGATTCAACCGATCGCCGCAACACACTCATCGAACTTCTCTGCTGGTGAGAAGTAATGCAACGTCTTTCTGGGTCGCTCATTGAGTTCACGTGCGACGGCATTGAGGTGTTCTTGGCTATGGACGGAGAGGTCGGTACCTTTTGGGAAGTACTGGCGCAGAAGTCGGTTGGTGTTCTCGTTGGTGCCGCGTTGCCACGGGCTGTGCGGATCGCAAAAGTAGATATCGAGATCGGTGGCCAGCGTAAGGCTTTTGTGATCGGCAAGCTCCTTGCCGCGGTCCCAGGTCAGCGTGCGCCGTAGCTCTCGGGGGAGATGCTGAACCTGTGCCGCCAGCGCTGCGACGACGGTCTGCGTTTCCTTGCCGCTCACCTTAGCCAGCATCACATAGCGCGTGCGCCGTTCGACCAGCGTCGCAATGAAGCTGTTCTTCGAACCAGCGATCAGGTCGCCCTCCCAATGGCCAGGTATCGCGCGGTCCTCGACAGCGGCAGGGCGTTCCCGGATCGAAATCGCATCCTTAATCTGACCGTGCCCATCCCGCTTCAGGCTCGCATATCCGCCCGTTCCCGGTCGGACATTGCCGAGAGTTCGCGCCATGTCCGGTCGTAGACGGCTCTTGCCCTGCGCCGCTCTGCGTGGTCGGCCATGAATTGTTGGATCGTATTATGAAATCCATCGACGGGATGGACGGTGAAAATGTTCTGAAATGTCAGGCGGTTTCAACGGGTCGACGCAACACTTTAATCTTTGAGCAAAGATGGAGTGAGCATCATGAAGTATCGTCGCCGTATATTTTTCACGGATAAACAGAAGTCAGATATCTGGGACCGCTGGCAACGCGGAGAGTCGATGAGTTCGATTGGGCGGCTGTTTGATCGGGAGTCCTCGTCGATTTATCCGCTGCTTGCGCGCACTGGCGGTATTCGCCCACCAGATCGCATCAGGTCACGGCTCGCCCTGACCTTGATCGAGCGAGAAGAGATATCGAGGGGCTTACGTGCGAAAGCCTCTCTGCGCTCAATTGCCCGAGCTTTGACCCAAAATCAACAACCCGAAAGAAGTCCGGGCAGTCTTCAGCACTCGCTTGACCTATAAAAAGGTCAGTGAAACAAACACTAAGATGATTATGCGCAAGATGCCTCCAACTCTCCACATCAACTAGACTAGCTATGCGGGTGGTGATGGCCGCAGGCGAGGCCCACGCAGTGGCTTGATACGTAACGTGCCATCATTTCCGATACTGCGCGTTGCTCCCTGTTCTGATGGCTCAACCGCTCGACGGCTTCAGCTACTTTTGCACTGAGCAATTCAAAGTCGAAGTGTGTGAACTTGCAGTTTTCCAGAATCATTTTTCCACCAATCATCACGCTGTTCACAGCACTGGAATCCTCACAGTTCACGATTTGGTTTGCTACGTCGTTCAGCGGAACGTAATTTACATTCGCCAGGTCGAGAAAAACCAGATCCGCTTTTAACCCGGGCGCGATCCGGCCTGTTCTTGCGCCCCATCCAAGCAGTTTTGCTCCTTGGGTCGTGGCCATATCCAAGACATCCCAAGTGCCGAGCCAGTCTTCTGGATCAGCGCGTTTGGTGCGCGATACAAACGCTGCCATCCGCAAGGCTTCGAACATGTTCTGGTTGTCTGATGAGACTGAACCATCGGTACCGATACCGACGGTCAGTCCATGGTCCAACATGGTGCGCGCAGCGGCTATACCAGACCCAAGCCGCAGATTTGAGCCGGGATTATGGGCGACACTCGCGCCATTGGCTGACATACGCCTTACGTCTTCGTCATCCAGCCACACGCAATGCGCGCCGGTAAACCGCTCGGACAACATCCCAAGTCCGTCCAAATGCGCTGCCAATGACATGCCGTAACGGGTCGTTGCGGCAGCGGCCTGCACCTTTGATTCCGCAAGATGCATCTGGATGCCAACCCCATGTTCAGCCGCCAAATCGCGGCAGGCAGTCAGGAAGCGATCCGAACAATGCAAAGGGATCGTTGGCCCCAGCGCAGGTTGCGCGCACTGACGGTCAAAACGCCAGCCTTCCATAATATCACGGCAAACCGCGATATGTGTCTCTTGCGGCGCAGCCTGCATAGCCTCGGCGCGCGCGCGAAGCTCTAGCGGCAGTGCATCCATCAGCCCCGGGATCGCCTGAAAGAGCGTGATATCAGCCATCATTGGCGCGAGGGTCACGCGTAGTCCAAGGTCTCTGTATCCTTGGACTATCGCCTCGACGCCATCAACAGAGGCCGTTGGAAACTCGAAGTACATATCATAAGCCGCAGTGCAGCCTTTGAGCACCATTTCAGCGGCGTTCAGCTGGGCCGCAAGGTGTTTGTCTTCCAGTGTGAAACCGCCGGATGTCCAAGGGGCGGCGTTGAGCAACAATTCAAGCGACCACTTGTCTCCAAGGCCTTTGCCAAAGCTCCCGTGACCATGGGTGTGCGCGTTTACAAGGCCCGGCATGATAAGCCGCTGGCGTGCGTCGATCTCGCGCGCATCTTCCGGGGCTGCCATATCGGGCGGCCCAACTTCGAAAATTTCGTCATCTTTTAGCAGAATATCCGCTTTTACCGCTTTGCGCTGGCCGATATCCAGCACTAACCCTCCACGGATGACCTGCACCGCTTATACCTCCTGTTGCGCCATATAGTGGCCGATGTCTTGCACGGTCGCCGCTTCTCGCGGCGTCTCGTAGACAATCCCACCACCAGACATCACGAGAATACGATCAGACAGTTCCAAAATCTCGTCAAGGTCTTCGCTCAATAGCAAAACCGCGCAGTCATTATTTCGCGCATCGACGATACGTTTGCGTATCTCGGCCACAGCCTTCAGATCAAGACCGAAACAAGGGTTTTGCACAATCAGGAGCCGCGCACCATCCGCCAACTCACGCGCCAAAACCGTGCGCTGCACATTGCCTCCAGACAATGTCTCGATCAGGGCATCTGGACCTTGGGTCTTCACACGGAATTGCGCGATCAACTCCAAAGCGCGGGCACGCATTGCAGAGCGATTGATCCAAATACCGGACCTGCTCATAGGTGTTTCATCAAACCGTCTCAACGCAAGGTTCTCCGCCACGGTCATGCCACGCACACATGCGTTTTGCAGGGGCGCTTCGGGCAATAGTTTAATACGGTGGGCGCGCATCTCGGCACGCGTGCGATGATAAGGTTCCCCTGCGACCTCGAGCCTACCGCCTGCAAGAAGGCGCTGTCCTGCAAGAGCCTGAACAAACTCTGTCTGCCCGTTGCCCGAGATCCCCGCAATGCCAACAATCTCTCCTGCTCGCACGTCGAGATTTAGCGATTTGACGGCTGGCAGACCTTTGTCATTCTCCACACGCAAGCCCTGAACCGACAAAACTACAGCGTTATCACCGGATTTTTCTCGTGCGCTTACGGGCTTCGGCGGCTCGTCGCCCACCATCATGCGCACCATGTCTTCGCGCGTGAGGTCCGCAACAGCCCCCTCGCCCGCTAGCTTGCCTTGCCGCAGCACCGTCACCTTATCGGCATAGGCTTCGACCTCCCGCAGTTTGTGAGAGATCAGCACAACTGAAATACGCCCTTCGTCGGTAAGTTGTCGCATCAAACCAAGGATCTGATCGGCCTCGTCAGGTGTCAGCACCGACGTGGGTTCGTCCAGTATGAGCAAACGGCTACCAAGACGGAGTTGCTTTAGAATTTCCAGCTTTTGCTTTTCTCCTGCAGAGAGGCTGCTGACGAGCTTGTCCAGATCAAGCTTGAAGGGCATCTCGGCCATGAAAGCAGCCAGAGACGACTTCGCTTCAGCCCAGTTGACGACGTGCGGTAAATCCGGCTCGCCCAGCACAAGGTTTTCGGCAACGGTCATGGACGGCACCAGCGTAAAATGCTGATATACCATGCCAAGCCCGATCCGTTGCGCATCACGGGGCGAGGCAATGGCAACCTCCTTGCCGTCAATCACAATCGAGCCGTCATCGGCATGATAGGTTCCCATCAGGCATTTCACCAAGGTGCTCTTGCCTGCACCGTTTTCACCCAAAAGCGCGTGAAAGCTGCCAGGGGATATATTGAACGAGACACTGTCTAGCGCCGTGAAAGCGCCAAAGCGTTTCGTCAGCTTCCATATCTCGACGCTGGGTGGAGGTGGAATATCAAGGGCACCCAAGTCAGTCATCGGTTAATAGACACTTCGCCTGGCGCACCTTCGAGGGCCTTATTGGGGGACGAACTGTAGATCAGAACTGCCAGCGTTAGGAAATAGGGGGCGGCACCATAAAGGTAGTAATTCGACGTGATCCCCACCGTTTGCAATGCTGGTCCCAACGCCGTCGCGCCACCAAAAAGCAGTGAAGCGTAAAAACATCGCACCGGGTCCCAACGGGCAAAAATAACCAAGGCCACTGCCATCAGACCCTGCCCGCTGGAAAGTCCTTCGTTCCATGTTCCGGGGAAATATAGCGATAGATAAGAGCCGCCAACGCCGGCAAGAAAACCGCCAGAAACCGTGCCAATCATACGCACGCGGGGGATATTATACCCCAAGGCGTCTGCCGCTTCCTCGCTGTCGCCGACCGTACGCAGGACGAGCCCCCAGCGCGTTGATTTCAACGCCCAGGCCAGAAATAACGCCAGAAGAAACCCGATCACAAAGAGCATGTTGATTTGCAGCGCGGATTGCACTTGCGGAGACGTGCTCCACCACCCCAGTTCGATATCCGGCAATCGCGGAGCCGACGGGTTGATGAAAGGTTTGCCGAGGAAAAAGGCAAGTCCCGTACCAAAGATGAAAACCGCGATACCAACCGCGATGTCATTCACCCGTGGAAGAGTGCACACAACCGCATGTATAAGCGAAAGCAACGCACCAGAACAGCCTGCCACCAAGACGCCAAGCCACGGCTCTGAGGTAAGAACGGCGGTGGCATAGCCACTCATCGCCCCCATGACGAGCACGCCTTCGAGCCCCAAATTCACACGACCCGATTTCTCCGTAAGTGTCTCGCCCAAGCTGACGAAAAGATAAGGGGTAGAGAGGCGAATCGCTCCGCCGAATACAGCGATGACAACGCTCCACCAGCTGATGTCAGTAGCTTCCATCAGACAGTCCTCCAGCGCGCAGGTTGGAAGACACTGAGCCTCCCGTAGGCAGCATTAGAGGCCAGTACGACCATGAAGAGGAGACCCTGCAAAACCTGCGTCGTCGCATCCGGCAAGTCGAACCTGCGCTGTAGCAGGCCACCACTTGCCGTAATCCCGCCTAACAAGATCGCGAGTACGATGATTGCGGCCGGGTTTTGACGTGACAGAAAGGCCACCAGGATACCCGCATACCCAAAACCCACCGCAAGGCTTTCCGAGGCAAAACCATGTACCGCCATTACTTCGAAACTGCCCGCGAGACCCGCTGCGGCACCACCCAAAAAGCAGCACAACAGCACCATACGGTTGATGGGCAAACCCACCATTTGTGCAGCCCTCGGGTTTCCACCCAGAACATCAACACTGAACCCCAGCGTCGTGTGGCGCATTAAGATGTAGAGCAGCAGGCAGGTCACGACACCGGCTGCCAGACCCCAATGCACGTCGATGAACGGCAATTCAGCGACCCGCAGAGTGTCTGGTATCGACCAGCTCGACGTTTTCAGTACACGGTCCCAATCACGCATTGGACCGGTAATCAGATGATACATCACCGCAATGGCGATATAATTAAGGAGCAAAGATGAAATCGTCTCGTTGACGCCCCGATATTGCCTGAGTACGCCTGCGAAAGCGATCCAGAGCCCCCCAGCCAGTGCCCCCGCCGCCCCCATTGCAGCAACCCCCAGCAGGAACGGCGCGTCGACAAGCATGACGCCAGCCAACACCGTGGCGACACCACCGACGACCAGCGCGCCTTCCCCCCCGATCACCAACAGACCTGCCCGTGCAGGGATCGCCGTGCACAAAGCGGTGAGCATGAGCGGTGCGGCATTCGTCAGAGTGCTCTCAACCGAGATTTGCCGCGCAAACGAGCCCAGATAGAGCACATAGTACACGTCCCAAGGGTTGTGACCCAATGCAGCCACGTACACCCCAAAGAGCGCCAATGTGATCAGGAAAGCGGTAACATTAATCGTTACCGCTTCTGCAGAGCTTAAAAATCCGGTTGAGGTCATTGTTTGAATGTGGCCGTTAGCCAGTTGTGCCTTCGACGAACCAATCAATACTCAGCTTGAAAGGCGTATCGGTATTCGCCTTCACTTCGCCATCCGCGAGGATCATATTGCCCTGGTTATCTTTGAGCGGTCCTTTGTACAGCATCAGCGTGTCATCAATGAACCCTTGCCTTGCGGCCATCACCTCGTCACGCACCTCTTGCGGTACGGCTTGGCCAAAGGGACTAAGTTCAACCATGTCTTCCCTGAAACCACCACGTTTAAGGTTGGGGTACGGCTGGCCATTTACAAACGCCTCGACGAATTCGGCACCTGACGCCCAGTTCCATTCAGCTCCGGTCAGGAAACCGTTTGGCGCAAGTGCGCCTAGATCTGAATGGTACCCGCAGGTGTAAACACCCCGCGCCTCGGCGGTCTCGATTGAGACCTTGGGGCTGTCGACATTTGCAATGATAACGTCGCAGCCTTGGTCGATCAGACTGTTGGTTGCTTCGGCCTCTTTGACCGGGTTGTTCCAGTCACCCGTGATCACGACATTGCATGTCAGATCCGAATTCACCGATTGCGCCCCCAGCACGAAACCGTTGCAATTATTGTAGATAAAGTAGAGCGGTTTTGAGCCAATGAAACCGACCTTGCCGGTCTTGCTCATGCGCCCTGCTGCAATCCCACACAGGTAATGCGCTTCCTCTGTATAGCCGCGGTACCCAATCACGTTCGTTGGGTCGCCTTCCTTCCAGATTGCACCAATATGCGTGAAGAGCACGTCCGGGTATTCAACTGCCATTTTCTTGAGGCTGTCCCAGTACCCGAACGAGGTGCCAAAGATCACCTTTGCGCCATCAAGTTCAATCATCGATTGGATGACTTTTTCCACCTCAGCCGTCTCAGGCACGTTTTCCTGCTCAACAACTGTCACGCCGTCGATGGCGGCTACCTTTTTGGCCGCATCCCAGTGCGACTGGTTCCAGCCGTAATCCTGACGTGGGCCTACGTAAATGAAGCCCACGGTTACATCACCCATCGCGGCGACCATGTTCGGCAAAGCGGCCATCGCGGTGCCTGCGGCCAAAATACCGCTGCTGCGACGCATAAAGTCCCGGCGAGAAAATCCCTGTTTCGTCATATCGTACCCCCTTCATTTTCCATTTCGAAGTACGGCGCTGTTCGTGGCGGCCGTCGTTTCGTTTCCGTGGCGCTTTGTATTTTGTAATTTTGAATGCAAATTCGAAGCGCCCGTGCACAGCCAATTGCCCCAACGTCGGGACGAGACAAGGAAACAGGCCCGTAAGGAGCAATCAAAATCAGAAAAACGCTAATATTTGTCTGTTTTTTGACCACAAAGCTCAGAATAGCACATATTTTAAGCGAAACTCACGTATAAGCCGTCGACTCATACCCGCAGCAAGCAGGTCTTTCCCTGTCCTGAAAGCCAAATTCAACACCTTCAGATCAGCAGAATGTCGATGCAATTTTGTGCAACCTTTGGAATTTCGCGCAATTTTTCGGCATATGCCTTAACTTTTGGCTCTTCTTTAGGTCGCGGAACTTTCCATTTCAGACCCCTGTCCTCCCTTAGCTAGGCTCGCTCAGCGAAGACTTGTTTATTTAGTCCACGCTTTAGGAAAGAAGAAGTCGACCCAATGCAGATCAATATTCCAGAAGTTCTCGAAGAGGTCACGGAAGCCTTCAACGCTTATGAAGCGGCGCTGACAGGCAACGAGGTGGAAACGTTGGACGCTCTGTTCTGGACCAGCCCGCAGGTGATCCGGTTTGGCGCAACTGAAAACCTCTACGGTCATGACGAGATCTTGGCGTTCCGTAAATCACGGCCGTCGAAAGGGCTTGATCGGACCTTGCGCAACACAGTGATCACGACTTTTGGGCAAGATTTCGCAACTGCCAATACCGAATTTTTGCGCCCTGGCTCCGAGAAGATCGGCCGCCAAAGCCACTCATGGGCGCGTTTGCCTGCGGGTTGGCGGATCGTGGCGGCGCATGTTTCTCGTATGGAAAGCTGACCAATACGCACGTCTCTATTCTCTACACAATTTTGGAAAGGACTAAACGATGACATCTTTTACAACCATGACGCGGCGCGGTTTTGCCGGTTTGGCGCTAGCTGCGGCGACCTCGCTGGCGTCACCGCTTGCAGCGCAGGAAACCGTTAAGATTGGACTGATTGCCTCGCTCTCAGGGCCTTCATCTAAGTCAGGTGAAGCGATCACCCGTGGGATGATGCTCGCTATCGAAGAGATCAACGCCGACGGCGGTCTGATGGGCATGCCCGTAGAACTGATCCGGCGTGACGACGAAGGCAACCCGGGCAAGGGATTGACCGCGGCACGCGAACTTATCCAGCGTGAAGGCGTTGCCGTTCTTTTCGGTGGCCTTCAGACGCCTGTCTCACTCGCCCTCGTGCCTTACATGAACCAAACCAAAGTGCCCTTCATGGGCCCATGGGCGGCTGGTACGCCGATCACCAAGAACGGCGCTGAAGAAAACTACATTTTCCGGGTGTCTGCGGTTGATGAGATGGTCGATATCGCACTGGTTGAGCGCGCGGTGACAGTGCATGGTGCTAAGAACCCCGGTATGATGCTGATCAACAACCCGTGGGGCGAGTCAAACGAGAAGGGTCTGACCGCCGCTTTGGCAGCAGCCAACCTGCCAACGGCAGGCATTGAACGGGTCGAAGCCAATGACATCGACGTTGTTCCCCAACTCACCCGTCTTAAGGATGCCGGTGCTGACGCCATCTTTATGGTCGCCAACGTCGGGCCTTCTGCGCAGGTGATGAAATCGCTGGAGCGTATGGCATGGGATGTGCCGGTTGTATCACATTGGGGACCTGCTGGCGGGCGTTTCTCGGAATTGGCGGGCCCACGGGCTGCCGATGTCGAGATGATCCAGACGTTCACCTTCTCGGGAAATGACTCTCCGGTAGCTGCTGAAAAGCTCGACGCCCTCAAGGCGATGTTCCCCGAAATCCAGAGTGCTGCCGATGTGACCCCTGCCGTGGGTATTGCCAATGCATATGATGCGATGCACCTGACAGCGCTTGCGATCAAGAACGCAGGCTCGCTTGAGGGTCCGGCCATCCGCCAAGGCTACTATGACATCGGAACGCACGAAGGGCTGATCAAAACGTATGAAACCCCCTTCACGCCTGACAATCAGGATGCGCTTGGTCCGGAAGACTATGTTTTCACGCGCTTCATCGACGGGGAAATCATTCCAATCGAATGAATCTTGCACAATGACTTTGGGGAAGGCCGCAAAATCCGGCCTTCCTTTGATTTAGGGGGAGACAGATCATGATTGCGTCGACACTCATCACCGGCCTTGCGCTGGGATCAATGTATGGTCTGATCGCTTTGGGGTTTCACCTCACCTACGCCGTGTCGAAAACGGTGAACTTCAGCCAGGGTTCAGCGATGATGTTTGGTGCGGTGATGGGCTACACCTTCATGGTGACACTGGGCTGGCCATTCTGGATCGGCATCCCCCTCGCTTTGATGTGCTGCGCGGCTCTGGGCCTTGTGGTAGAACGTGTACTCGTCCGCCCGTTTGCACAGCGCGGATCAGACGCTTGGCTTATGGCAACAGTAGCCGGCGGGATCGTGCTTGATAATGTTGTGCTATTTACCTTTGGAAAAGAGCCGCGCTCGTTGCCTTCGCCTTTCGTGGAAAACGCGGTCGAGGTCTTCGGAACAGGCGCCTATCCGTTGCAACTGATTATACCGGTGGTAGGATTGGCTATCGCATTCGGGCTGACGCAGGTGACCACCAAAACGAAAATTGGCAAGGGGATGCTGGCGTCAGTGCAACGACCGGAGGCCGCGCGGCTGACGGGGGTGAACACGCAAACCGTGATTGCCGCGTCTTTCGCTATTTCTGCAGTCTTTGCCGGTGTCGCTGGACTGCTTATCGCGCCACTATTCAGCGTGTCGTCTGGCATGGGTTTCATTTTTGGCATCAAAGCATTTGCCGCCGCGATCCTTGGCGGGATCAGCAGTGCATGGGGCGTGATGATCGCGGGTATTCTCTATGGCTGTGTCGAGGCGCTCACCACAGCCTACATCGGCTCAAGCTATACGCAGATTGTTTCTTTTGCAGTGGTCATTCTTGTGCTCGTCACCGTGCCCAACGGGCTCTTTGGCAAAGCCGAGCTGAAAAAGGTGTGACGCTATGAACACCACCACCCAAAACAATTTTCGCCTGCGTTTGATCGAGGTAATCTCGCATCCGCTCACGTCAGTGTTAAGCATTCTGACGCTGACGGCGCTGGCTATCGCTGTAGCCCTTGGCGCCAACGGATACATCGTATTCATCATTGCAATGTTTGCGATGAACGTGGTCGTCGGGATCGGTCTCAACATCCTTTTGGGGCTGTCAGGACAAATATCGTTTGGGCACGTTGGTTTTTTCATGCTCGGTGCCTATACCGTCGCGATTATGGTGCTGGCCGGGCACCCCTACTGGCTGGCTTTCATCGGTGCAGGGGTTGTAAGCGCAGTTGCAGGGGTCGCACTTGCCATGCCGGCATTGCGCGTCGCGGGCCCCTACCTGGCGATGATGACCATCGCCTTTGCCTTTATTGTAGAGCATGGCGCGATCGAACTGCGCCATCTCACCGGCGGTCACAACGGGCTCATGGGCTTTCGCTCACCTGAATTAGGCGGGCGTATTTTCTTCGAGATGGAAATTGCGATTGCCGCTCTCGTTTTGGCGTGCTTCTCGGCGCTATTCTACCTGAGACTTGCAAGGTCACGCTGGGGGGCGGCGATGCGCGCCGTGGCTGACAGCGAAGTCGCCGCGCAGTCAGTGGGCGTGAACCCCTACCAGGTGAAAGTGGTAGCTTTCGTTGTCTCAGCGACGTTAACCGGCCTTGCGGGCGCGTTTTTTACCCCCCTGCAGATGTTCATCAGCCCGGGATCATTTCCGTTTTTCCAGTCTATCTTGTTTCTTCTTGCGGTGATCGTCGGCGGCACCGGCAGGCTTTTTGGCCCGATTGTCGGCAGCCTCATCGTGGTACTTCTGCCTGAACTGCTGTCCGGTCTCGCAGAATACCGGCTATTGATCTTCGGCGGTGTGATGACGGGGGTGCTCTTGCTTGCGCCGAAAGGTATCGTTGGCGGGCTGATGCAGCTTATTTCAGTGGAAAGCCCCTCCCCCGCAAAGCCTTCCGGCAAGGATCCGGCTGCGTTTTTTAAGCGCGTTTCCGGTAAGACACGCCATGATCTCAAGGTGTCTGATCTGGGGATCAACTTTGGCGGTGTGCAGGCGGCAAAAAACGTCTCGTTCACCGCACCACCGGGCAAGGTCACAAGCGTGATAGGCCCGAACGGAGCTGGCAAGACAACCGTATTGAACATGATAAGCGGGTTTTACACGCCTGACACCGGCGCGATTGAGATGGCCGAAAACCTCGCAGGCTCGCCCGCCCACAGCATGGCGCGCGCAGGCATTGCACGGACATATCAGACGACATTGCTGTTCGAGAACCTGACCGTGCAGGAAAATATCCTGATCGCCCTCAATAATGGCAAGCTGGGTTTCATTCTTGGTGGCGCACCCAACGCCGAAGAAATTGCCATCGCCGATGATCTACTGAGTTTTGTGGGCTACCAAGGGCCGGTGGCACGCCGCGCCGGTGACCTGCCTCACGTCGATAAGCGGTTGGTAGAAATCGCCCGCGCGCTGGCCACCAAGCCGCAGGTCTTGCTTTTGGATGAGCCCGCCGCTGGTCTTATGAAATCTGATAAAACCGCGTTGAGCGCGCTTATTCTCAGAATTGCCGAGGCAGGTGTCGCAGTTGTATTGGTAGAGCACGACATGTCCCTTCTGATGAGCATCTCCGATGAAATCGTGGTGCTCGACGCAGGTCAGCCGATTATGACCGGTGGACCGGCAGAGGTACAAAACGATCCCGCCGTGCGCCGCGCCTACCTGGGTGACACCGCCTATCAAGGCCGCGCGCGCGCCCAACCCCGCAAAAGCGGTGGCAAGAAAGAAGTACTGTCTACACGTGGTCTGACCGCAGGGTATGGCGCGGCGGCGGCGCTTGAAGGTGTCGATGTGAGCGTAGAGCCCGGCGAGATGGTCGCTGTCCTCGGGGCCAATGGCGCTGGCAAATCGACGATGATGCGCGCGCTCTCAGGGCTTCACCGGCCAGTAGACGGCGCCATTTTGCTGGAACTGGAACCGATCGAAGAAATGCCCGCCTCGAAAATAGCCCGCGCAGGACTGGCGTTGGTGCCTGAGGGCCGTCAGGTCTTTCCGGAGATGAGTGTCCGCGACAACATTCTGATGGGTGCCTATACCCGAAACGACCTCGATGCGGCGGCCGAAATTGAGGCTCTTTTAGTGCGGTTCCCGAGGTTGCGTGACCGCATTGATGCTCCCGCGGGTGTACTGTCGGGTGGTGAGCAGCAAATGCTCGCCATCGCGCGCGGCCTGATTGCGAAACCGCGTATCTTGTTGCTTGATGAGCCCTCGCTGGGCCTGGCACCGGCAATCATTGCCGAGTTGTACGACACGCTGGCAGACTTGCGCGACGAAGGCGTGACAGTTCTATTGGTGGACCAAATGGCAACACTGGCTCTGGCCGTAGCTGACCGTGGCTATGTCCTTGAAAACGGGCGTGTGGTGAAATCCGGCAGCTCAACCGATCTGCAAAAAGATGCCTCAATAGAACAGGCCTATCTGGGCGGCGATGTTGCAGCAGAATAAAAGATGAAAGAGGACAGGCTATGGATCTAACACTTCATAATGCGACGCTATCGGGCCAGACCGGCGAGACGATGGACATCGGCGTGCACGCAGGAAAGATCGTCGAGATCGTCGGGGCCGGCCAACTTGAAAAGGGCGATCACGCACTAGAGCTGGAAGGTCAGCTGGTGTTGCCCGGCTTTGTTGAGACTCATATCCATCTGGACAAATCATGCCTTTTGGACCGGTGCCAAATGAAAGGCGGTCTTGACGATGCCATCAAAGAGGTGGTGGGCCTGAAGGCCGCTTTCACCGAGGAAGATGTGGCAGCGCGCGCCAAAAAGACGCTCCGCAAGTGCGTGCTGAACGGGACAACCCAGATGCGCACACATGTAGAGGTAGACCCCGTCGTGGGCCTACGCGGGATCGAAGGCGTGAAAGCCGCGATTGCGGAATTTGCCTGGGCGATTGACGTTGAAATCTGCGTTTTCCCGCAAGATGGTCTGCTAAACAATCCCGGTACTGACGAGTTGATGGTGGCAGCATTGCACGACTGCGCAGGCTCTGTCGGTGCGGCACCCTATACGGACAGCGACCCTCATGGTCAGATCGACCGGATATTCGAAATGGCCCGCGAATTCGACGTCGATATAGACATGCATCTCGATTTTGGTTCCGATCCTTCGGGGCTGGACGTGGACTATGTTTGTCGCAAAGCAGACGAATACGGTTGGGGTGGGCGCGTTGCAGTAGGACATGTCACAAAATTCGCCAACATGCCTTACGACCGGCTTAAGGTCCTCTCGCGCCGCTTGGCAGATGCAGGGGTGGCGGTAACCGTTCTGCCGTCGACCGATCTCTTTTTGATGCACCGCGACCATACCGAGAACCTCAGTGTGCCGCGCGGCGTGACACCGGTGCACCTGATGGCAGCCGAGGGGGTTAATTGCTCGCTTTCCACCAACAATGTCCTGAACCCATTCACCCCTTTCGGGGATTGCTCTCTTATCCGGATGGCAAACCTGTATGCCAACATCGCTCAAATCGGGTCGCGCGAAGAGATGGCAGGCTGTCTCGACATGGTCTCCTCCCAATCTGCCAAGCTTTTGAACCTTAAGGATTATGGCGTGAAAAAAGGCGGGCCTGCCGATCTGGTGGTGATAAATGCGACAGAGCCTACGCTGGCTGTCGCCGAATTGGCTCAGCCGATGTACGGGTTCAAGCGCGGGCGCCCTGTCTTTACGCATGCCTTGCCAGAATTGCACGGATAAGCCGCAATGAAGGATACGGTAAATGCATTCGCTGAGGTCCTTGAGATCGCCGGATCAGGCACGGGCCCGCTTTCCGGGCTAAGCTTTGGGGCGAAGGACCTTTATGACATCGAAGGGCGCGTGGCGGGGTGTGGCAATCCCGAATGGAAGCGCACTCACGATAAGGTCAAGACCCATGCGCCCGCCATCTCAGCACTTCTGGACGCAGGTGCCACACTTGCGGGCATGACGCATACTGATGAGCTTGCCTATAGTCTCATGGGCGTAAACGCGCATTACGGGACCCCCGTTAATACGCACGATCCGCGCCGCGTACCGGGCGGTTCTTCGTCAGGATCAGCAGCGGCTGTAGCAGCAGGACTGGTCGATTTCGGCTTGGGCAGCGATACCGGCGGATCTGTGAGGCTGCCCGCTTCGTTCTGCGGCGTCTGGGGGATCCGCACTACCTTTGGACAGATCCCGCTAAACGGCTGCATGCCTTTCACACACAGCTTTGACACCGTGGGGTGGTTTGCACGCGATGCCGTCACAATGGGCCGGGTCGCAGAAGCCTATGGCTGCCCAGAACATCAGGCACTGGACAGGCTGCTTTTGCCCGTGGATTTATGGGCTCTCGCATCACCTCAGACGATCGCGGAACTGGCACCGAACCTTGCGAGACTTGAAGCAGTCTTCGGGCCGGCGACCCCTATCCGCATCAGCGAAGATCGGCTTGAGGCGTGGCGCGAGACCTTTCGCATTGCGCAGGCGTCAGAGATTTGGGACGTACATGGCGCATGGGTTGGCTCAAACACACCTGACTTCGGCCCCGGCATCAAAGAGCGTTTCGACATCGCATCAAGGATCGATGCTGAAGACGCAGAGGCGGCCCACGCCGAAAAGGCCCGTATCGCGGCCCATATTCAAAGCCTCATTCCAAAGAATTCGGCTCTGGTTTTGCCCACCAGTCCCGGCCCTGCACCGTTTTTAACGGACCCGGAAAGTGCGTTGAACGATTTTCGCATGGCGGCTTTCGAGATGCTGTGCGTGGCCGGGCTGTCCGGTCTGCCGCAGCTTTCAGTTCCATCTGGACAGGTCGAAAACGGCCCCGTGGGCCTGAGCCTCATTGGACCAAAAGACAGCGAGAGCGCGCTCATCGCCATGGCCGCCTGCCTTGAACCCTGAGAATAAGGAAGAAATGAAATGTCCGACCCGGTTGCCGAGGCAAAAGCCTGCGTGGAAGCCTATTTGGAACGCTCCATGGTCCCTGACCCTGAAGGTGCGGCCAAGTATGTCGCCACTGATCTTACGATCATCTTCACCGGAGGGCGCAAGTTCTCCGGCCCCGCAGAAACCACGGCTTTTAATGCCAAACGTTACAAATGGGTCAAGAAACGGTTCCTGCGCACAGATGCAGCTCTGGACCCCGAAACGGGCAACGTACATGTCTATAATACGGGCTATTTGTATGGCGAATGGCCAGACGGCACACCTTTTGACGGCAACCGTTACATGGATGAATTCGTAGTCCGCAGCGGTAAGATTATCAGCACGAATGTCTGGAACGATAGCGCTGAGATTTTGTTGCACAGTGCGGGGCTGGCCGAAGCGCCACTCTGAGCAGTCAATCGACCTCGTGCACGGGACAGTGGCTTCCGTGGTCGCCCCAGTTTCACAAGAGACTGACCTTTGCAAAGTTTCGGCAGTTTAGTGAATGGCTTCTTTCATAGTTGCGACGCTTTGGTTTGCAACTGGAGCGAAGGTTCGCTTCCCGCCGGCTTCTCGCTGCTTGGCGGCAACCCGGTTAAGAATGCTTTGAGCTTGCCGCGAAGATCTCTTGATTTCAGTTTCATCTGTTCGAACGAGACTGGCATCGAACTCAGTATTGGGATTTCCGAAAAATCTCACTGAAACAGCGCCTTACTACCTAAACACCAAATTGGCGCAGTCATCAGCTTCAGAGAACATCGGCAACGAGAGAAAGGTTTGACGGCTTTTTTCCGAATCGACGGTGCTCAACCCCTCACGCATAACCTTCTAATACGACAAGAAAATCCGGCCTCAGCCGGATCGGGAGAAACGTTTCTGAAGGGCAAGTGGCGGACGAAATGGGATTCGAACCCGAAAGTCAGTTCCAGAGCGTTACCAAGTTATGACGCGGGAACGCTTCTGAAACTTCGGATTATGACGGCTACGATTATACTTTTGAGCGAAGAACCAAACGGCCTGAGAAAGTGCGTCCACTTGATCTTTGTCTTCGATACCTGGGAAAGCCCGAAGTTCATTGAGCAGATCCAGAAGCCACGGTTTTGTCTGCGGCAAGAACACCTTGCCTGCCTCGATAGATACCAGAGCGCGATCCATCCGGATTTCTTTTGATTCTTTTGGCTTGTAGTGCTGAACGATTGCTTGGCGGGTTTCGAGCGAGTAGTGTTCCCAAAGCTCTTCGGTCAGCGCTTGGCCGCTGTGCGCATATTCGATCAGGTAAAAGTCTGCTTCGAACTTCTCGAATGCACCGATTGACTGCCTCTTCAAATCAGGGAATGGCCAACGCGCCCTGCCGCTTGCAACAAGATAAAGGCGGCCGTCAGTGATCTGCCAAACCTGGATGACAGAATAAGACCCAGAATTGATCCCGACGCCGCATCAATGCTCAGGAAACGGGTGTCATAGGCTCTCGGCAAAGTATCGTAAAACTGGAAAGAGATATGTCGATGTAGCCACCACCGGCGGGAACAGGTTTCTGCTGATACTGAGCGCTGAATGCCGCTGTGCCCATGGCCTTCCTGCGAGCCTCAAGATATTCTGCGTTCAGGAGTTGCTGGTGGAGTAATTCATTTTTCTGGTACAGATAGACTTCATTGGGTCCTATCGGTACCCGCAAATCCACTTCTGCGCGTGCTGGCAGTGACAGCTCCACCCATCGCTCCTGTTGGCTGAGGTGCGCAGCGGGGTCATTCATCGCCAGACGCTGCATCACGAGTATCATCACGCCCGTGGCCGCATTGTTAAAACGCGACATCAGAACCGTGTCAATCCACTCGTTGAGCTTTGCGCAGGCGACCGGGCTCAACGCGTCCGAGGCATCGAGAGGGTCATCTAGGATTATGATATCGGCTCCCTGCCCCGTGATCTTACTCTCGACTGACAGTGCCTTGCGGTACCCACCCTGGCTCGTTCTGAGCAGGAGCGCAGTGTCTTTTTCGGCCGTCGGCGACATGGTTGGAAACGCCTTCTTGTACCAGTCGGATTCGATAATCATACGGAAGGCGGCGTGATGCGATTGGGCCAGGTCGAGACTGTGCGATACGACAAAAATCTGCAACGAGGGATTGTGTCCAAGAAGGAACGCTGGCCACGCAATCGAAACAATGATCGACTTCAGCATCCGCGGCGGAACGTGGATCATGGCTCTGCGTGTCTCGCGATTTTCAACGCACAGCAGAACCCAGATGATCGCGCCTATGTGCCAGTTATCCTCGAATGTTTGCCCAGGGTTGAGCGTGGCAAAAACCTTCTCAACAAAGGCTCTGAAGTCTTGCCGCAGGACTGCATTAAAATCAGAATTCTTCGCCATCGGCCCTATCCTCTTCGCTTTGCAGGTCCTGCCCGAGATGTCGCTGAACAAAATTTTCCAGAATTTTCTGATCCTCTTCGGCAAGAGGCAGTGACGTATCATCAGTTGCTGGTGGCTCGGGGAAGTATCGGTTGATCTGCCGCATGAGCTCAGCCAAGGCTTTCTTGTCACCGGCCAGGGCCATGTTGATCATCAGCTTTGTCAATCCACGCATAACCGTGGCCTTGATCTTCTTGTCTCCGATCTTCATGACGATCTCGTTGGCGAGTTCCTCTTGCAATACCGAGGCAAAACGTTCCTGTTCGGTGCGCCTGCCAGCAGGATTGCCAGACTGACCTTTCCTGAAGCGTCCGCTCTTTGGGGGCCGGCCGTAGCCAACGTCATAATCATCATTCATCGATGCCATCCTCATCAGGCGCGGGCAGGAGCTTGAAGGACCGCCGTTGGGCCACCACCGCGTAGGTTTCCCCTGTTGTTGCCAGCACAGCTTCCTGACCGGTCAGATCCATCCAACGACGGACGGCCAAATCAACATAGGCTGGCTCAACTTCGACACCGAGGCAGCGCCGGTGCGAGGATTCCGCCGCGATCAATGTGCTTCCAGACCCCAGAAAGCAGTCGATGACGAGATCACCTGGGGCCGTGACATCGAGGATTGCGTCGCGGATCATCGCGACGGGCTTCACAGTGGGATGAACCGAGAAATCGTCCTCTTCAGTGTTTCCGCTGGTCGCGCCACCGTATTCCCAGACATTGGTACGGTTTCGACCAAACCGCCCCAGCTGGACGTTGTTGCGATGCGGCGCTCCTGGTTTGCGGACAACGAAGACAAGCTCGTGTCGCGACCTGTAAAGCGTGCCCATGCCCGGGGCCGGTTTTACCCAGACGGCAAGATTGATCAGCTCGACGTCGAGCTCGTGAAAGGCAGCAAGGATTTCGGGCTGGTGTCGCCAGTCCATGAACACATAGGCAATACCTCCGGGCCGCAACCTTTCCATCGCAGGGCCAAGAGTGTTCAAAAGGAAATCGGCAAACTCATCGGAGCTCATTTCGCCCGACCCTTGCGCGAATTCCGCATGTCGGCCCGAAACGGTGCTTACGTGACCATTGACCTTAACATTGTAGGGAGGGTCAGTGATCACCATCGCTGCAGTCCCCAACGAAGTGACGCTGGTCATGTTTGCCAGGTCTTGGGCATGACCACAAACAATCCAGTGCCTGCCTCCAATCCAGACATCTCCGGGAAGTGTCACCTGAACAGTGCTATCCACCGGTAGATCATCGAGATCGTCCATCAGGTTGGGGTCGGATGTGTCGAATGAAATACCTTGAAGCATGAGATCGATCTCCGGCATTTCAAACCCGGGTATCTGAATGTCGCCGCTGATTTCAATGATGTCGTTGATCTCGAGGCGGAGCTCTTCAGGTCCCAAGCCCCCGTCTCTTGCAGCTTGTTCAGCGACAGGGCAGCCGGCGGGTTTCGACATCAGACAAATCATCCACCACGATGCACGGTACTTTCTCGGCTCCGAGGCGCAAGGCGGCCGCGAGCCGGGTGTGCCCATCAATCACCTCATACCGATCTGTACCCGGCTTGCTGCGGACAAGTATCGGGATCCTGAACCCGAACTTCTCGATGGCCCTCAGAACATTGTCCTGATGGCTTTTGAGGGCGCGTCTTACCCGGCGTGGCGCACTTTCGATGAGATTGATGGCCAGCCAGACCAGGCCAATTTCGCGAAACAAATCATTTGGAAGCTTTGACATCTGATCCGAACCCGGGATCGATTGCGGGCTCGCCCAGGGTGACGGTTTTCGTGGTCTGCTCTTGTCCATAAGGACTCCTTTCCAATCCGCTTGCGCGGGTGCTTTTAAAAGCGTGGTGGAGTCCGGTTGAACGTCAGCCACCATCGCCACAGTTGTGGTCGGGATGGTGGTAACAGACAGCAATCCAGACGAGCTGTCTCAACCCGGATACGCTTATTATCGCTGGTTTTTCTGAGAAGTGCAATAGAATATTTATTCATTATATCAGATGGTTGACGAACGCACTTAAGGGGGCCAAGTCGAATTGGCTAAGTTTTACAAAAGACTGGACTTCTTCATCGAACAGAGCGTCACTGGTCCTACGCCCGGTTCGCAGTCCGGGCTCTCCTCAGTGACGGCGCAGCCTTCCGCAGGCCGCACAAAACAGGAGATTAATGTGACCAAATCCACGAATCAGCTCCACCGCGAAAGACAGATCACCGAACCTTCCAGCGGTTGCTCAATCGCAAGTCAGGCGCCAACCTCACCACCCTGCAGAAAGCAACTGGCTGGCAGGCACATTCGGTGCGCGCAGCTCTGAGCAAGTTGCGCAAAGCTGGCTATGTCATCGACAAGGTGCCGCCAAAGACTGATGGACGGCGCGGTCCGCCTACCGGATTGTCGGCACGCCGGAGGCGCACATGACGCTGACGGTCGCTGAAATCGAGAGCCATGGACCGGGCGGCGCTGATGGCCGCCTGGTCGGATCTGTTCCAGTCGCCCGTACCCAAGGGGCTGAGCCAGCCCTTCCTGCGGCGCTTTCTGGCTTTCGAAGTTCAGGCGCGCCGGTTCGGCGGACTGCCGAAAGGTTCCTTGCCGATCTGGACAGACAAGCTGACGGTAAGGCTGCAAGGCCTGACGCCACACTCAAACCAGGCGGGCGGTTGCTGCGCGAATGGAACGGTGTGACCCACACTGTCGAGGTGACAGACGAGGGCTTCCGCTGGAACGGCCAGACCTATCGCTCGCTCTCGGCGGTCGCCCGCGCCATCACGGGGGCCCGCTGGTCCGGGCCGCGGTTCTTCGGCCTGCAGGAGGGTGCCAGATGACGGCGACACCGAAGATCCGCTGCGCCATATACACGCGCAAGTCCTCCGAGGAAGGGCTGGACCAGACCTTCAACTCCCTGGATGCGCAGTTCGAGGCCTGTGCGGCCTATGTCACCAGCCAGAAGCAGGAAGGCTGGGTGCTCGCACGAGACCGCTTTGATGACGGCGGGCTCTCCGGCGGCACGATGGAGCGCCCTGCCCTGCAACGTTTACTGGCGGAGATCGATGCCAGGCGGATCGGCATGGTGGTCGTCTACAAGATCGACCGTCTGACCCGGTCGCTGGCCGATTTTGCCCGCCTCGTCGAACGCCTCGATGCGGCCGGGTGCTCCTTCGTCTCGGTGACCCAGGCCTTCAACACCGCCTCCTCCATGGGCCGGCTGACCCTGAACGTGCTCCTGTCCTTCGCCCAGTTCGAGCGCGAGGTCACCGCCGAGCGCATCCGGGACAAGATCGCCGCCTCCAAGAAGAAAGGGCTCTGGATGGGCGGCGTCCCGCCTCTGGGATATGATCCGCATCCCGATCCCAATACCCGCGAGCTGGTCATCAACGCCGACGAGGCCCCGACGGTGCAAAGCCTTTTTGACCTTTATGACCAGCACGGCTCTCTGGCCACCGTCGAACGGGAGGCAGATCATCTGGGGCTCAGATCGAAGCATCACCGGTTCCGCTCGGGCCGGGAGCAAGGCGGCAACCGGATGTCCGGCGGGCAGATCCACAAGATCCTGCTCAACCCGGTCTATCTCGGCAAGACCCGCCACAAAGACAAACTCTGGCCTGGCAAACACGCCGCCATCATCGACGAGGATCTCTGGGACCGGGTCCAGCAGAAGTTGCAACTCGGGGCGCGGCGCAGCCGGGGCCGCACCCTTGGCGGAGTACAACAGTCCCTGCTGACGGGCAAACTCTGCGACGACACCGGCGACAGGCTGACGCCCGACGCACAGCACCAAGTCCGGGCGACGCCATCGGTACTACATTTCCAACCGCCTGATCTCGGGCGGGCCAGATCCGACCGGCTGGCGCCTGCCTGCGCGCGGGCTCGAGAAGAGCATCGTGGGTCTCATCGCCGACCACATTGACATGGCCGCCAGCGAACGCCGGGTGTTGGCACTGCCCGATCTGCGCGGTGACGGCGAGCTGCAACAGGCGGCCAAAGATCTGGTGCAGCGACTGCGCGGAGACGGACTCAGCCCTGCTGCGCACCATCCTTGCATCAGGAACCATCGCTCCTCGAGAGATCCACCTGACCCTGGACAAGGCTGTCGTTGCAACCAGCCTCGGTGTCGCGGCGCGTGACCTTGCCTTGGGTCTGTGCGATATCCAAGCGCCGCTTCAACTGCGCCGCCGCGGGGTCGAAGCCAAGCTGGTGATCGGAGAAAGACGGCCCATGCCCGATGCCATTCTGACGCAGGCTCTCCGACAGGCGCATCATTGGGCGCAAGCTTTGAAAAGCGGAATGCAGATCAAGGACATTGCAGACCAGACAAGCTGCACCGGGTCTCTTATTCGCCAGCGCGGCAAGCTGGCATTTCTTTCGCCAAAAATACAATTGGCAATTCGCGATGGTACTTTACCGCCACGCCTCACTCTTAAGCAGATTTTGCGCCAACCCATCCCACTGGATTGGATGATGCAAGAGCGGATGTTCGGGGTGTGAGTCAGCCCGGTTGATGGCATCAGAAATGAAGCGCCGTTTCCGACGGTCCAATTTCCTGCAAATTCCCTGCTCGGGCCCCAGGGAATTACCGTATAAACACATGATAACAAATGTACATTTCGGATTTCAACGTGTCCGATTGGGCAAAATTTGCAAAAATTCCCTGCAAATTCCCTGCTAGCAGGGAAATCTCAACCCAAAAGCGCACCCCGATTTGCCCCCGACAGAGACGCAAGCCGCATTCGCGCCTCATCCGTCTCCCGGAACCGTCTCCGCACAGAAAAACTCCGAGCAAATCGCCGGAAAATAGGCGATAAAATCGCCATAAAAGTGTTTATTTTCAGATGCTTAATTGGGTGGCGGAGCGACAGGGATTCGAACCCTGGAGACGGTCTCCCGCCTACACACTTTCCAGGCGTGCGCCTTCGACCACTCGGCCACCGCTCCGTCGGGGCGGTTTAGCCCGCGGGAAGACCCTTTTGCAAGAGGCAAATTCAGATGTATTGCAACGGTCTCTTATGCACGTATCAATTACGTCACTCAGAGCGTACCACCCCTGTTTATGTGGGTCTCTTCGTTGCGCCGGCGCATGCGCCCAAAACAACTGGAGGCGTGTTGACACGGTGCGGCATTATTGTGGCTGCACCCACGCATAACACAGCGGCGATCTTGCACTATGTGTCGGGTTTCTGGTCAACTCTCAGAGCTTCGGGATTGCGCAACCAAACATCACGTTGAGCGAAGGGGATTTCAATTCCTTCAGCCTCGAAGCGCGCGGCGATTTCGTGATTGATATCGGTCTTGACGCTCAGCATCCAGTTGACGTCCCGCAAAATGGCGCGGATTTCGAAATCGAGTGAGTCCGCTCCGAAGCCCGAAAAAATGATATTCGGCGGTGGGTTGTGCATGACCATCGGGTGGGCTTCCGCGATCTCTCGCAGGATCCCGTCGACCCTTTTCGTATCGGTCCCATACGCCACGCCAACGGGTACGATCAGCCGGCCAATCGTATTGCCGCGTGTGTAATTCGTAACTGTGCCCGAAATCAGATCCGAGTTGGGAACAATGACGTCTGTTCTGTCAAAGGTCTCGATACGGGTGGAGCGTACGGATATGTCTTTCACATACCCCATCTGACCGCCCACCTCGATCCAATCGCCTTCCGAAATGGGACGCTCGACCAACAGAATGATGCCGGACACGAAGTTAGATACGATGGTTTGCAAACCAAAGCCGATACCGACAGAGAGCGCGCCCGCAACCAGTGCAAAGCCCGACAAGTCCAAGCCGGCAACCGTAACCGCAACGATCGTCGCCAGGAAAATACCAACGTACCCGAGGCCTGAAACCAAGGCATTCTGACCGCCGATGTCGATGCGTGTCTTAGGCAGAACGCTCTGGCGCAACGTACTTTGCAGAATGCGCGTGATGGTATATCCGAGGACAAACACGATCGCGAAGACCATGAAATTCGACGGCGAAATACGGGTGCCGCCGACGTCGAAGCCTTCCAGGAATTGGGTCCAAAGCTCTGTCAGGTCCGCGACCCGAGCCCCCCAGATCAACGCGAGCAGCGGGAGCGCCGCAAGCAGAAGAACAAAACCCGACATGATAGCCGCCAGCCCGTCACGTGCTTGAATGCCCTGCCCGTTGAAAAGCCCAAACACATCAGCAGAAAAGCGTTGCAGCACCAGCACCAGTCCCAGCAGAATGAGGCTTAGGAGTGTCGGGTACAGCAGCGCGTCGCCCGCAGCAGAATACCCGATACCAGCCATCACGGGCGATGCAACGCTGACTGCAACCATAAAGTTGCCCATCACCCGCACGACACGTGGCAGTCCAACTTTCTTAACGATCTCATCGCCGGAGTCGACCTCTTCAAGTTGGTACTTGCGCAGCACAAGGCCCATCAACAAAAGGACAACCGCTGTTAGAAGGACGATTGGAAAACCTAAAACAGACTTGGTTTCGACCGCTGCGTTTTCCAGTTCAAAAAAGACATAAACGACCCCACGCAACACGAACAACAGCGATAGTAACAACATATAAAACCGCAGGGCTTTACGTTTTTCCGAACTGAATGGCAGCAGTGCGTCGTCTTCATCGCGCGAAAACAGCCGCTCTGACAGCCACCGAAAGCCAAGCAGAATAAGTCCCCAAACCGGCAGAATGGACAGAAGGCTGTCCATCTTTTCACTTAGAATGCCGGTGAGTTGGACCGAGTAAGCGAGGAGAAATACGCCGACCAAAGGTATGAATATCCGCAACAAGGACGCAAGGAAGCTCCAAACGCCAGAGCCGCGCCCGCCGAACCGTCGCATATAACCAATGGCAGAACCCGCCCAAGTGCGCCCTTTGATAATCAACGTCAGCGACATCAGAAATAGCAGGATCACAAGCGGCGCCCGGTCTTGCATGTTCTGTTTTCGCCGCAGATCGTTCAACGCCGAAACATTGGTGCTCATTTCCGCCAGAATGCGCTTGGCATCTGCAAAAACGACAGCCCAGGTTCGTGGGTCCAAAGGAGATGGCCCCAAGTCCAACAACCGGTTTGCCCGTCTCTCCCGTATTTGCTGGTCTAATTCGTTAATTAAGCCGTCAGCACGCTGGAAGGCCGCATCAGCAACCCGAACAGGAGCCTGAAAGCTCTCCAACTGCTCCTCCAGTTCCTGACGGTTGATGGCGATCTCAGACGCCTCAACCCCGTCCTCTGGAACTTCGCCCAATGCTGATATCTGGGACTGAATGCTGTTTATGCGATCGCCGTTTGCCGACCTTGCCTTGGCAAATTCATTGCGAAACGTGGCTATCCGCGATCGTAGTACTTCGAGGTCACTCGTCGTGCTGTTTTCGGCATCGTCAATGATGGCCTCTGCGCGTTCGGCGGCCTCTTGCCAGAATGGATAGAGGGGGTCATTCTCAGTGCGTGCATCGTCTTGCGCTAAGGCAAGCCCGGCCCAAAACACCAACGCAATCAGAGCAAGCGTACGTCCAAGCAGGTGTATCATTCGACGTCTTCAAAAACACCCGGAATGCTTGCTGGCGCACGATCCAGCCATGCGGGGACCGGCAAACCTTTCTCGGCCAGAAACTCGGGGTTGAAGAGTTTGGATTGATAGCGCGTACCGTAATCGCACAGGATCGTCACGATTGTATGCCCCGGCCCCATATCGCGCGCCATCCGCATGGCACCAGCGATGTTTATACCTGAGGAGCCGCCGAGACATAATCCTTCGTGCTGCAGAAGATCAAAAACAATCGGCAAAGCTTCGGCATCAGGGATTTTATAGCAGACATCAGGTTCGAAACCGTCAAGATTGGCTGTTATGCGCCCCTGCCCGATCCCTTCGGTGATTGAATTGCCGCCCGCGTCGTTGCCGGTATAGAGCTTGTAAAGCCCTGACCCTTCGGGATCTGCCAACCCCATGCGTACACCACGCGGTTGCAGCGCTTCGCCGACACCGGCCAGTGTCCCGCCTGAGCCCACGGCGCATACAAAGCCGTTGACCTTGCCGTCTGTCTGTTCCCAGACTTCAGGCCCAGTGGTTTCCACATGCGCTTGACGGTTTGCGACATTGTCGAACTGATTGGCCCAAATTGCCCCGTTGGGATCAGATTGCGCCAGTCTTTCGGCCAACCTGCCGGAATACTTAACGTAGTTGTTCGGATTTGCGTAGGGCACAGCGGGCACCTGAATCAACTCCGCACCAGCAAGGCGCAGCATGTCTTTCTTTTCCTGACTTTGGGTTTCGGGGATCACAATCACCGTCTTGAACCCCATGGATGCTCCCACAAGCGCAAGGCCGATACCTGTGTTGCCGGCAGTACCTTCGACGATTGTGCCGCCGGGCCGAAGTTGCCCTTTGGCAATCGCATCCTGAATGATGAACAAAGCTGCGCGGTCCTTGACCGACTGACCCGGGTTCATGAATTCTGCTTTGCCAAGGATTTCGCAGCCGGTGGCTTCGCTCGCGGCCCGCAAGCGGATCAGCGGCGTGTTTCCAATTGCCTTTTGTAGGTTTTCTGTAACGCGCATCCACCGGTCCCCTGTTGGCATGATCGCACTAGGTCTATCGGCCCGCTTGCGCGACCTCAAGCCATTGCGTCATGCTGAGAGCCCGGAGCGGCAAAAAGTTGCATCTATTGTCGTACTGCAGCCCGCAGGCGGGCGCGATGTCGCGCCAGCCAGAAAGCAAGGATGAGTATTGGTGCGTTTGCCAGTTCGAACCGGTCGCACATTTGCATCAGTTCTTCAAAGCTGACAACGTGGGACCGGATGTCTTCGTCTTCGGTGGCGAGCCCGCCTATACGCGTGGTGACTTCGGGCAGGTCCGCAATGCCAAGGTACAGGTAGTAGAATTCTGACGAGGTACCGGGTGAGCAGTAGACTTCCCCGACGGGGTGCATCTCTTTCAGCTCTAGCCCCGCCTCTTCCATCATTTCACGCCGTGCCGCCTCTTCGGGAGGCTCGCCTGCGTCCAGACGCCCTGCAACCGGCTCCAGTTGCCATAGTGTGCGATCACCACGCGCAAACGGGCCGAAACGGATTTGTTCAACCAAAAGCACACGGTCATAGAGCGGATCATAGGGCAAAACCAATGCAGCGTCAGGTGCCCTGAACACGGCACGCGTTACCTTGGCAGACATCGAGCCGTCGAACTTCGTATGCCGCAAATCATACTCGTCCAAAGCGAAATACTGTGCGTAGGGCCTACGCGTGTCCGCGACTTCAATTTGCCCTTTGAGTGTTCGCGCGCCGTGCTTGCTATGCGCCGCGTTTACC
Organism: uncultured Alphaproteobacteria bacterium; assembly: GCA_963796445.1. Taxonomy (GTDB): domain Bacteria; phylum Pseudomonadota; class Alphaproteobacteria; order Rhodobacterales; family Rhodobacteraceae; genus Roseobacter. The sequence continues at coordinate 111,982 of CAWCLQ010000010.1, read as the reverse complement.
GCGGATGCCGCTCGCGCACGGATCATGGGGAATATTTGCGCTATTTCCGCGACCGCCTTTGTCCCGCGATACTTCATGACTTCGGCCGCTGACAAGATGCTGATCTGGCCCCAATCCGCTGCCCATTGCGGAAAGTCCCACGAACCTTGAGCCGTCCAAGTCTTTGGTGGTGGAAAATAGACTTGTGCCTCGGTGTTATCCGATAGGTGCACTGGCTTTAGATGATAGCCGAAAGCACCTTCATAGTAATCGAGTTTCGCGTAGTCTTCGCCTGACAGACCCGCAACGCAAAGTCCTTCTGTGTGGGCACCCGGATCTGTATAGATCATCGGGAACGGTCCCTCAGCGACGCTGAAAACGGCGAAACCCGGCAAGACTGCCGGGCTAATATCAAGGTGTGAAATATCGCCTAGTACTGCTTTTAACAGTGCGGTGCAGCGAAGCGTTCCGAATAGAAAGAGCGGCGGGTTCATGCCCGCCACTTACCTCTTAACGCCAGGTGCGCCAAGCGTATTCGGTCGCAAGACCCGCAATGATGCCGCTGCCAATCAACCAAAAAATGACGGTAGGATTGACTATTATCAGAGCGAACTCTGCCATGAACTGGAAAATCGCAGCCAGTGCTGTAAAGGCACCATTATACCAGTTGTCCAAAGCCCGGTCGAACATTTGATAGCATGAGTGGAGGAACAAGCCCCAGATCACCAAAACAAGCGAACCGCCCAAACCGTTATTGATCGCGGCTGTGACCCCGCGACCTGCGCGTTTTCCCATCACCATCCAGCCGCACGCGAAACCGATAATCGTGTTCACGTATACGAAATTACCAAAGTCCGTACTATCCGGCATCAGCGGCATTATAAGTAGCGATGCCACATAAGCTATTCCGCCTATAAACAGGGCGGCAACCAATTTTGCTGCGTCAGGCATTACATTTCCTCGTGCTCAATATCCTAGAGACTCCTAATTGGCTGGAGCCATTCCAAAGTAGTCGTAGCGTCGGTTATTGACAGAACGAAGGTTGTTTTGAGGCAATTTTGAGGAGACTACGTCAAGCGGGCCGCTTGACCGTGATCTGCGTCACGTCGCAATTGGCCGTCTCGAAGGCGGCCGCACAAGAGGTCAGATAATAGTTCCACATGCGTCGGAACCTGTCATCAAAGCCCATGGTGCTGATCTGTTCCCACTTGTCGTTAAAGGTCTCATGCCACCGTTTTAACGTGATTGCGTAGCTTTGACCGAATTCCACAGACTTCTCAACGCCGAGCCCTGCACGGGTGACTTCGGCACGCAAAGTACTTGGGCTTGGCAGCATGCCCCCTGGGAAAATGTACTTTTGGATAAAGTCCACATCGTTGCGATAAGCCTCCCAGCGGTGGTCCGCAACGGTGATAATCTGCAGCGTCGCGGACTTGCCTGGTTTCAGGCGCTCTTTTACCTTGTCAAAATAGACCGGCCAGTATTTTTCGCCCACGGCTTCAAACATCTCGATGCTTGCAATGCCGTCATAGAGCCCCTTTTCATCCCGGTAGTCCTGCAGTTTGAAATCCACAAGATCAGACAGTCCTGCCCGTTTGATCCGATCGACCGCGAACTTAAACTGCTCTTCGCTGATCGTCAGGCAGGTCACTTTCAGACCGCGCTCTTTCGCTGCGTATTCCGCGAACCCCCCCCAGCCGCAGCCGATTTCCAGGATATGATCCCCCGGCTGCGCGCCCATCTCATCGACCATCTGTTTGTATTTAGCCGTCTGCGCCGCCTCAAGGCTTTCCTGACCGGTCTCGAAAAGTGCCGACGAATAGGTCATCGTGTCATCCAGCCACAGGCCGTAAAAGTCATTACCCAGATCATAGTGATAGCTGATGTTCTTGCGCGCTTGCGATTTATGATTGCGTTGCAGCCAGAACCGCAGCTTTTCATACATCTGCACCAGCTTTTGGCCCGGATAGCCGTTGTACATGTCCTCGTTGTCAGTGTTCACAAGATCCATGAAAGACTGCAGGTCCGGTGTGGACCACCATCCATCCATGTAGGCCTCTGAGAAGCCGACATAACCTTCGCGGATCAGCCGCGCAAAGAGGTCTTCGTTGTGTACTTCAAGAACCGCAATTGGTCCGGGTTTCGCGCCACCTGCAGAAAAGGTCCGGCCATCGGGCAAGACAATGTCCAGACGCCCGACCTTGATGTTCTGCGCAACCGCAAAGCTTTGGGAAAAGTAGCGTGGCAGGTTCTTCTGGCCGTCGGTAGAAGTCAGGATCATAGGGGCGGTGCTCGTTGTGTTTGTGATGTTCTTGCAATTGGTTAATGCAGAAGTAGGGCTGCAATCAAGACTTTCAAAAGCCTCTGTTTTCATAGGCTTCCAAAGCTACTTTTCGGCCCCTGTCAGCAGCAACAACCGGCTGGGGATATGCATCTGTTGGCGCAAGGCCCCAACTGCGTGGAATAGCGTCAAAATAGGCAAGCGCTGTGGCGGTCGGGCGCGCGCGGCCTTCGGCGATCCAGCGCTTGACATAATCACGGTCTTTGTCGAACTTATCAAGCTGCGTCACGGGGTTAAAGACGCGGAAATAGGGTGTCGCGTCAGGGCCGCAACCTGCAGACCACTGCCATCCCATAGCGTTGCTGGCGGGGTCCCAATCGATCAGACACTCTTCGAACCAGCGCAGCCCGATCTTCCAATCGCTCAACAGGTGCTTTGTCAGGTAGCTGGCGACGATCATCCGCCCGCGGTTGTGCATCCGGCCCGTCACGTACATCTCGCGCATGGCGGCATCCACGAACTGGATGCCGGTGCGCCCTTGCTGCCAGGCAACGACCCGCGCTGCGGTCTCATCCGTGTTCCACGGAAAGGCGTTCCAGTCTTCTTTCCAATTGTCTGAGAGAATACGCGGGGTGTGGTGCATCAGGTGGTAGGCAAACTCGCGCCAGACAAGTTCTTTCAGGAATGTTTCCGCGCCCTGCTTGCCCTCGTTCAGCGCACGCATTCCGGCGTGCCAACACTGATGCGGGCTGATCTCACCAAGGCTCAGGTTTTCGGATAGGCCTGAAGTGCCGTCAACGGCGGGCAAGTCGCGGGTGGTGTCGTATCCTGCCACTATACCAGAAATAAAGCCGCCAAGGCGTGATTGCGCGGCTTCTTCGCCCAGGCGCACATACGGCCGTACGATATCGGCACCGCGCTGCATTGCATGGCCCATGTCCCAGTCGTGCAGAGCGTCGCTTTCAGGCCATGTGTCAGGTGCTTGTACTCTCGACGGCGCTGGAAGTGGCGCTTCGACCTCGCGGTCTTTTACCGTTCTCCAGAACGGCGTGTAGACTTTGTAAAAGCCACCTGTCTTCGTTTCGACCGTCCACGGTTCGAACATCAGATGACCGCCGAAAGATTTCGCTTCTATCCCATCGGACTTTAGCGCTGACTTCACCTCGCTATCGCGCTCGACAGCCTGCGGGTCATATAGGCGAGACCAATAAACGGCCCCTGCCCCGGTCTCTGCGATCAGATCACGCAGGACATCCAGCGCGGCACCCTTCCGCAGTATCAACCGCTGGTCTTTGTCGGCCAGACGTTTGGCAAGACTGTCCAGCCCCAATCCCAAGCGCCATTTTGGTGCGGCCCCGAGCGAAGCGACCTGATGGTCGTGGATAAATACGACAATGACAGGTTTCCCGGTCTGTGACGCCGCAGTCAATGCGGGGTGGTCGCTCAGACGCAGGTCGCGCCGTAGCCACACAATAACGGGAGATTTTTTCACTTCAGGGCCTCTTGCACGTCTTAATAAAAATACGCAGCGCAGGCGTATCTGGATCAGATCGCAGGTACTTTAAAGGACGTGATCCAATGCATCAATCAAACGGGCCATCTCGTCTTGGGTGGTGTAATGGGTAAAGCTCACGCGCAGCACGCCTTGTTCAGGATCAATGCCCATCGCCTCGAGCGCGCGCACCGCGTAAAAATCGCCACCTGCGGCCATGATGCCATGCCTCACCAATTCAGTTGCCGCCTCTGCTGCGGGGCGTTTCAGTGCCATGGCAACTGTGGGCGCACGGTTCTCCGCCGTCGCTGGCCCCAAAAGCCGGACAGAATTGCGCGCGGACACGGCATCAAGCAGTGGTTGCAGTAAACCCTGTTCGTGCTGGCGCATCAGATCATGGACAACATGGCCCCGTTCGTTTGGCGATGCGGGCGTGCCGATGTGGTGCTCGTACAGAGCGTCCACATAGTCTGCCATACCTGCACAGGCAGCGACCTGTGCGTGATCCGGGCCCGCAGGCGTAAAGCGTTTATAAAGCGTGCCTTCGTTGAAGTAATGCCCCTGATTGGGCAAGAGCATCCCCAAGGCGCGGCGCATCACCATGATACCCTGATGCGGACCATAAGTTTTATAGGCAGAAAAAAGATAGATGTCCGGCCCCAAGGCACCAACGTCGGCAAATCCGTGGGGTGCGTAAGAAACCCCATCAACACAGACAAACGCGCCCGCAGCATGTGCCAAGGCAGTGATTTCGGTGACCGGGTTCACTTCGCCTACCACGTTGGAGCAGTGCGGAAAGCAGAGCAGACGCACTTTTTCATCCAACAGATTATTCAGGTCTTCGGGGTTCAAGTGTCCCGTTTCGGGGTCAATTTTCCATTCGCGCACTTCGAAACCGCGCTCGGCCAGTCTGCGCCATGGGCCAGAGTTGGCCTCGTGGTCCTGATTGGTCACGATGATCGCTTCACCCGGCTCCATCATCTGGGCAAAGGCTTGTGCCAGAACATAGGTGTTCTGTGTTGTCGAGGGGCCAAAGCTAAGCTCGTCAGTATCCACGCCAAGGATCATAGCCAAGCGCGACCGCGCTTCATCCATTTCCTCACCGCCAAGCCTGCTAGCAGCATAGGCCTCGTAGGGCTGTACCTTGCGTTCGGTGTAGAACCGTGTGAGGCGGTCAATCACCTGCTGGCAGGTATATGAACCCCCGGCGTTTTCAAAAAATGCCTGATCTTTAAGGTGCGGAACCTGAAAAGCAGGAAACTGCGAGCGGACGAATTCGGTATCAATATGCATGACAGCAAAGTCGTCCGAGCGGTTGATAAGGTCAAGGGGGGCAAGTAGCGCCCGACGCTACGGCACCTTAAGGGTGCAAGGCGCACCGAAAAGCCAGCTCTCAGGAAAAAGGGCCCCACACAAAATGCGGGGCCCATTGCGTTTTTCTCAAAGTCCGGGGTTACTCGGCAGGAGCCGCCATTCCCTCTGGCGCTTCGTCGATATGCGTCGTGGCCAGGCCGTGCGCTTCTCGGCGACCGTCGCGCCAGATCGCCTTAATCAGCGCAAGACCCATGAGAACCATCACAAAGCTGAACGGCAATGCACCAATCACCATAGCCGTCTGGATCGCGCCCAGACCGCCCGCGATGATAAGACCGCCGACGACAAAGGCCAGCGCCGCACCCCAGAACAGGATATGCGGACGTGCTTTCGGGCCTTCGTCACCAGCAGCGTTGATCGTGTTGATGATAAGCACAGCACTGTCCGCCGAAGTCACCAAATACGTCAGCAGCAGGATCACGACAATCACTGACATGATGTAGGCAAGCCCGTCGCTGAGCATCACAGCCAGCATCGCAAAGAGCTGGTCAGACTGACCCGCGCTTGCGATCGCGCCATCGGCCACACCGGACAGCTCAAGATCAATCGCCGTGCCGCCCACGAGGGCAAACCAGACAAAACACATCACTGCTGGAATGATCATCGCACCGAGCACATATTCGCGGATCGTACGTCCCTTTGAGATACGCGCAAGAAACACGCCGACGAATGGCGCGAATGCGATCCACCAAGCCCAGTAGAAGATGGTCCACGCACCCTGCCAGCCTGACAAACGGCTATCTGTTGCGGCAGCATAGGTCGCTGCAATATCCGCCGCAGGAAGCGATGCTGCCGAAGCAGGCAAGCCTTCTGTGAAGGACTGCAGGCTACCCCATGGGCTGGTTGCTGATCCGTAGATCGTCGACAGGTCTTCAGCGGGCAAGGATTGCACGGCTGCCGGTATGGTCGCCGAGAACGTGTCCATCGTGGTCGGAGCCCAGACGGTCAGGATATTGCCGGGAATTGAGATCAGATAATCCCAGATACCGACGAACAGCGTTGACAGGCCAAAGAACGTGGAACCAAACACCAGAAAAAACGCGAGGATGAAAAAGCTCAGCCCCATATTGATGTTGGACAGCCATTTGATGCCTTTGCCCACACCTGACAGCGCCGACAAGGTGGACGCTCCCATGATGACGACCAGTGCCACAATGATACCAGCAGTCGAAGAACTTACCGCGCCATCCGCCGCGGTCGTTTGCAGCCAGTCACCTACACCGATACGCACAAGGCCTGCGATGAACTGCTCGACCCCAAAGCCCAGCGTTTGCGCAACACCGAGAACCGTCGCCACAACGGCGACAATATCGACAACGTGACCGATAGGACCTGAAAGGCTTTTGCCAAATATCGGCGTCAAAGCGGATCGGATCGTCAACGGCAGTCCCCGCCGGTAAGAGAAATACGCGAGCGCGAGCCCAACAATGGCGTAAGATGCCCATGCGGCAAGACCCCAATGTGTAAAGGACCAAACGTACGCATCGCGCACGTTGCCTGCGGTGCTGCCTTCGGTCAATCCTTGGATGGTCGATGGATTACTGCCAAAGTGATACATCGGCTCGGCGGTTGCAAACGTTAGCATCCCGATCCCGATACCCGCCCCGAACATCATGGAAAACCATGAGAAATTCGAAAATTCTGGTTTGTCGGTTTCAATGCCAAGTTTGAGCCGCCCCGCAGCGGGCCAGAGCGCCAACGCAAAGCACAGCGCTACGAAGAACGCCATCACGTAGACGTACCAATAGCTGAAACTGGCGAGAATGATTGTATTCAGCCCACCCAGAACGGATGCAGCCTGATCTGGAAAGGCGATTGCCCACATAATGAGACCGCCAACGAGTAACTTGGCGGTAATGGTCACATCTTTTGTGAACCCACGGTAGAAACCGCTATCCGCTGTCTTAATCGGAAGATCGGTCACTGGAGGTTTAATTGGCATAATTTTGCGTCCCTGTTGTTTGTCGTTTTATGAGGCTAACGAACATGTTGCGGGAGATGAGCGTGCAGACGGCACAATATGCGTCATAAACGCCGCTTACGCGCTTTTTTCACGCGATCGCTCAGGCGTTCAAGTACCGTCCACGCCCCCCCTCGGTCGGCCTTGCGCCAAAGCTTGCACAAAGAACAAGCGCGTGTCACGTGGTTTTTTAACCGAAAAACGGGCGGTTTGCAGGAAACAACCATCATTTTGCTCAAGTGTCTGGTGATCTTTGTTGGGACGGAAACACAGGAACCTCATATAGATGAGCGGCAGTTTTTCGATAGCTCAATGGATACTCTTGGGCTGGATTGGCTATTGGGTCATCGACATCAAACGCCTCCAGTACCGCGATCACGTCCGGGGTTTTGCCATTCTATTCGGAACGGATGGAAAAGCTGAAACGCGCAGCGCCATTCAGCTGCGCATCATCGGTTGTTTGGTTTCCATAATAGTAATGGTTTTTGTCTGCCGATCGCTGCGGTGGATTAGCTTTTGATGGTGTGGCCCCACGTCACAGACGAGGGGACACACTTTTGCGTAGTTCAGGCGTTCACATCGACGACAACGCGGCCTTTGACCTGGCCTTTGAGGATGTCCGCACCTAGTTGCGGCAGATCTGACAGGGTGGCTGGATTGACCATCACCTCAAGCTTGTCCATTGGCAGATCACGAGCAACACGCTCCCATGCGCGCAGGCGGTTTTCGTAGGGCTGCATGACGCTATCGATGCCCAGCAGGTTCACGCCCCGCAACAGGAACGGAATGACGGTTGCAGGCAATCCCGCCCCGCCCGCGAGGCCGACCGCTGACACGGATGCACCGTACTTCATTTGCCCCAGCACGCGCGCCAGCATTGCGCCACCGACGGCATCAACGCAGCCCGCCCAGGTCTCTGCTTCAAGCGGCCGCTTTACAGTTTCGTTGATCTCGTCGCGCGCAACGATCTGGGTCGCGCCCAGTGATTTCAGATAGTCACCCGTTTCCGGACGCCCCGTTACACCCGCAACATCGTGACCGAGGGCTGCCAAAATAGCGACTGCGACAGAGCCCACGCCGCCTGCGGCACCTGTGACCAGAACCGGACCGTCACCGGCTTTCAGCCCATGGTCTTCCAGCGCCATCACAGCAAGCATCGCCGTAAAACCCGCGGTTCCAACAGCCATCGCCTGACGCGTGTCCAAACCGGCGGGCAGCGGCACCAGCCAATCTGCCTTTACACGTGCTTTTTGGGAATAGCCGCCCCAATGCGCTTCACCGACGCGCCAGCCGGTCAGAACGACCTTGTCACCGGGGCTGTAGCGATCATCATCTGACGCCTCAACGGTACCAGCAAAGTCAATGCCCGGCACATGCGGGTACTTACGTACCAATCCGCCGCCCGGACCAATGCACAGACCGTCCTTGTAGTTAACCGTGGAGTATTCGACCGCGACCGTCACGTCTCCATCGGGCAGCTGTGCCTCGGTGATCTCTTCAACTGCTGCGGATGTCTTGCCGCTCTCTTCATCTTTGTTGACCACAAGTGCCTTGAACATTGCTCTCTCCTTTTACGAGGCGTGAAGCCTCAGTTTTCTAGAATTAATACATCAGGCCCGCAGGCCGGTTTGATTGTTTCAGGTCGCGCTCACAGCCAAAAGCCAGCTTGCACGGTCGCTGTGCGCTCGCCCTCTGGTGTCACAACGGTCAACTGCGTGCCCGTATCCCAATGGGTCATGCGGACCATGCCAATAGCAACATTAGTGCCATAATCGGGGCTCCATGCGGCAGAGGTGATCTGCCCGACCCGTACGTCACCGGCATAAAGCGACCAGGCCCGATCACAGGCGGGCACCCGGTCGCCATCGATTGTCAGCGCGCGGACCTGCTGCACCGGCCCTTCCTTGGCGACCCGCAATAGAGCATCCCGACCGATACAGCCGATTGCCGTTTGCGTATCACAAAACCGGCCCAAGCCACACTCGTGCGGGGTGTTGTCGTCGGTCATGTCGTTGCCATAAGACAGCAAACCCGCCTCGATACGTTCAATGCCGTTCGGGCACCCTGCCCGCACGTTCAGATCCTCACCGGCTTTGAACAGCGCGTCCCAAAGAGGCATGGCAATATCAGCACCCTCGACATAAATCTCGAACCCGCCCTGCTTGGAATAACCAGATCGCGCGACCACCATTTCGCGGCCTTCAAATTCAAAGAGGCCGAACCGGAAGAATTTCACGTCGCGCACGCCATCCCCGAAAATCCGTGCCGCCAGATCATCGGACTTGGGGCCTTGGATCGCAAGCGGGCTTACGTCGGGTTCGTCCACCAGCACATCCAGCCGGTATCCGTTCGCGATACCCTTGACCCACAGCAACAGATCACTGTCGGCGATCGATATCCACCAGCGGTCTTCGGCAAGCTTGACCGCTACAGGATCATTCAGCATGCCGCCGGTTTCATCCACGATCGGCACGTAAAAGCAGCGTCCTGGCAGCATCCCGCGCAAATCCCGCGGCGTAAGCATCTGCATCAAGCGGGCCGCATCCGGGCCGCGCAGTTCGACCTGCCGTTCCACGGCCACATCCCAAACCTGCACGTGGTCTTTGAGGTGCCTGTAATCAGCTTCGATACTTTCGAAAACTGTCGGCAGCAACATGCGGTTGTAGACGGTATAGGCGCTGACACCTGCCGCTTCGACACCATTAGAGAACGGCGTGCGACGCAGCCGGCGGGATGGAGAAATTACAGCCATTTCAGAAATCCTTAGGCATTAGAAAAAGGTCCGACACCGGAGCCTTCTGCCCCGCCGACGTCAGCATTGTGTGAAGCTGACCGCGGTGATGGGTTTGATGGTTGAAAAAATGAACGATTGCTGTCTGGTAGGATGCAGTCATATCGCGACCGGCAGCCCCAGAATACCATTCGAGGTCGCCTTTGAGATCAAGAGCGCGCACCCCGTCCGCCCAAAAGCAGATTTTACCGTCTATACGAAAACGGTCCGCGCCCCACGAGGCAGCGGTTGCGTGCAAGTCTACGCTTGTGTCGATGCCGACGTCGGGTGCTTCGACCGACGGGTCGAACCGGCTCATCCACAGTGTATCTCCCCACAGCAAATGGTTCGCTGTGGCGAGTATGCTGCCGAAAAACGCTCCACGGTCAGCCTTTAGTTCTTCCATGGACATGGCCTCCAACACCGGCATCAACTGCGTGTTTTGCCAGCGATTGTAGCGCGCCATGGTTTTAACATAGCGCGGATCAATCACGGATTGGGGCCTTTCCAGTCAATGGCGCAAACCTCGGCCGACTTGCCACCAAAATCCCAGATGCGTCCGTAATCCCGGACACGGCTTTTCAAACCTGTCGCTGCAATGATGTCCGGACCCATCCAGTATTTGGAGTTGCTGACCATCACGGGATGCTCGGGGTCTTTGCCCGCCAGCAACTCGATCTCGCCTTGAATTTTGCGCCCGATAACGATGGACCGGCGGTTACCCTCGCGGACGATCTCGACCGGTGCGCGTTCGGCACCGATGATCTCGGACACCAGCATCGTGAACAAACCCGTTGTACCTCCTGCAGCACCAGAAAAGATCTGAAGGATCCCGTTGTAGGCCTTGCCGGATGCGCGTTCGTCCACGTAGGCCGCGACTTTCCAATTGCCTTCGCCCATGCGCCCCGGAATATCCACCAGCAGACCGACATTCAGCCCCGCAAGATCCTCGCCCTCATAGTGCCCCTCGTCAATGGCGATGGCCATCCAAGCGTGGCAATGCCCTTCGGTGGGTGGATGCGCGCCAAGGCTGACAACACAAGGACAAAAGACTGTGCAAGAGCAGTTCAGGAACAGCTCTCCTTTAATAGCCCATTCCGTCGGGCTGGTCTGCCGTCGCTTCGGGTTGGGCATCCGCTGGTCGATGCGCTGGCTGATCGGCAGCTTGTCCGCATCGCCACGTCTGTTTTTCGCCATGTCCTATCCTCCCAAGACAAAGGGTTGACCCAGTACTGCGATCCCCGCAAGCACCAGGGCGAACCCCATCGGTTTTGTTACATAGTGCCCCACCTGAGGCAGCTTTTCGAGTACCATGAAGAAGGTGGCTAGCCCCATCCACGCAAGGTTCATCACCCCGCCGACAAAACCCAAGGCCATAAAGCCCCAGCAGCAGCCAACGCAAAAAGCGCCAAGGCCCACCCCCATACGCAAACCGCCCGCGAACCCTGAACGCCAATGCCCAAGAAAGTACATCATCGGTGAATGACAGACACCATGACAAATTTCTTTGGCGCGGGTGAACTGGAAGACACCAACCACAATCAAAAGCCCGCCCGCAAGCCACGGCGTCTTGGCAATGCCGAGCATGTCGACGACGCCGCCAAAGAGCAGCGCAAGCTGAACGCCCGCTATGGCTGCTGCAAACGCCACCCAAACAACGAAGTATCCAAGCAGAACACCCAGCCATCCTGTTCGTGTACCGGTCGCACTGGTCATCAGGTCTTCGTAGCTGCGTAAGGTCGGTACAAGTGTCGGCAACATCATGGCCGCCATCATGATCGCCCACATTACGAACAGAGGCCCGAAGTTCGCCATCGGCATATACATGGGCATCCGCGGGTCCATCGCGGCCATCCGCGCGCCCATTTCTCCGGGGCGCCCCAGCAGATCAAGGTCCATGTCCATGCTCATCGCGTACATGACCCACCACGACGCCAAAATAGCGCCGAAAAAGCCAAGCCATAGCGTCGAGCGCACAATGCCGGTCACGTGAACCTCCCCTTTTTCTTGCGATTCAAATGCCAGACAATTACAAGCGGGGCAAACAATAAATGTAAGACATATGAAAATTGATCCAGCGAACCCCGCCGATTTATCTGCGCAGATTGCAAGCGCCATCCGCGATGCGATCGTCGCGGGCACGCTTATTGTCGATGAGCGCCTGCCGTCCGAAGCGGAACTTGCGGATCATTTCAAAGTGTCCCGACCGACCGTTCGCGAGGCGCTGAAACGGCTTGCAGCACAGTCTCTCATTCGGACACAGCGCGGGGCGACCGGCGGGGCATTTGTGAACCGTATCAGCTTTGAAGAAGCCTATCCGCAACAGATTACCACGTCCACGCTGCTGCTTTCCATGAATGCGGTAAGCTTTGGTACGGCTTGCGAGGCGCGCTATGCGCTGGAACGCGCCTGCGCGCCTCTCTCTGCTGAACGCCGCACGGCAGACAACCTTGCAACCATGCGCGCTGAAATCCACCGTCAGGCTCAACCGGGCCTAACAGACGAAGCATTCTGCGCCTCTGATGTGGCGTTTCACCGGGCGCTGGTGGATGGGGCGGGTAATCCAGTGCTCAGCTACCAGCTTGCAGGTGCCGTCGAGGCCATGCAGCCTTTGATGAACATGATAACGTTCACAGCGCGCGACCGCGCCCGCATCATCGCCCTGCACACGGATATCGCCGATGCGCTTGAGCGTCATGACAGTGTTGAAACGTCTGCCGGACTGACAGCACTTGAGGCGGAAACACAAGCCCTCGCCCATAGTGTCTTTGCAGCCCGCGAGGCCAATACCAAAGCATGAGACCTGAATATTCGGCTGTAAGGCGCAGGTTTTGACATGGCGAACCACTCTTTTGTTACTGACTTGAGTTGACGAACTCTTTAGTTCAGGCACGATAGAAAAGGTTGTGCAAATTTGCCTGCCACAATGGACAGTCTTGCTAAGGGATGGCGACCAATAATGATACGCCGCGCACTGATTTTGTGGTTTGCAGTCGTCCTGTCGCCTGATGCGCAAGCCGAAGACACACTGGGCAAAATCGGAAGTGTAGTCAGTAAAGGTCTGAAAGCAGCCGGAAACACCATCGAGTCGACGGCTGAGCTGATGGAAAACGAAGAAAACCCTGCCGAGACACGCGCCAAACTCGACAGGAAGGAGGCCGAAGTGCTCGCGGGTCTGCTGGCAGAAAACGAGGAGGCCCGCGCACTCATGGACGTCAGCGCGGGATATGCGGCATTTGATATGCGCAAAGTGACGGTGTTTCCGCTGTCGGGGGGGTATGGGCGCGGCGTTGCCGTCAGTCCGGACGATAGCGCGCGCACCTACATGCAGATGGGAACTGGTGGTGTCGGTGCGGCATTCGGTATCGGAGGCTTTGCTTCGCAGTTTGTCATCATGTTTGAAACACCGCTCGATTTCGACCGGTTCATCGAGAACGGGTATGACGCCTCTGCGGATGCGGGGGTCATCGAAGGCGAAAGCCGGACCACGCAAACCGTGCAATTCACAAATGGCACGTCGATATTTGTCCTCGACAAGAAAGGCTGGCGCGTTAATGCCAACGCAGGCGGCACAAAATACTGGCCTGATGCGGCGTTGAACTAAGCGAGCGAGCTGCAACCATGCTTGCCATGGGGCCTATCGGTATTACCTGACCAGTCATGATAGACATCGTTAACATAATCGCCGCCTTGCTGACCATTGGCTTTGGGCTTTTCGGCTTTCTGGCCCCAAGATACACCGCAGGCGCTTTGGATCTTGAGCCGACATCGACCACCATGGGGCTCAGCGAGATGCGGGCCTCTGTGGGCGGTCTTTTTGTCGTGGCCGGTCTGGCCGCCCTTTGGCTGGGGGAGCCTCTTGGCTATGCTATGATCGGTTTCGCATTTGCTGGTGCGGCTTTGGGTCGGGTACTCTCGCTTGTTTTCGATAAACCGCCGGTGGGCAAAGTGCTTGTCTTCGGCGGCATCGAGGCCGCTCTGGCGCTTTGGCTCTTGGTCGCGAACCTGTAACGCAATAGCAAAGTGTCCGGTTAGTGGCATGGCCTGTAAACAGGTTTCCGACTCAGTAGCGCTAAAAAAAACCGCTGAGTTATTAATGCTGGCACTGGTTTAAAGACAAGGCTTTAGCATTTGATTTTACCTGTAAAATTGACCTTAATGTATGGAGAGCGGTTTTGAAACGCGCCGGTCTGCCTCTTGAGATTGCCGCGTAAGGCGTCTATATAAGCAGTGTCCCTAGGGACTATGAACATAAACGCGCTCGTAATAAGCGGATCGGACCCGGGGGCGGTACCCGGCGACTCCACCAAACATCCTTCATTTGGGGATCATGGGGTCGAAATAGGATCGACGAACGTCTAAAGGGGTTTGCTTTGTTTCGGCTGTCTGCCACCGTTATCGGCGAAACTTGTACAATTGCAAATGACAATCGTGCTCCAGTAGCGATGGCCGCGTAAGCGGTTTCAGCCACTGAAACTTAACTCCTTGGGTTTAGCGACCTAAGGCGGGGTTCGCAGGCACCTGGCAACAGAAGCCTGCACTTTCTTTTCCGGCAGTTAAGCTTCTGTATTATCTTCATTTCCGTTTTTTACATTTTCCAATGCTTTACAATCTTCTCGTCGTTTCGTTCTCGTAGCTCCCTCAATACCGCTTGACCGCTCGCTTTTCGATCAGCATGGCGACTGTAGTGTTCAACCATTTCGACTAACATCCCGACCATGTCGGAAATTTGCAGGGCTGTGGAACCCTCTCCACGCAGCCGGATCACCGCGCTTCCTCGCAGGCCATGGGGCACCGCGCCATCTAGGATCGGATGCTTCCGGCGCTCACGATCAAACGCCTTCTACTTCTGGTTCGCGCTGAATGGCTTGTCCTTGCTCTTGCCTTCCTCTTACAGGAGGAACGGACCGGGACGCCGATCCCAGGCTGCCATTTCGGATTCAAGTTCGGGAAAGATCGGGCACCACGGTTTCACGCCGGTTTTCTTCTGTGGAAGGCTAAAGCCCCCGCCATCCTCATCGTTCGTTTTAATCGCAGCGAGTTTCATGCCCCCCAAGTTCACTTCGTGGACGAAGCCGTCACCTTACAGCATTCGTCGGAAAAACGGATGATTCCGTAAAAAGTCCGGTCATTTCCTGGATAGTTTGCCCGACATTTGGCCACAGAGTACGCAAACTCTCTTAGTAGTTGAATTCTTCAATGCGTTCGGTCAAAACAAAAATGCACGTGGTTCGGATGGCTCTGAAGTCCTCATTGACTATAAATCCAAGCCGGCGTTTGAAAGAATTTCCCGGCCTTCACTTGACTCAAAAAACGCGAGCAGTGCCTTGGCCGGCGCTATGTTGGCGGCGTCGCCGGCTAGGGCCGATACGTACTGGGTATGTCTGCCCAGTGAATGGGGGAGCGGGCCGACCAGACGTACGCCAAGGTCCTCCCGGAACCTAATCTCGGTAACCTGTGCGAAAGCCAATATTTTTTTTAAGCGGTTTTCTGCAAGATATTCCATAACTTGCGAGCCACTGTCAGTTCGCACGATCTTGTCGGCCAGTCTTTCCGCAAAACCAAAGGGTTCGATCAGGGCCTCTACATGCTTGCCGCTGGAGGCACGATTGAAAACTAATCCGTCAGCATCTGCAATTGCACCGCGCAAAGCCTCTGACGATGAGATGTCAGGCTTGTAGGTTTCGTTGGCAACAGCCACGCCGGTTGATACCCTGCCAAGAGCGACCAAAGACCCACCTACGACAGCACCCTCTGTTACAATCGTGCGCATCACAGCAGTTGGCGCGACTACGACATCCGCGTGTGTTGTGCCATTCGCAACGCGTTCTGAAATTTCCGGCGCCGTGGCGAAATCGAGCTGAAATTGAACGCCCGCTGGTCCGAAGCATGCCTGCGCACAGCGCAAGACACCCACCTTCGGCGCGCCGGCACTGAGAACTTGCAGTCTGGCATTTTCTATCATGTCTTGCTCTATTTAAGCATGGCGAAAAGCGATCGTTTCGCCATGCTCTTTGTCTATCTAAAAACTTAGCCAGACATGGATCCGGTGCCACAGCCCAATTCTGCTGCGCGCTCCAGATAGCTGGGGTCAACAAACGCACTGGCGTCCAACTGCTTGTCGATTTCGCCGCCATCATAAAGCAAGTCGGCAAGCCCCTGGTATCCGTTTATATCCAGCAACTCTGACGGCGTGGTCGGAAACATGTTGATGCCCATGGCCACATCATAGAATTTCGCCACCGCTTCCTCGTTCGCACCCCGCACGTTATCCATAGCGTATTGCACGAACCCCTCTTTGCTTGAGCCAATCCAGTGATTTGCTTCAAGGTTGGCGCAAGCAATGGCCACGGCCAATTCGTCATTGCCTTCGATATACTCCCGCTCGGCAAATACAGCGCGCGACGAGAGCCCGGGCACGATATCGGCGACATACCCCAGCAATTGCGCGTTTGCGCCCTGCTCTTCGAGGGCGAGCCAGTTGTCAATAAAGATGACGGTCGCGTTCACCTGACCGGCCATGATCGCCGCAGCTCGCTCGCTGCTGCCACCCACGGGTACAATGGCAACATCCACCTCGGGCTCTAGGCCATTTTGCTTCAAGATGTATCGGAACAGCATCCCATTGAAGCCTCCAGGACCGCTTGTTCCGATGGATTTGCCTTTAAGGTCCGTGATCGAATTCACACCTGGTGTCGAGACGATTGCATAATGCATTGTCGAAATCGGCGCGCCAATAGCGACAACGTCTACGCCACGCGCCTGTCCGATCAGGATTTCGTCCGAACTACGTGAGGCAACCTCGATCCGGTCAGCGATAATAGCTTCCAATCCAGAAATACTTGGCAGTTCAACGCGCTCGACGTCGGCCCCCCAGCTTTGCAACATTTCGATCATACGTAGCGTACCGAGGTTCAAGACCTGCGCTTGCGCAGTCCCGATCGTAAGCTCGGTGCCACTCAAATCAAAATCTTGTGCGGCGACAGCGCTGGCCGTCATCGCGGCGAATGCAGTACCCGTCAGCAATTTCATTGACAGTTTCATATTAGTCTCCTCCTTGATGTGTTTATGTTCCAATTGGAGCAATCATACCCCCTGCAAACATACGATAATTCCTTGCCCGGCTTGCTTTGATTACCGCTTGACTGCCAGGTCTCTTTTTTGGTGCGGGATCAGACCGTTCCTTTCCAGCTTTGAAAACGTCGCTCCAGCATGTCGAGCGCTGTCACAATAATCGTGCCCATAGACGCGATCACCACAACGGCACAGAGCATCTTGGCTGGGAGCAGGTCGGATGAACCTTGCGTGATGATCCCGCCCAAACCTACGATTTGCAGGAACATTTCACCGATGATGACGCCGACGATTGCACGTTCGGCACCAATGCGCAGTCCGGCAAGTACGAAGGGTATCGCGCCCGGGATCAGCACATGCCTTGCCATTTGCATCCGATTTGCCTGAAAAGACCGAGCGACTTCTACGAGATCCGGGCGTGCATGTCGAACGCCCTGAGCCGTGTTGACACTGATCGCAATGGCCGCCCAAAAGAAGACCAGGAACAATCGCGCCTCGAAACCAATGCCGAACCACACCACGATAAGCGGAACGACAACCACGCGTGGCGTCGAGAATATGGCATATAGATACGGCTGCAGGATATCGCCAAACCGGTCGAATATCCCCATGATAATTCCAAAGGGAATGCCGACGACCACGGCAAGGAGGTAGCCAAGAAACAACGCTTGCATGGTTATCTTTGCTGCGGCTGCAAGCTCGCCCGATGCAATCATTACGTTGAGCTGTTTGATGACTTCGCTGGGCGGCGCGAACAGAAGCGGGTTGATGCTCCGACCGACGACTTCCCACCCTCCCAGCACGACTACAAGGCTGAGCAGTGGCAACCAAATACTGGGCTTGTATAGCATTTTCATGGTTAAATCCCTTTCTGCTTAAGACCAGTGAAAGCGGCGTTCGAGCCGCCCGATCAGCGAAACGATCGTGATGCCGAGGAGCGACAGGGGCAGGATAGACGCGAACACGTAATCCGTCTGGAACAGCGAACCGTAGGACTTGATCAACCCGCCGATCCCACCCAGCCGCAAATAGGTCTCTGCCACCGCCATGCCCACGACCCCTCGCCCCGCAGCCAAGCGCAGGCCGGCAAGAAGCACCGGAAGGGCTGCCCGTACACGTACACGGAACAGAAGTGCAAGCTCACCCTTCACACCGAAGGACCGTGCAACGTCCACGAGATCTTTTGGATCGTCTCGCAGACCAGACGCAACGCTGAACATAATCGGCACAACGGCAGCTAGCACGACCACGATAACGCGCCCGGGAAAGCCGAAACCGAACCAGACCAGTACAAGTGGCACAAGCGCGATCGTCGGGGTTGCAAAAAGTGCGCTGAAATAGGGGTTAAGCATCCAATATGCGGTCCGCGACCGGGCCACCAGAGCGCCTAGTATGAACCCGATAACTGTTGAGATGAACAGTCCGACGACGAGAAGCCAGATACTCTCGGAGAGCGCCAAAATCAGTTCACCGCTGATCAGGAGATCCCAGAAGGCAGCCATGATCTGGCTCACGGAAGGCAGCACAAGTTTATTGTCGAGGAAACGCGCTGTGATTTCCCAGATTGTCAGAAAGATCAGCACGCCGACGATCTGATCACGGCGAATTTCCCGGTTGCTCCGCGTCTTCATGACTTACCCTCGGCGGATTGTTCAATCAGATCGTTCCGCAATTCATGCCACAGATGGCCCCTGACCTCGGCAAAGGCCTTGTGCGCTCGTACGTCATATTCAAAGCGGGGACGTGGCAAATCGACATCGATGAGTTCCCGTACCTTTCCGGGACCTCGCGACATAAGCAGCACCCTGTCAGCGAGCATTACAGCTTCGTCGAGGTCATGGGTTATGAAGATAACGGTTTTCTTTTCTTCTTCGCAGATACGCATCATCTCTTCTTGCATCAACTCTCGCGTTTGCGCATCAATCGCGCCAAAGGGCTCATCCATCAGAAGGATGTCGGCGCCCGTAGCAAGCGCGCGCGCGAGACCCACACGCTGTTGCATACCACCGGAAAGTTGGTGCGGGTGAGCGTCCGAGAATTTTTCAAGTCCGACCTGCTTGATCTGCTTAATCGCCTTGGAGCGCGCTTCTTCTTCAGGGAAATTCCGAAGCTTGAGCGGAAACATCACATTGTCGATGACCGTTTTCCAAGGAAACAGCCCGAAATTTTGGAAAACCATTGCGCGCCGGATGCCAGGTTCGGTTACAATATCACCATCGACCAGTACATCGCCTTCATCGGCGGTCTCCAGTGAGGCAATGATCCGAAGCAAAGTGGTTTTACCACATCCGCTCGGGCCGATGATTGTTGTGAATTCGCCTTTGCGGAACGAAAGATCAATACCGTCCAATGCCAGAACGGTTTTTGCATTTCTCTCCTCCGAAAGCTTGAAAGTTTTTCGTATCCCTCGCAATTCAATCGCTGGAGTGTCTAGCATCGCATCTTTCATAGTCGTCTCCCTGTCAGCCGTCATTGTGTCACCAAAGTTGTTGAAGCCGTCTCAAAGACAAAGCGATGTTCTGTTTTTTGAGGCATGTGACGTCTTGTTGAGCTGTTTAGTTCATGCGTCCGGCCACACGAAAGCTGCTCTCTGTGTCGCAAACCTGAATGACGCTCTATCAATTCAGCAGTTGCGCTGGCGAAACTGTTCCAACTGCTAACTGATGTCTTTTTGGAATAGCGCACGGCACTCCAAACCATCTGGCCAGCGCAGACAACCTGCAGAAAAGTTGCGGCGCTGCGTGGCACCGATGTTTGCTCGTAATCTTTCACGAAACTTCCCCCCCAGAAGAACACACATGCAGCCGCACCTTATAAAATCAATTTAGATTTGTCACAGAAAAAATGATATTGGTTCGGATTGGTTTGTAATTAACTGGATCCTTTATAAGACACGATCGGGTAAAATATACGAAAAATATAGAAATTTGGGTGAAACTCCCTAATTTTTGTGCGCCGCGGGAATGCGCGCGTTTTCAGCGATACACCTGACTTGCCCCTCAATTCACAGTCCAATTCTAACCAATGATAAAAATTGGTTCCGCGAACATCTATCGTTTGACTGCCAATTATCGAACGGGTAACGGTGCGGTCGCTCATGTTGCAAGGTTCGTTAGACGACGGACTTGTCCGGAAATGCACAGCAGTAAGAACATGCAATATTCGGTCCTAGTTAAAGAACAAACTTGTCTGCCGTGTAGAAGACAAGGGTAATACCGGGCTGCGATCTGCTAAGTGAGCATTGTGTTTTGGGACAGATAAAATCGGCTACTAATGACGGAGTTGAATGACTGCTTTGGCGCCGGATTGAATGCTGCATGAGTTTTGCAGCAAGAGTCAGGCATTGATGCGCAAGAAATAGCTGCGGCCGCATAAGGCGGGTCTGTCCTGCCGATCCAACCGATCGCCGCAACACATTCTTCGAATGTCTCTGCTGGTGAGTAATAGTTCAATGTCTTTCTCGGCCGCTCGTTGAGTTCGCGTGCGAAGGCATCGAGGTGTTCTTGGCTATGGACGGAGAGGTCGGTGCCTTTCGGGAAGTACTGTCGCAGAAGACGGTTGGTGTTCTCATTAGTGCCGCGTTGCCACGGGCTGTGCAGGTCGCAGAAGTAGATCTCGAGATCGGTGGCCAGCGTCAGGCTCTTGTGATCGGCAAGTTCTTTGCCGTGGTCCCAGGTCAGCGTGCGCCGCAGTTCTCGGGGCAGATGCTGAACCTGTGCCGCCAGCGCTGCGACGACGGTCTGCGTTTCCTTTCCGCTCACCTTAGCCAGCATAACATAGCGCGTGCGCCGTTCGACCAGCGTCGCAATGAAGCTGTTCTTCGAACCAGCGATCAGGTCGCCTTCCCAATGGCCGGGGATCGCGCGGTCCTCGACAGCGGCGGGCCGTTCCCGGATCGAGATCGCGTCTTTGATCTGACCGAGACCGTCTCGCTTCAGGCTCGCGTGCCGAAACCGGCGGATGGCGCGTGTCGCCCGCAGATGCGCAAGCAACTCCTTCTTCAGAACGCCACGGGCCTGAATGAACAGGCTTCTGTAGATCGTTTCGTGAGACACGCGTGCGCCCTCGTCATCGGGATGCTCACGCTTCAGCCAGCCCGCGATCTGCTGGGGTGACCATTTGAGTTCGAGCTTCTGAGATATTGTGTGACAGAGCGCTGGTCGGTTCGCCAGCTTGCAAGGTTTTGGTCGACGCGCCCGATCCCAGGCCGCTTGATCCGCACTGGCTGCTCGGTAGATACACCGTCCACCGTTGCGCCGTACCTCGCGACTGATTGTCGACGGTGACGACAGCATAGAAGGCGGTGAAGGCAACGATAGCCTCTTTGGCGGACCGACGGGAGCCGATACGCTCAAGGGTGGTCAGGGCTCGGACTTCCTATTTGCAGAGAGCGCGAATGACGTTCTGGATGGAGGCGACGGGTTCGACTTGATGAATGGCGGCGCGGGCGATGACCTGATGCTGGGCGGCAACGGTAATGACCGGCTTGAGGGGAACCTGGGCGTGGACACGCTCGATGGTGGCACAGGGGATGATGAGTTGTTTGGCGGCAACGGTGCCTTCTCGGATACGCTTATCGGTGGCACCGGCAACGATAGTCTGCGCGGCGAGCAGGGCAGCGACACCTTCATCTTCGCCGACGGCTTCGGGCAGGACACGATTTACGACTTCAACGAGTTCGACAGCCTTGAAAAGATCGATCTAAAGGACGTAACCGCGATCGTAGATTACGCCGACCTCTTTGCTAACCACATGGATCAAGTGGGCGCGGATGTGGTGATCACCGAGGGGCTCAACACGATCACGGTACTGGATGCGCTGATCGGAAACATGGGCGCGGATGACTTTGCGTTCGTGTGATATAGAGTGCACCAGCTGGCTGGAAATGAGCGAAGACCGGTAAGTCCGCATGTGAGACCTGCGGCGATTTTTCACGAACGTCCGCTGCTGGTAAAAGCAATCGTTCGGACCGGAAAGTTCAAAGTTTCACTGTGCAATGGCAGCTTACCGGGACACTGTAGACGCCCCTGAAAATCAAGCGTACGTTTGCACCGAGCCCACAGCCGCCTCTCATTTTGGAGACTGAACAGTGAAGACAGACTTCGCTGCACTCGCCTCACCCGTTAGAACCTCAGCTCAAATCCTTCATCCTTGGTACAAATCGGCTATGTCCGTTGAAAAGCATTCGGGACAGCGGTCGATGAGGCGGCCTCCCAACTTGTCCACTGCGATCTGCAAGTGCAGCAGCGGCACATCTTGTACCCGTCCCGTCAACTGCGCGGCAAACAGTTCGATTTCAAGACCGGCAGCACTCAATGTGGTGAATTGGCGCGGCATGATATCAGCTGAGGTGATAAAAATCATGTTTTCGCAGCAGGAAAAAACACTATCGAAAATGAAAAGTACCCGCCAACCAGTCACCAGCGGATACCTCAGTCTTTTAGTTCGAGCCCGGATTGCTGCGCAGAGTTTCCAGCACAGCATTCAGGTTAAAGCTGCCCGGTTCCTGACGCGGGGGGAACTCCTGATAAGTCGCCAGATGCTGCGCCACATAATTCACCGCAGGCAGGATCAGGAACGCCCGGTCAAAGCGCCACATGGCGTAGTTCTCTGACTCTTCATCCGCCTTCTCAAACGGGTCGCCGCGCATGTCCATTAGCTTGGGCAGGCGCAACGTGATGAGTGGCTCTTCCCAAACAGAGAAACCTTCCGCCCGCTGCTCCATGAAGACCATCTTCCAGCGGTCATAGCGCAGGTTTGCGAGCTCACCGTCGTCGGTCCAGTAGAAGAACTCCTTACGGGGCGCTTCATCCGTTTCACCGCTGAAGTACGGCAACAAATTGTAGCCGTCGATATGCACCTTATAGTCACGACCTATAGCCGAATGCCCTTGCAGAAGCTTTTCCTTGACGTCAGGTTCACCCGCCGCAGCCAGCAGGGTTGGCAACATGTCTTCATGGCTGAACACATCGTTATATACCGTACCCGGTTCGATCACACCGGGCCATTTGATCATGGTGGGTACGCGGTAACCACCCTCCCAGTTCGAGTTTTTCTCGTTGCGGAACGGCGTGCTGCCACCATCCGGCCAGGTGAACATTTCGGCCCCGTTGTCCGAGGAATACATAATGATCGTATTGTCAGCGATCTCCAACTCATCGAGCTTGTCAAGAATTTGCCCGACATGGCCGTCATGCTCGACCATTCCATCCGCGTAGATGCCAAGGCCGGTCACGCCTTGGGATTCGGGCTTCAGGTGCGTGTTCACGTGCATCCGTGTCGCGGCAACCCACAAAAAGAACGGACGATCAGAGGCTACGGCACGGTCCATAAAATCGAGAGCGCCAGCGACGATCTCCTCGTCGACCGTTTCCATGCGCTTTTTCGTCAGCGGGCCGGTATCTTCAATCTCACCGTCTGCCGAAGACTTGATAACGCCGCGCGGGCCGAAGTTATCGCGGAACTCAGGGTCCTGCGGGTAGTCCGGATGCTCGGGCTCTTCCTCGGCGTTGAGGTGGTAGAGGTTTCCAAAGAATTCGTCGAAGCCATGATTTGTCGGCAACATTGAATCAAGATCGCCCAAGTGGTTCTTGCCATACTGCGCGGTCATGTAATCGTGGTTCTTCAGCAGACCCGCGATCGTCGGATCCAGCTCTGACATGCCCTCTGGCGCGCCCGGCAGACCAACCTTCAGAAGACCTGTGCGGAACGGGCTTTGCCCGGTGATGAAGGCTGCGCGTCCGGCGGTGCAGCTTTGCTGGCCATACCAGTCAGTAAACAGCGCACCTTCGCTGGCGATTTTGTCGATGTTCGGCGTTTTGTACCCCATCATGCCGCGGTTGTACGCGCTGGTGTTGTTCCAGCCCACGTCGTCCCCCCAAATCACAAGAATGTTTGGCTTGGCGTCCTGAGCCGCTGCGGCACCCGACAACGCCACAAGCGCCGTCATAGCCACGGCCTTCAGCCGCAATAGTTTTCGTATGGACAAATCACTGTCTCCCTGTTGGCTAAGATGATGGTGTTTAAATATCCAACGTTTACGCACTTTTTTTGCCCTAAGCCAGAATATAGTTCAAATATGCCAGGTCTTTCAGACATTTTATTTCGTCAGCTCCGGACCGTTTGGTGTATTCGGCAGACGCGGCTGACATCTCGTCTGAATGTACCGGATGACCGCTTCAATTCGTTCATCAGACCAAGGCAACGACAGTCAGGAGAGCGCAAATCGCACGCAACCTCAGATGAATCGAAGGCTTGGAAAGTGTTATCCAGCGAAGTGCGAGTCGCAGACGCGGACGGCTGCAATGTCCGCAGAGCGGAAACAGATGTCCCAAATCTCGCTGCGCTATGAAGGAACGGCCGCTTTTCTCTCTGTGGCGCAGCTAACAATTTTGGCGTCCGCATTGCTGCACTTGCGAGCGTTTGCACAGGAGCACTTCCGGTATGAGCTCGATGCAGTCATTCAACCGTTTTTTGACCGATGGCCGCTTAATCGCGTCAAGCAGTCGTAGGCATTGGCCGTTTAAAAAGTTCACGCTTCAATGACTGCTTTCACCAGCACCGGACGTTCGCTGCACTTTGGGCGAATGTCTCAGTTGCGGACAAATTTGCCTTCCCACAGTGACCCTCAAATGACCGCTCTGCACCAAACGCACTGGAAGGTAACGATTGCCCGATCCTTAGAGTATAGCCCCGGCAAACCAGTGGCCTGCGATGCGCCAGCAATCGACTAGTCATCCAATGAAAGCAGCCAAAGAATGGTCGGCCATTGCAATTAATACATGAGCATCCCAAAAAATCGCCTCGTGGAAGAGGAGAATAAATCTTTGAACGATGGCCGCATTTTCACAACAGGATTGATTGTCATTTCGGTGCTGGCTCTTTGTCTGGTCCTCATCCTTTTTGGTGAGTATCTATGGGGCGATACCTCAAAACTATTTGGCGAAGGCAGGCCGGGTACTTATGCTTCAGTGCTGCTCCTTTTGCTGATTTCGTTTTCGTGCTTTAAAATATATGTTTTGCGCTCTGAGGTCGGGTCAAAAAAGCTATTTGAGCCCAGGCTCATATGGCTGCTTATAGCTTTTCGGTTCTTTTTTCTTGCGCTGGATGATGCCATCAAAATCCACGAAAACACCGAAAAGGTGGTCCTTAAACACTTTGAAATGGCCGAAACGGCTGTGTGGGATCGACTTGATGATGTCATTATTGCTCTTTATGCAGCCATCGGCGCAGGGGTCTTGTACATTTTCCGCTCTGAGCTCCGTCGGTATAAGTTTTTGTTCGGTTATTTGTTGGCCGGATTTGCGGTACTGTTTCTTATGATCGTGCTGGATTTGATTTCCAACGGGCTGGGGTTCTTTCTCTGGTTGGATGCATCCGAAGACGCCGCAAAATTGTGGGAAACGAATTTGAGTACGTTGGAGGAAGTCAGCAAAGTCCTCGCTGAAGCGATTTTTCTTTCTGGATTTCTAAAGGTGCAGCATGCTGTTTATGACGAAAGCAAGGTTTGGTGAACGCCCAATCGCTGAAGTGGTCCTGCTTTTTAGGACAGGTTTGCGGCTTGGCTAAGATGCATCTGGTTTGTGTTCATGCCGCTTTTCGTATTCTCCGCTTGGTTGAAGTATGCCGCGTCTGGCGTGCGTCTTGTCGAGGGCGGTGTGAGGCCGCTCTGTGTTGTAGAAGCCGATCCAGTCGTCGATGATCCGCTTGGCCTGGAAGCCGTTGGTGATCTCGTGCAAATAGACGGCCTCTTGCTTCAGGGATCGCCAGAGCCGCTCGATGAAGATGTTGTCCAGATATCGCCCCCGCCCATCCATTGAGATTTTGATCTCAGCCTTGGTCAGCGTCGTGATCCAATCAGCGCCCGTGTATTGGCTGCCCTGATCCGTGTTCATGATCTCGGGCTTGCCGTATTTGGCGATGGCTTCTTCCAGCGCCTCAACGCAAAAGCTGGCATCCAGCGTATTTGACAGCCGCCAGGACAGCACCTTACGTGTCGCCCAGTCCATGATCGCCACCAGGTACAAAAAGCCGCTCTTCACGGGGATGTAGGTGATGTCGCTGCACCAGACCTGATTGGGCCGCGTGATCGGCAGCTTTCTCAACAAGTATGGACAGATCTTGATGCTGGGGATGCTTCTTGCTGGTGTTCGGCCCTTTGTAGATGGCCTGCAACCCCATGATGCCCATCAAACGGCGCACGCGGTGCCGACCCGCCGAGAACCCTGATTGGGGTAGATATGCCGCGATCTGGCGGCTGCCAAAGAACGGATACTTCGTAAATATCCGGTCAATCTCATGCATCAGCTCAATCGTGGCCTGATCAAAGCCAACGGGCGTGTAATAGATTGAGGAACGGCTGATCTTGAGCAGTTTGCACTGGCGCGTCAGGCTCAAATCGGTGTTCTCTTTGCGGATCATTGCGCGGCGTTCAGACGGGCTCATCGCTTTAGCCCTTGTGACAAAAAATCATTTTCCACCGCAAGCTGGCCAATCTTGGCGTGAAGCTCTTTGATCTCGCCGTCCTTGTTCTCAGCCTTTTTGACCTTGTCCGAGAACACATTTGCCATGCCTTCAATCGCCTGCCGTTTCCACGTGCTCACCTGCGTCGGGTGAAGCTGGCGCTTGGCCGCGATCTCCTGCACCGTCTTGTCACCGCGCAGCGCCTCAAGCGCCACAGTCGCTTTAAACTTGTCTGAAAAATTCCGTCGCTTCGTCATTCTCGTATCCATTCATTCGGGTTGGATACATCTTAGCACGCTGTCCAAATTTGCCGGACCACTTCAGGTTGTTCCTCCAATTTTATTGGCCCCCTCCTTTTTTCTGCTCGATGTTGCCAACCACAGCCTGTCCTCCCGCGTAAACATGGACATGCTCGACTGTCATCTTTTGCTGGCCCTTGCCACGATGCTTGTCCAGTGCATCGAGCAATGCGGCATACGTGCGGGACAGCTTATTGGCCTGATTGAGGGCCTCACGCGTGCCTTCGAGGGTCTGCTGTTTCAGCATGGCTCGGCGGTAACATTCCATGCTAGCGTTATAAGCAGCGATCAATTGCGCCGCCATCATGCCTTCAAGTTCATCCGTCGGCCTTATGCCTCCCTGCGCGGCGATAGTGGCAGTGAATTGGGTTTCGTATTTGTCGCTTGGAGAGTTCCCAGTGCAAAGCGATTGAGCCGCCCGATCAGCAAGAACCAGGTTCCATTCCTGGACGTCCGATCCACCATACAGTTTGTAGTTTTCTTCCTTCTTAGGTGTTTTTGCCGGCTGAACAGACTTCGGTTCTTATTCTTTCATCCGCTTTTTTCCTTTCGCTGTTTAATGGATTTGAGGTTTTCGTCACAATTGCTGGCCTCGTGGCGTCGGAACATGATGTTGGCTAGGCCGCCGGTTGCACCTGCGTTGGGCATAGATGTTATAGAAATCATGACGCCCGTTCTGTTCTTCGCGCGGATTACTGAACCAGAGCGGACAAGCGGACATTGTTCCCATGCCCTTTTATTTCCAGTTCTATTGTCCGGTCTGGAACCTTCTCTGCGCATATAAATCAATATGTTAGAGCACTGATTATTGTGACGTGGATAAACTGTCCGCTGCCTGTCCGCTTAATGTTCGCCGCATGACAACCCCTTGCGCACATACTTTGATGCGTCGATGAGCGCGCCAGATGTGATCTTGCCGTCTCTCTTGAAGCCAAGCCTGCGTAGAATGCCACACACGCGGTTGCATCGTCGAAAGCTATCCTCAAGTGAAGTTGCTATCTTCCTTTGAACAGCTCGGACAGTTGCCGCCGCATAGCTGTGAATTGATGTTGGGCGGCAAGCCACTGCGTTAATTATTGGCAATTGACGCTGCGACCGGCACTGTGTCACGACTATGGGCAATGGGCTTCAAATACTGTTCAATATCTCAGCGACATTCAGGTTAAGGATGCTTTCATGCAGCCTATTGGCAGGATTTGTGCCGTGAAACGATCATCCGTCTCAGCCAACCAAAAACAGATTGAAACGCACTCTTTCGATATGGTCGCGGGCCATGCCTGACACGCCAGTGCCCCCGACCAGCTGCGCGCCCAAGATATCGTTCCAGGCGCTCTTTGCGGTCTTCGCACGGATCGGTTTGCTGTCATTCGGTGGTCCGGCAGCACAGATCGGATTGATGCACAAAGAACTGGTGGAAGACCGCAGTTTACTGAGTGAACAGGAATTCTTGCGCGCACTGTCTTTATGTATGCTCTTGCCGGGACCCGAAGCCATGCAGTTGGCGACATATGCAGGCTGGCGGCTGCGGGGCGTGTCCGGCGGCTTGGTTGCAGGGCTGTTATTTGTGCTTCCAGGCGCAGTGGTTATTCTCGCGCTGGCGTTGATTTACGCCAAGTACGGCAATGTCCCGCTGGTGCAAGGCGCATTTGAGGGTATCAAAGCCGCCGTAATCATCATCGTTTTACAGGCGTTGATGAAATTATCCAACAAAGCGCTGGGGACCTCAACGGCTTGGATGCTGGCTGGCGGGTCATTCGCGGCCTTGTTCCTGTTCAACGTCCCCTACCCTTTGATTATTGCCGCAGCGGGGATGTGGGGGGCAGTCGCGATGGTCCAAAGTGATGTGGAACCACCGGCGTCCGTCCCAAACAGCCGCCCGTCAGCGCTGCCGATCATTGCGCTTTGGGGCACACTTTGGGCGGCTCCAATTGTGGTGTTGCTGTTTTTGGATCATGCATTCCTGCTTCAGGTGTCCTTGTTTTTTTCGAAACTCGCAGTGGTCACCTTTGGTGGAGCCTATGCCGTGCTTGCCTATATGACCCAAACGGTAGTGTCTGATTACGGCTGGATTACCACCGCGCAAATGATCGATGCTTTGGGCCTGGCTGAAACAACACCCGGCCCGCTTATTCTTGTGACGCAGTTTGTGGCGATGCTGGCCGGGTTTGCCCAAGGCGGCATGCCAACTGCGGTAGTCGCGGGTGCAGTTGCGCTATGGGTAACGTTTGTCCCATGCTTTTTATGGATATTTCTAGCGGCACCGTATCTTGACGCGATCTCCGGCAGACCGCGGATTGCGGCAGCGCTTGCGGGTATTACGGCCGCGGTAGTTGGGGTCATTCTGAACCTTGCGCTTTGGTTCGGTATCCATGTGCTGTTTGCCAGTGTTGGAACATGGCCGCATTTTGCCGCGCCTGCACCTGTTCTTGCCTCTTTAAATCTTGGGGCGGTGACTCTCACCTGCCTTGCTGCAGTCCTATTGCTGGGCTTCAAGCGTGATATAGCCGAAACTTTGGGCGTTATGGCCGTTGTGGGCGTGTGTTTGTCGCTTCTTTGAAAGCCAGGACTGGAAAGCACAGTCCCCCCTTTTATCCCGCGCGGAATCGGCTATGGTAAATCTACGGATAGAACTGCTCAGAGGGTCACGATGAGCCGCACAATTGATTACGGTAACCTAATGCACGAGGCCATGCGCGGCCTGATCCGCAAGGTGCTTTCTGATGTGTGCGAAAATGGTCTTCCGGGAGAACACCACTTCTTCATCACATTCGATACAGGTCACCCTGACGCCGAACTGGCAGATTGGCTGTTTGATAGATATCCGGGCGAAATGACTGTTGTGATGCAGCATTGGTACGACAACCTTGAAGTGACCGATGAAGGCTTTTCGGTCACCTTGAACTTTGGCGACGCGCCAGAGCCTTTGTATATTCCTTATGACGCCATAAAGACGTTCGTTGATCCGTCAGTTGAATTCGGATTGCGGTTTGAGACACAGGCCGACGACGACGAAGCGACATCTGAAGACCCGCAAAATTTGCCAGCCTCGAAACCTGCACCCTCAGCGTTAGGGGAACTGGAAGTGGCGGAAGACTTGCCGAAAGACGCTGAAATCGTGTCTTTGGATAGTTTCCGAAAGTAGCTACTGGCGTGCCAGGAACGTTGATACTGTGCGCTGTATGGCGCCGTCTCTAACGCTTTTAAAGTCCAGTTCCAAACCACCGTCGGCAAGTGTGCGGTCAAACTGCTGAATTTCATATCCACCGTCTTCGGCTACGAACATTGAATAAACGCTCAGCTTGTCGCCTTCAATGCGGCCCCAGACGTATGGCTCGCCCTTCATCGGGTCGAGTTGAACGTTGTGGCCGAAGACATTCCGCTTCATAGCGGCCGCATACACGCTGTTGCGATCGCTTTTTTCGAAATCGATTGTGTACGATTTCACCTTGGAAGAACCGTCAGGGCGGTATGTCGTAGAGGTCCAGCTCACCCGGAAACCATCTTTGATTTCACTGATTTCCACACTCATGTCGCGCGGTTTTTTCGTGCCGTCCGAAGATACGACATCGGCTGAACCCACGTAGCTGCCAACAAACCGAGATATGTCCGCCTGAGCCGCTCCTGCCAGGAAAACTACAATCAGCAAGGCAGTGATCGCAAACGCGCGTAGATGGAACCATGGCCGGTTCGTATTCACAATCAACACTCCTTATAGTGACCTTTGGCGCATCGCTGAACATGATGACGCGGATCTGTTGTTTAATAGATAATGTGAAATTCTCTGCATGCAACATGGCCCCGCGACGAGGGGGCACAGTTGCGCCGCAGCCTCGCGCGGGCTAAACCGCTATCGACTGTTTTCTATGGAGCATACGATGTCCAATACCCGCACAGAAACCGATAGCTTTGGCCCGCTTGAGGTCCCCTCAGACAAGTATTGGGGCGCACAGACACAACGCTCCATCATGAACTTCCCTATTGGCTGGGAAAAGCAGCCCGTTGCCATCGTTCGTGCACTTGGCGTCATCAAGCAAGCCTGTGCGCAGGCAAACACGGAGTTGGGCAAACTTGACAGCACGCGCGGCGACGCAATCGTGCAAGCCGCCAGCGAAGTCGTTGCGGGCAAGTTTGACGATAACTTCCCGCTTGTGGTCTGGCAGACAGGGTCCGGCACCCAGTCAAACATGAATGCGAACGAAGTCATTGCGAACCGCGCGATCGAAATTCTTGGGGGCGTCATTGGCTCCAAAGATCCTGTGCACCCGAATGACCACTGCAATATGGGCCAGTCGTCGAACGATACATTCCCGACCGCGATGCATATCTCGACCGCGATGATGGCGCATGATATTTTGATACCCGGGCTGGAAAAACTACACGGCGCATTGCAGGCAAAGGTCGAGGCTTTTGAAGGCATCATCAAAATTGGCCGAACCCATACACAGGACGCGACACCCCTCACGCTGAGCCAGGAATTCTCGGGTTACACACATCAGGTTGCCATGGGTATCCAGCGCGTCAAAGACGCCTTGGGCCGGATTTACGAGTTGGCACAGGGCGGCACCGCGGTCGGTACCGGATTGAACACCACCAAGGGCTGGGACGTGATGGTCGCCAAGAACATGGCCAAAATCACGGGACTGCCCTTTGTGACGGCACCCAATAAGTTCGAAGCACTTGCAGCGCATGACGCAATGGTAGAGATGTCTGGTGCGCTCAAGACCGTGGCGGCAAGCTTGTTTAAGATCGCCAACGATATCCGGTTGCTTGGCTCTGGCCCACGCTGTGGTCTTGGCGAGTTGATCCTGCCCGAAAACGAGCCCGGATCGTCGATTATGCCGGGCAAAGTGAACCCCACCCAGTGCGAAGCCCTTACCCAAGTCTGTGCGCATGTGTTTGGAAACGATGCCGCAGTCGGTTTTGCCGGCTCGCAAGGGCATTTCGAGCTAAACGTCTACAAACCCATGATGGCGTATAACGTCCTGCAATCCATGCAGCTTTTAGGCGATGCCGCGTCAACATTTACCGACAATCTGGTGGTGGGGCTGCAAGCGGATGCCGATCGTATCGAAAAACTAATGCGCGAAAGTCTTATGCTCGTCACCGCCCTGGCGCCTGAAATCGGCTATGACAATGCGACGAAAGTGGCGAAGACGGCACATAAGAACGGCACAACACTCAAAGAAGAGGCCATCGCCCTCGGCTTTGTGGATGCGGAAACGTTTGAGCGCGTGGTGCGGCCCGAAAACATGATCGGGCCAAAATGACCCAACCTGTGAACCTCAACAAGGTTCGCAAAGAACGAACGCGCGCCGACAAGAGGGCGCGCGCGGATGAAAATGCGCGCCGTTTTGGCAGATCAAAGGCGGAGAAGCTGCAGGAGAAAACCCAAAGTGACAAGGCCGCACGCCATCTTGACGGACATAAAACCGAAAAATGAGCAAGCGGCCTGTTAAACACTCCGTGACGCTAAAAGGTCACCGCACATCGATCTCGCTAGAGGACGAGTTTTGGGTTGCCCTGCGAAAGATTGCTGCTGAAAAGAACATCGCTCTCAACGCGTTGGTCGCTGAAATTGATGTTACACGCGGCACTGATATCGGGTTAGCCTCAGCGATCCGGCTTTACATATTAAGAGACCTGCAAGCCAAACTGAATGACCCTCAGGTCGACGCTTGATATATCTTGTTGATGTTGCTGCCGAGTGCTGCGTTGAATTCGGCGTCAGACATTTTGACGTTCAAACCCTCGGTCAGCGCACGGCTGAAACTTGCAATCATCGTACCATTCTGCGCGAGCTTTTCGCAGGCAACATCGGTTGAATACCCCCCTGACAGCGCCACAACGCGTAGCACTCGTGGATGCGCGGCCAACCCGTCATAAAGACCCGGCTTGTCGGGGAGTGTGAGCTTAAGCATCACATCAACACCATCTTCCAAAGCCTCTAGATGTTTGGCAATTTCCGCCTCTAACAAATCTTCAGCTTCGGCTTTCGTCTCGGAATGGATGTTGATCTCAGGTTCCAGTATGGGCACGAGCCCCGCGGAAATTACTGTGCGCGCGACATCAAACTGCTGCGCCACGATGGCCGCGATCCCACCCTCATTTGCCTCATGCACGACGGAACGTTCCTTGGTGCCAAATATACCTTTTGCCTTGGCCTCAGCCAGCAACTCTTCAAGTCCGGGCATTGGTTTAAGAAGTTGCACGCCGTCCGCTTGATCTTCCAAACCCTTGTCGATCTTCAGAAATGGCACCACGCCCCGACGGTTCCACAAAAGATCTGCGACCGGCGTGTCGTCAATTGTGTCATTCATCGTACGTTCAAACAGGATCGCACCAATTACTTTTTCCGATGTAAACTCATCCGCCAGAATGATGCGGGCACGCATGTCGTGCATCACCCGGAACATTTCTGCGTCGCCTGAATAGTCCGAGGGTTCAACACCATAGAGGCTGAGCGCTTTAGGCGTGGAGCCACCGGACTGGTCCAGAGCTGCGATAAAGCCGGCACCGGATTTCATCTGTTCGCGCATTTTTTTCTGATCTGACATCGTACCAAGTCCTTCTGATTCCGGCTCTTTCCACTGTCCATAAATCAAGCGGCAGTGGGATGGTATATGTTAGCGGCGGACAATGCGCAGTCGGATACCATTCCGTGCCCGAACTGTCAGATGTGCAACCGGAACCGGCGCAGGATCGTGGGTTAACTCAACACGCACGGCGCGCAAGACATGCGCAAGCATCAAAACGCCCTCCATCATCGCAAACCCGGCACCCGGGCATACCCGTCTGCCTGCGCTGAACGGCAGATAGGCGTCGCGCGCACTTTGGCGACCTTGCTCAGTTTGCCAACGCCCGGGATCGAACGCATCGGGGTTATTCCACAATCGCGAATGGCGATGCACGTGCCAGGGGCTAATGACAACTTGTGCCTTGACCGGCACGTCGCGATTGCGGAAAGCCTCGGGTTGCGTTGTTTCCCGCACCATCATCGGCACCGGCGGGTACAGCCTGAGCGTTTCGCGGAACACATCCCGCGTGACCCGTAAACCTGACAGCGAGGAGAAATCATCACCGAACGATTGCGCTTCGCCTGCGACACGGTCCTGCCACTCCGGATAGAGCGCCAAGAGGTACAGTGCCCACGCGAGTGACGACGCGCTGGTCTCATGTCCGGCGAGGAAAAAAATAGCGACTTGATCGACCATTTCATCCACATCAAATGTCTTGCCGGTTTCGGGGTCCGGCGTGGTCATAATTTTGGTGGCTAAGTCTTGGGGTGCGGTTCCTTCCGCAATCTGAAGTTGCCGTTGGGCTGTCATATCGTGGATCAAAGTGCGTATCTCGGCGGCGCTGCGACGGGTTGCGCGTTTGAAACCGCGGGGCATCCAGCGCGGCAAGGGTAGAAAGGCGGCGATATTCAAAATCGGCTGGCTGCGCTGATATTGTCTAAACGCGTCATAGGTCAGATCGGCGACACGGTCCTCTATAGGAATGGAAAAAAGTGTCCGGAATATCGCATCGGCTGCTGCGTGACTGGCTTCGGCTTCCATCTCAACGGTCTGACCAATCCGGGTCTTGATCCGCGTAGCCGCCGCAATGGCTGCCTGTTCGACAGCGGCGAAGCTGTCGCGCAACCTCCCACCTTCGAAAGCGGGATCGATAATGCGCCTTTGCCTTTCCCAGGTCGCGCCATTGGTCAGAAAAACCGAATTGCCTAAAAGTGGGCGAAGCCCTTCGCCGACCCGATCTGATTTGGGGAAATCTTGTGGACGTTCTTTTAGAACGGTCCGCACCAGCGCTGGATCATTGGCAAGATAACTACGGAAAAACGGCGTGCGAAATTCGGCCATCCATGCGCGGTACAGGCGTTCGGGCTGCGCTGACAGGATATCTTGGCGGAAAAGCCTGCCATAGCGCCAAAGTGATACGCGTGGCGCGCGGCTTGGTGGCTTTGGCGGAAGTGTCATGCCCGCACCGAGGTATATTTGGACAAGGTACGCTGCAGCCGCGACTTGGACGGCGCACGGTCCTTGTAGCGGTCGGCCAAACGCAGCGGGCCTGCAGTAATCTGGAAATAATCATAGTCTTTTGGTTGGTCAAAGGCGCACAGATACTGGAAATGCAGCCTGAAAAAACGCCATCTCAGTGCTTTCAGTTTCTCGGCTGTAAGGCTCTGGGTAAAGGCGGCCGAAAATACCAGTGGCCCGCATTTTTCGCTCGTGGCCTGTCCTGAAACAGCAACCGGATCGCATAGCGCAAAGCAACAGCCGTCTCCGGGCGCGGTGACATCGACCCACGCGATGTTTGTAGCCGTGGACACGATGCGCAAATCGCCCCTTAGCCTGTCAGCTTTGGGTAGAAATGAAACCATAGGTACAACGTGTCCCAGCGACAGAAAGGCTAACGTGGGGCCATCATCGCGCAGTTCTCCGGCTCTGAGCATATCCGCCAGAATGCTGATGCCCAGATGTGCGCCGGAGGAATGACCCACCAGCAGAACTTCGTCGACGTCTTCGCCGAGCGCTGATGCAATCGTTTTGCGAAAAGCGGTTAATCGCGCTTCAAGCTCGGGAGGATACGCCCCATACCCTGCTGCACTGTAGGCAAAATCATGCATCAGGTAATAGGCAAAAAAACGGTTGTCGTGGTTCTGGAACCATCGCAACAGTTGCCATGCAAGCCATATACCCGCCAGCGCCCCGATCGCGATGCCGGCCGTTTCTGCCAACGGCCCTGATGTGCGCAAAGCCAAAGAACCCGCCATGCGCACGGACAAATATACAAGCAGCGCTGCCAAAAGGGCCTGACCGATCAGAGCAAAAACCGGATAGAGGGCTGCAATCACAGGCCCCTTGCGCAGTCGCATTAGGCGAAAGAGTGCCCCCGTTGAAATGTAAATCCAAGCTGTACGCAGCAAATCCAGATATGTTTGCAGTATGGAAGGCGGGCGGCTGGATTGAACAATATCAGACCAAACCAAGACTTCGATGTCGGCTTCGACCGGTTGTCCCTCGATCTGGGCCGTCACCTGCCAGCCAAATCCGCTGCCTCTTTGTTGCGGACCTACAGCAATATCGTATCCGCTGATACGGGCCTGTTCAGTGGCTTGCTTGCGGTAAAGCTCGCGGTATCTGCGCGGGGGAAAAGGGTCGTAGCCGGGGATGTAAAACACCCTGCGGCGGCGAACGGGGGTGAGGTCGGTGCTGCTCATGCTTGGGCCTCTTTGGCCCCGGCCGTGGCAGCCGGGCTCAACCCTAGTCTAGAGCGATTAGCCCAGCGTTGCCAAGGCCGGGAACTGTTCAAGAAGCCACCAGGAAAATGTTGTGAACGCACCGGTGACCATCGCAATCCCGACCAGTAGCAAAAGCCCTCCCATTACACGCTCTATCATGCTCATGTGTTTTTTGAGCCGGTTCATCACGCCCATTGCCCGCGTGATGAACATTGCAGCAAGCAAGAACGGGATACCAAGCCCTGCCGCATAAACGCCTAATAGAAATGTACCTCTGGCGATGGAGGCTTCTGACGCGGCAAGCGACAGGATTGCGCCCAGTTGTGGGCCGATACAGGGTGTCCAGCCAAAGGCAAAGGCCAATCCTAGAACATATGCACCAAAGCTGGAGCCTCCCTTGTCGCCAGCATCCATGCGCGCTTCGCGATCCAAAAACGGAATCCGGAATACTCCCAGGAAATGCAGTCCAAAGACGATAATGACGATGCCCGAAATGCGTGCGAACAAAATCTGGTTTTGCAAAAAGAACGCGCCGAAGGCCGATGCCGTAAAGCCAAGGATCAAAAAGACCGTGCTTAGCCCCATGACAAAGAAAAGTGCTGCAATAATCGCGCGCCGCCGTGCGGCTTGTTCCCCTGACATCTCATTGAGGCTTACGCCGCTCATATAAGCGAGATAGGGCGGCACAATGGGCAGCACACAAGGGCTGAGAAAGCTTACGATCCCGGCCAAAAGCGCTACAAGCATCGCAGGCAAAAGGCTTGCGTCAATGATTTCAATTCCAAACATGAGACTTCCCTAGCCTATCCGTGTCACAGCGTCACCCCGCGCGTGGTCACATCCTTGTGGACAGAGTGAAACATCGCACTTATGTCCATCGATATGACCGATGATCCAAATACACTTGATGCGATGGGGTTGCTATGCCCCCTGCCCGTTTTAAAGGCCCGCAAACGTTTGCAGGCGTTGCGTGCCGGAGACACATTAACCGTTCTGGCCGATGACCCCGCAGCCATTGTGGATGTCCCGCACTTTTGCAGCGAAAGCGGCCACGAACTGGTTTCGAGCGAACTGAACGGCGCAACCCAGACTTACGTTATTCGCAAGGCGTAAAAAAACGCACCCGAAGGTGCGTTCTTTCGCTTTTACCGTTAGCCGGTTTACCCGCCGAGCGACCACCAGCCTTTGCGTTTTGGCTTTGTTGGTTTGTTTTCGGCCTCTGCCACCGCAACGGGCTCAGGCTCCGGTGTGGGCTCTGGCTGTGGCTTAGGCTCGGCTGCTGCTTCGGCCGCAGGCTGCGGAGGTTCCTCTGCCGCTGGCGCCGGTGCTTCAGAGGCCGCTGGTGCCTCAACCACTGTCTCTTCTGCCGGTGCAGCTTCGGCCTTTGGCTTCTTTGCGCGGCTTGCACGTTTGCGTTTTGGCTTGGCTGGTGCCTCTTCTTCTGGTGCCGCATCCGCTATAGGTTCTGCGACTGCCTCGGCCACGGGTTCGGACGCTTCCTGCGATGCGGTGTCTTCCGCATCTTCAACCTTGGGCTTACGGCTGCGCGATCTTGTCCGTTTAGGCTTTACCTCTTTAGTTTCAGCCTCTGCCGCCTCTGGTGCAGCGGCTTGTTCGGATGCCTGCTCCGCGACCGGAGCGTCATGATTTGCGGCTTCAGGCGCCTCAGCGCCCTCTGTCGCTGTCACGGCACCGTCTGAATTTTCATCTTGGTTTGAACCGTCAGCGTTCTGACCTTCACCATTGCCGTTCTTGTTGCGGCTTCTCCGGCGACGACGGCGGCGGCGTTTGGGCCGTGCTTCTCCGTCACCTTCGGGCGTGCCTTGCTCGCCACTGGGGGCTTCTTGTGGCTGCTCAGTCGTATCGGCTTCGCTTTCAGTGTCGTCACTGTCGACTTGATCCATGATGGACATATCGACAGATACGACAGGCTCGGCGCTGGCAGTAATGACACGGGTCGCCGTTTTGAACTTCTCCAAGCTGAAGTCCGGGCTGACCAGCATCGGATCACCTTCGATTTGCACGGAGAGACCATAGCGGCCTTCGATCTGCGCGATATGTTCGCGCTTTTGGTTCATCAGGAAGTTCGCAATGCCGACAGGCGCTTTAATAAGCACCTCGCGAGAGCGCTTGCGCGTTCCTTCTTCCTCGATCTGGCGCAGAATAGACAGCGCGAGATTGTCGTCGGACCGGAGCAGACCCGTTCCGTGACACGCCTGACAAGGCTGCGTTGTCGCCTCGATCATACCTGGACGTAGTCGCTGACGCGACATTTCCATCAACCCAAAGCCCGAGATACGGCCCACCTGGATACGCGCGCGATCTGTCTTGAGCTTGTCTTTCATCCGTTTTTCGACGGCCGCGTTATTCTTACGCTCATCCATGTCGATGAAGTCGATCACGATCAGGCCCGCAAGGTCACGCAGTCGCAACTGGCGCGCTACTTCATCTGCGGCTTCCAGATTGGTCTTGAGCGCGGTCTGTTCGATTGACCCTTCTTTGGTTGCCCGACCCGAGTTCACATCGACAGCAACCAGCGCTTCTGTCACGCCGATCACAATGTAGCCGCCCGAGGGCAGTTGTACCGTCGGGTTGAACATCGATGCCAAATAGCTTTCCACCTGATAGCGGGCAAACAGCGGCAGCCCTTCATTGTAAAGCTTCACGTTTTTCGCGTGGGACGGCATGATCATCTTCATGAAGTCCTTGGCGATGCGGTAGCCGCGCTCGCCCTCCACAAAAACTTCATCGATATCGCGGTTGTATAGATCACGGATCGAGCGTTTAATCAGATCGCCTTCTTCGTAAATTTTTGCAGGTGCGATCGACTTGAGTGTCAGTTCGCGAATTTGCTCCCACAGACGCTGTAGATATTCGTAGTCGCGTTTGATCTCGGCCTTGGTCCGCTTTGCCCCGGCCGTACGCACGATAAGACCCGCACCTTGCGGCACCTCGATCTCGTTGGCGATTTCCTTAAGCTTTTTACGGTCGGCTGCGTTGGTGATCTTGCGGCTGATGCCACCACCGCGTGCAGTGTTTGGCATCAAGACGCAATAACGTCCAGCAAGGCTAAGGTATGTGGTGAGCGCTGCGCCCTTGTTGCCACGCTCTTCTTTGACAACCTGCACCAGCAAAATCTGGCGCACCTTGATGACTTCCTGAATTTTATAACGGCGCGGGCGCGGTTTGCGCGTGGGCCGGATATCTTCTTGGTCGTCATCATCGGCGACAGATTCGATGGTGTCGTCCTTGGCAGAAGCGTCCGGTTTGCGGGGCGCATCTTCGTCTTCGTCTTCGTGCGCTTCTGCTTCAATTTGAACAGTCTCACCGTCGGCTGCGTCTTCATCGTCGCCGGATGGCTCTTCTGCGGTCGCCGTGTCCTCTGAAGCCGCGTCTGCTGCCGCATCGTCTGGTTCTTCCACAGGCGTTTCAGCAACACGTTCCATGGGCGATGTGCCCTCTTCGTCGTCATCGCCCAGATCGATGGTTTCCATGCCTTCGATCTTGTCGGCATCAACCTCCTTCGTTGCGATGGCGTCGTCGCTTGCGGCCTCTTCGGCCTTGGCTTTGGACCGGCTGCGCGAACGGCGTCGCTTGGGTTTTTCGTCAGCGTCTTCCTTTGCCTTCTGCGCTTCGGCATAGGCACGTTCTTCTTCCATCAGAGCCTGACGGTCAGCCACCGGGATCTGGTAGTAGTCGGGATGAATTTCCGAAAAAGCAAGAAAACCGTGGCGGTTACCACCATAGTCCACAAAGGCCGCCTGAAGCGACGGCTCAACCCGTGTTACTTTTGCGAGATAGATGTTGCCAGCGAGCTGGCGTTTGTTTTCAGATTCAAAATCGAACTCTTCGACCTTGTTTCCGTCAACCACCACAACGCGGGTTTCTTCCGCGTGGGTGGCATCGATAAGCATTTTCTTAGCCATATTTCCAAATTGCACAGCCGCGACCGTCCCAATCCAGGCGGATCGAAAAGATGCGGTTTATGTCTTGTCAGGGCGATCTGAAACGCACGCACGGGCCGCGCCACGGGGGCCGGTGCCAAACTGCTCAATGCATTTGCGCGCGTCATCGCGGTTCTTCTCCGACACG
Organism: uncultured Alphaproteobacteria bacterium; assembly: GCA_963796445.1. GTDB lineage: Bacteria > Pseudomonadota > Alphaproteobacteria > Rhodobacterales > Rhodobacteraceae > Roseobacter. The sequence continues at coordinate 71,961 of CAWCLQ010000010.1, read as the reverse complement.
GGCACACCTCGGTGGCCACGTATCCATTACATACTGCGCCTTTCAGACTCTTGAGCCTGTCAATACGTCAGCGGTTCCTTAACCGTTTCCGGCTCAATCGGTCTGCCTGGGGAGCGTCCTATAACGGGACACAACGCCCAAAGCAGCGAATCTCTAATGGGGAAAGCAGGCGTGTCGCCTGATCCTCCCTGACCTCTAGATAATGCTACACGGTGCCAAATGACAATGGTCAATGTTATTTTCGCGTCCAAAGCGTCAGTTTAGCGACCAAAAAATAGCAGTTGGGTTTTCAACTACAGGTAGTCAGCCCGCTGCAGGCCGTATTTCGCCATTTTCTCATTCAGCGTGCGGCGCGGCAGGCACAATTCGTCCATCACGTTGGAGATCGACCCACGGTGACGCCGCATCGTATTGTCGATCAGCATGCGCTCGAAGGCTTCAACATATTCTTTGAGCGGCTTGCCTTCGGTGGTCATAACGGGCTGCATATCTTCGTGATCGTTCATTAATAGCGATGAAATCGTACCCGCGCCGCGCCGCGATTGCAGAACGGCACGCTCGGCTAGATTGATAAGTTGGCGTACGTTGCCGGGCCATGGTGCTTGCAAGAGCTGAGCCGCCTCCTGCGCCGTGACATGAGGCGCTTCGCACCCGTATTCGTCAGCAAATTGTTCGCTTAACCGCGTGAACAGCGTCAGAATGTCTTCACCCCGCGCCCGCAAAGGTGGCACGGTAATGCGCAATGCGGCCAGCCTGTAAAAAAGATCAGACCGCAAAACGTCTTCAGATGTCCGGCCCGCTTCCTGCAAATTTGAAATTGCCACGATGCGCGTCTCTGCGGGCGTGCCTTGTTCGTTTATCACGCTCAAAAGACGTGCCTGCATGGCCTCTGACAGCGCTTCGATGTCTTCAAGCACAAGCGTGCCGCCACGTGCCTCTTCGATCGCGGGCAGTTGCGCGTCTTCCGGCATCATCGGTCCCAAAAGGCGCTTGGCCAGCGCATCTTCTTCAAACGCAGAGCAACTGACCAGCACGAATTTCTTGCCAGCCCTGCTGCCAACCGCATGCAAAGCATGGGCCACCAGCGTCTTACCGGTGCCTGTCTCGCCATCGATTAACACGTGGCCGTCTGCCTGCCCCAGATCAAGAATGTCTTCGCGCAGACGCTCCATGACCGGACTCTGGCCAATCAGCTTTTTCATCAGCTGGCTGCCATCGCTCAATTCGCGGCGCAGAGCGCGATTGTCCATCACCAAGCGCCGCGCGCCCGTGGCCTTTTTGGCCAGTTCCGACATTCTGTCGGGATTGAAGGGCTTTTCAAGAAAGTCAAAAGCGCCCACGCGCATCGCTTCAACGGCCATCGGGACATCGCCGTGGCCTGTTATCATGATAACGGGTAGTGCGCTGTCGTTCCCCATGAGCTTTTTGAGAAATTGCATCCCGTCCATGCCCGGCATGCGAATGTCCGAGATCACGATGCCAGGATAATCAGGACCCAACACCTTCAGCGCATCCTCGGCACTGCCGAAGGTTTCGGTATCATAGCCCGATAACGCCAGCCACTGGCTGATTGATTGGCGCATGTCTTGTTCGTCATCTACAATCGCAATCTTCATGGCTTGCGTCATGACCTACTCCGCTGCTTGTGTCTGGCCGTCACTGCCCAATACAGGCAATTGCATTTCAAAAACCGCGCCACCTGACTGCCCATTGCGAGCCGTGAGGCGACCGCCGAGGTCTGTCACGATCTGAGACGAAATGGCAAGGCCCAAGCCCACACCATCGCCCGGCTGTTTTGTTGTGTAGAAGGGTTCAAAGAGTGCATCCAAATCTTCAATGCCCGGACCGTTATCGCGCACCGTCAACGTCACGGTCTCCCCTGCCGACAAGATGATGTCGACCTGTGGAAGACGCTCTGATTTTGTCGCATCAATCGCATTGCGCAACAGGTTCACCATCACCTGCTCGATCCTAAGCCTGTCGCCCAGGACTTCAACCGGTTCGTCGGGGATGATGCGGCTGATCTGGACCTGCCGCTGGCGTAGCTGCGGCTCCATCATCGCCAGACTTGAAGATAGCGCATCGCCCATATCCACAGGCGAAAAGGCCTCTTGCCCCTTGCGGGCATAGGATTTCAACTGGCGCGTGATGCCGCCCATTCTCTCGATCAGATCGTCGATGCGTCCAAAGGACGACAGCGCCTCTTCGCTGCGGTTGCGCCTTAGCAAAAGCCTCGCACCCGCAAGGTATGTCTTCATCGCGGCCAGCGGTTGGTTCAATTCGTGGCTGACCGCTGCGGACATCTCCCCCAAGGCTGCCAGCTTGCTGGACTGCTCGAGTGTTTGTTCTGCCACAGCAAGCGTTTCCTGAACGCGTTTACGCTCGGCGATTTCCCGCTGCAGGGCCAGATTGAGGCGCCGCAACTGAGCAGATTCCCGCTGAAAAAGAGCCATGCGCAAAGCAGTTCGCCGGCTGAGCGCATAGAACGTCAGAGCCAGAAGAATCGCAAAGCCCATGATTTCCAGCGCCAGCACACCGTTTACCCGTTCGCGCACCGACGCATAAGTCGTATAGCTCGTCATGCGCCACCCCCTGAAAGGAATGCGGTTTTCCAAACGCATCACGGCCTCGCCTTGAAGATAGGCGTCAGGCGGCAGCGCGGTCCAATCCGCCGTTGCCTGAATCGCGCGTTGGATAGCGTTCTGCGGCGTCTGACGCGCAAGCGCTTCTGCTTCCGTTCGCCCTCGCCAGCGCGGCTCTGTGGTCAAAATAATTGTACCCGTGCTGTCAGTGACAATCACTGCGTCGGAAATACCGGCCCAGGCGCGGCCGAATTTCTGCAAATCGACCTCTACAGCGATGACGCCCAGCACATCGGATCCCGACTGAACACGGCGGGAATAGAAAAAGGCGTAGCCACCGCTTTCACGTTCAGCGACCGTAAACACCGTGGCGTTGGACCGGATTGCGTCGACAAAGAAGCTGTCTGCGCGACGACTGGCACCCAAACGGTTGCGGTCCGTAGCAGCTACTGTACGCCCGTCAATATCGAGCAGCATAAGCGAGGCGGCGCCGATTTCTTCCACAAACGAAATAAGCCGCCGGGTCGAAGCCGTGTAATCAGCCGAGGTTAACGCGCCGATCAACTCAGGATCGCGGGCCAACAACTGAGGGACAATCGCATTCTGACGCAACTCAGCCAGCAAGTTACCGCTATAAAGCGCCAGTCGCAGTTCTGCACGGTCGCGAGTGCTGTCTGTAAACCTGTCCGTCAAAAGTTTGTTTGTCACCGACACTACGATGACCGCAACAACAAGCAATACTGCCACCGCCATGCGGATGCGCCAGTTAGACACAAAGGTCTCATGTTCTGATGACAGGTTACGATCCATAGTCCAAGACTACGTCAAAGACATAGCCCTGCTCAAGTCACACCGCTTCAAGCGCGCCTGCCAATGCGCGAAACAGCGCCTGTCCGTCCGTGCCACCATGACCCGCGTCCGCTGCGCGCTCGGGGTGGGGCATCATGCCCAGAACACGCCGGTTTTCCGATAGGATACCCGCGATATCAGCTTTTGCACCGTTGGGTGTGTTCGTGTAAGTAAATGCTACGCGGTCATCGCCTTGTAACCGCGCAATCGTCTCGTCATCTGCAAAGTAGTTGCCATCGTGATGCGCGATCGGAATATCTATAAAATCTCCAGCGGAATAACCTTGTGTGAACACTGAAGAGGCAGTCTCGACCTTCAATTCAACAGTTTTGCAGATGTACTTCAGACCCGCGTTGCGCAGCAGCGCACCGGGAAGCAGGCCAGTTTCGGTCAAGACCTGAAAGCCGTTGCAGATGCCGATGACATAGCCACCACGTTCAGCGTGCGCCGCCACCGTTTTACAGATCGGTGAATTGGCAGCAATCGCACCGCATCGCAGATAGTCCCCAAACGAAAATCCACCTGGTATGCCAATGATATCGACACCTTCCGGAATGTCAGTGTCTTTGTGCCAGACTTTCGACACCTGCGCGCCAGATGCCTCAAAGGCAACGGCAAGGTCTCGATCACAATTAGACCCCGGGAACACAACGACCGCTGCGTGCATCAGCCCATCTCCACCGTGTAGGATTCGATCACCGTGTTAGCCAACAGCTTTTCACACATGGCCGTCACATCCGCTTCGGTCGCACCTTCAGCCAGATCAAGCTCAATCACCTTGCCCTGACGGACGCCCTCGACGCCAACGAAACCCATCGCGCCAAGCGCGTGGCGCACGGCCTCCCCCTGAGGATCCAACACACCGTTCTTCAGCATCACATGCACACGTGCCTTCATCGCGCCATACGCTCCTTTGTCATCTTGCCAAATAAACTCAAAATCCGACGCCCTGATCAGTTGATGAGGGTGGGCTTGGTCATGGGCGTTGCATTTTTCGGCATCACACCAAGCCGTGTCGCAACTTCCGTGTAGGCATCTGCCAAATCCCCAAGATCGCGCCGGAAGACGTCCTTATCCAACTTTCGCCCCGTCTCAATATCCCAGAGCCGGCAGCTGTCTGGGCTGATCTCATCCGCAATGACCAAACGCTGGAAATCACCGTCATAAACGCGCCCGATCTCAATCTTGAAATCCACCAGCCGGATGCCGACCCCCAATAAAAGACCGGACATGAAATCGTTGACCCGCAAAGCAAGGCTCAGGATATCATCCATGTCCTGTTGGCTTGCCCAGCCAAAGGCTGCGATATGTTCCTCTGTCACCAGCGGATCGCCCAGGCTGTCGTCTTTATAACAATATTCCACAATCGGACGCGGCAGTTGCATGCCTTCTTCAAGGCCCAAACGCTGCGACATCGTGCCCGCGGCATAATTGCGCACAATTATTTCCAACGGGATGATCTCCACGCTGCGCACAAGCTGTTCGCGCATGTTCAAGCGGCGGATGAAATGCGTCGGTACGCCGATCTGCGACAATCCGGTCATAAAAAACTCGGACAAGCGGTTGTTCAACACCCCTTTGCCCTCAATCACAGCTTTTTTCTGAGCGTTAAACGCGGTGGCATCGTCTTTGAAGTATTGCACGATTGTCCCGGGCTCTGGGCCTTCATACAGGATTTTAGCTTTACCTTCGTAGATTTTCTTGCGCCGGGCCATTGGCGTCCTTTCGCGAACGTACCCTGACAATCAGGGCCTGATGTGCGCCTCTCTTAGTGCAAGGTCCGCGCTGCTGCAAGCCAACGCATCTTGCGTTGCGGCGCGCAAACTCGCATATCTGTCTTAAGAACCAAATTTTCTTCAGGAGACAGCCCAGATGACAACCTTCGACGACCGCGAAAACGCCTTTGAGAACAAATATGCACATGACGCCGAAATGCAGTTCAAAGCCGAGGCGCGTCGCAACAAGCTTTTGGGCCTCTGGGCGGCAGAGCTGTTGGGTAAATCCGGTTCGGACGCCGAAGACTATGCCAAAGAAGTGGTCAAATCAGATTTTGAAGAAGCCGGTCACGAAGATGTCTACCGCAAAGTTTCCGGAGATTTGGGCGACAAGGCTGATGAGGCCACGATCCGGTCCCAGATGGCCGCTTTCTTGGTCGAGGCAAAGCGTCAGTTGATGGAAAAAGACTGATCTAAGGCGGATTGAGATCAAAACCGCGCCCGTTTTGAGCGCGGTTTTTTGAGGGCCGCGTTTCAGGCGAACCAGCCTTGGTGTGTGGATTGGCCGCTTTGTTCATGAAAATGATGAATATTATGAATTTGCCTCACTCACCAAAGCGTGACAGGAGGGGGCCAACCTGCTTGGAGCTTCCGAATGACACATAGTTTTAATGATCTTTTATCCGCCAAGGGCGTTTTGCTTGCGGATGGCGCCACGGGCACGAACCTTTTTGATATGGGGCTGATGTCCGGCGATGCGCCTGAACTTTGGAATACGCAGGAGCCAAAGAAGATCAAAGCGCTTTACAAAGGCTCGGTTGATGCCGGAAGCGACCTTTTCCTGACGAACTCATTCGGCGCGAACGCTTCCCGTCTGAAACTGCATGATGCCGCCAATCGTGTGCATGAACTCAGCCGTGTGTCTGCCGAAATCGGCCGGGAGGTTGCGGATACAGCTGGCCGGCCCGTGATAGTAGCAGGCTCAGTGGGCCCCACTGGCGAGATTATGGAGCCTGTTGGCAGTTTAACCCACGCGCTTGCGGTCGAGATGTTTCACGAAACGGCTGATGGTCTAAAAGCAGGTGGTGCGGATATCGGCTGGCTAGAGACGATCAGCGCCCCCGAAGAATACCGCGCCGCCGCCGAAGGGTTTAAGCTGGCGGGTTTGCCGTGGTGTGGCACCATGAGCTTTGATACGGCCGGGCGCACCATGATGGGCCTGACAAGCGCCAATATGGTCAAGATGGTTGACGATCTGGACGAAAACGCACCGTTGGCCTTTGGTGCGAATTGTGGAACTGGTGCTTCTGACCTGCTGCGCACGATACTGGGATTTGCGACGCAAGGCGCGGAAAAACCGATCATAGCCAAAGGGAACGCGGGTATTCCGAAATATGTGGACGGTCATATCCACTATGACGGCACACCGGAACTTATGGCGGATTATGCGGTGATGGCACGCGCGTGCGGCGCCAGCGTGATCGGGGGCTGTTGCGGCACAAAGCCCGCGCATCTGCGCCTGATGCGCGAGGCATTGGACACGCGGACAATGGAACACGCACCCGCGCTAGAAGAAATCGTTGACCGGCTCGGCCCGTTTTCTTCGCCCGCCGATGGCACTGAACCCGACCACGGGCCAGAAAGAAGAACCAGCCGACGCCGTCGCAGAGCAAGCTGAACCGCTTTCCCAAATGGCATGAAGCATGCTCAGATTATTCAATTCACGGACAATTATGCGCTGAAGCGTCGCACTCCGCATGATCTGTGTCGCAATTCGGACAGTGCAAAATCGCACGACCGGCGAAAGATAAAACACAACGTAAAAGCCCCCTGCTTGCAGTGAAGGAAAAAAGATGTCCGAAGAAGACGAAATCATTCTCGCGGATCTGGACGACGAAGAACTTGTCCAGCAGATGTTTGACGACTTGTACGACGGTCTCAAGGAAGAGATCGAAGAAGGGGTCAACATCCTTCTCGAGCGCGGCTGGCAGCCCTACGATATTCTGACCAAGGCGCTTGTTGGCGGCATGACCATCGTCGGCGCAGACTTTCGCGACGGGATTTTGTTTGTGCCCGAAGTTCTGCTTGCTGCAAATGCGATGAAGGGTGGCATGTTTATCCTGAAACCGCTTCTGGCTGAAACAGGCGCACCGCGCGTGGGTAAAATGGTGATTGGCACTGTTAAAGGCGACATCCACGACATCGGCAAAAACCTTGTGGGTATGATGATGGAAGGCGCCGGCTTCGAAGTCGTGGATCTTGGCATCAACAACCCCGTCGAAACCTACATGGAAGCGCTTGAAAAAGAGCAACCGGAAATCCTCGGCATGTCCGCGCTTTTGACAACCACGATGCCCTACATGAAAGTCGTGATTGATACTTTGGTCGAAAAAGGCGTGCGCGATGACTACATTGTGCTGGTCGGTGGTGCCCCGCTGAACGAAGAGTTCGGCAAAGCCATTGGCGCTGATGCTTACTGCCGTGATGCGGCCGTGGCGGTTGAAACAGCCAAGGAATGGGTTGGACGTAAACACAACCAAAAAACCGCCTGATCCGCAGCCCGTGCGCGCCATTCGGCAGCTTCGGGTGACCGGAGCCGTTTTCTAAAAGGTGGTAACGTGACGGATTTTAGTGACACACAACTGACCGAAAAAGGCCTGCCGCTGGATAAGGCGACGGGTAAAGTGTTGGTGATCGCCTGCGGCGCTCTGGCACGCGAAATCATAGATCTCAAAGAGGCGAATGGGTGGACCCATCTGGATCTGACCTGCCTGCCCGCCAATTACCATTTATACCCGGAAAAGATCACGGCGGCTGTTCAGGCTACGGTGACAAAGCACAGGCCGACCTACGCCCAAATATTTGTCGCTTACGCCGACTGCGGCACGGGTGGCCTGCTTCAAAAGGCCTGTGCCGATCTTGGCGTGCAGATGATCGCAGGTCCGCATTGCTATAGTTTCTTTGAGGGGAATGACCGCTTTGCGGCGCACGCAGATCAGGAGATAACGACGTTTTATCTAACCGATTTTCTGGTGCGGCAATTCGATGCGTTCATCATGAAACCCATGGGCCTCGACCGGCACCCGGAACTGCGCGATATGTACTTCGCACATTACGAAAAGCTGGTCTATCAAGCCCAAACAGAGGACCCTGCCCTTACCGCCAAAGCGCAAGACTGCGCGCGGATACTCGGGCTGGAATTTGAACGCAGGTACACGGGTTACGGCGACCTCAAGACATCACTGGGTAAGCTTTAGGCTGACATCTGCTTACAGGCTGTTTTGGTCTAGCTTGCGTCTGCCGCAACTGACCGGATGCGTTCGATCATTGCGCGCAGCCCGTTAGAGCGTTGAGCGGACAAGTGATCGTTTAATCCCAAGCGCGCCATTTCAGCCCGTGCGTCGATTGCCAGAACGTCTGAAAGTGTCACCCCATTGTAAAGCCTGCGCAGCACCGCGATCAGCCCGTTGACGATCATGGCGTCGCTCTCTCCGTCGAACTTCATCGTGCCGTCCTCGGGGGTAACGTGCAACCAAACCTGACTGGCGCAGCCATCCACCTTGGTGGCCGGCACTTTTAATGCGTCCTCCAGTGGGGGCATCGCTTTGCCCTCTTCAATGACCAGACGGTAGCGGTCTTCCCAGTCGTCCAGAAATTCGAAGTCTTCCACCAGTTCTTCAAAAGCAGCTTGCGCCATGACAACTCCTATAATCATGCGCCAGAGGTAGGTCGGGACGGCACAAAGGTCCAGCCCTTGGATGAAGGATGCTTTTCAACGCGGACGAGATAGTCTAGGTCACTATGAAAGAACAGTTTGACGGCGGACATATGCGCATCTCAGCAACAGGTTACCTGATCGCGGCACTTTTTCTCGCAGGATGCGGCACAAACGCGAACCCGGCGAACTGGTGGGGCCGGGACGCGCCCGACGAAAGCGTTCTGGAACCAATTGAGGCCACCAATCCGTTGATCCCCGAAAGCAGCGGCCTGTTCCGCTCTGATCCGCGCGAGCGCAATGTATATGAAGGCACGACGATCGACGCGATTAGCGATCTTACCATTGAACGCGTGCCGGGCGGGATTTTGATCCGGGCAACGGGGCGTTCTGCGACCCAAGGTGTGTTTAACGCCCGTCTGACCCCGCAAAACGAAGATGAACTGCCCGAAGACGGTGTCCTGACCTATCAGTTGCAAGCTCAATACCAGCAAATCGCCGGTGGCGCGCCCCAAACGAGTGAAGTGACCGTGGCCCGCAAACTGACAGATCAGGAAGCCCGCGACGCCCGTGTCATTCGTGTTGAAGGGCTGCAAAACGCCTTGGAACGGCGCCGCTAGGAACGCGACACTACGCCAGCTTTAATCAAGCGCAACGATGCGAACCGACGCCCCATCGGCAGCCAAGGCGATTTTGCCTTCGCACAGCCGCAACGCGTCTTCACCAAAGACCTCGTGACGCCAGCCACGCAAAGCTGGCACATCGCGCATGCCTGCCGCGATAGCATCCAGGTCCGCTGCTGGCGCGATCAGTTTAGCAGCAACCCCCGCACTTTCTGTCTTGCTCTTTAGCAAGACACGCAGCAGATCTGCGAGTGCCGGGTTTACCTGCAGCTTGTCCCGGGAACGGTCCGGTTCCGGCATGCGCTCTGGTGGGCAAGCGATCCCTTTTGCGACTGCGGCCAGAATGCCTTCCGAAATGTCACCGCGCCGCGCTTCGCGCAACAAAAGCCGCGACCGCCCTAGTTCTTCGATTGTTTTAGGCTTGTTTGATGCAAGTTCGACCAAAGCATCATCCTTGAAAACGCGGTTACGTGGAATGTTGCGCTCTTGTGCGTATATCTCGCGGAAGGCGGCAAGTTCCCGTACAACCGCAAGAAACTTGGGCGAGTTGGTCCGTGTCTTAACGCGCCGCCATGTGTCATCTGGTGCGACCACATAGGTTTCGGGCGTAGTGAGCACGGACAGTTCTTCCTGAACCCAGCGGCTGCGCCCCGTCTCTTCAAGCTTTTCGGCAAGAAATTCATAGACTTCCCGCAAATGAGTGACATCGGCCAGCGCATATGTCTTTTGCGCATCCGTCAGCGGGCGCCGCGACCAATCGGTGAAACGCGACGTTTTATCCAACGGTTTCTTGGCAATTCGGCGTACGAGCGTTTCATATCCCACTTGTTCGCCAAAGCCGCAGACCATGGCAGCAACTTGCGTGTCAAACAGCGGTTCAGGGAAAACCTGCGCATCTACGTAAAAGATTTCCAGATCCTGCCGCGCGGCGTGGAAGACCTTGACCACGGATGTGTCACGAAAAAGCTCGTATAGTGGCTCGAGCGATATGTCTTTGGACAGCGGATCAACCAAACATCCTGTGCTGTCGTCATGCCCCGGCATCGCCAACTGAATAAGGCACAGCTTGGAATAATAGGTCCGCTCTCGGAGAAATTCTGTGTCTACCGTAACGTAGTCATGTTTGGCAGCTTCTGTGCAGAATTCGGCGAGTTCCTGCGTTGTCGTGATGGTTCTCATAGTGGCATTTCTTTTTTCTTGTCGATCATACCATCACCCGTCACAGAAGTGTTACACGAGCGGCTAGCCATTGACCAGAAGGACTTCGCACTGGCCTAACTTTCCAAAAACACTGGCGATTTATCACCGGCTATAAAGCGACGTAGGACCATCGGATACAGAATGTGTTCCTGCGCGAGAACGCGCGCTGCCAGAATGTCGCTGGTATCGTCCGGCAGGACAGGCACGGTTGCTTGCCCCAGAATGGGCCCATCATCCAGAGCAGGCGTTACCTCGTGCACCGTGCACCCATGGATCTTGTCGCCCGCCTCAAGTGCGCGCGCGTGGGTGTTAAGCCCCCGGTACTTTGGCAACAGTGACGGGTGTATGTTCAACATGTGCCCGCGCCATTCATCTACAAAGCCTGCGGTAAGCTTTCGCATGAACCCGGCGAGACAGATCAGATCTGGCTTGTGCTGGGAAATGGCCCCCATCATTGCATGCTCGAATGCGCTGCGGTCTTCCCCAAAGGGCTGGTGGCGCACAACTTCCGTTGGCACGCCCCGCTCTTCCGCACGGTCCAAACCGCTTGCTACTGGATTGTTGGATAAAACCACGCAAGCCCGACCGGGATGATCGCCGGTCATACTGTCGACGAGCTTGACCATATTGGAGCCGCTGCCCGAAATGAATATGGCAACCCGTTTTTTCACAAAAGACGGCCTTTATAGGTCATCCCCGGCGCGTCGGTGACATGACCGATCCGGGTGACGTCTTCACCGTGTTCTGCAAGCAATGCCGTCAGCGCATCAGCACGCGCTGGAGACACAACAAGGATCATCCCAATGCCGCAGTTGAACGTTTTTAAAAGCTCGGCCTCTTCCATCTTGCCGGTTTCTGCCATCCACTTGAAAACGGCAGGCAGATCCCATGTCTCCAGGTCAATTTCCGCACCCATCGTTTCAGGTAGCACGCGCGGCAGGTTTTCGGTCAAGCCGCCGCCTGTGATATGTGCCAACGCCTGCACGCCACCCGAACGAATGGCCGCAAGGGCCTGACGCACATAAAGCCGTGTGGGCGTCAGCAACTCGGCACCCATCGACTGTTCGGACCACGGACAAGCATCGTCCCAGCCAAGACCCGACAGATCAACCAGTTTGCGCACAAGCGAATAGCCGTTTGAATGAACGCCGTCAGACGCAAGCCCGAGCAGTACATCACCAGAAGTGACCCCCGCAGGTAAATCCTGTCCGCGTTCCATGGCGCCAACCGAAAAGCCTGCCAAATCGAAATCGCCTGCAGGATACATGCCCGGCATTTCAGCCGTCTCTCCACCAATCAGCGCACATCCCGCGCGTTCGCACCCTAGAGCAATGCCTTCGATGATGCGCGCCGCTTTATCCGTTTCCAGCATTCCGGTCGCGAAATAATCGAGGAAAAACAGCGGTTCTGCGCCCTGACACACCAGATCATTGACACACATCGCAACCAGATCAACGCCTACCCCGTCCACGTGCCCTGTATCAATTGCGATACGCAGTTTGGTCCCAACCCCGTCTGTCGCAGCCACAAGGATTGGATCGGTATAGCCTGCATCTTTCAGATCAAACAGCGCGCCAAACCCGCCCAAGCCTGCCATAACACCGGATCGATTGGTCTTTTTTGCCGCCGGTTTAATACGATCAACCAGTGCATTGCCTGCTTCAATATCGACCCCCGCATCGGCGTAGGTGACCCCTTTTTCGGGCAAAGTCATGGCGCATACTCCTAGCTGAACACGTCTTGTTTGCGGGTTAGAGCATTCGCGCCGCGACTGCAATCCAAAGAGCATGCGTGACCCTCTTGACGCCGCGCGCATAGCGGCTTACGCAACGGCCATGGCGGGCCTGTAGCTCAATTGGTTAGAGCAGAGCGCTCATAACGCTTTGGTTGCGGGTTCAAGTCCTGCCGGGCCTACCATACCGTCTTGTTTGCTTTTGGCGATAACTGCATCGCTCTACCGCGCGATCACAATATCGGCGCGTAACCCACCCAAGGGTGGATCGGCTTCGCCCAGACGTAAGATCCCGCCATGCGCGCGTGCAATATCGGTGGCGATCGCCAGCCCCAGCCCAACGCCGCCTCCTTTGTCCTGGTTGCGCGCCCGGTCCAGCCGTGTGAAAGGCCGCGTGGCTTCTGCACGCCGCTCTGCGGGGATGCCTGGACCGTCATCCTCAACGCGTATTCTCAGGGACTTATCGCTGAACATCACCGATACTTCTGCACGGGCACCATATCGTACGGCATTTGATATCAGGTTATCCAGCGCCCGACGCATCGCCAACGCATTCAGCTTAACCGTGCCGGTCCCCTCACCTTCTTGCGCACCCAACGTGACATTGCGCCCGGCACGTTTTGCTTCTTCGACGATGTCTTCCACGAACTGCCTCGGATCAATATCTTCCGGCTCGCCCTCGCTTGCGCCTCTCACAAAATTCAGGAACGCATCCAGCATCTGCTGCATGTCGTCCACGTCTCTTTCAAGCGGTTCGCGGTCCTCGTCGTCAAGCATCGACAGCGCCAGCCTCATGCGTGTCAGAGGGGTGCGCAGGTCGTGGCTTACTCCGGACAACATCAACGTGCGTTGCTCAATCTGACGTTCAATCCGGGCGCGCATGTCCAAAAACGCATTGCCCGCGGCGCGCACTTCGTTTGCGCCGGTCGGCGTGTAAGGTTCATGCCGCCCGCGCCCGAAAGCCTCGGCCGCCCTTGCCAACTGTTTTATAGGGCGCAGCTGGTTGCGCAGGTACAATATGGCAATAACGGTGACCAAACCACCAAAAAATACCATATTTACAAACAGCTGATGCGGGTTGGAGGCGGAAATCCGATCCCTGTCAAAAACCAGCAGAACTGGCCCGTGTCGCGTGCTGGTATACACTTTCACGCGCTCACCATCCAAAAGATCAATGACACGGATCTTGGCCACCCGCTGTGTCAGTCTTTTGATGATAACGCGGCCTGAAAAGTCATACCACGCACGTTGCATCCCGGTGGGTACTGCATCAGGGGCAACCGGCGTTGCGGTTAAGGCCAGTTGCCCTGCTTGTGCGACAACATCAGTTGCGATTGACCCGCGATCCGGCGCCTGATCCACAATATCGAGCACCAGCAATAGTTCACGCGCCACAGCGGTGGCCATTTGTTCTGTGACGTCTTCGAAATGCCGCGTGAGAAAAAGCACCGTTACCACAAGTTGCAGTGTGACAACTGGTAACAAAAGGATCAATACGGCGCGGACGTATAGGCTGCGCGGCATATATTGTTTGAGCCACCCGAAAAACATAGTCTGGACCCTACCTGCGGCCCAAATATTTAGAAAGCCCCAAAGCTGATGCCCCAAGATTTCGATCCACCCATCGGGATTGCCGTAGAAATTAACCCGATGCTGCGCCGTATCATAGCGCCCAACCCGTCGCCGATGACGTATCGCGGTACTAATACCTATTTACTGGGGCACCGCGAAATCGCGGTCATTGACCCGGGCCCATTGAACGAAGCGCATCTGGTAGCAATTTTAGATGCATTGCGACCAGAACAAAGCATTTCGCATATCCTTGTAACGCATAGCCACAAAGACCATTCCCCCCTCGCCGCGCCATTGTCAAAGGCAACAGGTATTCCTGTTATGGCCTTTGGTGATGCTTTCTCGGGACGGTCGGAAATAATGAAAAAACTTGTCATCTGAAGGGTTGGCAGCAAGCGGCGAAGGGGTCGATACAGAATTTCAGCCTCACCAAACACTGTCTGATGGCACTGAGATTGCCTCGTCTGAATGGAAATTGATTGTGCGCCACACACCGGGGCATCTGGGCAATCATATCTGTCTTGAGTGGGAAAATAGTTGTTTTACCGGGGATCACGTGATGGGCTGGGCCAGCTCGCTTGTGTCGCCTCCTGACGGTGATCTGACAGATTTCATTGCCTCCTGCCTGCGCCTTAACAAGCGCGAGTGGAGTGTTTTTTTCCCCGGTCATGGTGATGTAATTTCGGCGCCAAATCACCGGCTTGCTTGGCTGCTGAATCACCGCATGGGACGCGAGCGGGCCATTTTAAAAGCATTGGGGCAATCTCCTTCAAGCGTTCGCGCGCTAACCGAAACTATTTACCAAGAAACCCAAATCGCCCTCTTGCCAGCCGCAGAGCGAAATGTACTGGCGCACCTCATTGACTTATATGGAAAAAATAAGGTTTCCCCACTTGGAGCTTTCGATCCGCAAGGCGTGTTTCAAGTGGTAGAACACTAAACCGCATATTTCAGAAATTTCCACTAAAACCCTCTGGACGCGCATATGTCACGCTGCTATATCGCCCGAACCGTTCCGGCGTAGCTCAGCGGTAGAGCAGTTGACTGTTAATCAATTGGTCGTAGGTTCGATCCCTACCGCCGGAGCCAAAAATTCCCAAGTACTTTCATTGACTTACCTCGTGCAGTAGGCGGGATGCCTACGGGCATTTTGATCGTGTCCGCATTATGTCCGTAAACAATCAGGAATAGCTTGTGCCGGAATCAACATTAGATTTGCGCTAGAAAATTCAAGGATATTGGTACCACTGAGGTCCTAGAACTTAGGAGGGAATCCGGACATGCCCGCTTTGGCTGATTGTTTTGAAAAACTCGGTGTCAGGCCCGGAACGGTCAAATTCAGAGAACCTTTTCCCGCGATACCCCCTTTTGCAAACATCGTTTCATGAAGGCCAATCTGCAAGGACAATGTTCCTATATTTTGGACCAAATTTTGCTGCTTCGAGTTTTTCAATACAATCGGCTCAGAGCTGCCGTTCGCCGAATTTTGACAGATGTCTACTGTATCGCAATTAGCAGCCATTCACGACCGAAAACTCGAAGCTTTGGTTTTGAATAGCCGCTTTCACAAAAAGCGGACGTTCGCCGCACTTTGGACGAATGTCTCAGTTGCGGACAAAACCGCCATATGCTTGCGTGGCTTTTGCTAATGCGGACATTGCAGCCATTTTTCTCCTATTTGCTTTCTTTTGTCGACCGGTATCGCAGTGGAGAACGGTTCCACTGATCGGTATGTTCCCTGTTTTCAACCGAAAATCTTCTAATGTGAATTTAAGAAAATACGATGATCTGAGTCCCATGCCAGGCTCGTATTTTTTTGTGCGATCGACGCAAATTGTCGGTCAAGAGAACGGTCATTCAATCGCTTCGACATGCTACGCAAAGGGACTATGTTACGCTCTCCATAGCCATCGATCAGGAAACATGCCGCGCCTGCGTCACGTGAGCCGTAGACAATATTCGATAAGTTGATGTCGCGCGCAACTATTTGAAGCTCAAACATCTTTTTAACCATAACATTCAGTGCATCCAATACCGGTTCGGCCATCGTTTTCCCACCGGAAAGTTGATGGAGCCTAGGTGCAAGACCGCCGCCAAGACCATTAATTCGTTCTACAACAACACCGGGACCTCGGTTTGTTTGAACAATACCTAGCATTCTGGAAATCGGCATGCTTTTGATGTCCGAACCGAGCTTCAGCGAAACGAGCAACTCACATTGCAACTCATTCAGAATGCTGCGAAATCTCAGGGTCGGGAATAATGTCCAAGCAAGGCGCTTAATTGGTCTTTTTGAAGAGCGATCATCAAACGAATGAAAAACCTTGATCAAAAGATCGGGCTGACCAGGAAACTCATAGACAACGCGTACAGTGCCATTTGAAATTCTATGATCGTCGGAAAGGTCAATAACGCTTGCTGTGAACAGCATTTTCCAAATCTATCCCTGGCTCTTCCGAGTAGTGTTCTTACGGTTTACTTTACCGATGTTGTCTCAAGTGACTACCCTGACATAAAATAACCATCTGGTCTGTACCATATAGCCAAAGCTGGGCGAAATTGTCTTTATTGCAAAACGATACCTTCGCGTCGTTTGTCTGATAATGGAATGTGCAATTCGTACTAACCCTATGGCCGCCCCTTCTACCTTACAGTGATACCGCCTCCGCTGCGAACCACGCGAAAGAGATCATCCCGTCGGATGATGACTATGCCGTAATTTATAGGTTCTCCCGCAGGAAGGTTCCGTTTGGGCTCGGTGCAGTCATTCACCGAATTTTTGTGATTGTCTGCTGTGTAGCGTTTAGCAGTCATTTATGACGGGAAATTCGAAGTTTCGCATTCGAATGACAGCTTTCACCAGTAGCGGTCGTTCATGAAAAAACGGCGAAGGTCTCACATTGCGGACAAACCACCCTGATGCGACTGCAGCGCAGATCGTGGCGTCGACACACAATACAGACAAACAGGTTCTGCGGCAGCGCAGCACGAATTCCCCATACCAGCCATTCAAAGCATGCCAAATCTCCTAAATCCAATCCGACTGGTCGCCGTGCCCATACGAGACGGCGGGCTTTGAGACAGGCGATGCGCCAGAATGTCCGCCTGTGGTGGCATACAGGCGGTAGTTCCAGGTACGGGCAGCCAAGAAATTGGTGCTGCCGCCGGACGGACCACCTATCGTTTAGATGATGGGTGCTTGTGCCGTCATGCGGGAGCAGGCGGGTGCGCAACGCTGCCCGCACCTCGCGTGTCTTTAGCTACAATCAATGGCACGGAGATCACTCTATCACCTCGAAGTCGTTCAGAATCCACGTTTTTTCAATGTAGCCTTCCAGCGGGCCATAAAAGCGGAAAACCGTGAAAAATCCCTTGGTTGGGTCGGTCTTGATCCAGTTCGCCTCGAATCCCTCAGGTGCCGATTGACCGAAATACAGATCCACCGAGCCGTCCGCGTTGACCACCGGGTCGGTCGGGCTGCCAACCGTGATCTGGCCGTCCGATGCCAACAGTCCGCGGGTGGCTGGATCATAGGCCGTTACGGCCCAGAACCGTTTGACCGGCGTATTTGCCGGGACGTTCAGCCGGTAGGACTTGCTCCCATCAAGAAACCCGCCATTGGCATCCCTGAAGGACGTGAGATAGGCCGTCCCCACACCCGGGGTGGTCGACAGCAGATTGGGCGACACCACAATCGCCTGGTAGTGCCACAGCGTGCGAGCATCGATGTCATTGGCGCCGCTGTCCCGGGTAAACTCGGTATTGCGCACGAACATCTTTTCCCACTGCCGGTCCGGCCAATAGCGGATATCAGGCTCGCGCGATGCGTAGACGATGGCCCGCGACATAGCCGTGCCCTGCTTGAGCCGTTTGCAATCGGTCATGATGTGCGCCTGATGCCTGCGGTTTACGTCAAGCCATATGTAAAACGCGGAAAGACAGATGCCGTTGATGCCGAGGCGATCTGCGAAGCCGTTACGAGGCCGACCATGCGCTTTGTTGCGGTGAAGTCGAAAGAGCAACAGGCTCTGCTGACCATGCATCGCGTTCGCCAACTCGTTGTCCGTCGGAAAACCCAGATGCTGAACGTGATCCGTGGGCTTATTCGAGAGTTCGGTCATGTGATCGGAAACGGGCCGGTCGCGGCAATACGTTTCGTCAAAACATTCCAAACCGATGACTATCCGGACACCCCGGATGTCGCGAAGAGCATGCTTAAAACGCTCTGCGACCAGGTCAACTCTCTCCATGAAAGGGTGACTTTCTACGATACGCTGACCGAGCATCATTCGCGGATCGATGAACGCGCCAAGCGGATCAGGACGGTTCCCGGTGTGGCCCCATCACAGCCTCGGCCATTGTCGCTCCCATCGGCGATGGGAAACAGTTCAGGAACGGGCGTGAGTTCGCCGCATGGCTCGGCCTCACCCCACTAAACAGGTCGAGTGGCGGCAAAGAACGTTTGGGGCGGATCAGCAAAAAAGGGGACCGCTACATACGAAGGCTGCTCGTGATCGGCACGACCTCCCAAGTTCAACGTGCTCGTGGGTATCCTGAGCGCGTGCATCCCTGGATCATACAACTGCTTGAACGAAAACCCGTCCGTCTTGCGACAATTGCCATGGCGAACAAAGCGGCACGGATCATCTGGGCTATTCTGACCAAAAACACCTGTTACCGCAAAGCTGCAGCATAAGAGGAAAGAAACACTTTAGAAATGCAAGACGAATGCCCCCTCTCGGCAGATTTGCTTTGCAAATCGCCTGCCGGGCAACGGGAACACAGGACTGTACTGACCAACCGCGCAATCAACGCAGTTTTCTCTTGCAAAGCAGACGCCATCCACACAGGGCAAACCCGCCTGATGCGGATGCAGCGAAAGCAGATTAAATGTACGATCGTTCACTTGACGAAGCTAATCTTTGCTAACTAGATTTTACCTACTGTTTGCGCTGAACGACGAAAACCATGAGTTGCAGGATTGTTGCCGCCGATGCGGTAAGTCCCGCCAAGTGCATCTGCGCGTGCCAAGCGCGGTCCCTAATTGTTGGCGTTTGGAAAATCAATTGGTGCCAAGACAAAAGCGATTGGTTTGATTGTCGAATGTCAGGCTTGTTTGTTGTGATATTTTTTTAAAGCCGAGCATCAGCTTGCCATGATTGTACTGGTGAGACATCTCTCTCAAAGAGAGCATACGATGATCCCCAAAACCGTCGACGATGAAAAACTGTTTCTTGCCAGATTTATGTCCATACACAAGATTTCGGTAGTTCATATCCGTGACCACAAGATCAGTTTTAAGGCATTTCTTTACAAAACTGTTAAGAGGCTCAAGCGCCTCCGCAATCTTATTTTCATCAACCAGTTTTTTCAGTGTAGCCGCAAGCTGGCCTTGTTCGTCGCAAATTGCTTCCCACAAAGCTCCTGTTCCATCTGAAGTTTCCACAAACCCCATGAACGCTGGAATTGGAATTTGGCCGAGGGGATCAGCGCAGTTTTGCGAAGCTCTTGTTAGATAGTCTACTTCCTTGCGAATAACGCGTAGCGAGCTTGCCGGATACAGTCTCCGCAGAAACCGTTTGGACGGCGAGAGCCTATTCTGGCGCTCGATACGTCTTGGTACTTTAAGGACAATTGGCACATCGGGAAAATCGGGGCCGCAGTCCCGTCCGTTCACCAGGAAGATATTGCGTTGCTTTCCGTTCGCTATTTTCTCTAAGCAACGCAGATCAAAACACTTGGGGTGGATTAACCGACGGTTCATTTATCCTCCGTATTTGCGCTTTCCTAGCATTTACGCATTATTCAGAAAAGACAAACACAGAAAACATGATGCAAAGAATACAGAAAATTTCAATATTGAGCTTCGGCATTGGGCTCAATGCGGCCGTTCGATGCATTACACGTGAACGGCCGCTTTCGTGATTTGTTTGGCGCTGTTTATTCTAACTCGCCGCCGACCTAATCGCCACCACCGCTCGGTTATCTGCGACAATGCCGCCGACGCGCTTGCGGAAGTAATACTTAATGAAGCCCGGTGTGGTGATATTGTCGTCCACTGTGATCCGGAGGCCACCGGCGTCGGTAATCACATAGCCGCGGCGAAAGTCTCCAAAGAGCACCGGATGCGCATTGGCGCCAATGTCCGGCATCGACTCATCGGTCTGCACCGCATAGCTGCACAAGGTGGATGGCATGCCTGCCGTGAGAGCCGGTTGCCACAGGGGCCGCCCGTCTGCGTCCTTCCACCTGGAAAACACTTTGGCTGTTGTGGAGTTCATCAGCCAAACCGCACCGGCGCGATATTGCGTCTTGATGGCAAAGATCGCATCGGAGAGCACTCCAAGCGGATCCCCTTGCGGAGAGCCGAGACGATCCTCCGGAAAGCCATCGCTCACGCCCGTGGGGATGTACAACAGAGCTTTGCTATCCGGTGCCGGAGAGGCGTCCAGATCCGCGACAGGCGCGGTATTGAGGATCCTGGTCGGCTTGTTTGTGCCGTCGCCTGAGATGAAGGCGGTGCCCTCTGCCAAGGCCAACTCGTCGCCAAGGCCAGCTCGTCGCCAACGGAGTGCGAGAACCAACCTGCGATATCATACGCCAGTTCCTCAGAGCATTTCACATGAGAATACACCGTGCCCATCGTTGGCTTGCGCTCGATCAGCGTGGGCTCGCCGGTTTCGCTGCGCGTACCGGTTTCGCCAATCCAGTTCAAGCTCGCATCATTGCGGTTAATCGGAAAATTCTCATCGCCGGAGCTGACCGTGGCCACCGTAGACACTTGCTGCATTGCCGTTAGATTTTTCGCTTGGGCGAAAATGTTGCCCATGAGGATCTCGGGCACCAAAACGCCACCGGCAGAATCGGTCAGACCATCGGCGCGGGTTTCCATCTCCGCCATCTCACCGCGAAGCCCTCTATCCTTGGGAGAGCGGAGAAACCGCTCAAAGGCTTTCACGTGATCGAGCTGATCGGGTGTACCCTCGAGTCCCTTGTGGACCCGTCGCGCTTTCGTGCCGCTCCAAATGCTGGTTTAGGCCACCTTGCGCTCGAAAGCGACGGGGCTTTTCCAACGCGGTGCTGGGTGGCGACGGCGCGGATTACAGAACCCGTTTATGTATTCGAAGATCGCTATCTCAGCCTGTCTTCGCGTTGCCCATGACCGTCGCCAGATAAAGCAAACCCTCGCGCGTCCAGACATAACTGATGTCGCCAGCCCATTTCTGGTTCGGGCGCTCAGCCACAAAGTCGCGATCCAGTAGGTTTGGCGCGATGTTGACCTTGTGGTCACTGTCTGTCGTCACCTTGTGTTTGCGGGTTCTGACAACAGATATGCCATTCCGGCGCATCAATCGACCAATGCGACGGTGACCAACATTCAGGTCGATCTCTTTCAGCTCTTCGGTCATGCGTGGCCGACCATAGCTGCCAGGGCTGACACGGGATTGCTCTTTGATATGTGCCAACGTGACCAGATCAGACTGCTGTCTGCGGCTCGCCGGATGGCTGCGGCAGGCCCGCAAGCCGCGCGGACTGACAGCCATAACCCGACACATCGGATCAATGGAAAATGCAGATCGGTGTTCTTCCCCTCTCGTGTCTGTAAACAGACACTGCCGGGCAGTGGATGAACCTGAACCTCACAGCTTTTGGCTCGCAAAGAACACCGTGGCCTTTTTTAACACTTCCCTTTCCTCCTTGAGAATGCGGTTCTCACGCCGAAGCCGGTCATTCTCTTGGGCGAGGTCCAAATCCTCTTTCGACACCACGTCAGTGTCCCGATGTGCCGTGATCCATTTGTTCAGCGTCGACATCCCGACACCCAGATCATCAGCCACCTGCCTGCGCGTTAGCCCACTGGTCAGTGCGATACGCGCTGCATCCTTGCGGAACTCACCCGTCCGTTTCAATCCCGTGGTCAGTCTCCTTTTTTGCAGTAAATGCCATCAAAGGAGCGGCATCAAAACGTGACAGGTCCAAGCCGCAAGTCGTAGGCGATACAGCATTCCAAACCAATTTGTTGGCACTGAATGCAGGTGTAGAGGCGGCGCGCGCAGGAGACGCCGGACGCGGTTTCGCAGGTGTAGCATCAGAGGTGCGCGCACTGGCTCAACAATCATCAGAAACCGCAGTCGAAATCAGTTCATCGATTGCCCAATCTGGCGACAACGTGCAACTGGATAAAGTCACGCAGGAAAACGCGGCGATGTTTGAAGAAACCAGTGCCGCAAGTCAAAACCCTGAAGCGGCCGCCAATACGATGACGGACCTTGTTGAACAGTTCACCAGGCAGTCGTCTGCCAGCTCACTCTCTGGTACTTTCATATCTGATAGCTCGCCTGCTACCGCCGAACCCTTAAAAAAGGCATTTTAGCAACGCGAAATGTACAAAGAAATGTGGCCCTTTTCAAAGAGAGTACGGCCCGAAACGAGAGACAGACTAAAGTATTGCAGAAATACATATTAAGCGACAACCAGTGCGGGTTATTCGCTATTCAATGGCTCCCAGTCGGCATTTGGATCGTAATTTGTGATAAGAGCGGCCCGATCCAAGGTATCTTCTCCTAGTACCGACTGCATCAATCGTCCATTTTCAGAAACCATGAAACTATGAACGCCTGTTTCACCAAATACAGCGGGAACGGCAAGCAATGCATGTCCGCCAACCATATTGCCATTGACAATATAGTCCATCGCTCCTCCGGGCGCCGCATCAGATTGCCCTGTCAATATCCTGAAATAGTAGCCTGAGAAAGGTTCGGGCGGGTGGTCTGTTTCTCCGTCGCTATACCCATTCGCAGAGGCGCGTGCGAAGAGCTCGCCCATGAGTGTGCCTTCTTGCGCCCAAAAAAGTCCGTCGGGTTGCGCGGTTGACGTTGAGATGATCTGGCTGGCAAACTCCATGACGCCGTCGCCGTCGTGATCGAATTGGCGGAACTCGGATTGAATATCCACATAGGCTTGCATCAGCTCAATTACATCCAACTCATTGCCGCCAATTTCGCGCAAAAGCACTTCCTCGCGGCCAGCTTCGTTGTCAAAAGACCATTTTTCATTCTCGGCCTTCACGACAGGCACGGGGAAAAGCCAGCCCTTTTCGCCCATTGCGATCATAACCGACCCGTCCTCTTGCGGTACAAAACGATACCCTTCGGCATAAAGCCCCAATAACACCAGCCGATTGACGCGATCCTCCACAGGGTCACCTTCGGACAAGTAATCTTCGGCTTCGGTGCCAAAAACTTCAAGAACAGCAGCGCGATCTTGTGCCTTCAACGCGCTTATCATCGCATCAAGCGCATCTTGCGGTGCGTCATATTCGGCCGGGTCAGCCATCAACGGCATGGCTGTTAAAACCGCCAGCGTCAGGCCATTTGCTATGTAGTTTCTCATGTGCTCACCTTTTGCGCTTAACTTTTTTGCCACTGGCCTTGCCACGACTTGATGCAGCTCGCGATTTAGTCGCACTTGAGCGTTTCTTTGTGGCCTTCGGTTTTTTTATTTGTTTTGTTGCAGTCGCCTTCGACACATGTTTCTTGCTGGCCGATGGTTTTTTTACTGCCGGTTTAGAAGGCTTTTTATTGAGCGCTGCACTGGGCTTGGGACGGTTTACGTTTGGTCGATCTACGTTTTGCCCCATCGTCTTGCGAACGGCATCCGGTTTAACTTTTCCGCTTGGCCGCGAGATGTCGGGCGCGCCCGAGGTTTTCGCAAGCTTGCTGCGCAATGCATCTGACCTGCTGTCCGATTTATTGACCGGCAACTTCGTTTTTCCGCCATCACCCTTTTTGTTGGAGATTTTGTCGCGCGCTTCCTTTTTGCGATTATCATTCGGTTTCCATCCGCCATCAGGACGACGGTCACCGACATTTCCCGACCCGATTGTATTGCCGATATTAACGTTTCCGTCGATATCGATGTCGATATCAGGGTTGCGGTAGATCGGACCACCGCCCCAACCACCACAATTGCGGCAGCCCCAGTAGTCGTTCCAATCGTCGTCATCATCAAAGATCGCGTCAATGACAGTAAACGTACCAAAAGCGATTAATCCCGCCGTCAATGCATCGCCGACCACATTTGAGTTATCCGCGTAAACAACCTGAGGATCGTATTGCGGCACGTACACGACTTCCGGGTCGGCAGGCTGGATGATCACTTCTTCGGTATCGGTCACCTCGACCAATTGCTCTTCACCCTAGATCAAAGCACCCGAATTGACGGCTTGACTGCGCATTGTTTGCACCGCTGCCATCACGGCGTCACTTTGGGCGAGCATTGCGTCTCCCATGGTTTCGGTCCATTCAATGTGCAGCGCCATGTCCGCGACCACTTCGGGAAACGCAACAGCGAGAACTTCGACGCTATCGTCCCATTCTTCCGCTTCCACCGCCACCTTGACGACTTCAGGGTCTTCGCCGTCATTCACAGCGAGCAAACGGTCGGCCTTGATAATTTCCATCGGATTTGTGGCACCTACCAGCATCTGGATCAATAAAGTGTCCGGATAAAGTGCGACCGGCGCGACGAGGTTTTCCAACTCTGCCGTGGTCAGCAGCGCATCATCAACGACTTCTCCAGTTTCTTGAGCGACCGTAGCCACAGGTATCATCGCCAAAACAAATGTAAAAAACCATGCTTTGAAACTGGCCATCAAGCTTCCCTCCCAAATCCGCGAACAAGCGTTAACTGCGTAAAATTGCACCGCTGAGCAGTTTTGTGTCAACTCTTCGGCGTTGTAGCGGATCATGAAAGCTTCGCCTTTGACCTGAACGACCTTTTTTGGCTTTTCCGGCACGATGCGCTGTTGAATAACGCAGACAATACAAGCATCCTGTTATATCAGACAAAAAAACATGCAGGAGGCCGCGTGAAAAACACGAATCCAGCCCGAAAAAAAGTCGAGCGCATAAGAACAGCAACCGCTTGTTTCTTGGCCTTCATGCTTTGCTCCTCGCTTATTGCGAATGCGCAGGAAGCGCCCCCGCCAAAAGTGACAATTGCTGCAGCCTATGAACAGGAACTTATACGCGAGGCCACGTTCATTGGTCGCGGCGAAGCATCGGCCAAAACCGATTTGTTCGCGCGCGTGTCAGGCATCATCACAGAAATCGTGGTCCAAGACGGCGCTTCGGTTGCGGCAGGAGATGTCATTTTTCGAATTGACCCCGAGACATATCGCGCTGATGTCGCGGCAAAACAGGCCGCAGTCCAACGAGCAGAGGCCAATGTCACTCTCGAAGAAATCGAACTCGTGCGCAAAACAGAGCTTTTGCGGCGCGAAACCATTGCCGAGTCCGAACTGGATATTGCTCAGGCCAATGCTGCTGTTGCAAAGGCGGACCTTGCGGGTGCACAAGCGGCCCTTCAGGAAGCAGAGCTTAACCTGGAGCGCACAGAAATAGTAGCGCCCTTTGACGGCCGCCTCGGACGCGCCGAGGTCAGTTTGGGTGCATTGGTCAGTCCGTCGACGGGACCGTTAGCTACGCTGGTGCAAGAAACTCCGATGTATGTCACTTTTTCACTGTCAGAACCACAATTGCTGGCCGTGCTGGAACGTTTGGATAGAGGAGTGGATGATCTGATTGAGAGCGGCGCCTCGCCTAACGTTTTTGTGCGCTTACCCGGCGGGGACATGCTCGAAGAGGCTGGTGTCATCGTGTTCTTGGACAATCGAATAAATCCGTCGACCGGCACAATTGCCTTGCGCGCCGAGTTCAAAAACGACCGCCGTGTGATCCTTGACGGCGGATTTCTATCCGTCGTGATCGAGCAATTAGAGCCTACCCTAAGCGTTCTGATCCCTCAAAACGCGGTGCAGCGCGATCAACGCGGCGATTTTGTTTTGGTCGTGACGGATCAGCAGTTGGTAGAACAGCGGTATGTAACGCTTGGTCCTCAAGAGCAGACCGCAGTGGTGGTGAGTGAAGGCCTGCGTTCGGGCGAGAGCGTCATTGTTGAAGGGCTGCAGCGCGTGCGACCCGGCATCGAAGTCAACGCCGTTCTTACCGGATCGTCGCAGGGAGACTGAGCATGTTATCGTCTGTCTTTATCAAACGGCCCAAAATGGCCATCGTGATTTCTACCGTGCTGACGCTTATGGGGTTAGTGGCCTATGCTGTCATTCCGGTGGAGCAGTTTCCAAACATCACACCGCCGGTTGTAAATGTATCCGCCTCCTATACCGGTGCAGATGCCGAAACGGTCGAGGCAACGGTTGCCGCGCCCATCGAAGCAGAAGTTAACGGGGTCGAGGACATGATTTACATGTCGTCGGATAGTTCGGATTCAGGAAACTATACGTTATCTGTGACGTTTGATGTGGGAACAGACCCTACGATAGCGACAGTCAACGTTCAAAACCGCGTGTCACAAGCAACCTCGGGCCTCCCAACCGAAGTCACCTCTACGGGCGTCGTAACCGAGAAGTCGTCAACAAGCATGTTGCTGGTTGCGACACTCTTCTCACCGGGCGGCACCTATGACGAGGTATTCCTGTCAAACTATGCTTCGATTAACCTTAAGGATGCTTTATCGCGCGTCCCTGGCGTCGGCAAAGCTGAAATTTTGACCGATTTTGCCTATGCTATGCGTATCTGGATGGACCCCGACCGGATGACCGGATTGGGCATTACACAAGCCGACGTAATTTCGGCCATCAGCGAACAAAACGTCACGGTATCTGCAGGACAGATTGGTGCGCCCCCTGCCCCTGATGGACAGCAATTCCAGTATTCTGTTACGGCGCAAGGCAGGCTCGCGACTGTTCAGGAGTTCGAAAACATCATTGTGCGTACCGGCGAAGCTGGAAGTGTGCTGCGCCTGGGCGATATCGCGCGCGTGGAACTGGGCGCCAGTTTTTACGGCGTTTCAGGCCGCTATGAAGGCCAGCCAGCCACTGTTCTTGCCGTATATCAAGCCCCCGGTGAAAATGCGCTCGCAGTGGCCGAAGGCGTCTATACAGAGCTGGAACGTCTTTCTGCGGCCTTCCCGCAGGACGTCGCATATGCGGTGCCCTTTGACAGCACAGATTTCGTGCAGCAATCGTTAAACGACGTGGTATCGACACTGATCCTGACATTTATTCTGGTGATGACCGTTGTCTTTATTTTTCTTGGCAGCGCCCGAGCGACATTGATACCCGCCGTCGCGATCCCTGTTTCATTGATCGGTACATTTGCATTTTTGCTATTGATGGGCATGACACTCAACACGATCTCTCTTTTTGCCTTGGTTCTTGCCATTGGCATTGTTGTGGACGATGCGATTGTTGTTGTGGAAAACGTGGAACGCATCATTGCCGAAGAAGGACTAAGCCCACCAGACGCGACGGCCAAGGCGATGGGACAGATCACGACGCCCGTCGTCGCCACCACTTTGGTTTTGCTCGCGGTTTTCGTACCCGTCACATTTATGCCAGGCATCTCGGGGCAGCTGTTTTCGCAATTTGCCGTGACCATCTCGGTGGCCGTTGTCATCTCTTCAATCAACGCGCTAACACTGTCGCCTGCGCTTTGCGCGATCGTTCTAAAGGCGCGCAGCGGACCGCCCAAAGGGATCTTGGCAACATTCGAGCGTATGATCGGCGGGCTACGTGATGGCTACGCCGCGATCGTTCGACGACTAATCAGGTTGCCCATCCTGGGTTTTGCACTGCTGGTCGCCATGGGGCTCGGGTCAGGTTCGATGATGACCGCCCTGCCAGCGGGTTTTTTGCCCTTGGAAGACAACGGATATGTTTTTGTGGACGTCCAATTGCCGGATGCAGCCACGGTCCAGCGCACCGAAACCGTTTCCGACCGGTTGAACGCACAGATCCGAGCCATTCCAGGCGTCGCAAATACAGTGCAGGTGAACGGGTTTGGCTTGCTCAACGGCCAAGGGTCCAACAGCGCAATGATCATCGTCAATCTGGAAAACTGGGATGATCGCCCCGATCCCAACCAGAGTGCCAACAGCATTCTGCGTCAGATTTTTGGCATTGCCGGGCAGGAAGCCTCAGCCAACGTCATCGCATTTAACCCGCCCCCGATTGCCGGTCTTGGTGTCAGTGCCGGTGTCGAGATGAAAGTACAGCAAACCGGTGGTGGGTCTGCCAATGATCTGTCCGCCGCAGTCAACTCGTTGGTCTATGCTGCCAATCAAAGGCCAGAAATTGCGCAGGCGTATACGACATTCAGTGCCAATGTGCCCAAGCTTTTTGTCGATCTAGACCGCGAAAAAGCGAAAACCTTAGGCGCGCCAATCAATGATGTGTTTCAGACCCTGCAAGCGCATTTGGGATCTATTTATGTAAACGATTTCAACTTGTTCGGCAAAGTATATCGCGTGATGATCCAAGCCGATGCCGGCGATCGCAATGTCGCGGAAGATATCGGCAAGCTGCACGTGCGCACCGTTGATGGCGAAATGGTCCCCTTGTCCACTCTTGTTGATGTCGAAACCATTCTCGGGCCTGTGCTTCTGAACCGGTACAACCTATTTCGGTCCGCGACCGTCACAGCGGTGCCCGCACCTGGCTTTTCGACAGGTGACGCAATCAATGTTCTGCAAGACGAGGCACTGACCGCCCTACCGCCCGGGTACGCCTATGAATGGACAGGCACCGCGCAACAACAGCTTGATGCGGGTGGCACCGTGGTTCTTGTTTTGCTCGCAGCTATTGTATTCGGGTATTTGTTTCTTGTTGCACAATACGAAAGCTGGACGATGCCAGTCGTTATTCTCTTGTCGGTCACGGTCGCTCTTTTTGGGGCATTGACCGCAGTTTTGGTCACACAGGGTGACGTCAATCTTTATACTCAGATCGGGATGATAATGCTGATTGGGCTGGCGTCCAAAAATGCCATTCTTATTGTCGAATTTGCGATGGAAGAAAGGGACAAAGGGGCCAGCATTCGCGAGGCAGCAATGGAAGCCGCCAAACAAAGGTTCAGGGCAGTTATGATGACGGCACTGTCGTTTTTGCTTGGCGTGGTCCCGTTGATTGCTGCCTCTGGCGCGGGTGCCGCCAGTCAAAAGGCCATTGGCGTCGCTGTATTCGGTGGAATGCTCGCGGCCACGGTGATCGGCGTTATCCTGGTACCGGTCTTGTACGTGTTGCTTCAATCCATCCGCGAGAAGGTCAAAGGTGGCTTCAACAAGGCCAATCAAACGGCGAATTGATCTTTTGGAAGCGATTTCGCGGTGTTGCAGCCCTGAAATAGCATTGATAGGTGGAACACCTTTCTGCGGCTTTCGCTATACGGCACAAACCTGAGCGCGCCGATTTGAAGTCTTGCGCTAGGCTATTTTGCTTGCGTTCCGCATATCAGGGTGAAAGAAAACATGTGTTGAGCGCCCTGCTTTCTTTGCAGCATAAAGCGCTGTATCTGCATCGCCCAAGAGCAAGTCAGCCGTCGGCAGAGTATACTCGCCCGCAATCACCGTTCCGATACTGCCAGAAATCCGACAAACATCGCCAGCGAATTTCATCGGCTCCCCCAGCCGCTTGATGACACGCTGCGCAATCCGGTCAATTATTCCATGATCTTCTGTGCCCTTGATCAGAAGTACAAATTCGTCGCCGCCTACGCGTGCAACGACATCCACATCGCGGGTTTCGTCGGTCATTATTTTCGCCACTGCTTGCAGTACAAAATCGCCCGCTGCATGACCCAGCGTATCATTGACTGCTTTGAAGAAATCCAGATCAGCATGCATCAGCGCAAACGGTCGGCCTTCAGATATGATTTTTGCCAGTTCGTAGTCCATGGCGCGGCGGTTTCTAAGACCGGTCAAAGTGTCGGTAAGTGCCTGTTCCTCGGCCTCGACCCGCGCGGTCTGAAGACGGTGACTAAGCTGACGCGACGCCTCCATCGCGGCTGACTTTGCCTCGACGAGGTACAGCATTTCAACGGTCAGATCCGTCGGTGCAAAGTCAGCAGCCGTCAGCTTCAGTTCAGACACCGCGTCAATGATGGATATGCCGAATGATAGATTGACTGTCATCTGACCAACCTCAGGCCCCTCCATCACCACGCCCTTCAATTGACGATGTGGCGGATCACGAAACCGCAGGCTCAGTCGCATCCCTGTACGATCACATAGACTTGCAACATCGGAAATCTCGCGCGGTCTTTTGATTTCAAACACATCCAGAAAGTTGCGCCCGACAAGCCCATCCGGGTATATCTTCTGGGCAGTTGGCCCTGCGAAACTGATGGTGCCACCGCGTTCCATAACCACATGCATTGGACACATCACGTCCAGCAATTTGTAATATGTGGTCCCGCTCATGCTGACCGCGCCCCTAGCTCAAAACCTTTGTCCAACGCGAAACCCATTTCCAACAATCTGATTTCAACGATTTCACAGCCGCCTTCTGACCCTTTATGGTCAAGTAAGGCCAGTGCACCGTAATCGTCCGCCATGGCGCGCAAGACCCCCATGAACAAGTGCCCCCAACCGGCCTCATCGCTGTAACAGCGCAGGCTGTATTCTTCGGTGTTTCGTTCCACCAATTCCAGACGGGGCAGCACGAGATCGGAGACGGCCAATCGCGCGCGGTCAGGTAAGTCATCCAGCGAGTACAAAAAATCTATGAATGTCACACCACCAAACCGCAACAGACGGCGCAAAGCTTCGACGCTGGTGTGCGATACGAGGAATGTACCGATGTCCTCCATCAATTCCTCAAATGGTCGGTCCAAGACATCGCAAACCGAGGCCAGCACAGCAGGCGTGACCGCGTCATCATATATCCACATTGCTTCGAAGTCGGTGAAGTCCAAGCCCGCGTTGCGCATCACGGCGCACCACTTGGTAGCACCGTAACTATCGGTGACAAACCTTTGAATTCCACGATTTATAAGGCCATGCATGCAGTTTCTCTCGTTTCCCGAGAGCAGATTGACCGATACCCGTTAAGAATTGCACAACATCTAAAATTCTAACCAACCAAACCTAGGTGTCAGAAATCTGTCGGTGCACCGCCTTCCGCCTTACGCCGCGCAACAAAATCGGCAAGTTCTTCTCGAATAGCGTCATCTATGGGCGGCGCTTCAAAACTGCCAATAATCTCCTTGTACATGACGTGGGCGCGTTCCTGTGTCCAAACACCGCCCGCTGCCGCCCAGCCTTCATAGTTTTTCCAGTCGCTGAGAAAGGGTTGGTAGAAGGCTGTGGTGTATCTGTCTTGCGTGTGTTGGATACCAAAGAAATGCCCTGCATTTCCTACTGACTTAATCGCATCAAGGGCAATCTCATCCGGACCTGTCGCACATATCACAGGGTCCATATACCGCTGAATTTGTTGCAATATCTCACAGTCCATGATGAACTTTTCAGGACTGGCGATCAACCCGCCTTCAAGCCAGCCCGCAGCATGGTAGACCATGTTCGTCCCCGATTGTACCGCGGCCCAAAGGCTGTTTGACGTCTCCCATACCGCTTGCCCGTCGGGGACATTTGCAGCGCATACGCCCGAAGACCGCATCGGCAGCCCGTAAAAGCGGCAAAGCTGTCCTGTCATCTGTGTCGCGCGCATGTATTCAGGTGTCCCGAAAGCCGGTGCACCGGATTTCATGTCAACGTTAGAGGTGAACGTGCCAATTGCAACCGGCGTGCCGGGTCGAATGATCTGCGCCAGCACCACGGCGCATAGCGCTTCGGCCAATGACTGGGCAACGGCCCCCGCCATGGTGACCGGTGCCATCGCTCCGGCAAGCGTGAAAGGTGTCACAACCAACCCTTGGCCACGCCGCGCCAAACGCATCCAACCGTCAAGCATCGGAAAATCATGCTTCAGTGGTGAGGTAGAGTTGATATTTGTGTACATTCTGGGCGTTGCGTCAAACTCTTCATGTGAAAGCCCCCCTGCAATCCGCACCATTTCCATGACGTCTTCGACACGCTCTTGCCCAAGCGAATAAGCGTGCATGACCTTATCCGTGAGGGTCAGCTTGTCATAGAGCACATCAAGATGTCGCACGGACGCGTGTAGGTCCACAGGCTCCACCGGATAGCCGCCGGCAAAGTGGATACAGTTGAAATATTGGGTCAGTTTCAGAAGGTTCTGACACTTTTCTCGCGTGCCTGGCACCTTCGTGCCCAGTTCCATATCCCAGTAATTCGGCGGCGAAGACACATTGCCAAACACGATATTATTGCCACCAATCGTGATCTTGCGTGCTAAGTTGCGCGGCGTCAGCGTAAATTCGGATGGCGCCATGCGCACGTGCTCCATCACGAAATCTCGGCCCATCCGCACAATTTCGCCTTCAGTGGAACACCCGGCTTTCTTTAGGATGCCCAAGGCTTCGGGGTTCAGAAATGCAACACCGATTTCTTCCAGAATGCGCATCGCGCCATCATGTATAGCCTCGATTCCTTCGGGCGTTAATGGCTCAGTCGGGCGATCAATATTAACGGGAGGGTTCCATGGCATCTGTTCAATGACAGCTGAACCACGTCTGGTTGCTGCGCCTGCACGACCCCCCGTACGAGAGCGGCGTTTTGTAGGTGCATCGGTCATGGATCAGTTCCTCTTTGCGTTTTGCTTCTTTAGAAAACGCCGAAGTCGTCAGGCAAACCGTCTCATTCGCGACCCTCTTGGTCGCTTTTCGATACATCTAAACTGTCTTTTGCTGATCGAGCCACGCAGGAAGCTGCCCGATATCGGCAAGTACAGTCTCTGCGAACGGTGCCAGTATCTGCGCATCCGCGAGGCCTGTCAGTACGCCCACCGCGCGCATTCCAGCGCGCTCTGCCGCAATCAAATCATGTGTGCTATCCCCGACCATCAGGACTGATTCTGGCGCAATCTCAACTGCTTGCGCAAAAGCCAATAACTGTCCCGCGGCGGGTTTTGCTCCAAAACCACTGTCAAATCCTGCGATAAAATCAAACAAGCCGGTGACGTCTGCCGTATCCAGATGCGCGCGTGCTGGTTGCTCTGCGTCGTTCGTCACCACACCCACATGGTAACCTTTGCGTTTCAATTCGTTAATAAACGGCTTGAGAGGGACCACTTCCGCTTGTGGTGCTTTCTCTGCTTCCTCATTGATAAGGTTTAATATTTCAGCGATTGAGCGGCCAGGCACCTGAGGTGTTAACGCGTGGGCAACTTCGGCAGGTGTTCCCGCGATCACGATACTGTCGCGCGCGAACTTTTGTGTTTTGAAGTCAAATCCAACGGCAGCTCCCAGGGCTATGGAATGCTGTTCATTCTGTCCGATACGGCGAAGGAAAGATGCGGCCCATGCCTCCCAAGTCTTTGAGAAATCAAATAAAGTTCCATCCTTATCAAAAATTATGCCGCGCAATTCGGTCATGTCCAGTTAACCTGTTCGCCCCCCGGCAAGGCCTGTCGTGCAAGCATCAAACTGTCATACGGGACCGCAAGGTAATCGCAGCATTGCACAACCCAGACGTCGTCCATCGTGACAAAATCCAAGACTGCGCCCAGAAACGCAGGATCGCGCGCACCTTGCCGGATATCGTCCTCGGAAACGCCGCTTGAGCCTTGAAATACAGGTAATAACTCTTCGTTCGTGGCCAGCCACCCCAGAACCTTAAGACCAAGGACCTCGGCAGATTCTTGCGTATAGGACATCAGACGCCTCGCCTTCTCACTCAATTCGAAACTCTTTGTTAACCAATCTGAGATCAAAGTCGAGCAGAGCCTCCTGAAGAAAAGGAAAGCGCCCGGGTGCAAGGTAAAATACTCATAGTTGATGCAATTTCGACCAATCGCATCGTATTAAAAGTTAAACTGGCGTCGGCTTTTTACGAAGTTATTCAGGCGGCAACGGCCGATGAAGCCTGTGTCGCGGCACTGCGTCACGCACCCGATCTTATCATCTCGGCCATGGCGTTACCCGATTGCGACGCTGCAGGCTTGTGCGGCAGACTTCAGCTTAATCCACAAACCCGTGCTATCCCGATGATGGTGGTCGCGTGCCGCACAAACGCCGAAAGCCGCATGAACGCGCTGGAAGCCGGTGTGCAGGACGTGATGTCCAAACCCATCGATGATACGCTCTTGCTGGCCCGTGTCCGCAGTCTGATCCGCGCGCATAACACCGCGGCGGAATGGAAAATGCGCGATGATACGTCCCGCGCCTTGGGTTTTGCCGAAGATACCGAAGACTTCGGCCCTCCCGGACGCGCTGTTGTTGTGACGACTGACAGTAAAACAACACAACAATGGGTGCAGAGCATCAGACCGCTTTTGCGCGCAACCCTGACCCACGCGCCGCCAGAAACCGCGCTGCGCGACCTTGCTCCAGGGCGTGTGCCGGACGTTTTTATCATGGTGCTGGAAGAAGGCGATAAACACAGTGGCGATGTACTGCGATCTCCTGGCTGCCGTGCGCGCAACCGCCATAACGCGTCATGCTGGAATAATGGTGGTTCAGCCACGACCTGATGCCGGGCTTGGCGCCTATGCACTTGATCTTGGCGCGGATGATCTGATGACTGACGGTTTTGAGAAAAACGAGATGGCACTGAGGATCAAAGCACTCATGCGGCGCAAACGAATTGCCGACCAATTGCGCGCAACCGTTCGGACCGGGTTGAAAGCTGCCGTGTCGGACCCTTTGACAGGTCTGCACAACCGCAGATATGCCATGCCGCATCTTGATCGTGTGGCACAGCACTCGGCAGCGACGGGCCGTAGCTTTGCAGTCATGGTCGCCGATCTGGACCATTTCAAACAGATCAATGACGTCTACGGACATGCATCTGGCGATGCTGTACTTGTTGAAGCAGCACGGCGATTACGTGAAAACCTAAGGGGCGTCGATATGCTGGCGCGGATAGGCGGCGAGGAGTTCCTGATTGTAATGCCCGCCACACCGTTCTCTGAAGCGCGCGTCGCAGCCAGCAGGCTCTGTCGTAAAATAGGAGGTGAAGGTTTCAAGGTGCCCGGTTCGAATGATGCAGTCCACGTCACAATTTCAATCGGGGTCACAATGGGCGGAAGCGGTAAATCGCGCGGCAGCCCCAGTGAAATTCCAACCGCGCACGCACTTCTGGATGCCGCGGACAAAGCGCTTTATGAGGCGAAAATGCACGGGCGAAATCAGGTCAATCTGGCGCGACCTGCAGCGTAACCCTTTATTTTGGCGCTAATTATCGTTTACGACCGCGCCGCAACACCTCCTCGACGGCATCGGCATATACCGTTCTTTCTGCGTCGGACATCTGCCTGACCACGTCAAGCCATGCCTCTTGTGCATTCGTCTGGACTGCGATGCTTGTCGTTGCCTGCAAAGCAACAGCGGCTTCCAACGCCTGCCCATCGAACGGTGTCGCACGTAAAAGCATAAGCACATCTTGGAACATCGCGCGCCGCGCGTCACGGTCGGGAACATCCGCCCCGCCCGCGGCACGTAATTTACGGATCACCGCACGCCTTTCTTGTTTCGGCAATGCGATCATGTAAGGCGCACCAAAAGCGCCAAGTCCGGGGTTACGGGCCATCCGCGTGCTCTCACCACCGTGCCTTGCCGCAGCACCGGCAATAAACCCCACAAACAAAAGGTTCGCGGCGACAGATGCTGCGAGCGCGATTTTCAGCCATGGCCTTTTAGCTTTCTTGGGCGGTTCATTTATCTCACTCACGTATCAGCCTCCTCTAAATCCCAACCGAAACCGGACAGTTCCGCAGCCTCCCCACCTAAGGTGTCTGCCCAAGTTGGGGAAACAGGCAGTGTAAACACGTCCAAAACGTCAGGCGGGTTGAACCCAATCCAGAACCCCACACAACTGGCTGCCGCCAGTCCTCCGAAAACACTCCATCCCGCAAAGTGCTCACGCAATCGCGCGCGCCCCCATCTGCCTTGGTGGCCTTTTGCCGCCTGAGAGGACGTTTGTGCCGCTTGCGCATCCAACATCACACGGTGCATCAAATCTGGCGGCACAGTACTGTCCTGGGCGCGTGCCTGCGCAAAAAGCACATCCAAGTCAGTCTCTTGCGGTATTTTGTGATCAGTCATTTTCGTATCCCAATTCATCACGACGTTTTTCAAGCACAACTGTCAAAGCTCGCTTGCCGCGCGCCGTCAAACTCTCGACAGCGCGGGCGCTGATCTCCATGATCTCCGCTATTTCAGGGTTCGCGAGCCCTTCAATATGGCGCAAGACGACCGCCTGTCGTTGACGGTCTGGCAAAGTATCCAATGCAGCTTGCAAGGCGTCCCTTCGGTCTTGCTGCTGCAATATGTCTTCTGCAGCCAGCGCCTCATCTGCTGGATCGACGTCTGCCTCGACCAGCACATCGCGCCGTTTACGCAGTCGGTCCAGGCAGAGGTTGGCCGTCACCCGGTAGAGCCAGGTTGACACTTTTGCCTCGCCCCGACGCCAGTCTGGTGCCACGCGCCACAACCGCATCATTGCATCTTGTGCCACGTCTTCAGCTTCTGCGGCGTCGCCCAACATCCGGTGTGCATGGCTCAGCACGCGCGGCAACAGCCGCGATGCAAGTTCCGCAGAGGCGCGCGGATCACCTGCTGCATACCTTGAAAGCAGCGTCTCGTCTGAAGAGGGTGACAACGGGTCAAAAGGCATATCTGACTGTCTTATCCGCCAGTCCGAACTCTTGCCACACACCTATTGTCGGTTTTTTCACGCTGTCACCCTCCATCGCGGCCTTACTCCGAGCCGTGACGCTTTTTCATACGGTCCCGCGCCCGATCGAATTCGGCTTTGCTGATTGCTCCGTCACCATCCCGGTCGATGCGGTCAAACCTTTGTTCAAAACGTGCGTTTGTCCGCATTTCATCCAATGGCACCATACCATCACCATCTGCATCCATCCGCTCCAGCATGTGCTGCGCACGCGCTTTCGCCTGCTCAACAGCCATTGCTTCAATTTCAGCCGCACTCAGCATGCCGTCACCATCCGTATCCGCGCGCTCAAGGCGGGCGGTGCGGGAAGCACCCATCTCCGCCCGTGTAACCTGACCGTCGCCATCCTGATCCAATTGTTCAAACTGGACAGGGTTGGCATGCCTTGGCGTCTTTGCCATCGCTACGCCCGAGATTAAAGCCAAAGCACCGCATGCTGCGCCTACTGCCAAAGTCATTCGCTTCATCGTTTTCTTCCTCATCTGGTCAATACAAGGGCCTGTCTTGCACCCTTCACAAGCTAAAACGCGGCAGCTGCCAATTTCCGTCGCAGAACATGAACTTTTTTCGCGACATCCCGACGCAGTGACCGTGCGCCACCTTTCAATCGCGGGCTCTAGCACGCATGTATCGAGACCACAGGACGAAGGTTATCTCCGTGAAGGACATGAACAGCTTACCCGAAAACTCAGCCCCATTTGGGCAGGAACACGACTTGGATGTGCATGAGCGCAATACCAAGCGGTCTATGCTGCGCGGATGGCGTCGCAAGTGTCCGCAGTGTGGCAGCGGCCCGCTTCTGAAATCATACCTGAAAGTCAACGATACCTGTTCCGTTTGCCGCGAAGAGCTGCACCACCACCGCGCGGACGACGGGCCTGCCTATCTTACGATTTTGCTCGTTGGGCATCTGATGGCGCCTCTTTTGCATCTTGTGTTTGTGACGTGGCGCCCAGAACCTTTGACACTTTTCACGATATTTGCGGTTGGCTGTGTCGGCCTGTCGCTCTACCTTTTGCCCAGACTGAAGGGCGCAATCGTCGGGTACCAGTGGGCGCGCGGCATGGGTGGCTTTGGCACAGCATAACGGGCCGGCTTTGGCTCGTTCTCTGACGTGAGATGAGGCCAAATGAACAGCGAAATTGATAAAACAGCCATTCGTCACGCAGCGACAATGATCGTCTTGCGCGACAGAAGAACCGAGCCGCGCATCCTGATGGGGCAACGTGGTGCCGCCGCTGCCTTTATGCCAAATAAATTTGTCTTTCCGGGCGGCGCGGTTGATCCTGACGACGCGCATGTGCCGCTTGCTGCGCCACTTCCGACGCTTTGTAGCGCAAGACTGGCTGATAGCTCAGAAGGGATCACCCCACATGCGCTGTGTGCTGCAGCCATCCGCGAGCTTTGGGAGGAAACCGGCCTCA
Source organism: uncultured Alphaproteobacteria bacterium (assembly GCA_963796445.1). Classification (GTDB taxonomy): domain Bacteria; phylum Pseudomonadota; class Alphaproteobacteria; order Rhodobacterales; family Rhodobacteraceae; genus Roseobacter. The sequence continues at coordinate 33,935 of CAWCLQ010000010.1, read as the reverse complement.
TCCTAGGGCACCTTACCGATTGGCAAACGCCGCCGCCGGACTGGGTAACTTTTGCACGGCGCGGGTTTATCCCTGACGCCCAAAGTCTGCAGTTCGTCTTTCGCGCCATCACTCCACCAGGACGCCCCAGACGATTTGACGCGCGATTTTTCCTTGTGGATGCGGATGCTATTTCTTCAGATCTTGATGACTTTTCCGCCGCGTCAGACGAGCTGTCCCACCTTCAATGGGTAAGTCTGGCGCAAGCACGGCAATTTGATATGCCATTCATTACCGAAGTCGTACTGGCCGAGATCGACGCGCGTGTCACAGATACGGCCCCGCCAAAATCCATCCCATTCTTCAAGAATAACGACGAGGAAAGCCTGTTTCTGCGCCTTAAAGGTGAACACACCAACGGCTAGCCCAGCAGAACCAGCAACAGAATCGAACCGCACAGAAGCGCCATGCCTGCAAGTTCTCGCACTGTGATCCTTTCGCCAAAGAACAGAACGGACGCAAGCAAGCTCAAAACCAGCTCAATCTGACCGACCGCTTTTACCAGTGCCGCAGCTTGCAGGGTGAAGGCAAAGAACCAGCAAAATGATCCGGCAAGCGACATCAACCCAATCCAGACCGCGACGCGGCGCGCGCGCCACACGGATGCAATCTGTGGACTGTCGCGCAACACCAGCCAAACCCACATACCGACCATTTGCATTGAAGTAACAGCCGCCAGCGTAAGCCCTGCCCTGAGTGCGGCGTCAGGCGATGAAATTTCCAGTGAGGCACCACGATAGCACACCGCCGATACGGCAAATAGCGCGCCCGCGCCAAGCCCAAGACCCACGCTTTTGTTTAAAACCTCGCGCCAGCCCCAACCTATCGCGTTCGGCGCAGGCGAGAGTAGCAAAACACCGGCAACGCCAATCAGAATAGCAACGAATGCGGTCCCCTCAAGACTATCGCCCAAAAGCACAAATCCCAAAATCACCGACAGAATGACTTCGGATTTCATCAAGGTGACACCAACGGCAAAGTTGCGTGACTTAAACAGCGTCACAAGAGCTATGGTGGCCACAACCTGAGCCACCGCACCGCTTGCCGCGAAAACCCAGAATTTGGCGGGATCCGGAACAACAACGCTCTGCCCCGTGGCACCCAGATAGCCCGCAACGACCACAACAATGAGCGGAGCAGAGTAGAGGAAACGCGCGAATGTAGCACCCGTAGCGGTCAGCGTCTGGGTCGATAAAACCTTTTGCAGCATGAACCGCAGAGTTCTGAAAGCAAGCTGCGGCAAACGAAAGAACAATCCATAGTTCGACCTGGCCAGCCATCACTGATCGCCGTCAGGACAGCACCGCACCCGCCGAAACAGAACACCCAATTCAATTTGGCGTGCGCGCAACTGCGCGCTTCGCTGGGTCACCGTTTCATCTTTTTGCGCCGATGCCGCGTCCGGCGCCCTCGGGCGCAGGGAGGTCTGCTTGTGCTTCAGCGAACCGGCGCAATGCGGCGTCCACATGGGATGCCGCCTCTGTTGGTTTTCGAGTTTGCAGACTGACATGCAGCAAGAAGTGTTCTCCGGTGGCGAGCAATCTGTCACCTTCACACATCTCATGCCACAGGTGCATCTTCTTGCCGCCCCCGCTCAACACCCGGGTATAAACATCGATCCGGGCACCTGCGTGCACTTCATCCAGATGCCTGATGTGCGTCTCTGCAGTGAAATAGCTGCCGCCCGTGGCGATATAATCCGCGTCGCACCCGATCACTTCCATGAAACGGTCAGTAGCATCTGCGAAAGCCTGCAGATAGCGCGCTTCGTTCATATGACCGTTGTAGTCTGTCCAATCCAGCGGCACCGCGCGTGATACTGTCAGCAAGGGGGCCGACGGGTCTTTGATATCCGCGTCTCTGGCCCCGAGGACGCCGCCTGCGCGCACAACCTTGTCATGGTCGTTCAAGAGCGCCCCTGCCCCCCAGTTCTGTGCTTTAAGCGCGCGCATCATCGCCACAAGGTTATTGTCACGGATTTGCTCAAGTTCCCGAATTGAGTACGCGCCAGACTGCGCGTCAGACTGCCCAGCGATCAGATCAACCAGATCATCGTTAAAATCGGGCACATCCATCAGCTTGGTCCAAGGCCACTTCAGTGCAGGGCCAAACTGCGCCATGAAGTGTTTCATCCCCGCCTCGCCCCCCGCGACGCGGTAGGTCTCGAACAGCCCCATCTGTGCCCAGCGGATTCCGAATCCGTAGCGGATCGCGTCGTCGATTTCTTCTGTGGTGGCAATCCCGTCTTTCACCAGCCAAAGCGCCTCGCGCCAGACGGCTTCCAAAAACCGGTCCGCCACATGCGCGTCAATCTCTTTTTTGATATGAAGCGGATGCATCCCCAAAGAACGCAGCAAAGACTTTGCAGCCTCGATGTGATGATCGGAATTTTCCGGAGTCGTTACGATTTCTACCAAGGGCAGCAGGTAAACCGGGTTGAAAGGATGGCAAACCATGATCTGCTCGGGACGTTTGGCATTCTGTTGCAGCTCGGACGGCTTGAAGCCAGATGTGGACGACCCAATCACAGCCTCGGGCGCGCAGTCGTTTTGTATCCCGGCAAACGTCTGATGCTTGATCTCAAGCCGTTCTGGCACGCTTTCCTGTATCCATTCAGCATCTGCAACCGCCTCTGCAATCGACGCACAAAAGCGCAAACTGCCTTCGGGCGGCAAAGCGACGTCGCTCAGCCCCGGCAAACTGCGTCGTGCGTTGGTCAAAACTTCAGATATTTTGCGTTCGGCTTGCGGGTCGGGATCATAAACTTGCACCTCCCACCCATTAAGCAGAAACCGCGCAGCCCAGCCGCCTCCGATGACACCACCACCTATGATTGCCGCCGTTTTCGTCATGGCTTTGTCCTTTTTAGCTGTGCGACATCCCAACCGTAAAAGGCAAGAATATCACGCGCGGCCCGTGCCCGATCTGCGGGCAACACCCCGTCACGATCCAAAACGGCCCCAAAACTGCCGGAAACCGTACCGATTGCTGCGGTGTCGTAATCTTCATCAACCCACATCACGATCAACCTTTCGCCGTCTTCGCGCAACGGTACCAGCTCGCCAGGGACGCCTTGGCGGTATACGCCCGCAATCTGAGGCGCTTCATCGCTGGTAACCCTGATTTGCCGCACTTCAGGCGCATATCTTATCCGCACCGGTTCCTGCCGCGCGGGCGTGAAACTTGCCACCAGTATCCATTCTCCGGCAAAGGCGTCAGCCTCAAAGCGGGACGATGCCCCTATCGGTCTATCTATGTCGCGGTAAACCTCGGGGCTCTCAGTTGCGCAGCCAAGCAGGGCCGCACAACACACAATAGCTAAGCCGCTGTATCGTGCGGGACGGTTCATTATCGGGGTGCGCGCTTCACTAGGCCAAGCTTGTCGCGGACCTCTTGCGCGCCGATGACCCGTGCGCCCATGTTCTCGATGATGCTGCCCGCGCGTTCTACCAGTTGCCAGTTTTCGGCTAGGACACCCTTTTCCAGCCATAAGTTGTCTTCAAGTCCCACGCGCACGTTGCCACCTGCTAGTACTGCGGCCGCAACATAGGCCATCTGGTTGCGCCCGAGGCCAAAGGCCGAAAACGTCCAGTCTTGCGGCACGTTATTTACCATCGCCATAAATGTATTGAGATCATCCGGCGCGCCCCACGGCACCCCCATGCACAACTGGACAAGCGCCGGGGCCTCCAGCACGCCATCCGCAACGAGCTGTTTAGCATACCAAAGATGACCGGTATCAAAGGCTTCTATCTCGGGTTTGACGCCCAGTTCGGTCATCTGACGCCCCATTGCAATCAACATGCCCGGGGTATTGGTCATCACATAGTCGGATTCCGCAAAGTTCATCGTGCCACAATCCAGCGTGCAAATCTCAGGCAGGCATTCAGCCACATGGGCAACGCGTTCCGAAGCACCGATCATGTCTGTCCCCGCTTCGCTCAACGGCAAGGGCTGCTCGGCGCTGCCAAATACGATGTCGCCTCCCATGCCCGCAGTCAGGTTTAAAACCACGTCCACATCGGCGTCGCGAATGCGTTCGGTGACTTCTCGGTAATATGCCAAATCGCGGCTGGGCGTGCCGGTTTCGGGGTCTCGGACGTGACAATGTACAATGGCAGCACCCGCTTTGCCGGCAGCAATCGCACTTTCCGCAATGTCCTTTGGCGTACGCGGAACATGTGGACTGCGGTCCTGCGTCCCACCCGATCCTGTTACAGCACAGGTGATAAAGACTTCTTTGTTCATTGTCAGCGGCATCGCATTCTCTCCCCGTTACGCAACGCGGCTTTCGCCGCGAGACCACATTTTCGGCATACTTTGATTCTTGAACGTTGGGTACCGCTGATTTTACGACCTAGTAAGGCATCGGATGCGCACGGTGTGCCACCGTAATGTCGTGCAAAACGTCATCGGACAACTCAAGCTCGAGCGCGCCTAGACACACCTCCAGCTGAGCCATCGTGGTTGATCCGAATATGACAGATCCCATAAACGGGCGCGTTTTACACCATGCCAATGCCATCTGGGTGGGGTCCAGACCGTGCTTTTGTGCAATTTCCAGATAAGCTGCCACCGCTTCAAAAGCACGCTCAGACCGGCGCCCGCCCAGCGTGTCATTAAGAGACATGCGCGACCCTGAAGGAACGGCGCCGTCTTGATACTTGCCCGTTAACAGACCCGCCGCGAGTGGGGAAAACGCAAGCAGAGGCACATCTTCTTGAACGCTCATTTCCGCCATGTCTGTGTCGTAGAGACGGCACATCAAAGAGTATTCATTCTGTACAGAAGCGACGCGCGGGCCGCCTACCCGCTGAGCAACTTCAAGCCACTTTGTCGTGCCCCATGCACTTTCGTTGCTCAGACCAAAGGCGCGGATTGTGCCGCGTTTGACCTCTTTTTGCAGCGCTTCGAGCGCGTCTTCCATGTGGTGCTGCGTATCAAGCGCCAACTGGCCCGAGGGGTCATAATTCCAGTTTTTGCGAAACATATAGCTGCCACGATTAGGCCAGTGGAATTGGTATAGGTCAATGTAATCAGTCTTTAAGCGCCGCAAGGACCCTTCGATAGCCTCTGGTATCGTTTCCGACGTGATGGGCGCGCCTTCTCGCACAGCGGCCAGCCCCTCTCCGGAGTGTTTGGTTGCCAGAATGACATCCTCACGCCGTTCGTCGCGTTCAAACCACAAACCGATGATCCGTTCCGTACGTCCAACGGTCTCTTTCAAAACTGGATTGACGGGATACATCTCGGCTGTGTCGATAAAGTTGATGCCCGCATCGAGACTGCGGTCAATCTGATCGTGCGCCTCTTCTGCGGTGTTTTGCGTTCCCCATGTCATTGAGCCCAGACATAGTTCGGATACCTCAATACCAGTGCGTCCCAATGCGTTCATCTTCATCGTGCAGTCCTTTTTGGTTCACGCGCCAGAGTAGTAGGATCAGCGCCTACCGCAAGCAGGTTTACAGACCCTATCACTGCATCGTTTTTTTCCCTCATCGTGAATTTCTCATTGAGAACAAATGCGGAACATACTACCCTAAGGCATGCCCATTTCTCACCCTCTGCTGGCGCGCAAACCAGCGCGCGACACACCCTCTACAGCCCTCCTGCCCGGCACACCGGAAATTGCGCTGGCCAAGGCCCGTGTGCATGAGGCAAGTGGCCCTGCGCGACGCACCTTTGCCATGTGGCTAGCTGCGCGCACGCAAGGGCCGGTTCTGTGGATCAACCCGCCTTGGGCACCAGAACAGTTGAACGCTGACGGGGTCAGTCCTTGGTTTGATCCTGCGCGGTTGATTTTTGTTACACCCAAACGGCGCGAAGACATGCTTTGGACAATGGAAGAAGTGCTGCGTTCGGGTACGGTCGCACTTGCGGTGGTGGATCTACCTGGTCTGCCCTCTCTAACACAAGTGCGGCGTATGCATCTGGCCGCAGAAACCGGCGGTACCGAAGGCGCTCACTTACCGTTGGGTCTGCTGCTGACGTCAGAACAAGGCGGCGCGCCCGGTGTGGAAACACGGTGGCATCTTAAGCCACAGCACCTGCGGGGGCACGACCACTGGATGTTGGAGCGGCGACGCGCACGCACAGCCCCGCCGAAGACATGGAAACTTCACCGCAGCCTTGGTCAGGCCTTGCCACAGATCAACACAGCGTGAGCGACAAGACAAACGTCACAACAAGACTATATATAATAGCGCAAAGGAGCAGCAGGCGATGCGGATGGTTTTGACACGACGTGCGATGATGGCTGCGGGCCTCGCCTCTTGCGCGACGCCATTGCTTGCTGCGCGACAGGCATACGAACTTGTTGCCGAAGGCTCGACGGTATCTTTCATTTTCACGACCGGCGGCGCTGCACAGTCGGGCACAATCCCGGTAAAAACCACCAACATCACCGTAGACACCCGCGACCTGTCCCGCTCCAGTGCAGAGGTCACGGCCGATGTCCGCAATGTAACATCAAGCATCATCTTCATCACCCAAGCCATCAAAAGCCCAGAGCTTTTGGACGCGGAAAACCATCCCCTTGTCCGGTTTTCCTCTACAGCCGTTCGACTTGGTGCGCGGGGCCGAATATCAGAAGGGGCCGTCATCTCAGGAGATCTGACACTGCGCGGAGTCACGCAACCCATCGCGTTGCAAGCAACACTCAGCCGTCCTGCCGGCACCCCGCCCGATGATCTGAGCGTGCTTTACATTAAGCTCAATGGCGCGCTGAGCCGCGCAGCATATGGTGCCACCGGTTACGCAAGCCTTGCCGAGGATCGTGTCGAGTTGGACATTCGCGCAGAAATTCGCGCGCGTGCATGAAAACGACGCGCTTTGTCGAATAACAGATAGGTCAAGCCGCGCGAGCGATTAATATGGCAGCATCATGCGCCTGATTATTTCATTTGCCGCCCTCTTTCTCTCCGTCATTTTACTGCAAATGTCGTCAGGAGGTGTGGGCCCGCTTGATGCTCTTTCAGGAATCGCGCTTGATTTCACCAAACAAGAGATTGGCCTCTTGGGATCGGCACATTTTCTTGGCTTTTTCATTGGGTGCTGGTGGGCACCGCGGCTGATGGGCAGCGTCGGCCATTCCCGCGCGTTTGCAGCCTTTACCGCCGCAGGCGCGATCGGACTGATGAGCCATATGCTGGTCGTCGACCCCTATGCCTGGGCTGCGATGCGTGTCGCTTCCGGCATGTGCGTCGCGGGGTGCTACACTGTAATAGAGGCATGGTTGCAGGCGAAAGTGACCAACCAGACGCGTGGTCGTACGATGGGGGTTTACCGCGTGGTCGACATGACCGGCTCTTTGGCCGCGCAAATGATGATCAGCGTGCTCGCGCCTGCATCATATGTGTCTTACAACATCCTCGCAATTCTGTGCTGCGCAGCGCTGCTGCCCCTGACGCTCACAACCGTCAAACAACCGGACACGCCCCCTTCCCCGCGCTTGCGCCCGCGACTGGCACACGAACGTTCGCCCTTGGCTGCCGCGGCGGTGATCGTCGCGGCACTGTCCAGCGCATCTTTTCGAATGGTTGGTCCGGTCTATGGACAGGAAGTCGGGCTCAGCACCGACCAAATTGCCTATTTCCTCTCGGCATTTGTTCTGGGTGGCGCGCTTGCTCAATATCCCGTCGGGTGGCTGGCTGATAAATATGACCGGCGGCGGGTGCTGATTTGGCTCTCGATTGCGGCCATCCTAAGTTCGATTGTGACTGTTTATGCTGCAGGCTATGGTACGGTGGGGATCATGCTTGCGGCAGGTCTATTTGGGCTGACGACCTTCCCGATCTATTCCGTGGCCGCAGCGCACGCCCACGACTTTGCACGCAACGACGAACGGGTAGAGCTTTCGGCCGCACTTATGTTCTATTTCGCGCTGGGGGCGATTGCGGCGCCCTATCTCGCCTCGATCCTGATTGAAATCTACGGCCCCCGCGCATTGTTTTTATTGATCGCCGCAGGTCATCTGGTCTTGGTCATCTTCGGGATCACGCGGATGTGGGCGCGACCCTCACCTCAAGACCGCACACGTTACACATATGCGCCGCGCACGTCGTTCCTGATCGGACGCCTGACGGGGCGTATCCGCAACCCGAAGAAGGACGAATAGCTTTTGGCCGTGGCCCTCGCCGTTCACCTGAGGTAGACAAGCCGGAATCTCAAGGCACAAGGTCAGCGCGATGGAACGTCACCTCATCACTTCTGCAATTCCCTACATCAATGGTATTAAACACCTTGGCAATCTTGTGGGCAGCCAATTGCCCGCAGATCTCTATGCGAGATACTTGCGGGCAAAAGGACATGAGGTCTTGTTTCTATGCGCCACCGATGAACACGGCACACCAGCCGAGCTTGCGGCGGCAAAGGCTGGCAAACCGGTCGAGGAGTACTGCGCCGAGATGCATGACGTGCAGGCGGAACTTGCGAAGGGGTTCCGCCTTTCATTTGACCACTTCGGGCGTTCTTCCAGCCCTCAAAACCATGCGCTGACCCAGCATTTCGCGGGACAGCTGGACGCAGAAGGTCTGATAAGAGAAGTCAGCGAAAAGCAGGTTTATTCCGTCACAGACGGACGGTTCTTGCCAGATCGCTACATTGAGGGAACCTGCCCGAATTGCGGCTATGACAAAGCGCGTGGCGATCAATGTGAAAACTGCACCAAGCAACTGGATCCAACCGATTTGCTCGAGCCCAGATCAGCCATTTCTGGCTCTACGGATTTGGAAGTACGCAAAACAAAACACCTTTATCTGCGACAGTCCGCACTTAAAGATAGGCTCGATGCCTGGATTGATAGCAAAGCCGATTGGCCGCTTCTCACCACGTCCATTGCCAAAAAGTGGTTACACGACGGCGACGGTCTGCAAGACCGCGGCATTACTCGTGATCTGGACTGGGGTATTCCTGTGCGCAAAGGAGATGCCGATTGGCCCGGCATGGAGGGCAAGGTGTTCTATGTCTGGTTTGATGCGCCCATTGAATATATCGCCTGTGCTTCTGAATGGAGTAATGCGCAGGGTCTGGACGACGCCGCCTGGGAACGCTGGTGGCGGACAGATAAAGGGGCGGATGACGTCCATTACACACAATTCATGGGCAAGGATAACGTGCCGTTCCACACCCTGAGCTTTCCCGCGACGATCTTGGGGTCATCCGAGCCTTGGAAAATGGTAGATCATCTGAAGTCCTTTAACTTTCTGAACTATGATGGCGGTCAATTTTCGACATCGCAGGGGCGCGGGATCTTTATGGATCAGGCGCTTGACATACTGCCCGCTGACTATTGGCGGTGGTGGTTGCTGAGCCATGCCCCGGAAAGCAGTGATGCCGAATTCACATGGGAGAACTTCCAGGCGACGGTGAACAAGGATCTCGCGGATGTTTTGGGAAATTTTGTGAGCCGAATTACCAAATTCTGTCGATCAAAGTTTGGCGAGACAGTACCGGAGGGCGCCGAGTTCGGTGACGCCGAATATGCGCTCATAGAACAACTGCAACATCGTTTCGGCGAATACGAAAAGCACATGAAGAGCATGGAAGTGCGTAAATCCGCTCAGGAATTGCGCGCGATCTGGGCAAGCGGAAACGAATACCTGCAGTCTGTCGCACCATGGACGACCTTCAAAAGCGACCCAGAAACTGCAGCCATGCAAACGCAACTCGGGCTCAACCTTGCCGTTCTGTTTGGTGTGCTGTCCAGCCCGTTTGTGCCGGATGCATCCAAGACAATTCTCGAAAGTTTCGAACGGCTGGACGAGCCGTGGCCGACGGACATTAAAAGCTGTGTTAAAACACTTGCGCCCGGGCACGCCTTCACAGTGCCAGAAGTCATGTTCGCAAAAATAACCGACGATCAGAGAGACGAGTGGCAGGCACGCTTTAGCGGGCAACGCGACTGACGGCGTCGCTCTTCGGGAAGCTGCGCAATTCCATGGATGGTTTTTTACAGTAAGGATGTAAATGTGAACAATCTTCACATACATGCACTGGGCGGCGACTAGAAGTCTTCCCAACCCGTTTGGGCCTGACTGCTGTCATCTGATTGCAAGGCGAGATTGCCGCGTACTGCCGGCACAGCGGTAATTTTCCCATCGATTTCTGGATCTTGCGCCGCCCGCTTGGCGGCACCGGAAGACCCTAATTTGAAACGCGAAACAGCCTTTGCCAACGCATCTGTTTCACTCATAAGTGCATGACTGGCCGCTGTTGTTTCTTCGAACATTGCCGCGTTTTGCTGCGTTACGTGATCCAGATCGTTTACCGCTACGTTGATTTCATTCAATCCAACCGATTGCTCGCGCGTTGATCCTGCTATGGATGATACCCGCTGCGAAATCTCCGAGACTGAGATCACAATTTCGGAGAGCGCCGCACCCGTTTGATCCACAAGGGCGACACCCTGTTGCACCTGCTGCTCAGAAGTTGAAATAAGACCATTGATTTCTCTCGCCGCGTCAGAAGATCTTTGTGCAAGCCCTCGAACCTCTGTCGCGACAACTGCAAATCCGCGACCTGCCTCGCCCGCGCGGGCGGCTTCCACACCTGCATTTAGCGCCAGTAAGTTGGTTTGAAACGCGATGTCATCGATGACTGAAGTTATTTTTGATATCTCTTCCGATGAGTTTTTGATGCCGTTCATTGCAGATACCGCACGCTTAGCAATGTTTCCTCCATCCTCTGCATTCTGTTGCGCTTTTGAAGATATGTCCGCCGCTTCATCAGCACCTTGCGCTGCAGACTTTACCGAACTTGTCAGCTCGTCGAGTGCGGCGGCGGTCTCCTCAAGCGTCGCGGCCTGCTTTTCAGTTCGTCTCGACAGATCATCCGCAGCGGATGCTATTTCCTTTGTTTCATTGCGAATGGAATCCGTATTGTGAACAACAGCGGTTATGGCGTTCTCCAAGGATTTGACCGCCAAATTGAAATCCTGACGGAGCATTTCATAGTCTGCTGGGAAATCACCCGTGATGCCGCAGGACAGGTCCCCTTCGGCAAGTTTGTTCAATGCTGTGCCAAGAGTTTTTACCGCGATTTCTTGCTCTCGGGACACGCGCTCCCGAAGCTCTTCGGCTTCGCGGATTGCTCTGGCACTTTCCGTCACGTCAGATCCCAGGAAAATTACACGTTCCAACATTCCTTCCGGGGTTAATACCCCCGCGAAACTACCATCCACTATAAAGGCCTGCGCGCATTCGGCTACGCGCACTTCAAACTGGCCTGAAACAGGTTCTTCTGCGCGCAGTTTATGCAAAATACCGTCACCGGTTGAACCGTCTTTAGGCATCGCGGAAATCAGATCCTTCAACGACAACTGGCCCATTTCCGCTTCAGACAAGTTGCACATTTTCAGAAAGTTAGCATTTGCAGATTCGACGACCCCATCCGAGTTGCATTCAAATCGGAGCTGGTTCTTATCAATAGCATCCAAAAGCGCCGTGTTTCGTGTGGCCTCTGTTCGATCGCTCCATTGCAGAACGGCACCTATCATTTCGCCTTCATCATTCAGGGCGGAATTCATAGATATTCTAACCAGTGATTGGTCTAATTTTATCGTAAGCGTGATCGGTAAAGCTGCTTTCCCTTCACTTAACACTGCCTGTGCGCTTGCTGCTAACGGTGCAAAATTGCCCAAGTTTGCTCCGACTGCGCTTTCAGCTTCAAATCCGGTCCAATGGCATTCCATCTCATTTTTGAGGCTGCACAAGAAACTCTCACAACTCGGGTTCACGAAGATCACATCAAGGTTTTCATCGACCATCATCATGGATGCGCCAGACCCACCAAATGCCGCACTTTTGAAAGCACTTTCACGTTCCGCTTCTTTTGCATCACCCAAAGCGATCCGAAACTTATCCAGTCTTCGGGCCATTTTGCCCACTTCATCTTTGCGACCTGTGAACGGCACGGCAACATCATACTCCTCTTCTGCAACTTTTCGCATTGCCGCCTCGATCCTAAGGAGCGGGCGTGACATTTGCGTCAGCAAAAACAGTGCAGACAAAAAAAGGCCGCCCCCCATAACAGCGCCGCCAATCATCAAACTACGCGCCTGCGCCTGCCCGAGGTTTGCCATTATATATGTTTTATCCCAACTGGTTACGACGCTTCCAACGATCTCATTTGCGTCACCGAAGAATATCGGAAAAGCGGCGACAAGCCCGTTTTCAGACGTAGCCACGGCCCCGTTTTGCATGGCCTCGGCGGCCAGATCAGCAATAGGCTGCGGGTCTTCGGTAGGCTCCAAGGAGGTATAAAGCACGTTGCCATTGGCAGCCAAAAGATATGCGCCTGTACTGTCAGGGCGTGCGTTATCAATGACCTCTGTCACGGCGTTGGCAATTGCCGGTTCGTTCCCAAACTTAACCGCACCGCCAAGTTGCTTGGACAAAAGCCCCGTGACCTCGACCGCACGTGCGCTAAGCGCTTCAGCAGTCAGGGTTTTCTTATTGTGTGCCTCGTTGACTGTGATCGCTGCTACAACCGATACAACACAAACCATCATCATCAACGTGCATTTGACAAACAAACTATTGAAGGGGTTGTTCCTGAGTTCAAAGCGTTTTTTTGACGACATTTCATTTTCCTCTTGGGCATGACAGCAACAAACGGCCGCCCTAGCGATCGTTGACTACGTGAATGCGAGTACCACGCAGTTCTTACAGAGCACTTAACGTACCTGGTGACTGCGCCTTTCAGTGGGCTTAAGCACACTGGGAAATCATCCGCAGATGGATGCGAACCGCAGGTGAAGTGCTGGGTTTAACGGGTTAGAATTGCCGCGCGTAAGTCGGGCACGTCGGGGCGGCCTACAGCACCGCAGTCCCGGCAAATCACCGGGTTTCAGCTCAGCTTTGCGCTCAGTGTGATGGTGCAGGAAAAGAAAAAATGTCGTACTCTGCCGCCTGTGTCCGTCGACTGTTAACCGCGTCCGACAAAGGGCATCGTGGTCGCCATAACCGTCATGAACTGCACGTTGGCCTCAGGCGGCAGTTCAGCCATATGCAGCACCGACCTTGCAGCATGATCCACGTTCATTGTAGGCGTATCGGGCTGCGTTTTCTTGATCTGGCGCAGCAAATCGGTTTCGGCGTTGCCAATGTCAATCTGCCCACAGGCAATTCCAAAGGGGCGCCCATCAAGCGAAAGCGTTTTCGTCAGGCCCGTAACTGCGTGTTTGGTAGTGGTATAGCAAACCGAGCCGGGGCGCGGTGCATGTGCTGATATTGATCCGTTGTTGATAATACGCCCGCCCTGCGGATCCTGAGCGCGCATACGGGCAAAAGCAAGCTGTGCAGCGATGAACATGCCACCTACGTTGACAGAAAGCACATGTGCCCAATCCTCTAAAGACACCTCGTCGATCGGAGCGGACGGGCCAAAAAGGCCCGCGTTGTTGAACAGGACGTCAATCTGACCGAACCGTTCGAAGGCAGCGGCCATGGCTTTGGGGTCCGTCACATCTGCAGAGAGCGGGACCGCGTGCGTATGTCGTGCGGCAATCTCCTCCAAAGGCTCCGCGCGCCGCGCAAGGACGCCGACGCGCCAGCCCGCCTCCAGAAACACCTCGGCCGTTGCCGCGCCTATGCCAGAACTGGCACCGGTAATCATAATGGATTTCATCTGGCGTTCCCTACGTGACCAAAGTTTCAACGATGCTCGCTGGTTCAGAGGCTGCGGTCAACCAAATCAGGCGCGAGTTCCGCAACGTGGACGCTGCGCCTCTTTAGACGAGCGTCTGTTTACACAGTCTACAGCGTCAAACATGATCAGGCGAAAAAGTATCCCTGATTTAAGCGCTCGCTACCCCGTCAAATCCCGTAACGACCAGGACTTGGGGGGTAGCGACTGGTACCCGCGACCGGACTCGAACCGGTACGGCATTTCTGCCTGGGGATTTTAAGTCCCCTGTGTCTACCATTCCACCACGCGGGCGTATGCGCACCATACCCATGAGATGGCCGGTGTAAACGGGGGTTAGATATCTTTTCCGGTTGGTGCAAGCGGGCCACCCTCAGCCATCAGAAACCGCTCTGATATCCATGGATTATTCTTGAGCGCGGACACCAGTTGAATGCGTGCTTCGGAAATGCGCCCAAGGTTCATAAGTGTCAAAGCACGGCCGGATTGCGCGCCCACATGACGCGGCGACAATTCAAGAGCCTTATCTAAATCAACCAGAGCAGCGTCGAAAGCCCCTTGAAGAAAGTAGATAAACGCACGCTGGTTATAGCCTTCGGCATAATCCGGGCAATAGGCGATCAGAGTCTCGTAGGCGTCAATCGCCGCAAGAAAATCATAGCTTTCGCGGGCGCGCATGCCTTTATCAAGTGCCTCTTGTGCCGCTTGATCAGGCGCTGAAAGCCAAAGTTTCCACATTTCGCCGGAAATTACCGACGCGGCACTGTCGTTTTCGGCAGCATGGGCACGTTCAATCAGAACGTCCATGTCGGCTGAAATATCAGGGGGTGCGGGACACGTCGCCCATGCCGGACCTGAAAGCATCATACACAGGAGGATCAGTTTTCTCATGGTTCAACTGTGGCGCGCGCCCGTCCAAAATCAAGTGGTATCCGCAAGCATCGTTTCTTTGACAGCCTGCATTGCGACATATGTCGACGTGTTGGCCACATAAGGTAGCGTTGAAATCGTCTCGCCCAGAAACGTCCGGTACTGTGTCATGTTCCGCGTGCGCACTTTCAGCAGATAGTCAAAGTTCCCGGCAATAAGATGCGCCTGTTCAATCTCGGGCACTTTTGCGATTGCCTTGTTAAAAGCATCCAAAGCCGTTTCGCGCGTATCCGTTAAACGCACTTCGACAAAGGCGACATGGTCCAGACCCAGCCTTATCGGATCCAGCAGTGCGCGGTAGCCAATGATGACACCGTCCTGCTCCATGCGCCGCAGTCGTGCTTGGGTGGGTGACTTTGACAACCCGATCCGCCGCGCAAGATCAGTGATACTGATCCGCCCCTCTTCCGCGAGAACTGATAGAATCGCACGATCAAACCGATCCAACGCCGAGTATTCGATTTCCCCGCCACTCTTTAATACTTCCACCTTTTTACCTCCCAAATTGCCAATAATAAGGACATATACCTTGCTTGCCGGTGATAATACAGGCCATCTTCAAAGGGAGCCGCAAGATGGCACGCGATATGACACAGAGTTTGCGCCACCGTATCGACATTGACACCTACGCCGTCCCCGACCGCATATTGGACGGCTTGATCGCACAAGCCGCGCTGACGCCTGATGATCGCGCTGAAATCTGTCGGAATGCAGAAGACCTCGTCCGCGCTATTCGCGCCACCACAGCGCCCGGCCTGATGGAAGTCTTTCTGGCAGAGTACGGTCTGTCTACGGATGAAGGTATTGCACTGATGTGTCTGGCCGAAGCCTTGTTGCGCGTGCCGGATGCCGACACAATCGACGCGCTGATCGAAGACAAAATCGCCCCGTCAGATTGGGGGCGTCACTTGGGTCATTCAACGTCCAGCCTTGTGAATGCTTCGACATGGGCACTGATGTTGACGGGGCGTGTTCTGGACGACGACCAGCCCGGCCCTGTGCGGCACATGCGCGCCGCAATCAAACGGCTCGGAGAGCCCGTCATCAGAACGGCTGTAAGCCGCGCCATGAAAGAAATGGGTCGCCAGTTTGTCTTGGGAGAGGACATTAATTCCGCGATGGAACGCGCTGATGGCATGGAGAAAAAAGGATTTACGTACTCCTACGATATGCTTGGGGAAGCCGCGCGCACCGAAGCGGATGCCAAACGGTATCACCTCAGCTACAGCCGCGCAATTTCTGCGATCGCAACGGCTTGTGTGCATGATGATACGCGTAAAAACCCCGGTATCTCTGTAAAGCTGTCAGCGCTACATCCGCGATACGAAATCGCCCAGTCGGATGCGGTCATGGTCGATCTGGTGCCGCGCTTGCGCGCCCTGGCGCTTTTGGCGAAATCTGCGGGAATGGGGTTGAACGTAGATGCCGAAGAGGCGGATCGGCTTTCGCTGTCGCTAGAGGTGATAGACCGCGTTCTGGCAGAACCGGCGCTGGCCGGATGGGAAGGTTTTGGCGTCGTTGTACAAGCCTACGGTCCGCGTGCGGGAACTGTCATCGACACTCTGTACGATATGGCGAAAAGGCATGATCGCAAGATTATGGTCCGCCTCGTAAAGGGTGCCTATTGGGACACCGAGATTAAACGCGCGCAGGTAGAAGGCATAGACGGCTTTCCGGTCTTTACCCAAAAGGCCGCAACGGATGTCTCGTATATCTGCAATGCACACAAACTGCTGGGCATGACTGACAGAATTTACCCGCAGTTTGCGACCCATAACGCGCATACGGTTGCTGCGATACTACACATTGCAAACGACCCCGAAACCTTCGAGTTTCAGCGCCTGCACGGTATGGGTGAAACGCTGCACAAGATTGTGTTGGACAAGTACAAGACACGTTGCCGCATCTATGCGCCGGTCGGAGCGCATAGCGACTTGCTGGCCTATCTGGTGCGCAGGCTTCTGGAGAATGGCGCGAATTCCAGCTTTGTGAACCAGATCGTCGACGAAGCTGTCCCGCCTGCTGTTGTCGCCGCCGACCCGTTTGACGCGTTGCTTCACGGCGTAGCGCCCGACATCCCAAAGGGGCCGGATGTGTTCAAACCGCAGCGCGCTAACGCGCGCGGGTTTGATCTGGCGCATAGCATAACGATGGATGAGATCGACACCGCACGCCGGGCTTTTGCGGCACATGAATGGCACGGCGCTCCACTTTTGACCGAGCCCCCTGCGCATGCAGATAGGACTACAGACGTCGTGGGTAATCCTGCCGGCACGGGCGCCCCTCCGGGTACGGTTTCATGGGCGGCCACTGCTGATATCGACGCAGCATTTGAAACCGCGATGCCTTGGGACGCGCCGCTTGCCACGCGGCGCGCGGTACTAGAGCGCGCGGCACAGCTTATGGAAGACAGTTTTGGTGAAATCTTCGCGCTACTGGCGCGCGAAGCAGGCAAGTGTTTGCCGGACTGTGTCGCTGAGCTGCGAGAAGCCGTTGATTTCTTAAGGTATTACGCATCTCAAGCCACCGGAGAGCCTCCTGCGGGCACCTTTGTCTGTATCTCACCTTGGAACTTCCCGCTGGCTATCTTTACAGGACAGATCGCAGCAGCTTTGGCAGCTGGCAACGCCGTTTTGGCGAAACCTGCAGAACAGACGCCACTCATCGCGCATCTTGCAGTCGAACTGCTGCATGAAGCAGGTGTGCCACGCGGGGCGCTGCAACTGCTGCCAGGCGGCGGCGATATTGGTGCGCGACTGACCAGCGACGCGCGGGTTGGCGGCGTGGCCTTTACGGGATCAACCGACACCGCCTTGCGGATCCGCAGCGCGATGGCGACGCATTGCATCCCGGGCACACCGCTGATCGCCGAGACTGGCGGGCTGAATGCCATGATCATTGACAGCACCGCTCTTCCCGAACAGGCGGTACAAGCGGTGATCGAAAGCGCGTTCCAGTCTGCCGGGCAACGGTGTTCGGCTTTGCGCTGCCTTTACGTGCAAGAAGACATCGCGGAAGACTTCACCAAAATGCTAACGGGCGCGATGGAGGCACTGATCCTGGGCGACCCATGGCACATAAGCACCGATATAGGCCCGGTCATCGACGAGGCGGCACGCCAGAACATAGCGGCACATATCGCCGTAGCCCAACAGGAGGGCCGCTTGCTGGCCACGCTCGGCACGCCCGCAGACGGCACCTTTATCGCGCCGACGCTGATTAAAGTGCCCGGCATTTCCAGCTTGGAGCGTGAAGTCTTTGGCCCTGTCCTGCATCTGGCGACGTTCAAGTCCCATGAACTGGATCAGATCCTGACCGACATCAATGCAACGGGCTACGGGCTGACATTCGGGCTGCACACCCGCATTGATGATCGGGTGCAATATGTGTCCGAGCGCATCCACGCAGGCAACATCTATATCAACCGCAACCAAATTGGTGCCATCGTCGGCAGTCAACCCTTTGGCGGTGAAGGACTATCGGGCACCGGCCCAAAGGCGGGCGGGCCGCACTATTTACCGCGCTTCGCTGCAGTCGACAGGGTTGAAACAGATGCCAGTTTTACGCAACCACTCACCAGCCTGCCCACGCCGCCCAATACCTTACAGCAGGTGATTGAAACACTCAGCCTGCCCGGGCCCACGGGTGAATCCAACCGGTTGAGCACCCTGCCCCGCGCCGCGCTCTTGTGCCTCGGGCCGGGCGCAGAAACGACGGCGGCACAAGCCCGGATTGTGCGATCCCTTGGTGGCACTGCGGTCGAGGTCGAAGGTCAAATCACGCCCAAAGCTCTTACGACCGGTCCCGCTTATGGTGGCGTTATGTGGTGGGGGGATGCGTCCACGGCACGCGCTATCGAACAGGCACTCGCACATAGAAAAGGCCCTATCATCCCACTGATCCCGGGCCGCCCCGATCCCGCACGCGTCGTGGGCGAGCGGCATGTTTGTGTCGATACAACAGCGTCGGGTGGCAACGCCGCTTTGTTGGGGGCTGCTTCATAGGCAGAGGTTGCGCCAAATAATCATCCCGCCGCCTTGACGCGCGGCGGGGGATCGCACAGCTTGGCGCAATGTTTCCTATTCGCGATCATAACCCGTCAGGGCGGACCCCCTATGTGACCTACATGTTGATGGCGGCCAATATCGGCATTTTCCTCAGCTATGTGGGCCAGATGGAAGACATTCGCGCCATGAACGCTTTTTACATGGAGTGGGGAATGGTGCCCGCGCGCATGACGGCGGGTGACGGGTTTCACACCATAATCAGTTCAATGTTCCTGCATGGCGGCATCCTGCATCTGGCCGGTAACATGCTGTTTTTGTTCCTATTCGGTGATAATGTCGAAGACGAGTTAGGGCATTGGGGCTTTCTGGGCTTTTATCTGATATGCGGAACGCTGGCGGGTTTAACGCATTATGTGTTGGGCCCTGATTCCGTCGTGCCCACTGTCGGCGCTTCCGGTGCGATCGCGGGAGTGATGGGGGGATATTTTCTTCTTTTCCCGAAAGCTAAGGTCGACATCCTCATCATTCTGGTCGTGATCTTTAAGGTCCTGCCAATCCCTGCATGGATCATGATGGCTGTGTGGTTTGCCATGCAGTTTATCGGAGGCATCCAATCCAACGCGGACGAAGCAGGCGTGGCCTATTGGGCCCATACGGGTGGCTTCATCGCAGGCTTTCTATTGATCATTCCTGCGTGGCTCAGCCGCGGCGGCCCAGCCTTCTGGAACCGGACGGACGGACATCCACCTCATCCTGAAGCGCGCTACCGGATTGTGGAAAGCCGCCTGCCGAAAGTAGGGCGCAAATGAACCCCGAGGGTGAAACGCGCACGGCCCGGTGTCACTGTGGCGCGGTCATTATAGAAGCGTACCTGCCGTTTGGGCTGTCATCAGCTACACGGTGTAATTGCTCTTTCTGTCGCAGACGGGGTGCCGCAGCGGTTACGGCCCAATCGGACAGAGTAAAGGTGCTTTCAGGTGCTGATGCCTTGACCCTCTACTCATGGGGAACAGGGGCCGCGCAACACTATTTCTGCAAGGTCTGCGGTATCTATACCCACCACAAGCGGCGGATCGATCCAAAGGAAACGGGGATCAACCTCGGATGTTTTGACGGCGTGCTTCCGCAGGAACATGAACCTATCCCCACAACGGATGGCATAAACCACCCATCGGACCGTAATCCAAACCGTTAGATCAGCCACGCACCAGCTTGGCCAGCGGCGTAAACAGCCCTTCGTTGGCACAAATAATGGTGCCATCAGTCAGAATATTGCCATTGGGATCAATCGGATCAGCCAATCCGCCCGCTTCGCGCACGATCACGAGCCCTGCTGCAATATCCCATGCGTTCAAGCGGCGTTCCCAAAAGCCATCGTACCGGCCGGCTGCCACGTAAGCCATATCAAGGGCTGCAGCACCCCAGCGTCGCACACCTGCACACCCGGGCAAGACACGCCCGAGCTCTTGCAAGGTCTGTGGCAAGTCTGAACGCCCGCCAAAGGGCAGACCAGTGGCGAATACACTCTCGATCATCTTGTTTCGGCCCGATACGCGCAAACGGCTTTCGTTCATCCACGCACCCGCGCCTTTTTCGGCGAAGAACATCTCATCCTTGGCCGGGTCGAAAACCACGCCCGCTACGACCTGACCTTTATGCTCAAGCGCTATGGAAACAGCCCAATGCGGCAGGCCATGCAAGAAATTGGTGGTACCATCCAGCGGGTCAACGATCCAGCGACGGGTCGGATCCTGCCCTTCTTCCTCGCCGCCCTCTTCTGCAAGCCAGCCATAGGTTGGACGTGCGGACATCAGGTCTTCTTTGATGATTTTCTCGGCGTTGATGTCTGCCCGGCTCACAAAGTCGCCCGCCCCTTTCATCGAGACCTGAAGGTTTTCCACTTCACGGAAATCCTTGACAAGCGACCGACCTGCGCGGCGCGCGGCTTTCATCATGATGTTGAGATTTGCGCTGCCAACCATGTCGTCGTTCCCTCGATAGATCAGGCTGCGCGTATAGTGGCCTGTGCCGCGATTGCCAAGAGGCTTTGGACGAATGTCACGGTGCGTCGACCCAAGCGCGTGTACCGCCTGCCATAGGTGGCCGGAAATAGGCGATCAAGCGCCCTTCAGGGTCAGATTGCGCGCCTGGCTCCCATGGCGCCACGCCGTGCAATGCCAGTCTGTGTACGACAAAGGCCGCACCGGGGGGGCCATGGACCACAACGCGCGGGCAGGTCTCAAAAACCTCGCGGCGGGCTGACTGGTAAATGTCCGTGACATCGACCGTTTCCGGGTCATCTGACGACGCCGCATCAAATGCCTGCCGGAATGCCGCTTTCATGATAAGGTGGCTGCCTTCCCAGACGACCAGCGGTGCGGCGGATGCCTCGGCCTGCGTCAGTACAATGCCTAGAATGAACGCATGTGGTTCCTGAACAAAACGGCGCTTGGGCTGGCCTACCCCTAGAACACCATCCACATGCGCCGCGCACCGGTTCAACCGGTAGCGAAAGCCTGCTTCGGTTTCACCAGCGCGCGGTCGCGGGTACCCCGGAAAGACGCCGGACACCTGACCGCGATGCAAATCGGGCCAGCCGCCGCAAGTTACGGAAACAAAATCGACCCCAGCGCCCGACAAGGGGGCAGAACCTGCAACCCGTCCCGCTGCATCATTGGCCAGAGCATCCAAACCAACGAACCACGTATCTTCGCATTCATACCACTTTGTCAGATCAGGATCGCGCAACGCCCGCACTGCATCCATTTTGGCGTGTGTCACCCAGTCAAGCGTCGCAGTCTCAGGCGCAAAGGCTTTCCACCCTCTTTTCGCAAAACTGCTCATCCAAACAGGGCTTCACGCAACATGTTTGCGGCCACCAGTAACAAGAATACTGCGAAGACGCGCCGCAAAACGGCAGGATCAAGACGATGCGCCAGCCGTGCGCCCAAAGGAGCAGTCAGCAGTGTCATCCCAACAATAATCGCAAATGCCGCAAGATTGACCGACCCGATTGTAAAAGGCGGACGTACCGCTTGCGGGATATCAACCAGAAAGAACCCGATGACGGAAGGCACTGCAATCAGCAGGCCAAAGCCCGCCGCCGTCCCCACGGCGCGGTGGATTGGGACACCATGCAAGGTCATCAGGGGCACACCAAAACTGCCACCACCAACGCCAATCAACACCGACAGCCCCCCGATCCAGGGAGATATCAAAGCACGCGTCAGTCCGGTGGGCAGACTTTCACCCAAACGCCAATGCGCTTTGCCAAGCGCCATATAAAGGCCTACCGAAAACGCGAGCCCACCAAAAATGATCTGCAGTGTGACAGTTTCCAACTGTGCCACAACAAGGACGCCAACAGCTGCGCCAACCGCAATCCCCGGCCCCCACCCGCGCAGGATTGGCCATTCAACCGCACTTTTCTTATTATGACTGGATAGCGAGCGTATTGATGTCACGATAATTGTCGCGAGCGACGTTGCCACGCAAAGCTGCATCAACTGCGCGCTTTCATAGCCCAACGTGACGAAGACATAGTAAAACGCAGGGACCAGAACGATACCGCCGCCGACGCCCAGCAATCCTGCCAGCACACCTGCAAAGGCACCGACAACCATCAATAGTCCGGTCAATTGCGCCAACAGCAGCGGATCATGTGTCATCATTGTACTGAGTCCTTTAACGTCATCTGCTCATCAGCCAGTATGACGCATGTTTTCATTTTCGTTACGGGAGGTAATGTGTTCCAGCGCGCGCAAGACAAGTTCCGGTCCGGCACCGTCTAGATGGGCACCTTCCGACAAAGTGCGCCGCCATGCCCGCGCACCGGGGCGGCCCGTAAACAGCCCCAACATATGACGTGTCACCTGACCTAGCTTTCCGCCAGCGCATAAATGTGCCTCGATATAGGGCACCATCGCCTCTGCCGCGGCTTCGGGGCAGCTGGCCAGGCCTGTGCCAAAGATCACCGGGTCAGCTTGCGAGAGAATTTCGCCTGGGTTGTGGTAGGCCGCACGGCCAATCATCACACCGTCCAGCCCCATTTCCAGAAACCCTTGCGCCTGCTCGAGAGTTTCGATACCGCCATTTATCGAGACATGGAGATTGGGAAAGTATTCCTTCATCCGCAGCACCAAAGGGTAATCCAGCGGCGGCACATCACGGTTTTCCTTCGGGCTTAATCCTTGTAGCCACGCTTTGCGCGCATGGATTGTCACCCTTTCACAACCGGCGGCGACGATCCGTGACAGGAAATCCGGCAGAACCTCTTCAGGCTCTTGCGCGTCTACGCCGATGCGGCATTTGACCGTGACTGGGATATCAACGGCAGCCCGCATAGCCGCAACACACTCTGCCACCAGTGCAGGTCGTTCCATCAGCACCGCACCAAAGCATCCCGATTGCACACGGTCCGAAGGACAGCCCACGTTCAAGTTGATTTCAGCATAGCCAGCCGCCGACCCCATACGTGCGGCCTGCGCAAGCTCTTGCGGATCAGAACCACCCAGTTGCAGGGCGACTGGATGCTCTTCGGCCGAGAATTCCAACAAATGCAACGCCCCACCCCGCACGAGTGCTGCAGAGGTGACCATCTCTGTGTATAGCAAAACCTCGCGGCTCAAATGGCGGTGCAACATGCGGCAGTGGCGGTCCGTCCAATCCATCATCGGGGCGACGGATAATTTAGCGTGATAATTCATTGACCTACGGATCATCATACCCACCTTTGCACACATACATTTCACACACCTTGCACACGATCTACGTGGACCATGTAAATTCTTTGATGATCAAATGCACAGGAGATGCACATGAAACTGGCTCTTACAGCAGCAACCCTACTGATGGCAACAACGGCAGTAGCCGAAACGCTGCGGTGCGAACCCGTTTTTCTGTCGGAAGGCGAACACTTCGAAGCTTATTTTATCAAAGACACCGACATAAAAATTGTCTCGGTCATCTTGAGTGACAGAAAGGGTGAATACACCACGGTCGAATGCATCGATCCAACGTGGCAGCATTGCAAGTTTGAGACGAAAGATGATGGTATTAGTATAAAAATGCAAATATCCGCCGCCAAGATTACGGGACAGGAAACCCCTGAGACTAAATTCGCACTCGATGCATTACGCGCTGCTGGCCATGAACCGACGCATATCTTCAAGCGTGCATTTGCGGTTGTTAGCAATCTCGGCCTCGAAGATTTCGGTGGCCATTGGTTCTTCTCAACTTGCGAAATGGGCGAAGTGTCCATGAAACCCAATTGGTAGCCAAAGCAGTAAAATGGCTACTATCACCCGCCTACCCTCTGGTAAGTTTCGTGCCCAAGTCCCTAAGTCGGGTGTATATCGCGCCAAGACGTTTGATCGCAAGGCCGATGCGAATGCGTGGTCGGTTGATGTAGAGCGTATGATTGCTGGCGGGTCATCGAACGGGACAATACCGCACCGAAGTCCATGACATTAGCGGATGTGATCGACGCTTATCTGGAACAAATGACCGTGGGCCGCACCCCACGTTTCAACCTTGATCGCATCAAGACCCGCATCGGCTTTACACCCATCAACAGACTGTCCGCCATCCATCTGACAGAATTCGTCAACGGTCGTCTGGCCGATGGCGCCGGTGGCGTAAAGGTTGCTGGTGACCTGTCAATCCTGTCCAGTGTTCTGAAGTGGGCACGTGCGGCAAAGAACATCGATGTTAACACAGAACTGGCAACGGATGCCCGGCGCAACCTGACGGCCCGCAGGATCGACACCCGAAGCCATGAACGCACCCGTATTCCGACACAGGCCGAACTTGATGCGATACTGGCTCACATTGAAGCCAATGACCGGCAGACGATCCCGGCGGACACCATCATCCGTTTTGCTGCAGTGTCGGCAATGCGCCTTGGCGAGATTTGCTGCATTCGGATTGAAGACATCAGTTGGAACGAAAAGTCCGTTATCATCCGTGAACGACAAGACCCGCGCCGAAAGCTGCGCAATGACCAGACCGTGCCGTTGGTGGATGATGCCTATGACATCGCCCGTGTGGCGGCACAGGGCCGGTCTGAAAACCGTCTGTTCCCCTAAACAAGCCGGATAGCGTTGGTGCCGTCTTCACGCGGGCTGTGCGCGCCTGTGGCATCGAAGACCTGCACTTCCACGACCTGCGGCATCTCGCCATCACCGAATTGTTCCGCGCCGGTCTGCCGGTCCAGCTTGTGGCGGTGGTGAGCGGGCATAAAGATTGGAAGCACCTCAAGCGATACACTCAACTTTGCGCGGCTGACGTGCACGCAGCATTGGCGGGTATTCAATGACCAAGTCTGATGATCGTAAAGCCCGGCCAACGAATACCGTAGATGAACTGATGCTGAGACGTGGCGCGTCTGTGCCTTACGGGTCGCAGTGGGGCGATGGTGAGATTGAATGGCGCACCCGCCCGAAGTTATACAATGACGCGGATTTCCTACGGCGCGAAATGCAGGCGGAACTGGACATTGCGAATGCCAAACGTGGTGCTGCTGACGACACGGTGAGCGTTGCCGTTGTTCGCGTGCTGGAACTGGTGGGTGCCGGACACAAGGTAACCGAAGCGTGTCATCTAGCGGTTGGTGAATTGGCCCGCAACGGCCTGCATGGAACCGTGGGTTCGGTCCGCCAGAGATACTACCGGAAGAAGTAAATTCTGTGACAAGTTTCTAGTTATACGACAGGGCAAAAAATATGTGAATATTGGGCTGCACCCGTAATGAAAACGAAGGTGCTACATGAACGCCCGGCCCGACCGTTATGCGACAGTTATGTCGCCAGAACTACAGGCGCAAATATCGCGTCTGGTGGCAACAATTCCTCGTCCGAGATATAGCGATACGGTTCAACAGATGTTGATCCGTCACGGCCTGATCTTGGAAGATGAAGTGGCGGAAATGCGCAAGGTCAGTGTCGCCACACTCCAAGCGCAACGCAGTCGCGGACAGATGCCGCCCCAATAGAAATGGGGTGAGTTGATCGCATATGCCGCTGATGACATCGCTGAAGTGTTCAAATCCGAACGTTTGGAAACCACGGCCTATAAAGCCCGGAAGGTCAGCGTGACGGATGCGCTGAAATGAACCGCAAGGAACGCCTGGCACTGAAGAAGCGTGAACCATCCTATTGGGTGGGTGCAGTATTATGGCGAATGGCGAATGGATGATCCCATCTTACCAAGACTTACCGTGGTATGCCTTGGAACGGGTAGGGCCGGATTGGTGTTTCTAGGACCTGCGGTCACCGCGGCTGATCTGGACATGGCGCAGGGTGGGATCGGCCGACTTACCCGAATGCAGACATGGCGCAGCTGGGTGTTTGAACGTCAACTTCGGTGTGCTCACCGTCGCCCCCAGGTCACCGTTGCGGAGCTAAACCCGTTTTGATGGCTTGAGCTGCTGCGGTGTAGCCACCGGTGGCCCCATCCACAAAATGCACATGATCGTCCGTCAGGATGGACGGTACAATGCATGTCATCATTGCTTCGGTTTGGGAGTGCAGACCAAAGCGAATGACGCCGTCCCTCTCACCTTTCTCAAGTAAGATGCGCAGTCTTTCTTCGATCAGAGCGTCGCAGTCTATTGTCATTTTCAAACCGTCTTCGAATTTGCGAAAGTCTGCGTTGTTTCCGACCACACGGCGGTACCTTCGTGCATCAAACCCACCAATTTTGAGACCTGTCTTGATAAGAAACCAAGCAATGAAGCTTTCAAATAAGGCTTTTCGCTTTGCCGCGCCAATAGATCCGTCCCCGCGTTGCGCATGCGCTTCTAATCCCGCTCCTGCCGGTGGCCACTGCACGGGCGGCCCTCGTTCTTCTGCCGGGTGACCTGAGCCTGCAAGACCGCTTATCAACTCTAAAACGCTGCGCGCCACTTTCGAAAAATCAGAACCCGAAACGCTTTCGACCGGAAGAATGACGACGGATAGAATGATGCCATTTCTGTTGGGCATGTGGCTCCACCGGCACGATAGGCCTGTGAGATCGGGCCGACTTCCTTTGGGGGCTTCGGCAACACGATGTGCACCAGCTTTCATCTTGGCTTCCGCCCAAGTGAGGCCGCCACCAGAAAACATTGCATAGTCCACGCCTTCAGCCACTTTGAAACGCGCAACTGTCACGTCCAGTCCAGCTTTACGTACGTCTGACACACACACCATTCCAACACGCAAACCCATTTCAAATTCTTCACGTGCCCATACCTGGACGGTCGCCAAGGCTTTTTCAGCACGGTCTTTCCATTGCGCTGGCACAGCAAAGGCTGCTCCGTCCCCGCCAAAAATAAATGGAAAAGCCGCCCCGTCATGAGCATTGATTTGTGCGGAAATCACCGCTGCCGCAACCATGTTAACTGTCTTGTAGCGCCCTTCGGACACGTGTCGCGTAGAGCCCACGATATCAGATGTTCCGACCCACCAATCTTCCGGCAATGGCGCATAAATGTCGGGGTTAAAAGTGTGCAAAATCACTGTGGCAGGGAACAGTTGCGTAAAACTCAATGCTGGATGCTGTGCTCTTCATCTTGCGCAGGTAATCGCATTTTTCCCGTTTGCCCAAACGAATTGTATCGACATACATGAATTAGGCTTCTGTCTGTTCTATTGGTTTGGTGCTAAATGCTGGACAGCATGCATTTTGCTGCGCGTTAGAAACATAAAGTTGTGCATTAACCACGCACAACACCCTTATGAAAATATTTGTTTTCCTGAAAGAAATAGACTTCGTTACCCTTTTGAATAAATCCACTATTCCTTTGCCTCATTGACCATTCGTGACAACGCGTGGGGTTTTGGCTTAGTTCTTCGGGAGAGCGATAATTCGGGGTTTCGCTGAAGCCCTCTAATATGTTCCGGCGTTCGTATAAAACTGTCCCGAGATTGACTTAAATCGGTTTGGTCCCCAATCGGGTATGGCTTCTTTGGGCTCGGAATAGACCTTCGTTGAACTTCAGTGGGTGTGAGTTTCGCGGGCGAAGCAGATTTTTAGAAAGCGACACAATAGCCTTGAGCTTCAATGGCCGGCAATTGGAGCAAGACTTGCGATAGTGTTACAGGCACGCCTCAACATGATGGGAAAGATATTCAAGGAGGCGGCCGCTATGCGAGCAGTGTTTGGCGCTTTGTTTGCAGTTGTTTTGAACACCCTTTCCGCGTTTGCAATGTCACCCGAGGCACAAAAGTTGATCGACCGGGCAGCAGCTGAGTGCCGTTCATTCCAAAATGGCGAGTTCGATGTGGGTGATGCAGTTACCGAGATAGAACTTGCCTCACGATTTGGTAAGGTAACAGCGGAGCTAGTTGATGAAAGCAAATATGCCTGCTCTTCCGCTGTTTCGCTCTACTGCGGTACAGGTGGGTGTATGCTGAACCTGATAGTCGACGGGACAGTCAGAGCATGGCAGGCAACCGGTTGAAGACTTTTCGACTGCGGCCCCGATCCGGGTTCTCTTGGTCGGTCGGGATGGCGGTTGGTGCGGCGGTGCCGGCGCCGAGGTCGGCGTGTGGCCGCCTCATGATGGGGTAAGAAGGATGGCCTGGTTTAATCTTTCAGGCGCCCTTGCTGCAAACGCAGCTGGATCTGCAGTCATTCGCTGCGCTCTGCTCTAATGACTGCTGTGGGGACGAAGCCGATATCCAACGAACTTGCTTTACTAGCTATCCGCAGCGCCCAATGCACCTGCAATAATCTGTGCACCTTCATGCTGCATCATCGCCGTGGCAAGTGCCACTGTCACTTCGGTGTGTGTGTGTTCTGTTGCGGGGCCAAATTCGTTCATCACCATCGATCTAGCAATGTGAAGGTAAGCCTCCGCCCTGCTTTGTGAAACTTTCATTATTTCTACCATCTTTTCTGAAGACATCTTTAGCTTCTCCCACTATTGCCGTTTCGTTTTAATGACTTCCATCGAACGTGGACCGTTCATATTGTGTATCGGTCTACTTTGGAATCCAAGCAGTCAACCGCGTTATAACAAATCAAGGATTGATCCAAGGAGCTCGCGGTTTTTACCCCAAGAGCGGACGCTGGCGAAAAATCACCCTACTTCCGCTATTCGGACGAAGCCTTCGTTCGACTAACTGACACAACACTATGGCTGGGTCTAAATCACTAACCATTTTTCATTTTTACCTCGGTCAATAACTGTGCTTCGCGTGGTCTTAGAATATAAGGCTGTCGCATAATCCTCACGATTGATGAATGTAGGTACCCGGGGCGGGACCGTATTTTGGCATTTTACGCTTTGTTGCGCCAAGAGGTCGCGCGGGAATGTCTTCGCCACTTTTGTCATGTAGCCAGTCTCGCCACTCCACCCACCAAGACCCGGACTTCTGCTCTTGTCGTGCAAGCCAGTCATCAGGGCCAATATAGAGCGCGCCATTGGGCCGGTGTGACATACTATAATGTCCCCGTATTGCCGCCGGTTCGTTGATAATGCCACTGTTGTGACCACCACTTGTAAGCGCAAAGGTCAGATCGCAATCTGTGAACAGTTTTGTCTTGTACACCGATTTCCAAGGCGCGATATGGTCGGTCTCGGTAGCCACGACGAACATCGGCGCAGAGATATCCTTCAAAGCGATCACCCGACCTTCTACCGCAAAACGGCCCGCGGATAGGCGGTTTTCCAGAAAGAGCCCGCGCAGGTATTCTGAGTGCATCCTGGCAGGCATTCGCGTCGTATCCGATAGCCAAACGGTCACATTCGTCGGTAAATCCTCAACTCCTAAAAAGTATCTCCGGATATTCCTGGAATAGATCAAGTCTTCTGCCCGAATGGTCGAAAAAGCGCGCGCCATCTGTGGCCTGTCTAGATATCCCTGATCCCACATCACGTCCTCGAGGAACGCGACTTGACTTTCATCGAGAAACAAAAGCAACTCACCAGCTTCGGCAAAATCTACCTGAGCGGCCATGAGCGTGATCGAAGCTAGGCGCTCATCTTCGTCGCGAGCCATGGTTGCTGCTGCAATGGCAAGGATCGTACCGCCGAGACAATAACCGACGGCATGCACCTGTTGTTTTGGCACGATCGCTTGCACCTGATCGAGCGCTTCCATGACCCCGACCTTGCGATAGTCTTCTAAGGATAAGTCGGACTGGTCGGACGTTGGGTTACACCAAGATATCATGAAGACAGTAAAACCCTGTTTTACAAGGTAATTCACCATCGAATTGTACGGCGATAAATCCAGAATATAGTACTTCATGATCCACGCTGGAACAAAAAGCACAGGTTCGGCTCGCACCTGTTCCGTCTGCGGCGCGTACTGGATCAATTCGAAGAGTTCGTTTCGAAATACGACTTCACCCGGAGTGCAAGCCAGTTCTTCGCCTATCCTGTATCCCTCGGGCGGCGCCTCATGCGTCTGGGTAAGCGTGTTATGCAGATCATGCGCAAAATGTGTGGCGCCCGCAGTAAGGTTTGCCCCGCCGCGTTTGAACGTTTCCTCGATGATCTCAGGGTTCAGCCAAGGAAAGTTTGACGGTGACATCAGATCCAGTGACTGCCTCGCCAGAAACCGCGTCCGGTCGGCGTCCTCTGGTTGCAGACCTGGCAAGTGGTCGGTTGCCACCTCCCACCAGTCCTGTGCCGCAAGAAATGCCTGCTTCCAATACGCAAAAGGGGGCGTTCCCCAAGAAGGATGTTCAAACCTGTGATCGGTTTTTCTTGGCTTGAACGGCGGTTCCGCATCGTTGTTCACGCCAGCGCTGTACGCCACTAATTTCAACAGGTTTTGCCGGGCATGCTCCGCCAGTTCCAGTTGGCGCCCCGGAGACTGGCCCAAATGGTGCGCCCAATCCCAATAGGCTTGAATGAATGCGTGAGTTGAAACACCACCACTGGCTCTGGCCAGGGCCGCGCGCAACCCTCGGTCGAGCGCCTGATAAGGACGCTTGCGCCCTGCGTCTGCCTCGGGAGGCTTATTTGATCGAACTGTCAGCGGTTTTGCCACGGAGTGTTCAATTCCTTCGGAGACTTTGGTCATAGGACGACCTCCAGTTAATGACAGCCACGCCTGCCAGGTTGTGACCGTCGTAGTCGCGCAGGGTGTTCACCCATTGCTGCCCGTGCTTGGCGTTTTTCCACATCGGCTTGCGGTCGATATGCACCTGACGGCTGATTTCTTCAAAGGTCGGTATTTCTCGCTGTGCATTGTTCGCCGAAATTCCAACGCCCGCTCCCGCGCCTGATTGAGCGTCACGACATCCTCACCGCACAATCCAGCGCCGCGCGCCGAAGGGGTCAACGACCAGATACAGCCCCGCGCCATCGCCATGTAGCCCAGGCGGGAAATCCTCAACGAGCCTCTTTGTCAGCTTGCCGTACAAGGCTGAATTTCAAAAATATCACGATATATAACACCCAACGAAAACATACGTGTGTATCTGATTGAAAGCTAGACAAATGTCACACGCGGGTTTTCACTAAAGAATGATGGCGTATTGCACCTAAATGGGATCGGATGAAACGTCGTGAAATATGGTAGTGGCGGAGGGAACGCGACTAACATCCAACGTTCTCTGACATTCCCAGTTTCACCGATTTACCCGCTTGCATCTGCATAGACTGTCCGCATGCCGCGCACCATCGCCGGTGTCTTTTTGGTCGAAGCAGTTGTTTGCGGCAAAGTGCTCAAACCTTCTCTGTGCCAGGGCGAGGCCGTCGTTCGAAATCTTGCAGTATCCGACCGAACCTTGGCCGTTCAGCCCGATTGGTCAAGAAACGCTTGCGCGGCCTCCCGGGTCTCAAAGATGTGTGGGGACGCACCGGAGAGGGTTTCGCCGAGCTTCAGCCGCATAAATGCTGAACCAGAGTAACGTGTAACCGTACGGTAGAACTGGCCCTCCAAGTCTGCGACCATTTCGGCATATTCCTTGGCAATCTCATCGTCGAGCTGGAAACCGTCATAATTCACTACAACGTCAACCTTGTCGGACAGCGAGCCGCACACTTCAATCAGATGGTTCCGGATCTGCTCGATTTCTTCCAGCGAACGGATCCGCATCTTTTCGAAATTGATGAACAGGCGATCCCTTGCAGCGTCCAGCGCAATTCTGTCTGGCAGATCGAGGTGTAAAAGCTCGCGCTTGAGGTCCATTGGCTCGGCCTGAAAGATGCGCGCGTCCATTTCGCGAACTTCCTCGATGATCGGCCTGAAACCCATCTGATTGATAATATCGCGTTCAATATCAGCCCAGGGGCTATTTTAATCAGTTGAAGGCCCTCCGGACACAACCGAAACACGCATCGCTCGGTAACGTAGAGTACCGGCTGCCGCAATCGTGCGGCGCGCTTACCAGAGAATGTTACCTGTTCCACATTTTCCAGAAATTTCCGAGATGCACCTTCAGCCTCGATTTTCAGCCGCCCATTGTTGATGCCGACATTGACGCCCTTGGCCGTAAAAGTCCCGGCGAAGACGAGCGACTTCGCGTTTTGACTGATGTTGATGAAACCACCGGCGCCAGCCAGGCGGGAACCAAACCGTGAGACATTCACGTTTCCCGTCCTGTCAGCTTGGGCAAGGCCAAAGCGCATATCTAAGCCTCCCCCATCATAGAAATCAAATTGCGCGTTCTGCGGTATAACAGCATAGACATCGACTGCTGCCCCAAAATCCAGACCCGAAGCTGGTTGGCCTCCAATAACGCCAGGCTCCGCAGTGAGGGTCGCATGATCCAGCAGGCCTTCTTCAGCAGCAACGGCGGCCACGCCCTCGGGCATGCCGATGCCAAATTTGATATAACCCCATTAAACCGGGAGTTTGAAGGCACATCTCCGTGCAATAACTTTTCGTGCATCTAGAGGCATTGCTGGAATTTCGCCGTCCGGTGGTCGTATGCGATTGGTGAACGCGTTGAGAAAAGGCCGTGCGGTAAGTTTGCATGTGCAATTCAGGCCGTGCAACGACCACAGCATTCACCAGAATGCCGGGGATTTGAACCTCTCTCGGCGGAAGGCTCCGACCGCGCGCAAGACGTTCGACCTGTACAATGACAACCCCACCCGCATTCTTTACCGCCATGGCTTGGGCGAGGTTGTCTATAACGAGCGCCTCCTTCTGAGCCTCCCCCTTTGAAGTGGTCCGCCCCTATGTTTAGGAAAGCGGAGGACCATAGATGGCCATTAAGAGACCCAAGCCCGAAGAGATTGTCGTGAAGTTACGGCAGGTTGAAGTTCTGATGGGGCAAGGCATGCCTCGGATTGACGCGATCCGCCAGATCAGCGTGACTGAACAAACCTATTACCGCTGGAAGAAGAAGTACGGCGGAATGGGCACGGAACAACTCAAGGAACTGAAGCGGCTGCAGAAAGAGAATGAGCGCCTTCGCCGCGCCGTTTCGGACCTGACGTTGGACAAATTGATCCTGTCAGAGGCCGCAAGGGGAAACTTCTGAGCCCTTCGCGTCGCCGTGCTTGCATCGACCTGATCCGCAGCCAGGTGAAGGTTTCTGAGCGCCGCATTTGCCGTGTCCTGGGCCAACACCGATCCACACAACGTCGGCTGCCTCAAGGCCGCGCTGACGAAGAGCGTCTGGTAGCCGATATGATCGAGCTGACGCGTCAGTATGGCCGGTATGGCTATCGGCGGATCGCAGCACTGCTGCGCGGCGCAGGTTGGCAAGTGAATGACAAACGTGTCGAACGTCTGTGGCGACGCGAAGGGCTTAAAGTACCAATGAAACAACCGAAGAAAGCACGGCTCTGGCTGAACGACGGGTCATGCGTCCGGCTTCGTCCAGAGTATCGCAATCACGTCTGGTCGTATGACTTCGTACATCATCGCACAGATGATGGCAGGGCATTCCGAACGCTGAACATTCTGGATGAACATAGTCGGGAATGTCTGGCGATCCGGGTGAAGCGAAAGCTGAACTCGACAGAGGTCATCGACGCTCTGACAGACCTGTTCATTCTTCGGGGCGTGCCTGCCTACATCAGGTCTGACAACGGTCCAGAGTTCATCGCTGAGGCTGTCAGAGATTGGATCACAGCCGTTGGGGCAAAGACCGCATTCATCGAACCCGGGTCGCCCTGGGAAAACGGATATTGCGAGAGCTTTAACGGGAGAATGCGGGACGAACTATTGAACGGAGAAGTCTTCTACTCGCTGCGAGAAGCCCAGATCATCATCGAAAGCTGGAGGAAACATTACAACACCAAACGACCACACAGTGCCCTGGGCTACCGCCCACCTGCGCCAGAGGCCATCGTTTCGATGGACCAAAGGCCAACCATGCACTAACTTTCAATCTGGACCACTCAAGTGGGGCTGCTCACAG
>CAWCLQ010000009.1:0-375163 GCA_963796445.1 uncultured Alphaproteobacteria bacterium | reverse complement strand
CGAAGGTCGGCTATCGCTCCTGCCCAGTCTCAACAATGAAAAATTCTAAGTGATTGTTTTCATTTTAAGCGGCGTCTGAACATTCAAGAATTTCGACACACATTCTAAACTGGGTTGCGACAAATCCCCTCTGCGTGGTTTCCCAACTGACACGATTAACTTTCTAAATTGCTTCAGTTTCGATGAACGCCCTCGTCCCTCCTAGATCAGAGAAAGCCCTGGTACGGCAACTCAGCACGATGATCTGCTGATCCTTCGCTGCATGTGACAGCATGTTGAACATCGTTGAAATCCGCTCGTCATCTGTATGTACAAGTGCGTCATCAAGGATTAAGGGCACCTGCCTGCCCTGTTTCGAGAATAGCTTTGCAAAGGCTAGACGAGTCAGGATCGCGATTTGCTCATAAGCACCGCCGGACAGCACGTTAACGTCGTCCTCGACTCCGTTACGGATGATCTTACCAACAAGCATCTTGTCAGGATCGAGTTCAAAATCAGCCCCGGCATGCAACTGCGCCAACAG
This sequence comes from uncultured Alphaproteobacteria bacterium, assembly GCA_963796445.1. Classification (GTDB taxonomy): domain Bacteria; phylum Pseudomonadota; class Alphaproteobacteria; order Rhodobacterales; family Rhodobacteraceae; genus Roseobacter. The sequence goes on along the minus strand of CAWCLQ010000009.1, from coordinate 374,640 downwards.
CGGGCGCAGTTCGTTGCGGATCGGTTCGAAGTACGTTTCTTGAGCATCTTTGCGTGCTTCATCAAGATGCTCGATGAGCATGTTCAAGGCCTTCGCTTGTAGCTCATATCGTTTTGCGCGCTCTGAAGCCTTTTCAAGTTGGTCGGCTACTTCTGCGAGCTTTTCTTCGACGGCGCCTTCAGACTGCGTTTCGATAGCTCCTTCCACGCGTGCAAGTTCGCGTTCTAGTTTGTTGACTTCATCGCGGTCTGCTTTCTCAGCGCTAAGCAAGCGCTCATGGGTGGCCCGCGCCACTTCGAGATCAGGTGCGTTTGCCTTTAGGTCTACGAGCGTCAGTGCTGCCTTCTCTTCCTTTGCAATCTCTTCGTCGCGGGATGTTTGCAGGGCGGCAAGGGCGGCATCTTCACCCTGAGGCTTTGCCAACAATGTCTTTTCCTCCAAGAGATGGTTCAGCACACCGGTGGCTTCGGCAACATCACTTGCAGCCTGCGTGGCGGCTGTCTGAAGCGGTTGAATGCTGGACCTGAGATCCTCAAGGTCATCATCAAGGACGGATATCTGCTCTTCGATCTGCACAGCAGAAAGGTCGACAATCTCCGGGCTTGCAGGGCCCGGGGGTCGATCAGCTGGCGAATGGCCAAGCTCATTGCAAAGTGCCTGCCATTCCTCATTTAGAGCTTCGACGCCATCAGGCGCTAACCCTCTGATTTCTGCTAATGCGACAGTCTTGTCGTTCGCCGCGCCTTGACGCGCATTAAACGCGCTGCGGGCATCTTGGACTGATTGAACACCAAACGCCTGAAGGGCTGCAGCCTGGTCTGCTTCTAACGCGTCTGGATCTTCAATACCCGCCCCTGCCCCAGCTGCTGGAGAGAGATTAACGGCTCCATACCCCGAGAGTTTCAGTGTGAGGGGACGGTCAATCAGCGCTTCTTTTTCAGGTTCGAGTGCAACTCCGTCGCATTCGGCAGTTCCTGCTGTCGACGGTTGGACTGAAAATTTTGCAAATTGTGCGTGCCGTTGCTCATGCGCGACGCTGATACGCCGCCCAAGATCAACAAGGTGATCAAGGTCAATTTGCGTAATTTCGGCGCGCTCCAAAATCACGTCCGCATCTCGTAGCTTTGTCTGAGGTACCGAAAGCTGGCTGATGAGATCAGCGAGCACGCGCATCCTCTCCCATTTTTGGAGGGATTTTTCGGCCACTCGGGCAGCGCTCAAAGATTGGACCAGATCGCGTCGTTCCGTTTCTTTTTGCGCGATAATCGCCTTTGCGTCCGCCAAGGCAGTATCTGACTTAAGTTGTATCGCTCGAAGATCCGACGTTTGCGCCTCTCTTTTGCGTGATTTCATCAACGAGCTGCTGACGGCGTTCCTGTGTGTCTGTGATGTCTTTGATTTGGCGGATCTGCTGGTTCTTTTCAGCTACAATCAATTGGAGCGCCTTGTCGGCATCCGTCACATTGCGATCGTGCTGCTGTGCCATTCGATAGGCTTCTTCGGCCAAATTGAGTTCTTGATTCCGCTCTTCTTGTTTTTGCGGATCATGCAGTGCACGCAGTCGCACCTTAGCCCGTCGTTTTGTTGCTAGGGCATCCGAAAGAACTTTTACATCTGCCTCAAGCCGCTCCTTACGCTGGAGCAGTTCATCAATGCTGTCCTCGATTATTTTCCAAGGGCTTCCAGCCTTTGCTTTAAGACTTTTCGTGGCCAAAGCATCCAATTCCCTGCGGCATTGCTCGACGATTTTGTCCATGCGCCGCCCGCCTGTCACCGCATCGATCTGACCTCGCACGCTGGACATCAAGTCGCGACGCGCCGCAACATTGCTGGCGTCCTTGTCTTTGCCAATCGGATCTACATGGGTTGACCCTTGCCTCACCCAAAGCAAACCAGCAGGTCCTTTGTTCACCTTGTTGATATTGTTCTCTATCCACGCTTCGGCGTCACCTTGTTGCTTGATAACCTGCCCACTGCCGCAATCGATAACTCTTGCTGACTTTTGAACCAGAAACGATTTCTCTACCCGAAATTTCTTCCCATCAATCTCTACAACAGCTGCCACGGACGCGGCACCGCCAGAATAGGGCTGTAGGTTCCTAACCTCTTGCGAGGATGACCCATGCGGCACAAAGAACAATGCGTGCAATGCATCAAAGAAGGTGGACTTTCCTGCTTCATTCTCAGCCGTAATGGTCGTCAAACCGTCGCCAAAAGGCCCAAGCTGCGCTTTCTGACCGCCGAAACGACGTACATTCGTCAACTCAAGCTGACGCAGCTTCATTGGGAAGGCTCCTGTTGAGCGATATGGAACAATTGTGTCAAAGCAATTTGGGCGATCTGGACATCCTCAGCTGTCCGACCCTGAAGGTTCGTCGCTTCAAAAAGGTTATCCGCAGCGGCCCGCAAAGCGCCACCTGTAGCAATCAGATCAAGATCACCGACGGCCTGTTCGATACCCAATCGATCGAAGACGGCTTCGAAATAATGAAAGTCGTCGGCGATCTCGTTGCACATATCCCGAAGCTGGCTTTGTTCAAGCAGTCCAAGCCGCCCAGATGCCTCAAACCGAACCAGTGCCTTATTCCTATCCGAAGCTGGAAGTGCTTCGATCAATTGCTGCACCGGGTCGGTGCCTGCAATGAAGTCGAGCGCCAGTAGTCGCCAGTCAAATTGCCCAATCGGAACGGGTGTCACCTGCGGGACATCACCTGGCGCTGCAATCTCGACAAGCAGCGCACCCGCTTGGGCATGCCCTTTGAAGCTGTCCGCTTCCGGACTTCCTGAATACCACGTTCGTGGTGTGATCGACTTTTGGCCGTGCCAGTCGCCAAGGGCTAGATAGTCAAGGTTGGATAGCTCTGCTCGATCCGGTCGAATGACTGCAACGGTCCCCTCTTCGCTGCCAAAATCCAGAATGCCGCCATGTGCCAAACCGATCCTGAAACGCTCGCCCGTCGATGCATCCGTCATCCAATCCGTGAGGTCTACGCCAGGGTTCCGCACCGAGGGCGGGGCCGGAAGGATCGCTACGTGATTCCCGATTTCGATAACGTCGGGTGTCAACGCCAGCACAACGTTGTCAGGCTTGTCTGTTTCGATCCGTTCCCACAGATCATCTGCGGCAAGGCTGTCGTGGTTTCCAGGCAGTAGGACCCATTGCAAGTCTGCGAATTCGCCCATGACGTCAAGCGCGCGCCGAACCACCTTCGAGGGCGGCGCTTCGGCGTCAAAGGTATCTCCCGCAATCAATATGAACTCGGCTTTGCCGGTCCGCGCCGCATCTCCGAGACGCCTTAAAGCATCAAGACGAGCCGTGCGTAGCGCGGCCTGTGTATCAGCATCGAACCGACCGAAGGGCTTTGCTAGGTGAACGTCGGCTGTATGAAGAAATCGCACCAGAAAAGCCCCCAAAAATCTCTTAACCACCACCGTAGGTCTTTGGCGATATGCCTGCAAACCAACAATCCCAATGAATAGCGCGATGGGAACATGTAAGTGCTGAACTTCGACGCCACACCATTCAAAGGCTGGTAGTCAAAAATGAAAGTTTCACTGACATAGCTTTAGTTGTCCACGCGCAAACGTTTCAACAACCCGAACCGCTTCAGCTGCAGATTCGACGATCTCAGTCTCTTGATGGGGATGGTCGCTAAACTTACCACCATGGCAAAGGTCATTGAGCAATACACTTTTGATCTCAATCTGATCATCACTTATCAAGTATTTAACGAACGCTTCAAAGTCTTGGATATCAGGTCGGCAAAACTTCCACATATGCCTGTCTGATAGCGTTTGTGTCTTTTGGAGCGGTGCCTTGTAAACGTGGCGTGGTCCTAGCATGGGCAAACAGTCAGGTGAAGCCTGCGCAATCAAAGAGCCCCTGTGCAATCTGGTTATTGCCATTGTCCTCGGGTGCGGTAGCTTGACGATCTAAGGGAGAAGCAAAGATATGCGTACGCAAGTTGCCATTATTGGTGGCGGTCCATCCGGTTTGTTGCTGTCACAGCTTTTGCACAAGCAGGGGATCGACACCTTTGTGATCGAGCGCCGCACAAAAGCTCACGTTCTCAGCCGCATTCGCGCAGGCGTGCTTGAAACCGGGTTGCTGGGACTGTTGAAGGAGGCAGGTGTCGATACGCGGATGCGCACCGAAGGCATCCCCCATCACGGCACGCTTATTTCCTACGAAAACATGATGTTCCGCATCGATTTCACCGAATACACCGGCACATCGGTGATGGTTTACGGTCAAACGGAAGTGACGCGTGACTTGTACCAAGCGCGCGAAGCAGCGGGCGGCGCCATTGCCTTTGAAGCGGAAGACGTCACCATATGCGCCGCCGACACAACATCACCTTTCGTCCAGTACACCCATGATGGAAAACGCAAACGCATCGACTGCGATTTCATCGCGGGGTGTGACGGTTTTCACGGGGTCAGCCGCAAAACGATCCCCGACGCCGTACGGCACGATTTTGAAAAGGTTTACCCTTTCGGGTGGTTGGGTGTTTTGAGCGAAACGCCCCCTGTCAGCGACGAAATCATCTATGCAGGATCTGAACGCGGCTTCGCGCTCTGTTCAATGCGCAATCCGATGCTATCGCGCTACTACATCCAGTGTTCTGCAGCAGAAGATCCGTCACAGTGGTCGGATGACGCTTTTTGGGAAGAGTTGCGCAAACGTCTTCCCCAGGCGCAGGCCGAAGCCTTGATCACAGGCCCGTCGATCGAAAAATCGATAGCACCGCTGCGGTCTTTCGTAACGGAGCCCATGCGTTGGGGGCGGCTGTTTCTGTGTGGTGATGCTGCGCATATTGTCCCCCCAACGGGTGCGAAGGGGCTGAATACAGCGGCATCGGACGTGTTTTACCTCTATTCGGGATTGCGAGACTGGTATGCACGCGGTGATGCTGCGGGGATCGACGCCTATTCCGAGCGCGCCCTCGCACGCGTCTGGAAAGCAGAGCGTTTTAGCTGGTGGTTTACATCCCTGATGCACCAATTTCCTGAGCAAAGCGCATTTGACCGCCGTATGCAACGCGCAGAAATCGAGTTTCTCGCAACGAACGCAGCGGCGCAAAAGGCGCTGGCAGAAAACTACGTAGGACTGCCCTATTGATGTGGCCCACCCGCCCCCTTTGCCCAAGCGCGTGTTGCAGTCAAGCTAGCCCGCGAGCGATGGCAGAAAAAGTACGATGGCTGGAAATGCGACAAGCAGCGCGATGGTAATTCCGTCAGCGACAAAGAAAGGCATAACCCCCTTGAATACGTCCTGAACATTCAGATCATCGCGCACACCAGCAACCACAAAGCAGTTCAACCCGATAGGCGGCGTTATCAGACAGAACTCGGCCATCTTCACCACCAATATCCCGAACCAGATCGCACACATCGGGCCGGACATGCCAAAAGCACTGTCGGCGGCACTGACATACTCGCCCCCGTTCAGCGCCATGACAGCCGGATAAACAACCGGCAGCGTCAGCAAGAGCATTCCGATGGCATCCATGAACATCCCCAGCACCGCATAGCCGAGCAAAATGCAGATAAGGATCAGCATCGGCGACATTTCAAGCGATGTAATCCAACCCGAGAATGCCGCCGGAAGCTCTGCAAAGCCTAAAAAGCGCACGTAAATCAGCACGCCCCAAATGATAGAGAAAATCATCACCGTCAGCTTGGCTGTATCCAGCAAAGCCGTCTTAAGCTGCTCCCAACGCATACCCCGATAAAGTGCCATCAAAAAGATGATGAATGCGCCAATGGCACCGCCTTCGGTCGGCGTGCCCCAAGCGTCTCCGAAGGGGTTGTAGACAAAGAAGATGATGATCACGACAACAGCCACGATGGGCAGCGCGGGCGGCAGGGATTCAAAGCGTTCACGCCATGTGAAACCGCCCACGGGCGGGCCGACCGACTTGAAGACAACTGCAATACCGATGATCAACAGCGCATAGACAATGGCCGAAAACATGCCCGGCAGGAAGCCTGCAAGCAGCAATTTTCCCACATCCTGTTCCACGATGATGGCATAGATGACAAGAATAGCAGACGGTGGGATCAGTGAGGCAAGCGTGCCGCCCGCAGCGACCACACCTGCCGCAAACTGCTTATTATAGCCAATTTTCAGCATCTCGGGGATCGCAATGCGCGCAAAAACGGCGGCTGTGGCAACCGACGCGCCTGACACGGCGGCAAAGCCTGCCGTTGCAAATACCGTTGAAACGGCCAGCCCGCCGGGCACCCAGGCAATCCAGCGCTTGGCGGCGGTAAACAGCGCTGTCGTAAGTTTGGCATGATACGCAAGGTATCCGATCATGATGAATACAGGGATCAGACTAAGCACCTGCGCCGAGACTTTGGAGTGCGGTGTGAGACCTGCAATCTTGACGCTAATTTCCACCGCCTTCCAAAAGCGGTCGGGATCATAGTCAAAACCGTTCCAGCGCAGCCAGACCAGCCCGACAAAACCGGCCATCGCAGCGGCAAAAGCCACGCGCATGCCCAAAAGCACCATAACCAACAGGCCGCCGCTGACCCACAAACCGATATCAATTGGCTCCATCAGTCCGCCCCTTCCAGCGCTTCGGCCTCAAGGCGTGCCTGTTCGGCGACGGACAGGTTCAAGGGCACAGCCACAGGGTTTTCCAACCCGAGAACGAACGCGCGCCCGTATCCCCATGCCTGCAGCAACAGGCGTAAGACCAGCACTCCGAACGCGATCGGCACAACCAACTTTGACGGCCAGACAGGAATACCCACGTCAATAGAGCTATCGCGGCTGCACAAAGGCCGGGCGCAATCGAACGAGCGGTCAAAATGCTCCCAAGCGCCCCATGTCAAGGCGAGGATCACCACGAGGATCAACAGAACCGAGACCAATTCAAAAAACCACAGCACCCGCCCCTTGAGCGCGCTCACCAGCATGTCCATGCGCACATGCGTGCCGTCGCGCTGTACGTAAGAGACCCCCATGATCGCAATGATCGGCATCATGGCTTCGATGTAATCGACGTACCCCGCCATCGGTGAGCCGAAAAACTTGCGGCCTGTGACAGAATACACCGCGAGAAACATGAGAGAGAATATCGCAAAGCCACTTAAAAGCGCACAAAAACGCTCGATCGGTAGTAGTGTGCGGTCCAAACGGCTTAGCAGGCTGGAATCTTCCAGCACAGCAGCAGATCCTGCCATTGCCCTGCCCCCCCCTGTTTCAGGAATTTTTAGGTGGGCCGCCCGCACCAGTAGCACGGGCGACCAAAGTTCTTAGCTACCGCCTTTGGCTTCCGCCAACGTGGTAACAACAAGATCGTAAAGCTCCTGACCCGGCAGGCCCTGTGCTTCCATTTCCGCGATCCAAGCTCGCGTGAATCGGTGTACCGGCTTTCGCTTGGAACTCAGCAATCACCTCAGGCGCAATCTCGACTTTTTCGACGCCCTTTTCTTCAAGAACGCTGTCCCAACGCTGCAAAAGCTCTGCGTAGTTTGTCAGGTAGTGGTCAATCGCTTCGGGGATTGATGCCTCAAGCGCCTCACGGTGCTCGTCAGACAGCGCATCGTACGCGTCGATATTCACCACCACAGGGCAGTTTACAGTGCCGGGGTTGAGGTTGGCTGTCCACCAATCCGCCTGATTGATCGTACCAAAGCTTAGGTGCGCGTGCTGGGCAAACGCTACCGTATCCACAACGCCGCCTTCCATCGCCTGATAAGCTTCAGTCGCGGTTACAGACGTAGGCACCGCGCCCACCGTCTTGAACGCTTCGCCAAGTCCACCTGTCGCACGAACGCGCATGCCTTCAAATTCTGACAGCTCGTCGCGTGGCGTGCCGGTACCGACGATATTATATTGCGGCATCGGTGACGTCATCAGCAGCTTTGCGTTCCACTGCGCCATTTCTTCGGCGGCAGCGGGGTGCGCATAAACTGCGCGTGCAACCGCGACTTCCTGCTCAAGGTTTTCAACACCGAGGAAAGGCAATTCCAACACAGTCACAACGCGGTTTTTGTCAGGGTGATATCCTGCGCAGAACTGCGCCATCTCAAACGCGCCGATCGAGATACCGTCGAGGTTTTCGCGGTTCTTGGACAGCCCACCGTAGCTTACGTTCATGGTGAATTCGCCGCCGGTCTTTTCTGACACAAGTTCGGCCAGCTTTTCGACGTGTTCAGTAAAGGCGCGGCGCTTGCCCCAGACCGATACATTCCATTCAGTAGCTGCGGCTTCCGTTACAAAAGCAAAGCTGATGGCACCGACAGCTGCGGCGCTTAGAAAGTAATTCATGATTTTTCTCCCTTGTTGTCCACTTCATGTAGAGTGGACTTGGCCACAAACTACCCAAGGCAGGCAGGACTGCCAAGCCCTCATTGTTTGTGCGTAAGTCTTTGAATGTCTGGCGAAAGGAAATTCGAATCTGCGCCAGCGCAGCCGTGCACTGATCGTGCCGTCCAAAGGATGATTCCGCAGGCCAAGCCGCATAGGCTCCCAAGACCAAACGGTAGCGTATTTTACATTCGGAGATGCCTTCATGTGGCTGAATTCAAATAATAAAAACAGATCACAAGCAAAACCCATAAAGGATGTGGCCCGCGACACATCCGCCCTATAATCTGAATGCTCGCCGGCGCCCGGCCAAAAGTCTTGTTTTTTGGGAGGGGTCCGCGTCAGTATACGACTGTGCGCAATCATTTTCGTTTGACCAAGAGAAGTGCGCTTCATGCCGCAAAGGCCATGACCAGACCACAGAGGGAGGAGCCTCAATGCCTGATACAGTACAAACTGCAGACACATATCCGCCATCCGACGAGATGGCATCGAAAGCGCATGTGAACGCAGACCGCTATGCCCAAATGTATGCAGAGTCGATTGAGGACCCGGACGGGTTCTGGCGGCGCGAGGGCGGAAGGATTGACTGGATCAAACCGTTCACCCAAGTCAAAGACGTCGACTACACTTTGGGAAACGTCAAAATCAACTGGTACGCCGACGGCACTTTGAATGTTGCGGCCAATTGCGTTGATAGACATTTGGCCACCCGCGGCGACCAAACAGCAATTATATTCGAGCCCGATGATCCCAACGAACCGGCAAAGCACATTACCTACAAAGAGCTGCACAGCTCGGTCTGCAAAATGGCGAATGTGCTGGAAGAGCTGGGCGTGCGCAAAGGCGACCGCGTCATCCTGTATCTCCCGATGATACCAGAAGCTGCCTATGCCATGCTGGCCTGCGCGCGCATCGGTGCCATCCATTCAATTGTTTTTGCGGGTTTCTCGCCTGACGCCTTGTCCGCGCGGATTAACGGCTGCGATGCAAAGGTCGTCATTACCGCAGACCATGCCCCAAGAGGCGGTCGCGTGACACCGCTCAAGTCCAACACGGACGAAGCATTGCTGCACTGTAAAGACACGGTTAAGTGCCTTGTGGTCAAACGCACAGGCGGCCAGACCACTTGGACCGACCGTGACTATGACTATAACGAGATGGCGATGGAAGCGTCGGACGTCTGCAAACCTGCAGAGATGAGCGCCGAAGATCCGCTGTTCATCCTTTATACGTCCGGGTCTACGGGACAGCCCAAAGGCGTTGTGCACACGTCCGGTGGCTATCTTGTGTATGCAGCCATGACGCAAGAGATCGTGTTCGACTATCACGAAGGCGATATTTTCTGGTGTACTGCAGACGTCGGCTGGGTCACCGGCCACAGCTATATCGTCTATGGTCCGCTGGCCAATGGTGCAACCACGATCATGTTTGAGGGCGTCCCGACCTACCCTGACGCCAGCCGGTTCTGGCAGGTGTGCGAAAAGCATAAGGTCAACCAGTTCTACACAGCCCCCACGGCGATCCGTGCTTTGATGGCAAAAGGTCCGCAGTTTGTCGAAAACTGTGATCTGAGCGATCTTCGCGTGCTCGGAACGGTCGGCGAGCCGATCAACCCCGAAGCGTGGAACTGGTACAATGATGTGGTTGGCGGCGGGCGCTGCCCGATCGTCGACACATGGTGGCAGACCGAAACCGGTGGCCATTTGATGACGCCTCTGCCGGGCGCGCATGCGATGAAACCGGGATCAGCGATGAAGCCTTTTTTCGGCATCAAGCCACTGGTGCTTGAGCCCGCTTCGGGTGAGGTGATCGAAGGCAATGACGTCGAAGGCGTTCTTGTCATCGCAGACAGCTGGCCCGGCCAGATGCGCACGGTCTGGGGCGATCACGAACGCTTTGAAAAGACCTACTTCAGCGACTACAAAGGCTACTACTTCACCGGCGACGGCTGCAAACGCGACGCAGACGGCGACTACTGGATCACCGGCCGCGTCGACGACGTCATCAACGTCTCGGGCCACCGCATGGGCACAGCCGAGGTCGAATCCGCGCTCGTCGCCCACGCCAAAGTGGCCGAGGCCGCCGTGGTCGGATACCCGCACGACATCAAGGGGCAAGGCATCTACTGCTACGTCACGCTGATGAACGGCGAAGAGCCATCGGACGAGCTGTATCAGGAACTGCGCAAATGGGTCCGCACCGAAATCGGCCCCATCGCATCGCCGGACCTTATCCAATGGGCGCCGGGCCTGCCAAAAACACGCTCGGGCAAGATCATGCGCCGCATCCTGCGCAAAATCGCCGAAGATGATTTCGGCGCCTTGGGCGACACATCAACCCTCGCCGACCCGTCGGTCGTCGATGACCTGATCGAAAACCGCATGAATCGCAGCTAAGACCGGTCACACATGAAATACAGGGCGGCAGCGCGACCCAGCAGGGGAGCACTGCCGTTCTTTTTTGACCGATACGTTTTGCCCCTTTTGGTACATCGCGCGCGCCGCCCCTTGTCGGAATTGCGGTACGCTTTAGGTAGCTGGCTAGGGCAAGCATTCGGATGAGCGGGACCACTTTGAACAAACAATACTTATCATGTTGGCAGTCACGGCAATGACCGCCAACACTTTGCATTTTTCTCCCAGTGCCGAAAACACCCGTGCTTTGCGCGATGCCTTCGGGTGCTTTGGCACTGGCGTGACAGTCATCACGGCGCAAACTCCGACCGGGCCACTCGCCATGACCGCAAATTCGTTTTCTTCAATATCACTTGATCCGGCATTGGTGCTCTGGTCACCTGCACAGTCTTCAAAACGTCACGATGCCTTTGTGAATGCGCCCCAGTTTTGCATCCACATCTTGTCGCAGCACCAACTTGACCTGGCGCAGCATTTTGCCACGAATGGTACCGATTTCGAAAGTATAGAGTGGGAGAGCGGACCCGCTGGCGCCCCAACGCTTAGCGGGTGTCTGGCCGAATTTCACTGTAATACCCATGCGGTACACCCAGCGGGAGACCATTCTTTGGTGCTTGGGCGGGTAACCCACGTTCGCAATCATAACCGTACTGAAAACGGGCTGCTTTTTGACAAAGGCAGGTTCGGCAGGTTTATGGCAAGCCCAGCTAAAGCCTAGTAGTCGCGCTCAAAAAACAAGCCGATGCTGCTTTCGTTGTCTTCGCCGACTGTGGCCCGTCCGGTTAGTGCATCCGTCAAATCAATATTGATCGAAATGTCCGTTCCCTTTTCACTGTTGTTCGTCACGTCAGTGTAGATAGTGTCGGTGATGTACTTACCCGCGGACACAGACGTCGCTCCTTCTCCGTCTGTGGTTACGTCCAATTCGTCCAGACCGATGCCTTCGCGCAGATTGCCAAGAACATTTATCCCGCTGCGACCAGTCAATTGGGAGACACCGTTTGCAAGTTGCAATGCTTGAAATGCTGACAATTCCGAAATGTAGCGCCCGAAAAGAATTAGCGACATCACTTCATCCTCGGGGGCTTCGGGGTCCGAGCTAAAGGTAATCTCGGGTTCGTTTGCAAGGCCTTCCACCGTAATACTTGCGGTACCGTCAGGGATTTGCGTCGTCGTGACAAACAGGATGTAGGGCGTCACAGATCCTTGAAACTGGATCGAGCCTTCATCAAGTTCGAAGCGTTTTCCAATAATGTCCAAGCGTCCGCGTATAAGATCAAGACTACCAGCTGAAATGATGTTGTTGGTATCCCCTCCAATGGAAAAATCACCACCCATCTCTGCATTAATGCCCCGGCCCCGCACGAAGATTTTCGAGGGAGCATTGATCTGGATCGCCAGTGGAAACGGAGGAGCGGTACCTTTTGTTCCCGACACTTCCTCAGGCGGTAAAACGCCAGCACGCGCCTGCGTCCGGCTGACCGCACCACTTGCAGCGCGGTGAACAATTTCCGGAATCGCACCGATAGAGGTCACGCCGGTGCCGGGCACGGTCACGTTGACTTCCCCCAGATTAACAACACCCGAAATGCGCGCGCCCCCTGTGAGCGGGCCATTCACATTGATGTCCGCGCCGACTTCTGCGGAATATAGTTTGGGGTCAATAAAAACCGCATTCTGCAATGCAATAGAAAGATCACTGGACAGGCTGGCCAGATTGAGGCTGCCGTCAACCGTCACACGCCCACCGGTTACGAAATCGGCACCGACGTCCAATTGCATAGAATTCCCCGCCAGATCGACCCGTGTCGCAATATTCTGCAACCCCAGCTTGAGATTGGGTGCAGAGAACAATGCATCACTGGTAGTAATGCGGCCACTAAGCGACTCAAGCGCGGGTGGACCATTCACGGCGAGATCAAATTCGGCCAGCCCAGCGATGGTCCTTGGCGCAAGGATCGGGCTTGCAAGACCCAGAGGCAACGCCCCGCGAACAGTCATATCCAGAGTGCTGGCATCCGGGGCCGCCGTGCCTGCAATGAGTGCATTTAGCCCCGCCGGGCCCTCCAACTGGCTGTCCAGCAGCCAATCTTCACCGCTTTTTGACAGATCCCCTGCAAGCGCAAAAGCCCCGCCAAAGTTCGGGACCAGCACCGATAAATCCGGCACACTTGCATCGAATTGCACGCGGGCGTCCGGACCGGTAGCGAGGCCTTCAACGTCCAATGCCGCATCAAATGGGCCACCTGCTTCGACATCTATCCGGTAGCCTTCGGGGGATTGCCAAACGCGCCCCTTGGCCGCGAGCGGGCCTTTTGCTTGTGCGGCATAATTGCTCACTTCGGGAATGGAGATATCAAAAACCAAGTCTGCATCAGGGCCGGTCGCCAAACCTGACACCACCGCGCGGCTATCGTAGGGTGCATCAATCGACGCGTCCACTTGCCAGCCTGCTTCCGACTGGCTTGCCTGTGCGTTCAGGGCGACTGGGCCTTGATACTCTGGCACGACAAGGGCGAGATCAGCAAGTTGCACGGCGGCATCCACCGCGCTGCCGCCGCTCCGCAGTTCGGCATCCAACCTCACATCCAACGCATCATTCAGCAAAACCAAATTGCGCAGAAAAGTCCCCTCTCCGCTTCGTTCGGCCACGGCGGACAGGCTCGTAGCCCCGGCCAACACGGCGTCAGCCTGTTCAATCCCGGTGACCAGATCCACTGCATTGGCAGAGACGGTCAGATCAAACATGGTGGATAGCGGAACAATTCGACCGGAAATCGAGATGTCTGCAGCCCCACCTAGTGACTGGCCTGCCAACGCAGAAAACCGTGACAAGTCCTGTGCGGCTATGTCCACGGTAAGGTCAGTGGGAATGCCCTCGTCAAAGGTTTGTATGACGACGTCGCCCGAGAGGCCGTAGTCAACGCCCGACAGGGCAATGTTTGAAATCTCGAACGGTTGGTCCTGCACGTAATTAACGCGCAAGCCGCCCTTGATCGCGTCGCCTATGGCCTGACCGCTGTCCGCATCTGCAAATTCGACACCGGATACATCCAGTGTAATGTCCGCAGCAAACTGCCCAATCGCTTCAAGCCCACCTGAAAGAACGCCGTCAAGCTCCAGCGCGGTGTCGGCCAGCGTGATCGCCTCTTGCCTAAAGTCGGATATGTTGAAGCGCCCCGTGAAGGCGTCTCCTGCGGTCTCGTCAAAGTCCACATCCAGAGTAATCGACTGCACCGTGATCCCGTTGTCTGAACCCGGCAAAACAACCGGCGCGCCGTTTTGTGAAATCTCACCTTCGACGTCGACAAAGCTGGGCCATAGGTCATTATTCAGCCGCACTTTACCCGCGAGATCGACGGCTTGCGCGTTGATTTTGAAATCCTGAACATCAATAGAGCCATCCGACACCAGAAGTGTATCAACTTGCAAAGACACATCCGGCCCAAAGAAGTCTTGGTATTCAGGCGCGATCAGTGCGGTAATATCTCCGCCCAGATCCGCACGGATACGGCGGTCTGGTCCGGCGCCGGCGTCTGCGGCCTCTTCCATTGACAGGCTGACCTGGCCATCCAGTCGGGGCGTATCATCCGTACGCAACCCGATGTCTGCCGTGAAATCATCAATTTGCCCAACGCCTGCAATTGTCAGATCAACCGACGGACGGTCCGGCAAATTCAACAGCAATGCTGCTATTCCGCCCTGCGCCTCTTCGAGCGTCAGATCAACGTCAATTTCAGCACCATCCCGCAAAATTGTGGTTTTGAGCCCAAGAACACCGGCGACGTCATCAATCCTGTCCGCTGATAAATCGGCAAAAAGGCCCTCGTCGTCGAACCTGGCCGATGCTTGCAGAGACAGCCGCGCCGCCTGCCCCATCACTGGTTCGCCCAGTGTGATTTCAGCGACCTCGAATGCTGTGATGTTGATGCTGACAGGCAATTCGGGCAGCTCAAAGCTGAAGGGCTCGGCCTCTGCAGATGGTAGTTCTGCCGGTTCTTCCCCCGGTTCGGGTAGTCTGGCAATCTCAAGCGACCCGGCCGTGAGGCTGTCCACGTTCAAACGACCCCGCAACAAGGCGGCGCGCCTCCAGTTTAGCGCAACATCTTCCAGCGTCAGCCATACGCCCTGATCGTCGCTGATGGTCATGCTGTCAAAAGTAGCTTCAGAGCTAAGCGCGCCCCGGAAGCCTACAATTTTCACATCGCGGCCAGCGCCTGAAAGCGCGCCTTCGATTGTGCGCTCCAGAAAACCGCCACCGTCGTCGTCGCTGTCGTCTTCACCGGCATCCTGAGCCGCCGCTCCGAAGGGTACGAGCAAACAAACCAGCGCTGATCTGACCAAATTTTTCAAAACGCCTGCCCTATGCCAAAGTACAACTGAAAGTCATTACCGCCCCTCTTGCCTGATGTTGGCACTGCGATATCAAAACGGATAGGTCCAATGGGCGTTGCGTATCTGACACCCAATCCAGCTCCTGAATGCCACTCTCCGCTCGAGCCGTCGGGAAATGCCTCGCGGCCAATATAACCTGCGTCAGCGAATGCCACAAAGCCCAAATCGCCCGATGTCCGCATCCGCACTTCTGCTGAAAGCCCCAGAAACGAGCGCCCGCCAATAATATCATCTTCATCGGGTCCGACTTGAATGCCCAAAGACTGATAGTCCTGACCGCGCACCGTGTCACCACCACCAGAATAGAACAGCAGGTCAGCGGGTGCGTTTTCCAACCCAGGCCCCGCCAAAGACCCGATTTGCATTCGTAGCGCCAAAGTCGTCGGACGCACCGTGCCGAACGATTTATAGCCGCGCAAGTCCAATTCGCTGTAAACGCCGTCATCCGTGCCAGTAATTGCGTGAAACGGTGCGACAGTCGCATCCGCGTAATATCCTCTTAACGCGTCGAATTCGTTGTTGCGATAATCGAACGTCAGTCCCACCGGTATGGAAATCAGCGTGTAGTCGGAATCACCCAGCTCGTCTTCGGTGATCGCCCGGCGAAACCTCAACCCGTAACGGTACGTTCGTCGGTCAGTCGCGAAGCGCTCGATGCCCGCCTCAATGCTGGCTTGCCGCGAGAAGTAGTTTGGCTCGTCGTCTTGCTCGATTTCAGCGAGGCCATAAAAGTTTGTGTCTTCGTTAAAGGTCGCAGGGCGGTCAAACCTTGTGCGCAGCAAATAGTCAAGACCGCCGGTCTGGCCGCCGATACCGCTGACTTCCCCTTCAACGCGCAAACGCTCGGCGCCGCCCAAAATATTGCGGTGCAACCAAAACCCGCTGAGGGTCAGACCTTCAATCGTTGCAAGTTCGGCCCCGAAGCCAAACCGTCGTGGTTTGTTATCAGCCACACGTAGCTGGATGGGCAAGGTTTCACCATCGGGTGCCACCTCACCTTCGATCAAAGCAACTGCGCGGAACGATCCGGTGCGACGCAACCGTTCTGCGGCGTCTTCGATTTCTTCCGGCGAATACACTTCCCCCTCGGGTAATGCTGCGATTTCAAGAATACGCTCCCGGCTCACGGCCGATTTACCTTCGATTTCCAGCGCGCCGAACCGCACCTTAGGACCGGGCTTCACCGATATATCGACATCGAGACGCGCCGCGTCGTGGCGGGCTACAATTTTCTGGTTGGCCAGTTCTGCTTTGGCATGGCCCGCATCGCGCCAACCGTTCACAACCACGCGCGTCGCAGCCTGCGCCGCGCTGATCTTTGCAACCTCACCCGTCTTGTAGGCTTCGGGCACCTCACTTTTTCTATGAACGGGCGCAATATCCGCTTGACCGAAACGGAAACGCTTGCCTTTCCTGATGTTTATCACCGCCACGGCCACGCTCGATGGCGGCGTAACGGGCACAATATCGGATGCTTCTTTTTGATCGAGCTTGATGCTGATTTCAGGCCCGAAGTAGCCGTTGTCATACATAATGGCGATCACACGGCGGTAGTCTGCTTGGGCCGCACTCACAATGTCGCGCGCGTCTGGTGGCTCTTCTGCCCCGGTCAATTCAACCAGGAGCGAACCACCCTGCACGGCCTCGGTCAGGTCTTCGTCCAGATCGCCCGTTACTGTCACATCCAACGCGGCCGCCCAAGTTCCGCTCACGAAAAATAGCGCGGCCAGGGCCGCGCGCAATTTTGTTCGTCGCAAAGTTATATTGCCCGCCATCGTCCCTGACTGCTCCGCCACGACCCGCCCCCGCCGTTATTAAATCGCGAGTGTTATACGAGTTATTTTTCGCGTTAACTATAGACGACAATGGCGCAAGCCTGCAAACGTTCAAGACACTAAATACGCGCCCTTGAGCACGCAAAAGATACTTTTGCAACAATATGTTGTTATTGCAGGATGTTAGGCCAGTATCATTTCATCAAACAATAGTTGCTCGATCTCGAATAAGAGGGAAACGTCAGCAGTATAAAGGTCAGTGACGTGCCATTCACCTACACCAACTTGCGATTTTTCGTATCGGGAAGCAGCATCTCGGAATATCACGCGGTCTGCCCCAGAGCCGCCGTAGATAATATCCTGACCACCTTTGAAGATGAATGTGTCACGCCCTGCGCCACCGTCAAGGGTATCGTTACCCGCACCGCCATCAAGCGTGTCGTTCCCCCATCCTCCGTGGAGAATATTGTCTGCGTCGTCGCCAGTAAGCACATCGGAATAGGAAGACCCTTCGACTGCTTCAAACCCTGAAATCTGATCCCCTGCCGCATTGCCTTTGTGGGCTTGGCCCGTGCTCAGATCAATTTGGACACTACCTAATGACGCTGCGTAGTCGAGCCAGTCAAAACCGTCGCCGCCGGCGAGTAAATCAGCATCTCTGCCGCCTTGAACCCAATCGTCGCCAGCACCGGCGTCAATCACATCTGCCCCGAACCCACCCTGTAGCCGGTCGTTCCCTGCACCGCCGTATATTGTGTCATCACCACTGCCCATATGAATGGTATCGTTTCCCCCATTTCCAAAAGCAGTGTTCGCCTCGGAAGAACCATAGAGGGTATCGTCAAAATCCGACCCGTAAATACCTTCAATGTTCAACAATACGTCGCCTTCTGCATCGCCACCTTCGCCATAGGCGATTTCAAGGTCCACCAGCACTTTTTCGAACGACGTCGTTAGATCAACCAGATCGTGGCCGCCCCTGCCATCCAGCGTGTCTGCCCCAGCGCCACCGGTTAGCCGGTTCGCAACAGCATTGCCCATAAGCCTGTCATCGCCAGCGCCGCCGGTTGCGTTTTCGATTACCGTCCCGTTTGCGATGTTGAAGCCACCGTAGATTCCTTGTGCTTTGGAGACGATACCGCCTGCCAGCATGCCATCCGCCACGTCCAGAGTGGCCGCGCGCAGGTCAATCACAACATCCAAAGCACCCGAATAGCGAAATTCGTCCGTACCACCCGCATCCCAAATCGCCTTGTAGTGGGTACCGGTCGTGTTCACATCAGGCAAATCGTAAACGTCGTCACCTGTGGCATGGGACATGTTCGCGCCATAAAGCGTTTGGATGAATGCGATGTCGAAAGTACCCAATACGCCAAAGCTGCGGTCTACCGTACTAAATGTATAGGGGTAGCCTGTTGTCTGGCCTCCGGCTGCATCCACCTGCCCTACCGAGTTGTAGGACATCACCGAGTAAATATTTTGGTTCAACGCTGACGTGCCCGTGTCCCACGCGCTTGCCACGCCGGGCAACACCGCGCCACCATCATGTGGGTGCGCCATCCCCAAATTGTGCATTGTTTCGTGAATAACCGTGAGATAATTAACCCCGCCATAGGCTAATCCATCGCCGGTCGATCCACCCGCAGCATAGACATCAGCCATGTCAATATAGATACCGGAACCGCCAACTCCGTATGAAAAACCCGCCGCGTCGTCACCGGGCGAGAAATAAGCCCAATAGTCAATATCAGCACCGTCTGATCCAATCTGCTGGTCGGCAACCTCGGTGAAGGTGATCATCGAGATCGCCTCGAGGTCCGTATGCGCTTGTTCGATCGCCCTGGTTAATGCAGGGGTCCAGTCGCCGACTGCTTCATTCGAGGGGTTCGGATCGGATACATTCAACGTGTAGGTGAGATTGCGCGAGGACCAGGTTTCATAAGCGCCATTCCAACGATGTCCAAATGCAGCCAGCAACGGAGAGCTGTTGATTTCTTCTGTTATGAAAGGAGATGTCAGAGCGAAGGACGCCATAAGACCGCACTAGAAAATTGGTTACACAAAACACTACAGGCCCGACAAAACGGGGCCATGCCAGCAGGGATCAAATCCAAATGTGGCATTGTTGGGGCAGTTACCCAGAAGACCGTTAAAATCAAATGAACTGGTCAAAGATCAAGAACAGTGGCGCGAGCGCCCTGTTGCCGTGCTGCGTTTGGAAACAAAGCAACACATGCATCAAAGTCGCGATCTAGGCGACCGCATTGTTGGTGCTGACATCGACATCTGCATCCACACCCAAGGTCGCCAAGGCCGCGCCGCCGCCAATACTAAAGGTGTATATCGCGAACTCTGTGCCTGACGCATCAAAGACTGTAAAGTCTCCCTGAGTGATGGTGTACTGGCCTTCACCGTCCAAAAGCAGCGTATCAGTGCCGTCGCCGGTAATTGTCCGGGCGTTTTGCAAGGCGGTATCCAGCAAGGCTTCTAGTTCGGTATCTGACGTCTCGGACAGATCAACGATCTCGCCAAGGTTTAGCGAAAGCGTATCTGCTACACCGTTTTCCATATCTATGACTTCGATCCCGTCGATGGCGCCTGCAGCAATCAAACTGCTGATTTCACCCAGCGCTTCGATTTTCAGCGTATCGCGTCCTTCGCCACCATCAATAGAATCCCCCGCAACGGTTGTAGTTGATACGACAATCTCATCATTGCCAGCGCCGGCCAGGATCACATCGGCACCGGTACCGCCAGATAACGTATCATCGCCGCCGTAGCCCAGAATGACATCACCGCCAGCGGCCCCACTAATCACGTCCGCCGCATCACTGCCAAACATCAGGTCGGCACGGTCCAGTCCCGAAAGCGTCTGCGCGGTATCCGCCTTACCGATGAGGTCTGTTGTGAAAACTCGGATTTCTTCCGTCTCGGGGCTATTGTTCAGATCAAACAAGGCGGTAATGCTGATTTGATTACTCTCACCCAAAAGGGATGCGATATTTTCAATACTGGCCAGAGGCAGTTCAAAGTTGGTGCCTTCCAGAATAAGCCCTTCAGCGGTCTCATCTGCAATCACAACCGCATCCGACGTTTCCGTGCTAAGCGTTACCTCAAAGCTTATCAGTTCGGGGTTGAAGATTGGCGTCGTCGCAAAAGCGTCTACCAATTGATCGGGCGTCTGGAAGAAAACCGGTTCAATAACACCGCCATTCAACTCCAGAAGGTCTTCGTCGCCTACCGCGGGGTCAAACTGATCCCCAAAGCCGAAAGCGCTAATTGTCACGTCAAAACCATTTTCCGGGTCCGTCAATTCACCGAAGGGTGCGCGCCATGCACCAGTAGTAGGTTCGCCATCAGATACAAAAAGCAGAAAGTTCGGCTCGCTCTGGTCCTGCTCAGGATCAAAGAAGAAGTCCGCAGCGGACTGAAGGGCGCGGTCCCAGGCTGTGATCCCACCAACATAGTCATTTGCCAAAGCATCCACTTCTGCCAGCAGATTGGGATCTTGCAGATCCAGCACTGCCGTTGTGGTCGCAAACCGGGCATATGATATGACCTGAACATCGACCTGCGTGTCGGAGCCTTCGAACTGGGCCGCAAGATTGGTCAAAGCCAGTTTTGTCGCATCCAGCAATTCATTCCATTGCGCACTGCCGATCGAACCGGAACGATCGAGCGCGATTGCCAGATTGACGGAAGTTGTGTCGATTGTATCGATACCAATTTCAATGGCACCTGCCGCGGTGCCGTCAACAGCTTCTCCGCTGATGCCGACAGACACATTCTGGTTTGCGGCGTCAGCGGGATCCGTCTGCACGGCGACGCGTGCCGTCGCGGTGGACGTGCCACCATTCAAATCGGTTACCGTGTACTGGAAACTATCGCTGCCAACAAAGCCGGCCGCCGGTGTATAGTCGAACGACCCGTCTTCACTAACGACCACCAAAGCACCACTTGCAGGCGCGTCAGCCAGCGAAAACGTTAAATCACTTATCGGACCATCCAGGTCGCTTGCAGTGAGAACACCGGCGAGCGGTGCCCCCTCGACTGTGGCAAAGAACGTGTTTGATTGGACAACGGGGCGGTCATTCGTGCCGGTTACTGTGACTTCGATTGTCTGCGTTGTGGCGCTGCCCAATTGATCTGCACCGACCGCTTCAAAAGTTTCGACAACGGTTTGGCCTTCGACCAGCACATCTGCCAACGCATTGTCCAGCGTGTACGTCCATGCCCCGTCGGCGCCCAAAACAAAGTCGCCGTACTGGGCCTGAGATGTTCCCGACCACGTGACGCTGTCCCCTTGATCCGGATCAAAAGCAAAAAGCTGTCCGGTAGCGGTATTTTCTTCGGTACCTTCTGTTACAACGCCACTGTCAGTGCTTGTAACCGCATCAAATACTGGCCCGTCATTCGCACCGGTGACGGTGATGATTACGTCAATCTGGTCACTAGCAAGTGCCGCATCGCGCACAGTTGCGGTAAAGCTTTCATCTACCGTTGCGCCCTCCGGCAACTCATTGGCCAGTGCCGGATCGAGTGTATAGGTCCAGGCGCCACCGGCTGCGATCGTGAATGCGCCATATTGTCCCGCGGCACTGCCAGACCAAGTCGCCTGATCGCCAATATCAGGATCTGTCGATACAAGAACGCCACTTACGCTATTTGTTGAGCTGTTTTCGACCACCTCTCCTGATGCGTCCTCGACAGTGGTCGTGATAACTGGCGCGTCGTTCACCCCGCCAACCGTGACCGATACTGTCGCTGTTGTGCTGCCGCCTTGACCGTCTTCGATCAAAACCGCGAAGCTGTCGGTGCCTTCAAAGTCAGCGTCCGGTGTATAGCTGTACGCACCACCGGCAAGCAACGCGACTGCGCCTGACACCGCCGGCGTCGCCAGAGTAAACGTCAACACATCGCCGTCGACATCCTCTGCGATAATCGTCCCCGTGACCGAACCGTCTTCGGAAACAGACGTGGTTGTGTCCTCGGCCACAGGCGCGTCGTTTACACCTTCCACGGTGACCGTCACTGTGGCAAGACTGCTGGCGCCCTCAGGATCGGTCGCCAAAACCGTGAAACTGTCCGTGCCTTCAAAATCAGCCGTTGGCGTGTAGGTATATCCGCCGTTTTGTAGCAATAGCACTTCGCCAGATGCAGGCGCTGTATCGATGGAAAAGGTCAGAGTGTCGCCGTCCACGTCGCTGGCGGTGACTGTCCCTGACACAATCCCGTCTTCGGAAACCGTTGCCGTGGCATCGTCCGCCACCGGCGCGTCATTGACGGGTAGAACCTCGACGACGACCGTACCTTCGGCAATCTCGGTCCCGTCCTCAGTCACCGTGTACGTAAAGCTATCTGTTCCGTTAAAGTTGGGATTCGGCACAAAGGCGAAGCTGCCATCCGGCTGGACAGTGGCCTGCCCGTTAACCGGCGCCGAGCCCAGTGCGAATAACACACCCTGAGGTAAGTTCTGAACGGTAGCATTTCCGCTGATCGCAGTATCTTCAGTCGCGTCTTCAAATCCCTGCACAACCAGAATTGGCGCTGTTTCAATCTCTTCCTGCAGTTGGTTAAATCCTTCGTCGAAAGGTTGAAGGTCGTCCGTTTCGGGTGCTTCCTCCAACTGATCCAACGGGTCGATGGCCTCGGGTTCGTCATTCCCGTCAACGTCCAGATCCAGCGCATCGCTATTTGCGCCGTCCAAGTTCTGAGGGCTGGTGTTTGGATCCGACAACGTTACAAAAGTATCGCCCGCATCGACCCTTGAGGTTGCCGCACGGAAAGCCGCGAAGGCTTCCGCAATCAGGACGCTGTCCTCAAGTTGGTCTTGACCATCGCGCAAAACCTCGCGCGTCGCACCGTCCAAAGCAGACACAACCCACTTGGTTTCTGTTTCTGTGATGTTTGCAATCAGGTTCCCCTCAAGATCGCGCAGCTCTACAACGCCGACCTCTCCACCTGGGTCTTGTGTAAGTGTCACTTCACTTGTGACCACCCCGTCTTCGGAAGCAATCTCGATCACAACAGTTGTGCCCCGAATACCCATCGTCGATGACGGCGTGCCGACTTCCATACCGCCGGTTTTGGCAACTTGCCCTGCGATAAAGACAAAACTGCCTTGGATGAGGCTGAACCCCCCGCTGTTGTCTGTCGCGTCGGGATCATAGATCAATTCGTCGATTAGCATCCGAGAGGCGGAGGCAAGGGTAAAGATGGTTCCGTCCACAAAAGTCACGGACAACGACCCACCATCATCAGTTTGAAGAACATCCTGTTGGAAGATCTTCATGCCGACCTGCAAATTTTCAACGGTTCCATCGACACGCTGAACGCTGGCACCACCATCAACAATTTCAACCTGACCGATCGGGCTGCCCCCCACCGATCCACCCATCTGCGCATACTGACCGGGTGCGATCGGACCAGCCATGCGGGCAACAATATCACCGCGCAGCATTGCACCGTTCGCATCATAAATATCAGCAGGCGTGTCGGTTAAGAAATATCCCGATATCCGCAACGCTTCGGAGCCATCATTCGTGATAAGAAGATCTTGCCCTGCTCTCTCGAACGTTCCGTTAAACAGGTCCGAACTTTCCGAGACCACATAGCTGCCGTCTGCCTGGGGCGTCAGAGAGTTAAAGGGCTGATCTGGCAATAACAGATCTAATACATTCAAGGACACGCAGGTATTCCTTATAAAAATATGTTGACCTCAATGTACCTTTGAATTGACGCTACGTCTGTGATCGACAACACATTTAGTCAAATTAAGGCCACAAAAATGACATATTTCCGCCTACGCGGAAAAAATAACTTGATTTACATGCTTTCCAGGGTGGCCCACATGCTTCCTGACCAGCCTGTGAATGAAGTGATTCGCATTGGTTTTAGGTCGGTTCGTGACTTGTATTACTGGCAAACAGAGCAAGCAGCGCGCGTGTTCCGGTGTCTGGGCCGTCATTCCCGATAATGAAACGTTGGTTCTCAAAATGGATTGGATGGGTCCGGGTCGTCGCCTTTATTGGCCTGATATGTGGGATTATTATTCGTATTGGCGACCCGTATTTGGTAGCCACCCTGCGCAATGCAACGTTCGACTTTTATCATCAAAGCAAACCGCGCGACTACACACCCCTCCCCGTCGCGATTCTGGATATAGATGATCGCAGCATCGAAGAACTGGGCCAATGGCCTTGGCCCCGTACCCGCGTAGCCGAATTAGTCGATAAGACAACCGCAGATGGCGCCGTCGCAATCGCCTTTGATATTGTCTTTGCAGAACCGGACCGTCTGTCGCCTGCCCAGATCGTTGATGATAACCCAATGCTGCCTGCAGCCCTTGCACAAGAGATGTTGCGGTTGCCGGACAATGACGCCGTTCTGGCTCAGGCTTTTGCACGCTCGCGCGTTATCTTGGGGCAGACCAGCGTGCGTTCTTTCGCCGGAAACCGCGTTGAAAAACGTGAATTGGCCAAAGCGCAATTCGCTTTGATTGGTTCTGATCCAAAACCGTATCTGCTGCGTTTTCCCGACATCGTGCAAAATCTTCCAGCCCTCGAAGCCGTGGCTGCCGGACGTGGCATGTTCAACGCGCGCCCAGACCCGGATGGCGTCTATCGACGTGTACCACTGGTTATGACGGTACAGGATGAAATCCGTCTCGGGCTCACACCAGAGCTTTTGCGTGTGGCCACCGGTGGCGACGCTTTCGTGGTTCGTACCAATGAAGCTGGACTGGAAGGCGTGGTGCTGGCACGTCAGCTTGTACCGACTGCACGGGACGGTACCGTGTGGCCCTACCTGACCCCATCGCTGCAAAACCGCTATGTTTCGGCGTCTGATCTTTTAAACGGACGCATGCCACCGGGTCGCCTAGCCGGGCATCTGGTATTGGTCGGCACATCTGCCATCGGTCTGGAGGACTTTCGCGCCACCCCTCTTGGGGTTGCGATGGCGGGGGTGGAAATCCACGCGCAAGTGCTTGAAAACATAATGGCAAAGACGCTCCTTGTCCGGCCGAATTACACCATCGCAATTGAGCTGGTCACAACGTTCTTTCTGTGTGCGGTGGTCATCATTTTCGCACCACTTTTCGGGGCTCGTGCTTTGATCTTCTCTTCCGCGACGCTGCTTACAGCTTTTATTGGCGCGTCCTACTATCTCTTTTACGAGCATCGTATTCTGCTGGACCCATCCTTTCCCGCGCTATCGACAGCGGTTGCGATCATTCTGATTTCGACCGTGAATTATTTGCGCGAAGAGCGCCAAAAACGCGAAATTCGCGGGGCCTTCGGGCAGTACGTGTCCCGCGATCTGGTCGACCAACTGGCCCAGAACCAAGAGAAACTGTCCTTGGGCGGGGAGTCACGCCAACTGACGCTGCTGTTCAGCGATGTGCGTGGTTTCACAGCCATTGCGGAAGAATACCGCGACGATCCCGAAGGCCTCACCCGCCTGATGAACCAGTTTCTGAACATCCTGTCCAATGCGATCATGGATCACAAAGGGACCATCGACAAATTCATGGGCGACGCGGTCATGGCGTTCTGGAACGCGCCATTAGACAATGACGACCATGTACGCTCAGCCTGTCGCGCAGCACTGCGGATGATCGGTGACATCAAAAGCTACAATACAGAGCGAATGGAAGGCGCAAGAAAATCAAGAAAGAAGTCTGCTAAAAAAAAGGCGGGCAAGCAAGAAGCGCAGCGTACTGTAGAAACTATTCACAACCTGAAGGTTGGCATTGGCATCAACACCGGCCAATGCGTTGTGGGCAATATGGGCAGCGACACTAGGTTCGACTATACCGCGCTGGGGGATCCGGTAAACGTTGCGTCCCGGCTGGAAGGCCAGTCGCGGTACTACGGCACACCGATCATACTTGGCCAAAAAACAGCGTATGAAGTACTGCATGAGTTCGCATTGTTAGAGCTTGATATGATCCGTGTGGTCGGCAAGGAAGTGCCAGAAAACATTTTCGCGCTTTTGGGCGACGAGACCCTTTTTGCCACCCCTGAATACAGAGCGCTCGTCGACAGCAACGCGGCAATGCTAGAGGCCTACCGCGGGCAAGACTGGGACGCGATGGAAAGGGCGCTGGAACAGGTCAAATTGGACTTGGCCGCGATGGGACTGGCGATGGACGAATATGTCGAGATTTATGAAACCCGCTTGTCCAATCTTCGGGCAGAGCCGCCCGGTCCGAATTGGGACGGCGTTTTTGCCTCGACCAAGAAATAGTCAGCGTTCGCGCAAGGCTTCGGATTGTGCACGCAGAATTGGCTTTGCCAGATACGACAAGACCGTCTTTTCACCTGTCTGGATGTCAACGGACGCAATCATGCCCGGCGTGATCGGTAATGGATCATCTTCCGTGCCAAGGTAAGATTTCTCTGTCCGCACAATCACACGGAAAAACTCCACACCTTCGCTAGAGGCAATGGTGTCGGCACCGATACGGATTACCTCGCCCTCAAGCGCACCGTAGATCAGGTAGTCATAGGCGGATATTTTAACCGACGCCATCTCACCGGTGCTGACAAATGCGATGTCGCGTGGGCCTAAATCTGCTTCGATCAGCAAACTGTCATCGACGGGGACGATTTCGATCAGTGGTGCGCCGGGTTGAACGACAGCGCCTATTGTCTTGGCGTTGATCGTATTCACAGTACCGCGCACCGGTGCGCGCAACTGGGCGCGCGTCACACGGTCATTGGCGCTGCGCAACGCCTCTTGCACCACCGCCAGTTCGACCTGCAACTGTGCCAGCCTCTGGCGCGCGGTCGACACATAAGAAGAGCGCGCGGCCTCGATCTGATTTTCCGCCTCGGATATCGCGCCGAGCATACGCAGTTCGGTGGCTTCGCTCACAGCGATGTCGCCCGTCAGCTCGGCCATACGCGACTGGAGGCGCAAAAGCTCGATCTGCGGCACAAGGCCACGGTCGAACATCTCTTGCGTCAGTGCAATTTCAGCAGAGAGCGGCTCGATTATGGTGCGTGTCCGTGTGCGTTGCGCGCGCACCTCGTTCAACTCGCTTTTTCGTTGCTCCAACTGCGACGAGAGCACTTTCATTTCTTGGGCCAACTGGTCACGGCGTGAGAGGAACACCTGAAGTTCGGCAGCTGTTGCCAAGGGGTTACGTACCCGTAACCCCGGTGGATAGGTGATTTCGGGCGCAAAACGCGCTTCGGCTTCAAGCCGGGCAATCTCGGCTTCAATGGCCGCCTCACGTTCAAGCAATTCGCCCCGTTCTGAATCAAAGCGGGTGTCGTCGATCTGCATCAGCACATCACCCGCATCGACGATATCACCTTCTGCCACATTTACGGCCCGTACAATGCCCCCTTCAAGGCTTTGCACGATCTGGACCTGCTGCGACGGGATCACGCGCCCGACAGCGCGCGCGGTCTCTTCAATTTTGTAGGTGGCGGCCCAGGCGACAAAGGCCGCAAGACCGATCGCGATGACCCACAATAGCTTCCACGATCCGCCATCCCGCACCGCTGCTTCCGCGGCAGAGACGTTGTTGGCAAATTCATCTTCGATCCGGTTGCCAAACATGCCTAAGACCTCTGCCCTTGCGTGGCACCCATTGTGCGCAACTTGTCGAGCACCTCATCACTGCGTCCGTCCAAAACCGCGCGCCCCTGATCCATCACGATCAACCGATCCGCCATAGCGGCCAGCGACTGCCGGTGAGTGCAGATCATCATACCAGTGCCTGCCCGGTTCAATTCGCCCAAACGCTGGATGATCTGTCCCTGCATTCGCTGGTCCATCGCATTCGTCGGCTCATCCAGAAAAAGCATCTTAGGATAGCGCAATAACAAGCGCGCCAATGCCACACCCTGCCGTTGTCCGCCTGACAAGCGGCGTCCCTGTTCTCCGATAAACAGGTCCAGCCCCTCAGGCACAGCTGCAAGAAACTCGTCCATCGCCGCAAAATACAACGCACGCTTGATCTCGTCATCGCTGGCACGCGCATTGCCGACGGTTAGGTTTTCACGCAACGTGCCGGTAAAGAGATCGGGCGCCTGCGGTAAGTAGCCCAACCCGCGTCTTAGTTCTGCCGGGTCGTATTGATCCAGAGCCACCCCATCGATCAAAACCGTCCCGCTGTCAGCGCGGATCAGGCCTGACAGGATTTTGCCGGTTGTCGTTTTACCTGACCCTACACGGCCCAATAGCGCTACGCACTCTCCGGCTTTAACGGAAAAGGACAGATCGTTTAATGCTGAGACCTGCGCGTCAGGATAGCTGAACCGCACATCTTTTACGACAACTGCACCGGTTTTGATCTGCGCATCCGATGTGACTGCTGCGTCTTGTTCCAGGGGCAAAGCCATAAACCTGTTCAAAGCAGCCAGCGCTTTGAACGCATATTGTGCACGGAAAATTGTCTGCGCAATCGTTCCAAGTGGTGCGAGGACACGACCGGCAAGGATATTTGCCGCGATCAACCCGCCGATCGTTATCACCCCGTCAGAGACCAGAAATACCCCCCAGACGATGATCAGTACGCTGACCGCTTGTTGGATCATCATCGTGCCGTTTGACGCGATGCTCGACCAGAACTTGGTGCGCCCATTGACCTGACTGGAGGCTGCAACCGCGTTTTCCCATTCGCGCTGCATCAAAGGTTCAGCGTTAAGCGTCTTGATCGTTTCAATCCCCGCAAGAGATTCTATCAAGACGGTATGGCGCTTTGTAGCCATCTGCTGTGCACGGCCAGCCGCACGACCAATCGGGATTTGAGCGAGGATGGCCAGAATAATCACCACCGGAACAGCGCAAAGCGGCACCAGCGCTATGGGCCCCACGATAAAGTAAAGCGCCGCGATGAAAATGCCGATGAACATCAAGTCAACAACAGCAACAAAGGTGGCCGACGCAAAAAAGTCCCGTACGACTTCAAAGTCGCGGATCGTACTTGCGATACCCGCTGCTCCACCCGGCCGTCCGAGCAACCGTGTCTGCATCGCATGACGAAAGAGCGATGCGGCCACCTTGAGGTCAACGCGACGGCTGACGTTTTCCAGGACATTTCCACGGATCGTCCGCAACATCAGATCAAGGGCAAGTGCTATGCCCACCCCGATCGCCAGTGTCCACAACGTGACATAGGCCAGATTTGGGATCACCTTGTCGTAGACGTTCATCACAAACAAAGGCAGCGCCAGCGACATCAGGTTCAAAAGCAAGGCAGCGACGGTTATCTGCATCCAGTTTTGCCAGTTCGCACCTACCGGGCCCCAAAACCAGTGCCCTTTGCCGGGTGCCAAGCGCACCGCTTCGGGCGACAACATTGTGTGCGCACGGTCCTCGTCAGGTGTTACCAGTAGTATTTCCGGCTTTGTTTCACGGCGCAGCGCACGTAATTTGATTTCCTGCTCAAGCCCGGCGGCATGAGGGTCCACCACCGTTGCACGTTTTTCTTTGGTATTGATTTGCGTGACAATCAGCACACCACCCTTTTTGCGCATCACGACGACCGGTAGGGCAACGCTGTCCAGTTTGGCGATGTCTTGCAATACAGCACGGGACTTCAGCCCAATTGCGGCGAATGCACGGGCAAGACCCGACATACTGTCCAAATCTGTGTCGCGCGGTATGCGCGCGGCCACGGTATGTGGTGTGAAAGGCCTGTCGAAGGACGCCGCCATCCAAGCGACGGTCTCTAGTCCAAGCACGTCTTCTTCCTTACCCCCAGCCGCCCCAGACAACACTGCCGCTGGGGCTGTGTCGTCATCAAGGCTCATTGCAATGGCTCGGTCGACAAAGGTTCGATGGAGACATCAAAGATACCAATCGGATTATCTTTTGTCAGGCTCTGAAAGTTGGGATCAAAAGCCAGATCACTTTTAGCCAGTCCGAAATGATCCGCCAGTTTGCTTTGTGTCGCCAAGGCGCGGTATGTGCTGAACGCGAGCCCCGCCTGCGCACCGACGGTTTCGAACTCTACATTGAATCGCGCACGCTCGACCTCGAGCAAATCAAGCAATGTGCGTTTTGCCGCCTCAAACTCGTCTCCGTAGACTTCGACGATCAGCAGGTTGATACGTAACTGCTCTTGCAGTTGCCGCGTCCGCTCAAGGTTAGTGCGGTAGGTGTTCCATGTCCGCGCAGCCAGTTCGGTGACTTCACGCACTGCAATGGCCTGCTCTGACATCGCGCGACTGGTCTGTTCAGCCAATGCGCTGCGCTCAGCGCGCCGGCCGCCTTGGTACAACGTCCAGCTGAGCCCCAAACCTATGGATTCATCAGTGCGGGTTCCGGTGACGCCATTGCGGTTATTGTCATGCGACACGCCTGCAAACAGCGAAATCCGTGGCATGTTGTCCCCCAAGAGCGCCTCTCCTTCAAAGCGGGTCTGGTCGATCTGTGTGCGCGCAAACTGAACACGGTAGCTGTTGGTAATCGCGGCCTGCGTCAGGGCTTGCAGTGACTGCGGCGCAGGTGCGCGGGGCACCGTCATACCACCGGAAGGGGCACGCCCTACGACACGTTCATAGCGGGCATTGGCATCCCTCAGCGCACGTTCGACTTCCAGCTGAGCCAGCCGTGCAGACCTGATCCGGTCATCGATGGTCAGTTCGTCACTAAATGGTAGCCGTCCCCCCTGCACCAGATCACGCACACGCTGGCCGATCTCTTCATGTTTGGACACATTGCGTTTGGCGACCTCAAGCAAGATTTGGTGACGGTACACGTCGATGTAGGCTTCGGTCGCATTCAGGGCCAGAGTTTCCGACGCATCGAGCAGGCGGAAAATACTGCCATCCACCCTCGCGCTGTTTGCGTACACCAAATTGGAGCGTCTAAATCCGTCAAATAGTACGACCTCAGCCCTTACGCCAATTTGATCGCGGTTTTTCCCTCTGTTGTTATCTTCGGCCGAAAGGTTTGACGGGTCATCTACCTTTTGCCACCCTGTTTCCGCAAATACGGTGACGGTTGGCTCAAACTCACGGCGCAGTTCAAGCAGCTCATAGGCCGCACCACGCATTTCAGCTTCTGACGCTTTTACGGCTGGGTTTGTCGTTACCGCAAAGCGCACCGCTTCACGCAGACTTTCTGCGGAAACGCCTGATGCGCAGACCGCCATAGCGAGCGACGTACATATTGATTTTTTCAATAAATTCAAAATAGTCTCCAGCCGTCTTTAAGCCACTCAAATAGGTGGCATGGTCTTAGGTTAACCAAGATGCGGCAAAAAGCAAACGTTCGCATCCGCCGCAGCACCAGCGACAAACACGATGCCTTACGATTAGACTTGGGCTATTTCGCGATCTTGCGGCTTATCCGTTCAGGACCAGCTGGTGTAATTGAGTACCCAAACCCAGATCATCACAACATATGTAAGTTGGTGCAGGGCCTGATCGACACCTGCCGCACGCCAAAAACTCGCATCTGCCGGTGTCAGTTTTTGCACAGCGGTATAGCGGCCCTTTAACCAATCGATATGGTAGTGGACGGCCCATTCCAGCAAAATAACAGGAATTATGAACGCGAATGGCGTTCCGACGAGGACAAAGGCGATAAGCGACCCGGCAGCGTGAATGCCGGCGTGCAGGAACCTTCCGAAATGGACGTAGGTTTCACGACCGTCCAGCATGATCTTCGTTTGAAGGAAGTAGTCAGCAAACATATGCTTTACTTGCAGTAAACACAGTAAAACCAGCAAAGCACCTGCACTCTCGCTCAAAACGTATCCTTTCGCCGTACGCAGCAGTAGTTGCACGTTAATGCTATGAGCAACGTTCTGTAAATCCACAACCCGGTTAAATATAAACGAAGGCTGACCACTTTCGTGTCAAATCCAAGCTTGGGTCTGATCTAAAAATTTCTATGTGATAATTTTTAAGCCGATTATCTATAGAGCAGCGATTGGCCGTCAGCGAAAAGATGTATCTTGGAAGGATCCGCCGTCATCTGCATCAATATCCCTTTTACGTCCGCGTGAATTCCCTGCAACTTACCGATCACAGCCGCAGCATCTGCCGACGACTTCTCAAAGTATAGCTGTGTGACCTCGCCCAAGGCCTCCACGATTTCCACGCGCCCGGCAAAAGCATAGGTCTCGGCGTCGGTCGGAATCATGTCTTCTGGCCTGATACCCACATTCACCGACCGGCCCTGATCACTGGTATGCGTAGGGATGTTCGCAGAAATCACGCCTTGCCCCGCAGCTACGCGAACCTTAGTCACATCGCCTGTTTCGACGATTTCTCCCGCCATCAGATTCATCGCGGGCGAGCCTATGAATTGCGCGACGAATTCGTTTTCAGGCGTCTCGTAGAGCTCAAGCGGTGTGCCAACCTGAGCAATGCCTTTGTTGGCAAGCACGACAATCCGTGTGGCCAGCGTCATCGCTTCCACCTGATCGTGTGTCACGTAAATCATTGTGGAATTCGGCATGCTCTCTTTGAGTTGCGCAATTTCGATGCGCGTCGCCACTCGCAAGCTTGCATCAAGGTTCGATAACGGCTCGTCAAAGAGATATACTTTGGGGTCGCGCACGATTGAACGCCCGATGGCCACCCGCTGGCGCTGCCCGCCGGACAGTGCCTTGGGCAACCGGTCCAGGTAGTCGTCCAGTTGCAGCACTTTGGCCGCGCGCGAGACCGCGGCATCAATCTCGTCTTTGGATTTCTTGGCCAACTTCAATGCAAAGGCCATGTTGTCGCGCACCGTCATATGCGGGTAGAGCGCATAAGACTGAAAGACCATCGCAATGCCGCGTTGGGCGGGTGGCACATCATTCATGCGTTGCCCGTCGATCTGCAACTCGCCCGCCGTGATCTTTTCAAGCCCCGCGATCATCCGCAACAACGTTGATTTACCACAGCCGGACGGCCCGACAAAGACGATAAGCTCACCGGTTTCAATGTCGAGATTGATGTTCTTGAGAACCTCAACAGTGCCACCGTAGGCTTTGCCGACATCCGTCAGAGTTAGATTAGCCATGGTTTACGTCCCTCCCAAGACGCGGATCAGTCTTGTTTCACCGCAATACAGACCTGCCAGGGGCCAAGATGAAGTTTGAAGTCGGGGCTTGGCGTGGCACCACCCAGTTCATGGCCAATCGTCAGCCAATCGCCGGCGGGCATACCGTGCATGGATGGTGTGTCTGACAGGTTGAACGCACAAAAGATCGTCTCGCCCTCGTGCTCGCGGGTGAATTGCAGCACGTCGCCGTAAGCATAAACACCGCCGTGATCCCCCTTCATGAGGGCCGGATGCTCTTTACGGAACGCGATGGCCTTGCGGTAGTGGTGCAAAATTGCGCCCGGTTCTTCTTCCTGAACCTCGACACAGCGGTTCAAATGATCGTGGCTCACGGGCAACCAAGGAAAACCTTCCGTGAAGCCGCCATTCTGGTTATGCGCCTCCCAGACCATAGGTGTGCGGCAGCCGTCACGGCCTTTGAATTCTGGCCAGAACGTGATCCCGTAAGGGTCTTGCAGGTCTTCGAATGCGACGTCCGCTTCGGGCAATCCAAGCTCTTCGCCCTGATAGACGCAGACAGATCCGCGCAAACACATGATGAGTGTTGCAAACAGACGTTGTGCCTGCGGTGTTAAATCCCAACGGGACGCGTGGCGCATGACATCGTGGTTCGAAAACGCCCAGCAGGGCCACCCGTTCTTGGCAACGCGGCCCAATTCGTCAAAAACCTCGGCCACCCGTGTCGCATCAAGCTTGGTTTTGGCCAAAAACTCGAACGCGTAACACATATGCACCATTTCCGGGCCGGTTGTGTACTGCCCCAAAAGCTCTAGCCCGCGCTGCGCGTCTCCTACCTCGCCCACACAGGACGCGGCAGGATATTCATCAAGCAATGCGCGGAACCGCTTCAGGAATTCAAGGTTCTCGGGCTGGTTCTTGGAATGCACGTGCTCCTGATGATTATAAGGATTCACGGATGGCGCTATATTGTCGTTCCGCTTTTCTTTTGGCAACGCGGGGTTATCGCGCAAATCCTTGTCCGCGTAATAGAAATTGATCGTATCCAACCGGAACCCGTCGACGCCCCGATCCAGCCAGAAGCGCGTTGTCGACAGCAATACGTTTTGGACCTGTTCGTTGTGAAAGTTCAAATCGGGTTGTTCGACCAGAAAATTATGCAGGTAGTACTGTTCGCGCCCCGGATCCCATTGCCACGCAGAACCACCAAAGATCGACAACCAGTTGTTGGGCGGCGTGCCATCAGGCTTGGGGTCCGACCAGACGTACCAATCCGCCTTGTTGTTTGTACGGTCCGACTGGCTTTCCACAAACCACGGGTGCTGATCTGATGTATGGCTTAACACCAGGTCAATCATCACTTTCAAGCCATGTTGGTGCGCGGTTTCTACGACGATATCAAAATCAGCCAATGTCCCGAACATTGGGTCGACGTCGCAATAGTCACTGACATCATAGCCGAAATCTTTCATCGGCGACGTAAAGAAAGGCGATATCCAGATCGCGTCCACACCCAGCGACGCGATGTACCCCATGCGCTGAGCGATGCCGATCAGATCGCCGATCCCATCCCCGTTGCTGTCTTGAAAACTACGCGGATAAATCTGGTAGATAACCGCACCGCGCCACCAGTCTTTATCAACCGCGTTGAGGTGCAAATTGTGTTCCATCTGTCCCATGGAGCGTCACTTTCCTATTTAACGGAGCCGGCCAGCAGGCCGCGCACCAGATACCGTTGCATTGTGAAAAACACCAGCAGAGGTACCGCGATCGAGATAAACGCAGCCCCCGCCAGAATGCCCCAGTCACCACCGCGAGACCCCAGCAGGTCGTCTGCGATTTTGACCGTCATGACCCAACTTTCCGAATTGGATGGCAGAAATACCTTGGCCACCAGCAAGTCGTTCCAAACCCACAGAAACTGGAAGATGGCGAAGGATGCTAGTGCCGGAAAACTCAGGGGCAGCACGATCTTGGTGAAAACCTGAAAATCCGTCGCCCCATCGACCTTAGCACTTTCGATAATGTCGCGCGGCAAGCCGACCATGTAATTTCGCAAAAGATAAATCGCGAGCGGTAACCCGAACCCGGTATGAGCCATCCAAATGCCCAGAAAGCTCTGCCCGATACCCACCTTGTTGTGCAACTGCAAAAGCGGCACCAGCGCCAACTGCAAAGGAACCACCAGCAGGCCCACAACGATAGCGATCAACAACCCTCTGCCCTTGAAATCCATCCAGGCCAACGCGTAGGCCGCAAACGCCGCAATCAGGATCGGTATGATCGTGGCAGGGATCGTCACCGTAAAGGTGTTGATAAAGGCCACGTCCATGCCGTTTGAAAACAGGATCGTGCGGTAGTTATCCAGCGAAAAACTGGGGGGCGTTGCGGTAGAATAGTATATGTTCGGGTCGCGGGTAATTTCCTTGGGGTTCTTGTAGATGAAATCGCCATTGGCCTCGACAATCAATGTCCGGTCGCGGCGCAAATCTGCCACCTCACCCGGCTCAAAAGCTGTCGGCGCCGACCGCGTACCGCCAAAGCGCAGAACCTCACCTTCGCCGCCTGCAAAGATGTTGCCTTCGATCACGAAAAAACTGCCGTCATTGCGCGCTTCTTCGGCGGGAATGCTGGCCTGATAATTCTGCTCGACCGCAAAAGGCGATAACCACCACCCCGACGCGGTGATCTGGTCACGGTCCCGGAACGATGACACCAACAGGCCGACCGTCGGGATCAGCCAAAGCACCACCAGAAAGATGACCGACAGGTTAACCGCCCATCCCAGCGCACTTTTGGTTCCAGCGATATTGTCCATCTGCTCTCTCCTGCTCAGCGCATTTCGGCGCGCGCTTGGCGGATGTTCCAGATCATCACCGGCAACACCACGATCATAATGACGAAGGCCACAGCCGTGGCGCGCCCGTCATCGCGGAACATGTAAGACATCATGTAACTGGGTAGGATTTCGGTGCCAAAGTTGCCGCCCGTCATCGTATAGACAATGTCGAAAACCTTAAGCACGAGGATCGTGATTGTCGTCCAGACGACTACAATCGTGCCCATGATCTGCGGCACTTTGATCTTGAAAAACACCTGAAACGGGTTTGCCCCATCAATGATGGCCGCTTCGACGGTTTCTTCCGGGATGCCCCGCAAGGCGGCCGACAAGATCACCATGGCAAAGCCGGTTTGAATCCAGACCAGGATCACCATCAGGAAGAAGTTGTTCCAGAATTGCACTTGCAGCACGTCCAGCGGCTCTTTCGCACCGAAGAAATCGCGTAACGCATTGATAAGGCCAATATCGGCGTTATTGGCGTAGACGAACTTCCAGATCAGCGACGCGCCCACAAATGAAATGGCCATGGGCATAAAGATGAGCGATTTGGCGATATTGCCCCAGCTTAGCCGGTCCGTCAGTTGCGCGACCAAAAGACCAAGGAACGTGGCCGCAGCAGGCACGAACAAAACCCATAGAAAGTTATTGAACAGGGCCGTCTGAAACCCATCGTCCGCAAACATAACCGCGTAGTTGCCGAACCCTATGAATTCGTCGCCGGACCGGTTGTAAAGCGACCGCCAGAACGACCCAACGACGGGATACACCAGATAAAGCCCCAAAGCTGCCATCGCGGGAAACAGAAAAAGCCATGGGCGCACCAGATTTGCGCGGTTGATGTTCACCCCGGGGTTTGGTCCCTTGGCCGGAAAGATCACCTTGTCGAGGATAAGGTTGGAGAGAAAGAAATACCCGACGCATCCGCCGACACCGATGACAATGGTCAGCATGCCTTGCACGATTGGTGACATATCGCCCCCGCCTATTCCCGAAACTGTTCAAACCGGCCGAAGGATTCGGCCGATCCATAGGTTTAAAGCGGCTCTACTGGATCGCGTCCCAGCGGTCCTGAATGCCCTTGGCGACTTCGGCGGCTGGCGTGCCGGTCGTGTAGTCAACCATCCCCGTCCAGAAAGCACCCGCACCGATCTCACCCGGCATCAGGTCAGATGCATCAAAGCGGAAGGTTGTCGCGTTCAGCAGGATTTCACCCTGTGCACGCAAGCTGTCATCGGCATAAGTTGCAACGTTGACGCCGGTGTGCGGCGTCAAGAACCCACCTTGTGCCATCCAAAGCTCGTGGCTGATCGGCGCTTGAAGAAACTCGATCATTGCATTTGTTGCATCAGACGGGTTCGTGATTGCAAACAAAGCGCCAGCGCCCAACACGGGTTTGCCGAAGTCTTTGCTTTCATAAGCAGGGAAATAGAAGAAATCTACGTCTTCGCCCGCTTCAGTGCCTTCGGGAAAAAAGGCAGGGATGAAAGAAGCCTGACGGTGCATGTAGCACTTGGGTGGAATAGAAAAGAGACCTGCGGGGCTGTCCCGGAAATCAGTGTTGGCAACAGCCGATGTTCCTCCGTCGACATAATCTTCGTTCAATGCGAAATAGCCGAACTCTTCCATCGCCGCGATGACCGCAGGATCGTCAAATTTCATCTCATTCGATACCCAGCGGTCGTAAACTGCTGGCTCTTGCGTGCGCAGCATCATTTCCTCGACCCAGTCCGTCGCAGGCCAGCCGGTTGCTGCACCTGATCCCAGACCGATACACCAAGGCGTGCCGCCGTCTTCCACGATCAGGTCGGTCAGCTCTTTGAGTTCTTCCATTGTTTGGGGAATGTCATAGCCGGATTCGTCGAATGCAATGGGCGAATACCAAACCAACGACTTCACATCCACGCGGTAGAAAAGCCCGTAGAAGTTTTCATTACCGTCCTGATCAGGGTACGTCCCTAAATCAACCCATGACTGACCGGCCGCAAAGTTCTCTGCGACCCAGTCTCCCGTGCCTTCGGGCATCGGGCTCAGGAAGCCACGGCGTGCCATATCCGCCGCGAGGCCCGGCTGCGGAAATGCGGCCAAGTTGGGCGCAGAACCCGATTGTGCGGAAATGACGATGTCTTGTTCAAAACTGTCTGAGCCAGAGTAATTTACAGTAGCTCCGGTTGCCGCTTCGAAATAGTCGAAAACAGCATCAACCTTTTCTTTTTCGTTGCCCGTCCAAGCACCCGTGATTTCTACCGTTTGACCGGTCAAATCGTACTTGTCTGCAAAGGCCGTGTAGCTGTCCCAGGTAAAGTCGCCTTCGCCGACCGCAAAGGGCAAGTGCCCGTCTGCATGTGCCACACCCGCAAAAAGTGCCAGCGCCGCTGCGCTCGCGTAAAACCGTGCCGTCATGATTTCCTCCCATTACACCGGCATTTGCGCCGACTTTTTTATCCCTTGCTAAGAATCGCTCCAAAGCGGTTTGGGTCCTTGAAAATTGGAGCAAGCGCATGGGGCTGTCAACTCATCACGCAACCGAAGTGCCATTTCTTTAAGCACTTTTGAAAGCCTGCGTGAGATGACATGCTATGACGGAATCAATACGCACGCAGGGGCGTTGAAATCACCTTTAATCTACGCCCTTTCGGCTAAGGCAATTACATGAACCTAAAACAATTATCACAAGAATTGAGCCTCTCGCCCACGACCGTAAGCCGCGCACTCAACGGGTATCCTGAAGTCAACGAAGCAACACGCAAACGCGTGGCAGAGGCCGCAGAGAAGTTCCAGTACCGCCCAAATGCGCGGGCCCAGACGCTGGCGACCGGAAAATCAAAGTCTATCGGCCACATCATTTCCATGTCGAACCAGGCCGAACTGGTGAACATGGTATTCTCTGACTTTGTGGCGGGTGCTGGTTTGGTTTATGCCAACCACGGCTATACAATGACGCTTAAGATCGTGCCGGATGACGCGGAACTTGCCGCCTATCGCGCATTGTCAGAACGCGGCACCGTTGACGGCGTCATCGTACAAGCGCCCGCCTGCAATGATCCACGGATCGACTGCTTGGCGTCACTTGGTATTCCATTCGTTGTTCATGGGCGGGCCTCAGACGTGACATCGCCCTATGCGTGGCTTGATGTGAACAATCAGCGTGCCATTGATACCCTGACCACGCATCTCACCGATCTTGGGCACAGACGTATCGCGCTTGTGAACGGGCGCGAAACACTCGATTTCGCGGCGCGCCGGCGTGCGGGCTTTACCGCGGCCCTCACGCGCGTTTTCAGCACGGTGGATCCCACACTCATGCGGTCGGGTGATATGTCAGAACCTAACGGCTATGATGCTGCGCGGGCGCTTTTGTCCCTGCCCCATCCGCCGACGGCATTTGTCGCGTCCTCGGTGGTCTTGGCGCTTGGTGTGAAGCGCGCCGTAGAAGAGCGCGGGTTGGGAATGGGCAAAGATGTATCAATCGTATGCTTTGACGACGACATCTCATATCTGCCCAACGCGGGTGCAACGCCACAGTTTACCGCCATGCGGTCATCCGTGCGCGCGGCCGGTGCGCGGTGCGCTGAACTGTTGCTCGCGCAGATAACAAACCCTCACAGTTCCTCCCCCGCTGAGCTTTGGGAGGCGGAATTTGTGCAAGGCCGCTCAAGCGGACCCGCCCCGACAGGCCCGGAAAGTGAAATGTCGTGAGATTTTCCCGTTCAGATTTCCCTGACAACTTCATCTTCGCTGCAGCCACGTCCAGCTACCAGATCGAAGGACACGGGTTTGGTGGCGCGGGGTCGACCCATTGGGATACGTTTGCCGCCACGCCCGGCAACGTGGTCCGCGCCGAGCATGGCCAAATTGCGTGCGACCACTACCACCGCTGGGAAGAAGACCTCGACTTGATGCAAGCGATGGGCCTTGATGCCTACCGCTTTTCCACAAGCTGGGCGCGCGTTATGCCAGAGGGGCGCGGCCCAGTGAACAAAGAGGGATTGGACTTCTACGATAAGTTGGTCGATGGCCTGCTTGAACGGTCCCTCAAGCCGATGGTTACTTTATATCACTGGGAACTGCCCTCGGCGCTTGCTGATCTTGGTGGCTGGGCCAACTCCGACATTTCCCATTGGCTGGCGGATTTCGCGACCGTGTTGATGGATCGTATTGGGGATCGGGTTTTCAGCGTTGCCCCAATAAACGAGCCGTGGTGCGTGGCATGGCTGTCGCATTTCATGGGGCTGCAAGCGCCCGGTCTGCGTGATATCCGCGCCACGGCGCATTCTATGCACCACGTGCTGACGGCGCACGGCAGGTCGGTTCAGGCACTGCGCGCTTCGGGCGTGCCCAATATCGGCGCCGTTTGTAATTTCGAAGATATATACTCGGTCGATCAAAGCCCCCAAGCGCAAGCCGCGGCGGACCGCTATCGCGGCATCTACAACGAATTCTTTGTCGGCGGCCTTTTCAAAGGGACCTACCCCGACACAGTATTGCAGGGGCTTGAGCCCCATATGCCGGAAGGTTGGCAAGATGACTTTGATCTGATTGCTCAACCGCTGGACTGGTTTGGCGTAAATTACTACACCTGCAAGCGCATTGACGCAGACAGCGGCCCTTGGCCTGCGCTGAAAGAAGTCGATGGGCCGCTACCGAAGACCCAGATGGGATGGGAGATTAAACCTGATGGCCTTGAAAATATCCTGACATGGTTGCAGCGCAATTATACTGGCGCGCTACCAATTTACGTAACAGAAAACGGGATGGCACATCCCGATGAGGTGGGCGTTCCGGATGAAGCGCGCATCGCCTATATTGACGCCCATTTGCAAGCTGCACGGCGCGCGATGCTAACGGGCGTTCCCTTGGCCGGGTACACATTCTGGTCACTGCTCGACAACTATGAATGGTCGTTGGGATATGAAAAACGCTTTGGGCTTATTCATGTGAATTTCGACACATTAAAACGTACACCCAAGGCTTCATACCACGCGCTGCGTCATGCGCTGACGCGCTAGGGTTTAAACCACTTAGGTACGCCAAAGGGCGGCTTGTGCACGGTTGTGCCCGTCAGTGCTTCTAAAAATGCCACAAGATCGCGAATTTCAGCATCGGCAAGCTGGCGCGGTGCAATTTGGATAGCCGCAACCTGACGTTTAGTCTCGATCACGTCTTCATCCAGAATGAAATCCACGTCTTCCAGCCAAGGAATCTTTGGCAGCCGTGCGGCTTCCTGGTTCCATTGTGCGCGCGCTGCCAACGGGTCCAGATGG
Source organism: uncultured Alphaproteobacteria bacterium (assembly GCA_963796445.1). Lineage (GTDB taxonomy): Bacteria > Pseudomonadota > Alphaproteobacteria > Rhodobacterales > Rhodobacteraceae > Roseobacter. The sequence continues at coordinate 333,646 of CAWCLQ010000009.1, read as the reverse complement.
TGGCGGATCATCCCTTCCAGCGTGGGATATGCGCCATTGTGCCCATAGGGACCGGTCAGCGCCACATTGCGCAGCATCGGTGTCCGAAATGCGTATGCATCCTCTAGCCGATTGCTTTCAGCCATGCGGCCCACGTCACGGGCATAAGGGTCATGCGACCGTGTCCTGCCCGGGCCGAAAGCGGGCAACCCGAGGGCGTGGAATTCCTGATCTGACATCAAAGACCCTGCGTGACAGGATGCACATTCAGCCTTGCCATAGAACAGGCCCATGCCCCGCTTTTGCGGTGGCGTCAGCGCGTCTTTATCACCCGCGAGGTATTGGTCAAACAGGCTGTCGATGCTCAGCCATTCAATCGCCATGAAAGCGGCCAGCGCATTGGCAATCTCGACGATTGTCACCTCTTCAGGGGCGTTGATATGATCGAAGGCAGACACAAACATCGCGCCATATTTCTCTTGGCCACGCACCCTTTTGGCCAGTATGGGCCATGCCGCATCGATGCGGTCGTGTACAGCACCAATGACTTCGTTCTCGCCGGGGTTTCCGACCATTTCGAACTGCGCCACGAGCGGAAACAGCGCTTGCGCCGCAAGGAGCGAATTCAGCCCCTCGGGAAGCCATTCCTGAGCGGGCGAGTTGAACCCGTTGCCATATATATCAGACCGGCTCAGGCGCCCGTCATGGAAAAGCGTGTGTAGATCGCGCGCACCCAGGTTCCACAAGGCAGAGGCATTGCGCGGAATGCGCTTGGCCACCCGGTCCGCGCCGAAGCCTGCTGTGCGTGCGGGACCAAGACCGTGCCCACCCTCGCCTATACCCAAAGACAAACCGTCGCTGGTTCCAAAGTCCGGATGGTGGCAATGGGCACAGGTGATGTTTTGATTGCCCGACAAGATAGGATCGTAAAACAGATGCTGGCCCAAGGCTGCTTGAACCCGGTCGAATTCAATGAAATCCTCTGCGGACAATGGCTGCGGCAGATCACCTGCGGCAGCCATGGACGCCAAACAAGAAAAGATCACACCATGCGCGCTGCAATTTTTGCCACATTGCTTTTTGCCGGCCCCGCGTTTGCGGAACTGGAAAGCGCGCGCGATTTGATGGAAGAAGGCCGATTTCAAGAGGCCTACGAGGCGCTCTGGCCCGCTGCGCGTTCTGGCAACGCCGAGGCCGAGGAATTGATCGGCGTGATGTACGCGATGGGCCTTGGTCGGCCGCACGACGACGTTCGTGCGTTCGAATGGTATCTCCGCTCGGCGATGAAGGGGCATCCCGGTGCCCAATCGGGTGTTGGATGGTACTATGAAGTCGGGCGCGGGCTGCCTGCACCCGACCTCGTTCGGGCCTATATGTGGTACACGCTGTCCGCTATTGGCGGCGATCCCGATGCGGCGATCAGCCTTGAAGAAGTGGTCAAGAAGATGACTGCAGAAGAAATTGATAAAGCGCATATACTCGCTGAAGACTACAAGGTTTGGATGTACCCGTTCAGATAGCACGGGGCGGCCCAAAGACCGCCCCTTTTTTTCAGTTCAGGTCGGCCGCGCGTGCAGCACCCACTTCCGCCTCGGCTTCGGCCACAGCAGTCGTCAGCGCCTCAAAGATTTCATCGCCACGTCCCACATTCGATTTGAACCAGTCAAAGACGGGGGCCGCGCCCTCTTTGAAGGCGGACTTTTGTTCAGGCGTGGGGACATAGAGATCGCCGCCACCAGCCACGAATTCTTCGTACGCGGCGATGGACTTACGTTTTGGGCTGGCGAAAGTCGCCTGCTGCAATGCGTAGAAGCCATCCACCACGACACGGCGCATGTCTTCCGGCATGCCAGTGAACTTTTCGTTGTTCATCCACCATAAGGCCCCCATGTAAGCGTGCCCGTCCAGGGTGACATACTGCAAGCCCGCATCGGGAAATTTCATCCCCATGATGTCCGTAATCCCATTCTTGGACCCTTCGACAACACCGGTCTGAAATGAGGTGAAAAGCTCGGGCCATGGGATCGGCGTAGGCGAAGCGCCCAGCGCGCGCACCAGTTCTTGCGGCAAGTCAGCGACCACCGTGCGGATTTTCAACCCTTCCATATCGGCAGGCTCAGAGACGCGGCGTTTGGTATTGGCAAAGTTGCGCCACCCACCTGTGTTTCCGATTGTCATCAAGCGGATGGTGTTGCCTGAATCTTCAAGCGCCATGCCGCGCATTGTGCGTGTGAAATCACCCGACAAGACATGCTCGGCGATCCTGTCGTCCGCCATCAGATACGGCAGATCCAGCACCTGCACGTAAGGGAAAATGCCCGAAGCGCCCCCCGAGGTCGACACATAAACATCGATGGTGCCGTCCGCGACGCCCTGCAGGCATTCGGCTCCGTTGCTGCACAGTTGCGTGCCGATAAACAGTTCAACCGAGATGGCACCGTTCGAAGCCGCCTCGACATAATTTTTAAAGACAACAAGCCCGTCGTAGTCTTCGTCATTTTCGTTCGAGTTCGCTGTGGCGCGGATTGTGTATTCCTGCGCCTGTGCGGCAACCGTGCTGCCCGCGAGTATGGCGGCAAGCGCCACCGATTTGAGTGTTTGTTTCAACATGAAAGTCCTCCCTTTTTGTGTTCTGTTAATTGGCAAACCCTGTGAGCCTTGGAATCGTCATGGATATCTCTTCGACATATGTAATCAGGAAAATGACTACGATTTCGACAGCCAGGAATGGCAGAATTGCCTTTGATATGGCCTCCACGCGTTCACCTGAAACAGATGACGCTACAAAGAGCACCAACCCCATTGGTGGCGTTGCCAGCCCTACGGTGAGGTTTACGCTCATGATGATGGCAAAATGTATTGGATCAACCCCAAGGTCTACAAAGATCGGCCCAAGGATCGGCCCGAGAATGATGATCGCAGGCCCCGCATCCAGAAACATGCCGACCGCAAACAGCATCAGGTTGATGAGAAAAAGCAAAATCAGTGGGTTGGATGTGAGGGCCAGCACAAATTCGGCCATCGCCTCGGGCGCGTGGCTGAGGCTGACAACAGTTTTGAAGGCCATTGCAGCACCCACCAGCAACAGAACCACAGCAGAGGTAAGCCCAGCGCGTCCCAGCACATCCGGCAAATCGCTGACCTTGAGGGTGCCCATGACAAACAATCCAATGAAAAGCGCGTAGGCCACAGCAACCGCTGCTGCTTCGGTTGGCGTGAAGACACCTGCAAGTATACCGCCCAGAATAATGACAGGCGTAAGAAGCGGAAAGAACGCCTTGAGGCTCGCTTGCCCGCGTTCGCCCCAGGTGTGTTTTTTGGTTGCAACGGGAAAGTCGTATTTATCGGCCATGAACTTGACCATGACCATCAGACCAACACCGACCAGGATACCGGGGACGATCCCGGCGAGGAAAAGTGCTGCTACGCTTTCTCCCATCACGTAGGCGTAGATGATCATAATGCCCGATGGCGGAATGATCGGCCCGATTACCGAGCTTGCCGCGGTAATGGCAGCCGCAAATTTCCTGCTATAACCTTGTTTCTCCATCGCGGGGATCAGCATGGACCCCAAAGCAGATGTATCCGCCACAGCCGAGCCCGACAGCCCTGCAAACAGCATTGAGGACAGGATATTTACATGGGCAAGCCCGCCCCGCAGATGGCCCATCATCGCCTGGCTGAATTCGACCAACCGCATTGTGATCCCGCCACGGTTCATCAACTCGCCCGCGAGCATGAAAAAGGGGATCGCCATTAAGGGAAAACTATCCATCCCATTGTAGACGTTTCTATAAAGCAGCGTGATGTCTTTTTCCTGCCCGTTGAGAAACAACAGAATGCCTGGGGCGGCGAGCAGACCAAAAAAGACCGGCAGGCCAATCAGCAAAAAGAGCAAAAACAGCGGGAGGAACCAGACCAACATTATTCTGCCCCCACCTGCTCTTCCAGCGAAATGGGGGGCAAACGGTCTGCCCCGCCCAGCAATCGCACGATCGAGCGTAAGATCAGTTCAATATTCACCGAGATCAGCAAGATGATCCCTACAAGCAAGGATGCCATCATCCAACTGCGCGGCACACGAAACCAGTTCTCAAAGGACAAATCTGTCGGCACGTACAGGGACGCGGTTGCGAACCGTCCAGCAAAACCAGTCACTTCAGACCAACCGATTTGCACGGCAACCAATAAAACGCCAAGGCTCAGGCACAACAGCAACAACGACAGCCCGGCAGCGAGTGTACGAGGCAGCAACTGTACCAGCGTATCAATAGCCACAAAGCCACCGCGCCGAAAGGCTGTCGGCGCCATCAGGCCGGTCATCCACAGCATGCAAAACCGCGCCGCCTCGTCTGGCCAAGGCAAAGCGTTGTTCAGCGCATAGCGGAAAAAGACCTGAACGAGTATCGCGACCACCATCAAGGCGACAGCAACGACCCCTATTGTACGCCCTACAGCGAGTGCTGCTTCATTCGCAAGCCGCAGCGGTGTCAACAGCACCAACAGTGCACCCATCTAGGGGCCTCCTCCCTGTTGCCGGCCAATGGCCGGTCTGGTGCGGGGTTTCCCCACCCCGTCATTGGTTCGCCTTTTTCGGCGTCTTGTCAAATCAACAGAAACGACCTTGAGAGAAAATCAGTGGCTCACCGGTTCCGAACGCAGCATTGCGCACTCTGCCCACCATTATCGCGTGATCGCCCGCATCATGCATCTGGTAGGTCTCACACTCGAACCGGGCCAGACAGTCTGTCAGCACGGGCACACCAGATGCGTTTTCCTCAACCTGCAAGCCCTCAAAAGCAGTACCCGATTTTGCAAATGCCCGGGCGACGGCCTCTTGATCTGCGCGCAACACGTGAATGGCAAAATGGGGCGCTTGCGCGTACGCGGCATAGCGGCTGGAAGACTTAGCTGGGCACCACAGAACCAAAGGCGGCTCCATCGACACGCTAGAGAATGAATTTGCCGTCATCCCTATGAAACCGGTCGCCGTCCGCGTCGTGACAATTGTCACACCAGAGGCAAACCTTCCGAGGCAGTCGCGATACATACGCTCGGTCCCGGCGTCGGGTGCGAACCCGTCAAAAGGCTGTTTCTGCATCGATCCATCCGGCATCATGGCACCTCATATCCGTTTGCAGCCTCGAAAAGCTCGAACCACGTTTGCCTGTCCATCTCGACCCGCAACGCATCTGCAAAGTGTTCAATGCGCGAAAGTGTATTGGTGCCCATGACCGGCAGAATACCCGTGGGATGAGCCAGCAACCATGCCACGGCCACAGCCGCGCGATTTACGCCTTGCGCTTGGGCAACACGGTCCAACACCGTGGCCAAAGCGCTCTCGTCCGTCATCAGGCGACCACCGCCTAAAGGCGACCACGCCATTGGCCTGATATGATGTTGTTGCGCATGTGCCAAATCGCCGTTTGTATAGCTTTGCCGTGCAGAGAGGCTCAACTCGATCTGGTTGGTGGCCAGCGGATTGGTCATGTTCGCCTGCAACAACTCCCAATCCCATGGGCGAAAATTCGAAACACCCGCCGCCTTGATCTTGCCACTGGCAATCAACGCATCCAGCACGCCACCCGTTTCAGCCGCATCCATCAGCGGATCGGGTCGGTGGATCAACAAAAGGTCGATGTGTTCAATGCCCATGTGCATCAGCGAAGCATCCACCGAATTCGTGATATGGGTGGCTGACGTATCGTAGTACTTCACCCGCGCATCCGCATACTTACCGACAGGTGCAATGATATCGCATTTGGTTACAATCTCGAGTTGATCGCGCAGGCCGGGGCTTTGCTTCAGGCAATCGCCCAATACCGCTTCGGCCACGTACCCACCATAGATGTCGGCCTGATCCATTGTGGTAATGCCTTGGGCCAGACACGCATCGATCTTGGCGCGCACATGTGCAGGCGACGTATCGGTATCGTCCGCCAAGCGCCACATGCCATAGACAATACGGCTGACTTCAAGCGACGGCGAAAGGGCTACGCGTTCCATTAGCGGCGTTCTCCTACAGCTAGGGGGGTAAGTGGCGGCTCATCCGGCACGCGACCATAGGCATGCGGCAGCGAACAGGTCTTGAGGTGGGGCATCACCAGACGCCCAAAGTGCTCGGCCTCGTCAATATGGGGATAGCCTGAGAAAATAAACGCGCGCATGCCCATCTTGCGATAGTCTTCAATCTGGCTGAGAACCTGATCGGCAGATCCCACGAGTGCCGCACCGCAGCCTGACCGCGCGCGCCCGATCCCTGTCCAGAGGTGCGGTTCGATGTAGCCGAATTCATCTGCGATATCGCGGTTCTTTGACTGGTGCGACACGCCAAGCGATTTGGCATCCAAGGCGCGCTCGCGAATACGCCGTCCATATTCGTCATCCAGCTTGGAGACGATGTATTCTGCGTATTCCCTGGCTTCTGCTGCGGTGTCACGCACAATCACGTGCACACGCAATCCGTAGTCCAGTGTCCGTCCTTTGTCAGCCGCCCGCGCATGCACGGCGCGCATCCTGTCTGCAAGGTCTTCTTTTGGCTCGGGCCACATCAGATAAACGTCACAGTGTTCGGCACATAAATCCAGAGCATCAGGAGAGTACCCCCCGAAGTACAAAAGCGGCCCCCCCGTTTGGTAGGGCTTTACCGGGTCGGTTGTAAGACCCGCAAAGTCGTATACCTCGCCCTTATGGTTAATTTCGTCGCGGCTCCATGCCTGCTTGAGGATTTCAACCACTTCACGTGATCGCTGGTAACGGTACGGGCTAGGCTCCTTCTGGCCGGGGAAATCCGACGAGATGATGTTCACCGTCAAACGCCCCTCAAGCATATGGTCCAGCGTGGCAATCGTGCGGGCGAGCATGATGGGCTGCATCTCGCCGCAGCGGACGGCGGCCAGCATGTTAATCCTGTCCGTGATTGGTGCGCAGCCTGCAACAAAGCTCAGCGTGTCCTGCCCTACCTGATAAGACGACGGACACAGGATATTGCGGAACCCCTGCGCCTCGGCAGTTTTGACGATATCAGAGCAATGGGCCCAGCTTGATCGCAGATCACCGTCCGGCACACCCAGGAATTGATAGTCATCCGAGCATAACGCAGAAAACCATGACACCTCTGCTGCATCAAGATCGGCGGATGTCACCGGCACAACTGTCATCTTGGCTTTCCCCCAACGCGTGTTGATTTAAGTTGCATAGCACTGGCAAATATGTAGATCAATGGTGTATCAATTTGCAAAAGCAACACTGGGCATCAATGCTCCCAACTCAGAAATACGCAGGCGCTCTGCCGATCTACATCCAACTCAGCGAGCTTATTATTCGCGAGATGGATGCGGGCCGTCTGATGGATGGCGAACGTTTGCCGACGGAACGGGACATGGCGCGAAGCTATGGCACGTCAGTCGGCACTTTACGCAAAGCATTGGCCGAACTGGAACGCAAAGGGCTTTTGAAACGCGTTCAGGGCTCGGGCAATTATGTGCAAAAGGCGCAGACCCCTGCTGGTCTTTACGCTATGTTCCGCCTTGAGTTACACAGCGGTGGCGGGCTGCCTGCGGCCAAAGTGCTATCGGTAGATGTGCTTGAAAAACCAGACACGCTGCCCGCATTTGGCATCTCGACTTTTGCAACGCGTTTTCGTCGGATCAGATACCTGAATGATGAAGCAATTGCGCTCGAGGAGATCTGGCTGGATGCAAGTGTGGGCACTTTGAGCCGCGAGGTGCTCTCCGATTCTCTTTATCAGACGTATTTGAGACGTCTTAATTTCTGGGTGACACGCGCCGAAGACCGGGTCAGCGTTGGGGCCTTTCCCAGCTGGACGCCCGACGAATTCTTCCCTCCGGCAGCCACTTGTGGCTATGTCGAGCGGTATTCCTGGGCAGACCGGCGCGAAGCCGTGGAATTTTCCCGAACGTGGTATGACCCTGAACGTGCCGTCTACGTGCAGCGATTGAAATAAGGACAGCAACATGAGCAATCCCCTGCGCTACGGGATCATCGGCTGCGGCATGATGGGACAAGAACACTTACACAACATTGCCTTGCTCGAGGGTGCCGAAGTTGGTGCCATCTTCGAGCCGAACGCACAGATGCGAGAGCGGGCCCGCACATTGGTACCTACTGCCGCCATTGCAGATACGATGGATGACTTGCTGACAATGCCCGCATTGGATTGTTTGCTGATTGCCAGCCCGAATTTCTGTCATGCAAGCCAAATTGCCCATGTCGCCGAAACGCGGCCCCTGCCCCTTCTTGTCGAAAAACCCTTGCTCACATCGCCCGAAGATATGCCGCGCATCAAGGCCATCGCAGACGCCTACCCTGCGCCGATTTGGGTCGCGATGGAGTATCGCTATATGCCGCCCATTGCTGCTTTGCTGGACAAAGCCCCCGACGTCACTGGCGGCATCAAGATGCTGACGATACGAGAGCATCGTTTCCCTTTTCTGGACAAAGTCGACGACTGGAACCGCTTTAATTCCAAAACGGGCGGTACGTTTGTTGAAAAGTGCTGCCACTTCTTTGATCTGATGCGGCTGGCAATCGGCCAGCGCCCGGTGCGGGTCATGGCCAGTGCCGCCCACTCCGTCAATCACCTGAGCGAACGCTACGACGGCGCGACCCCTGACATCATCGACAACGGCTATGTAATTGTCGACTTCGCTGGTGGCGCGCGGGCAATGCTGGAATTGTGCATGTTTGCCGAAGGCGCCCGCTATCAGGAAGTCATCTCGGCCGTTGGGGCGCACGGCAAGGTCGAAGCCTTCGTCCCCGGACCCACACGGTTTTGGCCCGAAGACCTTGGCCCGCCTCCGGTACCTATGCTGGAACTAAGTCCGCGACACCCCAAGCGCCCCGAGGTGCTGGAAACACCCGTCGACCCCCAACTGCTCGCCGCGGGCGATCACAACGGGTCGACCTTTTACCAGCATCAGGGCTTTCTGGAACTGGTTCGCGGTCACAAAAGCGCGCCGGATGTCTCTGTCGAGGATGGCCTGTGGTCCGTTCACATGGGCTTTGCCGCACAGCAGTCCGCCCTAACAGGCAAAGCGGTAGAGCTTTAATGGCCTCATGTAAGATCCTGTATTCAAGGCGTAAACAAGCTGACGCCGGGAATGCGCGAAATTGCATGCACGTCTTCGTCATAGAGCTCAGTCAGCTCATTCACAAAGTCCTCGGTCCATCCCGGCAGGTCAATCACCTGTTCGACCGCTTCTTCAATCGCAAATCTTTCCAAAAACGCGACAATTACGCGTTTAATCTGGATTTCGTTCATTTGCGGCTTTGACTTTAAATACGCAACAAACCTCTCCATCCCTTCTTTCGACATGATCTCACCAACTAGATCGAAGCTGCCAACAACATACTCGCCGTGGTCCAACCCGCACATCTCACGAATGATCTGCGCCCAAAGCAAAGGTGCATCTTCGTTGCACCAGACCGTGATCGGAATTTCAGGAGCCGCTTCCCGCATCCGCACAAGTGTTTCGGACCAGCGCATCAGGCGCGGATCAACACCATCAAGAAAATCAGACAGCACATCGCGCGGAGAGTTTTCGAAACAGGCGGGCAGGAACGTTGCAGGGTTCCGAATGGCCATAAAGACCTCGACTTCGTCTTCGTGGAAGATATTCGCCAGATGCGCCATGCGCTCGGGCGCATTCGGGTAGAACACCCCTTTGCGCAATGCCGCGCGCGGCGCGCCAAAAAGATGCGCATGAGACATCAGCACGCGGTCCGCGTGTTGACCATCCAGTATTGCTTCAAAAAGAACGTCACGCGCATCTGCGGTTGGGGCAGCATCGCTCATTGCAGCAAGACTTTGACGTAGCAGTTTGCGATACCTACCCGGCCCCGGCACAACGACACCCCGCGTGCTGAGGTGTTCTTTGTTGCGCAGCAAACATTTCATGAGGCGATCTTCCTCTGTGAAATGTGCACCGGTGTGAAAGACCAGTTGCATAAGTTCCTGCCACGCTGCCTAAAGTTTGGCGCACGCTAACTTGGCTGGCGTAAAGGTTCAAACGAAAGCGTTCACATAGTCTGCACCAAAACCGCTAAAAAGCCTCTTGCACGATCCGTTCAAACTGACTAAACGACCGCCCAGTGCCCCTATAGCTCAGCTGGTAGAGCAATTGATTTGTAATCAATAGGTCCGCGGTTCGAGTCCGTGTGGGGGCACCATTTCACTCTAATAAACTCTTTATTTTGTTAATTTTTAGTCGCTCGACTGTCTATCACGACACAGATTGAAGACACAAAGACGGCCCTAAGCACAAAAATCAAACAGGTGGATAAGCAGCCTAACGGGGTCCCGAGGTTTAGAAGACGATTTCCGAAAGATGTTGCTGAGGCCCTTTGTGAGCCAGCCCTACAGGTTCACATCAAAAATCTCGAAGGTCTGGCTCCCGCATTCATGAGATATTCGTCTTGCTAGAAGGCAACGTTCATTTACGCCATCTCGTTGGCAACAAAGACACTGGCACTGCGCCCTATGCGACTTGTTATGGCCCAAAAATTGATTAGCCGACGTGGCAAGCTGCTTATCCCAATTACGGACCTCGGGCCTTGGGCGATTAAAAAGGACAGCAACAGTGTTATTACCAATTGGAATACAGCAACGCTCATAGAAAAATGCAGTGCGCCCGCATTGTCCAATAGCCCTGCCCCTGCGAGACACAGGGGCAACCCATCATGAAACATATCAATAGGATTCATATTGAATTTTGAGACTATATGCCTCTCAACCTCTCGAGGGCATATTGGACCTGTCGCGCTTTGATGTGCCGACCCAATGCTCGTTTATGCCAGCTTTCCGTTCAAAAGCGACGGGGCTTTTGCCAGCGCGAGGTGCTAAGTGGCGTTGGCGCGCGGATTGTAGAAGCCTTGGACTACGTGCGTGAAGGTGACACCCTGATCGTGACGAGGCTGGCCGCCTGCGCGGTCGGTGCGCATCTGTTGGAGATACTCGACAAGCTATCAGCCAAGGGCGCAGCACTTCGCATTCTCGGGATGGGCATCGATACCGCCACGCCAACTGGCAAGCTGATGCTGACCGTACTCGTTGGGATTACTGAATTTGAACGTGAGATTATGTTTGCGCGGCAACGGAAAGGTATCGCTCAAGCCAAAAGCGCGAGCCCTTTCAAAGGAAGTGCTGGAACTACATGCTGCGGGCTCTCGCGCCACTGAGATTGCCAAAAAGCTAGGGATCGGCAGGGCATCAGTGTACCGAATTCTGAACCTGCAAAAGGACACGGAAACTGCTTAGTGGCTATTGGCGTCGAGCAACTATTTCGATCACGTGCCGATTGGTGCACCCGGGTGCACCAATCGGCCAGGAGAAGCTACTGCCACTTATGTGAGTTTTCGCGAGTACAGCCCGAAAGCAGTCATTCGGCGCGCACATAGTGAATGACCGCAACGCGGGGCGGTCACAATGGGTCGATGCAACACGTGTATTGAAATACTCTGCGGGTGTCTCGTAGTTGAGCGTCTTACAAGGTCGTTCGTTAAGCTGTCTGGCGACGGCGCTGAGCTTTGCTTGACTATGTAGCGACAAATCCGTTCCCTTTGCCGTTCGTGCTCAAGACTTAGTTGGAGCTGTACGGAAGTTAGAGAACTTGCCAGCAAGTGACATTATGAGCTAGTATTTTTCTCCATAAGCGAGAAAGTACACGAGATACCCAAAACTTTTGGTGCTTCATACACCTGCGCCAGTAACACTTTTAAATAATGAGAGCCGTCGATTGAATTGAATACCTACGAGAGGTCAATGTCATTTCCGATCCAGAGCAATCAAAACCGATAAAAGAAAAGGTATCGAAATCCCTTGAGCAATCCGCGCCGGCGGGGGACTCAGTGGTGAGTTTTGAAAGTCGGCTCATTGCCGCACGCGCCCGGCGCGAAAAGGTTCTTGCTGAGCGGGCAGCAAAGAGCAGCAAGTCCGGCACAAAGCCAGCGGGAAATCCCTCTCCCGAAGCTCAAAGGCTGAAGTCGAAACAAGCAGGGCGAAGCTTGACGCAGATACACGCGTCGGCGCCTTTTGCCACATTGCAGGCAATGATTGTGTCATGGAGCCCTACAAGCTTTGCTGCAAAAGCAGTGCTTGTTTTTGTTGCTGCGGTTGGCTTTGGCATCGGTAGCATATTCGCCGCTGGGATGTTGAGCGACTCTCCAGCACCCTTGATTGCCTCTAGCGCGAAAGCAACTGTGCCCCCGCAAATATCAGAAATTGAAATGCCGACGGCGATTGCCTCTGTCGCCGCTCCCTTGGCCACGCCTATTGAATATGGCTCGCAAGCCGTTCAAGTGCCGGACAAACTTGTCGCGCCAGTCATCAGTTTAGAAGAGTCGGCACCTATTTCCGAATTTTCGCAAGCCATCTTCACTCGCGCGGTGATGAAACCACTCGACACTGATGCTTTGCGCGACCTGCCCGACCGGCTTGCCCTTGAGGTTGACAAAATCGCCTCTCTTGCCAAAGACAGGCAGCCGTTCCGCGTTTTCGTCCATGCGCCAGATGGCATTCCAAGCAACGAACTGAACGAATATGTTTCGAAACTGGAAGCTTCAGGCATAGAGGTGGCCAAGATTGGCCGCGAACCCTTCTATGTCTCCAAAACACACTTGCGGTTTTACAGTGAGGGTAATGCCGAAAGCGCCAGATCAGTGGCACGTTCGTTGGACGTAGAGGCGCGTGATTTCTCACAGTCGGCATCTTCGCTTGATCGCATCGAGGTCTGGGTTGCTGGCCGGCCAACAGATGTCAGTAAAAGCGAGCCCAAGCCATCCAATATTCTTCAACGCGTTTTCCGAAGCTTTACTGACGAATCAGAATGAACAATCTGCATGCAGGTCTGTGTTGGCTCAGTCACATGGGGTAGATAACGAAGCATTCGATTGTTCGTCAGAACGTGTCGCAAGTGCATCAGGCTGGTGCGTCCACAAAGCAGAAGTTGACCAGTTTTCCGCCAGCTTCCGCTCTTGGCGTAAGCGGCCATTCAGAACCAAGACTTCGAATTCCGGTCGTGAATGGCTGTTCAGCGCGGCAAAGCTGTCGTTTGAGCAAAACTAGCCGACTGGCAGTATCGAGCCCACAGCGGTCAACGTAATTTAAGTCCAAAGGCTCTTTCGCTGCCTCTGGTAAAAAGCGCCGCCAGACCGAACCGGCGACGCTTGTTGATTTACCGCTCTTGCGCCGACTTGCGAACACCTTCCACGGAATAGCTCGTAATCAGGTGCTACTAATTACTGACGCAAGCACGGGTTTCCGCTATCGCTTTGAACGTGCCGTCAAGACTGATTTCGATCGGGTTGTCACCGTCGGGATTTAGGGTCAGGACATAGGCCTTGGCCAGTGCTTCACCAAAATCCGGGTTGTTCGCCTTGACAGAGCCTCCACGCCAGCCGCCCGCGAGCAAGCGTTGGGTCGTCTTTCCTCTGAACCGTTTTCCGTCGAGGTCAAAAACGACCTCATCTCCAGAAACATTACCATAGACTTTTAGGTTTTCGTCCTTTGTGTAGACCGCAAGATAACCGAATTTTTGGGTATCTTTGATCTTGCCCATACGCACAAAGTACCCGTTGTCTACGACGCGTTCCATCATGCAGTCTAGCCGACCTTCCGGGGCATAGATATCCCACCCCTCAACGGTTGTGTATGGCCCTACGGTGCGAGCTGGCTCTTGAGCTTGAGCTTGCGCTTGCGGAGCAGCTGCGAGTGTTGAAAAGGCCATTGCGCCAGCAATGGCTATTGTCGTCAAATTCAGTTTCATATCTGGTTTCCTTAGGTACTTTAATATTGGGTTTTAAGTTATAAGCCCGTACGCATCAGAGGCTTCGTTTTGGTTTGATTCGAAACGATTTTAAGCGTCCACCGCTTTTACATCAAGACATTAGCATGTATACTGTTTCTTCACATTGACTTAAGTCAACACGAAACGTCGGCTTAGTCCGCAACTGAAACAGTCGTCCAAAGTGCAGCGAACGTCCGGTGCTGGTAATACAGCGGTCGCTTTGCTCATTTCTTTTCGCGCGTTACTCTTCCGGCTCCTATTTCCGGGTGATGGCGTTCCACATTTTTCCGATGCTGCCGGGGCCGATCGCTTCTGACCGAAGGAGTCTCGGGTCACATCATCATGCTCGACCGTGTGCGCAACTTGGCGGATTGGTTCGACGTGCTGGATTTCTACACTTTCCCACGTTCGAGGACATAGCGGCAAAGACGCTCACGAGCTAATGCTCCCGGATAGGTTGGGCTTGGTCACAGAAAACTCTTGAACAGATATCGGGATGTTCCGCTGATATCCGTTTCGGACGCCCAGCGACGCCCGATACCCTATGCCAACTGGGCAGCACGATCCCGCAGCAATATCTGCTTGATCTGTATCGTCATCTTCTTGGCGATAGCAGCAACGGCGGCAATCTGATTTTATTTGGTCATATTAAACAGAGCACGAGCATCAACACCGTGGTCGAGATTGCCAGCCGTGTTCAGATCAAGACTAAGACAAATCCGCCTACAGTCTCTAGTCTCTCGCACAGCTGTCATTGTCGCCAAAACGACTAGTGTTTTGGCCGCGTGTCAGCAGTGGCGCTTCGGGCCAAGGAGTTTCTTTTGCGCCAAGGTTTATCTGTCCGCAGAGCCGACGGGTCACTCTTCAAGCTTGTACTTTGCGACACCAACGATCTTTCCATACGCCCGACACGCCGTTTTTCTGGCTTGTTTAACGCTATCGGCGTTGGAACGATGAGCGGCCAGCCCAAGACGGCATCCCTTACCAGCCGGCATCTGCCAGTAAAAACCCTCAGTTTTTACTGCAAAGGCTATAAAACTCATCTTCAATTGCTCCAACGGCAACCTACAACCTGTCAACTTCGTCTCTCGGGCCAAGCTAGACGCTTTTCACGAGTTGAAAGGTCATTGGATTATCGCCGCATTGATACGCAAATCCTTGGTACCAGACAGCCACGCCCGATGCATAGGTCGCCAAATCGGCTGATGCACATGCCAGTGCGTGCGATGGCTTCAAGTCCGCGTTGTTCAAACCACAAATGGTCGCAGAAATGCAGAATGTATGCGACGTACTGGATAAACCCGCAGATCAGGAGTAACAAACGGACATTAGTGCTCGACTATTCGACTAGCCTGAGCATCAAAAATACATAGTGCAGCCAGGGGACGATCCATGCGACCAAGAGACTTTCTGATTTTCTTTGCCCTAAGTTTTTTATTGCTCTTTCCTGTCGCTGCTTCGGCGCAGATGTCCTCGACGCTTAGTGGATCAAGTGGTGGGGAAGCGTCATCCGTTGAATTGCCCGAACCCCTGACACAAGAGGCCGTACGCGAAATGGTCGCGCGTATGTCAGACGATCAAGTCCGCATGATGCTGCTGGACAGGCTGGACGCTGTTGCGGCCGGTAGCACTGGCGCGGCACAGGCGACGGGCTCGTCATTTTTCGATAACCTCACATCTATCTGGACTGCGTTTTATACGCCTATCGTGGCGGCGATCACGAATATTCCCTTGATGTTCAGCAAACAAGCCGAAGCTTTCTCCAATTTTGGCGCAGCCTTTGGCGGCAGCGGCATACTGATTTTGGCCGGTCTTTTGGGTCTGGCTCTGGGTGCAGGCTATTTGGCCGAACTTGTCGTGACCAAGTTCCTGCCACAAAGCCGCGGTGAAACAGCCAAACCCGATAGCTCTTCACTCAGCAGCACGTTAAGTTTTCTGGCGCGAAGACTGGCGCGCGAGCTTCTTGGTCTTGCGGTTTTCTATATTGTAGTTAGGGCGGTTGGAATGTCGCTGCTGACACCGACACAGGTGCTTGTGCTTGCACCTGTCGTACGGTTTCTGATCCTGATACCACGTTTGATCGCAGCACTCTCACGCTTTGCCCTGGCCCCGGCGCATCCGGAACTGCGGCTGGTGAGCGTCGACGATCACTGGGCCAAGTACTTGCATCGCAATCTGATCGGGCTTGGCTTTTTGGGCGGTTTTACGCTTTTCATTATCGGCTTTAACCTACAATTCGGCCTGCAACCAGGCGAGGCACGCATCGGATTCTGGCTTAATCTTGCACTTCACATCTACCTAGCATTGATCGCATGGACGGCCCGCGACGGTCTGTCCGACATGATGCGCGGCAATGATCCTGACCGCACGCCCAGTGACGAACAAGTCGCACGACTTTATCCCTATTTTGCTATCGCTGTGTCATTGTTGACCTGGGTTTTGGCTTCAGTGGTTGCGGGTTACGGTCAAGTCGCCCTGCTCCTGTCCGGTGCACACTACACGACGATGTTCTGGCTGTTGATGGCTCCGTTGATCGATACGGCAATTCGCGGGTTGGTCTGGCATTTGCAGCCTCCGATGATCGGCGAAGGTGCTGTGGCCGTGCAAGCTTATAAATCAACCAAGCGCAGCATGATCCGCATCGGGCGCGTGCTGGCCTTTGGCTTGATCGTTTTGATTATTGCGGGTGCATGGGACATCGATCTGGTTAACTTAGGATCTGCCGGAGAAGGCGAGCAATTCGCAGGCAATCTGATCGAGTTCCTCGTGATCTGTGCGATTGGCTATCTCCTGTTCGAACTGGTGTCTTTGTGGGTAAACCGCCGCCTTGCACGCGAACAATCCGCGGCCATATCCTCGGATCAGGCGGCAGGCGAAGGCGGCGGCGCGGGCGGCTCGCGTCTTGCAACCGTTTTACCCATGGTTCTCGTAACGGCACAAATCGCCATTGCCACCATGTTCGGGCTGTTAGCGGTCGGTAGCTTGGGCATCGATACCACGCCACTTTTGGCTGGTGCCGGCATCGTCGGTCTTGCCATCGGTTTCGGCGCGCAGAAGCTCGTCACCGATATTGTTTCAGGCGTTTTCTTTCTCATTGATGATGCGTTCCGCGTCGGAGAGTACGTGGATGTCGGAGGCACAATGGGGACCGTCGAGAAAATATCGATCCGGTCCATGCAGTTGCGCCACCATCGCGGGAACGTGCACACCATTCCATATGGCAGTATAGAAAAGGTAACAAACTTCAGTCGTGACTGGGTCATCATGAAGCTCATGTTCACTGTGCCGTTCAATACAGACCCCAACAAAGTCAAGAAAATCTTCAAGAAGATTGGTGCTGAAATGATGGAAGACCCCCTCTTCAAGGATGACTTCCTAGAGCCTTTCAAGAGCCAAGGTGTGTTCCAATTCGATGATGTGGGCATCGTAATGCGCGGCAAGTTCATGGCCAAGCCGGGCACACAGTTCACCATCCGCAAGGAAATCTACAACCGTGTACGCAACGCGTTCAAAGAGAACGACATCGAATTTGCGCGCCGCGAAGTGCGCGTGGCAATTCCGGGCATGGAAGATCACGATGATCTGCACGTTGAGCAAAAAGCAGCCATAGAAGCCGCCGTCAGCGGTGCCGTGCAGACGCAAGTAGAACAGGAAGCTGCCGCCCTGGAAGAGCAGAAGAAAAAATAGACCTCAACGCCGCCGCGCAGATGCCGCGGCGGCCTTGAACCAGTCAAGGCTTGCACGCGGCATGTGCCAAGCTATCTGACTTGCATGGATAAAAAACAGGCGCACTCTAGGGCTCTTGCGGTCCCATCGCACCGCATTACGCGGTTTGGCAAACTGTCCGGCATGACCGCAGGCATCGCCGGGAACATGGCGTTGAACGGCCTTGCGCAGTTCAGCCAGGGCCAGCGCCCGAACATGCGTGACCTGCTACTGACCCCCCGCAATATCAATCGTGTGGCTGAGCAGTTGGCTCAAATGCGCGGTGCTGCAATGAAAATTGGCCAGTTGATGTCGATGGACAGCGGTGAAATTCTCCCGCCAGAGCTGGCGCAGATCATGGCGCGTTTGCGCAATGACACGCATTTTATGCCGCCCGCCCAGCTTAAACAGGTGTTAAACGCGCAATGGTCGCACAACTGGCTTAAATCATTCGAACGGTTCGATGTGCGCCCGATCGCGGCTGCATCCATTGGGCAGGTACATCGCGCGCAATTAAAGGATGGCCGCGATATGGCGATCAAGGTCCAGTATCCGGGCGTTGCCAAAAGCATAGACAGTGACGTCGCCAACGTCGGCGCGCTAATGCGGGTGTCGGGCCTTTTACCCAAAGGCTTTGAAATAGCGCCCTATCTCGAAGAAGCGCGCAAACAACTGCACGAAGAAACCGATTATGCCCGCGAGGCCAATCAGTTAGAGCAGTTTTCAACCCTGATCGCCAAGCGGTCCGGCTTTGTCTGCCCGCACCTGCACCGCGATTGGAGCACACCGGAAATTCTGTCGATGAGCTATGTGTCCGGCCTGCCCATCGATGAAACGCTGCACCTGACACAACAGACGCGCGACCGCATTGCCGAACGCATGATAAAGCTCACGTTGGAAGAGATGTTCGACTTCGGGGTAATGCAGACGGACCCAAATTTTGCCAATTACCTGTACGATCCCGAAACCGATCAGATCGTACTATTGGATTTTGGGGCCGCGCGCGAAATCGATCCGAAGATCGCCGCCCAATACCGCGACCTGATTGCGGCAGGACTTGGTGGTAACAGATCACGGATAGCGCAAGTGGGCCAAGACATCGGCTTTTTCGCCGAAGATACTCAAGACGTGCACCGCGACCAGATTGTGGACATGATCGCATTCGTGTTCCAAACACTGGCACAAGCGAGACCATTTGATTTTACGCGCAACGATCTGTCCACGCGTATGCAGACAATGGGTATGCAGCTTGCTGAAAGCGGTTTTATCCCCCCGCCCCTTCCCATTGATATACTGCTGATACAGCGCAAACTCGGCGGTATGTTTTTGCTGGCAAAGCGGCTTGGTGCACGCGTTGACGCGGCCACACTACTGGAACACCACGTAGCGCGCGCGGCAACCCGACGCGCGGGATGAAAACGAGGCACCCGCACCAGACCAGCCATGCACGCTATACGTCTTGGAAAAGTGGAGCGCGCGAAAAACCTGTTGCATATACCAAGCCATTGCGAAAAGTAGCTATTTCGTAAATATTGGAACCGTAGTACGTCACTGCAGCAGCGTATTATGCACCGCATCAAAAGGTGAGATATTGGAAGTAGACCCCTTCAGAATCAGGCATATCGTCGAATGTCTTGATAGCGAGACGGCAGACACCGCCATTGCCGATAAACTGCTGGCGGGTATAGGTAGTGACCGCTCTGCCCTCATGCCCCCGGCGAAAATGAGCACGGAAAACGAGCCAGTATTCCTTGATGCGGCCTGCAGATACCTGGACGATCCGTTTTTTGCAGCACGGTCCGGCCTGCAGATGCAAGACGGTACAAACCTCACCAGCTATATCGCAAAACACTCACGGTCACTGCAAAAGGCTATTGAAAATTCCGCTCGGTACTATGCGATTTACGATCCGGCTTTCAGCTATTCTGTGATCTCCACCGGGAACGCAGCGTCGTTCAATTTGACTTGTGTTGACCCTGAATATGGCCACTTTCACCGCTTCGTAGAATTTATCACTTTCGTTGCCATAGCGCGGGCGAGGCGGCTTACAGGCAAGAGTATTGTGCCGTTGGAAATCAGGTTTGCGCACCCTGTGGGCTTTACAAGCAAGCCATTTGAAGCACTGGCCGCCTGCCCCGTTCGCTTCGGTGCAGAACAAACTGAAATTATATTGCCTCTTTGGGTTATGGATTTGGAAATTCCAACCTTTGACCCAATTCTGCGCACCCATTTGATGGAATACGGTGAAAAGCTCCTGAAAGAAGCGCCTGCGCGGCGCAAAACGCTATCCCAACAGATCAAAACCGTTTTGGCCGCCAGCTTGCCCGGCAGAATGGCAAATGCTGATGACGTCGCAACCCACCTTGGCATGAGCCGCCGAACTTTTGCCCGACGCCTTGAAACAGACGGCCTTAGTTTTCGCGGATTGGTAGATGAGATGCGGTGCGATCTTGCCAAAGCATATTTGGAGGATGATTTCAGCCTCGCAGAAATTGCGTTTTCCCTCGATTATTCGGACCAGGCCGCATTTACGACAGCATTCAAACGCTGGACAGGTCAAACGCCCGGTGCATGGCGAACCGCGCAGGATTAGTCGCAGGCCATTGCTCTGTCGGTCAAACCTTTACTGCCTTCCCACGCGCATAGAGCCGTTGCGTGTTGAATTGAGGATCACCGACCGTATTGCAGATCCGCAGATCAACAATGGCATTTGCACCCATCATAAATGCTTTGGCTTTCAGGCATGCAATTGCCACGGCCCGATCTGTGGCGTCCATAACTGAAACAGTGGCAATTTCACGCTTTATATCAACGCTTTGGTTGCCTGAAATGATGACTACCGATTCCATTGCAAACGCCTCGCGTGTTAATTCCATCTGTGGACTGCACGCGAATATGAAGCTTTGCCCCGAAATGTGATTGCTAGTTCATGCCAGATATTTGTTACTTCAGGTCAAACGGTGACCGCCGCCAGCACGGGCAGAATTCGCATTCGAAAAGATCGCCACATATGTCATGTCTTTGACATGCTTCTTTTTTGGCATCGCAAGGGTGCTACACAAGATGGAGACCGGGGTGTTTCAAAGATATGCGATTTACTACACGCCTGCGGGGGGGCTGGCAGAGGTTGGCGCATCTTGGCTGGGCTGGGACCTTAGGATCGGAATCGAAGTACCGCATCCGGTGATTGACGGGCTTAAAGTGGCAGCGCTGACGAGGCGACCGCACAAATACGGGTTCCATGGCACAATCAAGCCTCCCTTTGCGCTCGCCGCCGGCACCACTGAAGCCATGCTGACCAAGGAATTCGAAGCCCTGTGCACACAATTGGTACCGGTGACACTCGATGCCTTGGAAATCAAAACTATCGCGCACTTTATTGCGCTTGTGCCTGTGGGCGATCAAACGGAACTCGCGCGGCTTGCGGCAGAAGTCGTCAAGGACCTTGACCACTTCCGCGCGCCCTCAAGTGAAGGCGAGCTTGCCCGACGAAGACAGGCGAACCTGACACCTTCGCAGAATAAAAACCTGACAACTTGGGGCTATCCCTACGTGATGGAGGACTTTCGCTTTCACATCACGCTAACAGGCCGCATCAAGGGAGATATGCCTACGGTCGCCGCAAGGCTCCGCGAACACTTCGCGCCCTATATACAAAAACCTTTCCACGTCGATACACTGACGTTAACCGGACAGGACGACGAAGGCATGTTCCATGAGATTCAGCGTTTTCCGCTCCAAGGGTAAAAAGCGAGGCGAGCTGACAAACGTCTCGAAAGCGGGCTCAAAGCGCGATAGCGGTAGGTTCACGACGGTCTTCGAGAAGCCGCACGTCCGCAACAAACCGAAGGCCCTGTGGCGAGTTTGATGGCCTTGGAAACCGCGTCTTGTCGTGCCTCAACGCTGCCACTTTCCGGTGTATACGCCTCCTCAAGCGATCGTTTGACAAGTTTCGGGAATCGTCGCACGCTCCCACACTGGATGTGGGAAAATACCTGCACTTCATAGATTTGGGAGGATCACATGAAAAAACTTGTTATTGGAACTGCGCTCGCTCTGATTGCAACGACGGGTACCGCGATTGCGGATGCGCACAGCGTTTCGGCCTGCTTGATTACCAAAACAGACACCAACCCGTTCTTCGTTAAAATGCGGGAAGGTGCTACTGCAAAGGCAGAAGAGTTGGGGATCACTTTGAACTCCTATGCCGGTAAAGTGGACGGCGATCACGAAACCCAGGTTGCCGCCATCGAAACCTGCATCGCAAATGGCGCAAAGGGTATTCTGTTAACCGCCTCTGATACGTCTTCCATCGTGCCAGCTGTCCAACAAGCACGAGACGCGGGGCTGTTGGTGATCGCGTTGGACACCCCGCTTGAGCCGATCGATTCCGCTGATATGACATTTGCCACGGATAACTTTCTTGCAGGCGAACTGATCGGGAAATGGGCCGCCGCTTCTTTGGGTGACGACGCGGCAAACGCCAAGATTGCCATGCTCGACCTTGCGGTAAGCCAGCCGTCGGTTGGCGTGTTACGCGACCAAGGCTTCATGACAGGTTTCGGCATCGACATAAAAGACCCCAGCCGTTGGGGCGATGAAGATGACCCGCGGATCGTGGGCCATGATGTCACCGCCGGCAACGAAGAGGGTGGCCGTCGCGCGATGGAAAACCTGTTGGCGCAAGACCCGATGATCAACGTGGTCTACACGATCAACGAACCCGCAGCGGCAGGCGCTTATGAAGCCCTCAAGGCAATCGGACGCGAGAATGACGTGCTGATCGTATCCGTGGATGGTGGCTGCCCGGGCGTGCAGAACGTAGCAGACGGTGTGATCGGGGCGACATCGCAGCA
This sequence comes from uncultured Alphaproteobacteria bacterium, assembly GCA_963796445.1. Taxonomy (GTDB): domain Bacteria; phylum Pseudomonadota; class Alphaproteobacteria; order Rhodobacterales; family Rhodobacteraceae; genus Roseobacter. Next base: position 311,301 of record CAWCLQ010000009.1, on the reverse strand, counting down.
ATACCCGCTTTTGATGGCTTCAAAGGGTATCGAAGCGATTGCAGCTTGGGCCAAGGACGGAACCAAACCACAAGCCTCCGAAGGCAAAGCGTTCTTTGACACCGGCGTGGCACTTGTCACCGACAACCCTGTCGAAGGTGTCATCAGCATCGACACCAAGGAAGGCACAGACCTCTGCTGGGGCTAAGACTAAAGGTCTGACTGAAACCCAAAGGGGGCGTGCTTCGGCCCACCCCCGATGTTGCGGGCGGCTTTGGCCGCCCGGACACCATAAAGGGATATGAAATGCCACCTGACGAGAATTACGAAGCAGCGGCATCGTCTGCCGCCAGTGAAGTCGCCAGCTTTGATGACAGTCACAAAGGGTTTGTCGGCAAATTTCACCACGCTCTGCACACCACGCCCGCGCTGGTGCCACTTATCGTTTTGCTGGCATCGGTTGCGATCTTTGGTGCCGCGCTGGGGTCCAAGTTTTTCTCTCCTTTCGCACTGACGCTTATCCTGCAGCAGGTGCAGATTGTTGGGATTGTCGCGGCAGCGCAAAGCCTTGTGATCCTGACAGCCGGCATCGACCTGAGCGTCGGCGCAATCGCCGTGATCTCTTCGGTCGTGATGGGTCAATTCACCTTTCGCTATGGCATTCCCGTCGAGGTGGCGATTGTTTGCGGCCTTGCCTTCGGCACGATGATTGGCGCGGTGAACGGATGGCTTGTCGCGGTGATGAAGCTGCCGCCCTTTATCGTGACGCTTGGCATGTGGCAGATCGTGCTGGCGGCAAATTTTCTATACTCTGCCAACGAAACCATCCGAAGTCAGGACATCGCGGAACAGGCGCCTATGCTGCAACTGATGGGGGCCAAGTTCAACGTGGGTGGCGCAGTGTTTACCTTTGGTGTGATCTTCCTGCTCGTCCTCGTGCTGGTGCTGGCATACGTGTTGAAACACACTGCTTGGGGCCGGCATGTCTACGCAGTTGGTGATGATCCTGAAGCGGCTGAACTTTCCGGCGTGGACGTCAAAAAGACGCTGATCTCGGTCTACGCGCTGGCTGGACTGATCTGCGCTTTTGCGGGGTGGGCCCTGATTGGCCGGATCGGGTCGGTGTCGCCAACCTCGGGCCAATTGCTTAACATCGAAAGCATCACGGCCGTTGTGATCGGTGGCATCTCACTGTTTGGGGGTCGCGGTTCGATTTTGGGAACATTCTTTGGCGCGCTGATCGTGGGCGTCTTTACATTGGGTTTACGCCTCATGGGAGCAGATGCGCAGTGGACATTCCTATTGATTGGTCTGCTTATCATTGCAGCCGTTGCCGTTGACCAATGGATCAGAAAGGTGGCCGCCTGATGGAACCCATTTTAAAAGGGCGCGGCCTTGTTAAGCGCTACGGCAAGGTCACCGCACTGGACCATTGCGATTTTGATCTGATGCCCGGTGAGATTTTGGCCGTGATCGGCGATAATGGCGCGGGCAAAAGCTCTCTTATCAAGGCTGTATCAGGTGCTGTGATCCCCGATGAAGGCACGGTTGAGCTGGAAGGCAAACAGGTCCGGTTTTCGTCGCCTATTGAGGCACGCAACGCAGGCATTGAAACCGTCTATCAAACGTTGGCGATGTCGCCCGCCCTGTCTATCGCCGACAACATGTTCATGGGACGCGAGCTGCGCAAACCGGGGTTTCGCGGCAAATTCCTGCGCCAGCTCGACCGCAAGCGGATGGAAGAAATCGCCCGCGACAAGCTCACCGAACTGGGGCTGATGACAATTCAAAACATCAATCAGGCCGTAGAGACACTTTCAGGCGGGCAACGGCAAGGTGTGGCGGTGGCGCGTGCTGCGGCCTTCGGGTCAAAGGTCATCATCTTGGACGAACCGACCGCCGCTTTGGGTGTGAAAGAAAGCCGTCGCGTGCTGGAGCTTATTCAGGACGTTAAAAGCCGTGGCATTCCGATCATTCTCATCAGTCACAACATGCCCCATGTTTTCGAACTGGCCGATCGCATCCATGTCCACCGGTTGGGCAAGCGGCTTTGCGTGATTGATCCCAAGGATCACTCGATGTCTGATGCGGTCGCCTATATGACGGGCGCCAAGACACCCGAGGGAACCCATGCCGCCTGAAGACACCGCCATCGCGATTGCTGAACGACTACAAACCGTAACAGCCCGTGGCAAACGACGGTTGATCGCACTCGTCGGCCCCCCCGCAAGCGGCAAATCCACACTTGCCGAGATGGTTGCGGCGAAGCTGCCTGATGCATGTGTTGTGCCTATGGATGGCTTTCACCTCGATGACAGCCTGCTCAAGGCGCGCGGCCTGTTAAAGCGTAAGGGCGCGCCCGACACATTTGATGTATCGGGATTGTGCCACCTCGTTCAGCGTCTCAAGGATGAAGACGAGGTGATCTTCCCGGTTTTTGACCGCCAACACGAACAATCCATTGCCGGTGCGGGGCTTGTGACCGCTGAAACCCGCACGGTAATTGTTGAAGGAAACTACCTGTTGCTAAACGCACCAGGGTGGCGTGCGCTGTCTGATCTGTGGGATTTTACAGTCCTTCTGAACGTTCCCCAAGCTACCCTGCGTGACCGACTTATGGCGCGGTGGGCCGCTCACGGCTTCAGCGAAGAAGACGCAGCACACAAGACCGATGCCAACGATCTGCCCAACGCCCGCGCCGTCACCGAGCGTGCGCTGCCCGCCGATATGGTGGTCGACAACGTTTGACCCGACACGTCACGCCATAGGGCCGTATGCCTCATCCGCAATGCGTTGCAGCTTCTCAAAGGCACCGGCGCCGCCAGCGACCACACGTCCGCCGTTTTCGATCATGTGTAGGGCACTATGTTGCTCGATCTGGCCCCCCGCTTCTTCGATCAACAACTGCCCTGCAAGACAATCCCAAGCATGCATGTGCTGCTCAATATACCCCACCAGTCTGCCTGCTGCGACATAGGCCAGAGACAGCCCGCCCGATGCATTGCGGAAGAAGCGGCCACCTTCCGCCAGTATACTGCGGATTACCTGCAAGGATGCGTCCGGCTCCGTTCTATTGGAAAACCCCGTCCCGACAGAACCACGGTCCATACGCCCGTTCACACTGCAGGCGATTGCCTTGCCGTTAAGCGTGGCACCCTGCCCCCGCGTCGCCGAGAAAAGCTCGTCATGCACTGGGTCATAGATCACCCCGATCTGTATCTGATCGTGCTCAACCACTGCCAGAATAACGCACCATTGCGGGATGCCTGAGATGAAGTTGGCGGTGCCGTCAATCGGATCAATTACCCATGTCGCACCAGAGGCCGAGGGTTTTGGCGCGTCTTCCTCCCCGACAATCCCATCGTCGGGAAAGGCTTCCGCAATCAGCCCGCGCACGCGCGCCTCGACGGATTTGTCCGCTTCGGTCACAAAGTCCTGCGGGCCCTTGTCTTCGATGGTGAGGCTGGACAGGCGGTTAGAATATTCGAGCGCCAACTGCCCCCCTAACCGCGCAATTTCTTCGGCTATTTTTGTCCGTTGCTGCATCAAATCCCTTTCCGGCTATCGCTGTGCCTAGCTTTGCAGCAGCATACAGATGCCGTCCAGCATTTAGACCAAGGTCACGCAACGCCGGGCGGCTTCCCCACCACGCGCATGGCAATGTCGCGCAGAACGTCTTCCAGATCATAGTCCAGTTTTTTTTCCGTAAGCTTACCGTCGATGGTCAGAAACGACAGCCCGTGCACAAAACTCCAGAGCAAAAATGCCTGATGTTCGTCAGAGGCATTAACCGTTTCACTGCCCCGATAGCGCGCAACTTCCTGCTGAACGACGGCAAACGTATTGTTACCGGTCTCGACCAATTCGCTATGTGCGCCGTGGCCTTCCGACAGACCGAACATCAGACGGAAAACGCCCGGTTCGGTCACTGCAAAGCGGATGTAGACGCGCCCCATCGCGATAATTCGCTCCACCGATCCAACTTCGTATTTTGCAATCTCTTCAATAAGATCAGAACGTTGACGCTGCATACCGGCCAACGCAACAGCGCGCAGCATCTCTTCCTTGTCCTTGAAATGCTTGTAAGGCGCGGCACTGGAGACACCGGCCCTGCGACATGCTGCAGAGACTGAAAAATGATCGGGACCTTTCTCTTCAACCAGGGCACGCGTGGCATCAATAAGCTTGGATCGCAAATCACCATGGTGATAGCTCTCGCGTTTTTCCGGTTTAGCTGACTTTTCCATGATCTAATCTCTTTCAGAACACGTAACCCTTGTCAAAGTAAGAGGCTCTAACATATGTAAGAGACTCTAACATTGATTATGAGGTTCGAGATGGCAGCCCCCGACCTAAAAACTTTGGCCAGAAGACTTGCGAAACATACGCTGAAGGCAACAATCACCCTGGGCGTCGTGGGCTTGTCCGGCGTTGCCGTTCTCTCTTCAGTCAGCATCCTCAATATCCGGGCCGAGGCCGTACCCGATCCTGTTGCAGCCCCTCCTGTGCCGGTGAGTGTCGCGGCGCTCAAACTGGAAGATGGCTACAGCTTACCACGCCGATTTGTTGGACAGATCGAGGCACGGTCCACCGTGTCCCTGTCTTTCGAGCTAGGCGGTAAACTTGCCGAACTTCCCGTTGAAGAGGGATATATAGTAGAAAGTGGTCAGCTAATCGCGCGTCTCGACACCGACCTTTTGCAGGCGGAAATGACACGCCTCAAGGCCGCGCGCGCGGCGTCTTCCGCACAGTTAGAATTTGCACAATCGCGCCTCACCCGCGCAGAACAGCTACAGACGCAAGGGTTCACCAGCACCGAAACGCTCGATCAGGCGCGGGCTGGGCGCGATGAGCTGACAAACCGGATCGCCGAGATCGACGCCCTGCTTGCAGCGGTAGAGATCAACATCGCAAAGTCTGCATTATACGCTCCGTTTTCAGGTCAGATCGCAGCACAGGCCGCCGAAGTTTCTGAAACCATCGGCGCGGGTCAGCAGATCGTGACCGTGATTGAAACCGCCGTGCCCGAGCTGCGCGTGGGTTTGCCACTGTCGATCGACGCGGCCCAACTTTCAGACGTGTCGGTTGTTATAGCAGGGGTCACTGTTCCTGCCACGCTCAAATGGCTCAGGCCGGACATTGATCCCGTGACGCGCACCCGTATAGGTCTGTTTTCACTCACATCCGAGACGCCAATTATCTTTGGTCAATCGGCGGCGCTTTTGTTGGAAACCGAAGTGGTCACAGAGGGCGCATGGATACCCGTAGACGCCCTGCAATCAGGCGAGGGAAGCGTTTGGACCGTCCTGATGGTGCGCGGAGACGCGCTGGACACGACAGCGGTTGAAATTCTGCATATTGAGGGAGATCGCGCCTATGTGCGCGGGACATTTGAAGATGGCGCACGCATCGTGACCGCGGGCGCGCACCGCGTGGTTTCCGGCCAAACCGTCACCGTTCTGGACGCAGAAGGCTAGCGCGTGGGCACCCTAACCTACCGCCACCCGCGCCTTGTCGCCCTGATCCTGCTGGTACTGATTTCAGCCGGACTGTCATCCTTCCTGTCACTGGGCAGGCAAGAAGACCCCACAATCACGAACCTCTTTGCCACGGTGACCACGCCCTTCCCCGGTGCGGATCCTGCGCGTGTCGAAACTTTGGTAACCGCAGAGATCGAAGAAGAACTACGCGAGATCGCCGAAGTGGATGTCATCGAATCCGTTTCACGCTCTGGTGTGTCCGTGATTTCGGTTGAATTACTGCAGACGCTTGACGGGGCCACCATCGAACAGGTCTGGTCCGAAGCGCGCGATGCCGTCGAAGACGCCAGACGCAATTTCCCCTCCGGTGTGCAGCCGCCTGAATTCAACGCGGAAGGTATCTCTGCCTATTCGGCAGTCGTCGCAATCACCGCAGACCACGATGGCGTTCCTATCTCGATCACCCACAACCATGCAGAGGCTTTAGCCGACCGTCTGCGCGCCATCCCGTCTACCCGCGCTGTCGATTTGTTTGGCGAACCTCAGGAAGAAATCCGCGTGGAAGTCGATCCGGACAAGGCCGTTGCCCTGGGGTTGAGCGCTGCAGAGATTTCAGCACGGATCGCCGCCGCTGATGGCAAGGTTCAATCGGGCCGGTTGCAAAGCGCTGACGTGGATTTCACGATAAATGTGTCAGGCGAGATCGTAGCACTGGACCGCCTGTCCCGCGTCGTGCTGCGCGAAAACGCAGAAGGTGCCACAGTCTTGCTGTCCGATATTGCACAGATCAGCCGTGCCGTCAGCGACCCACCCGCAGAGTTGGCTATCGCCAATGGTCGCCCCGCTGTTCTGGTCGGTGTGCTGGCACAAGACGGCGTGCAGATCGACCGCTGGATGGGCTTTGTACGGGATACACTTGATGAAGGTGCAGACGCTGTCCCTTATGGTCTCACCGAGACACTGATGTTCGACCAGAGCACATATACAGCGGATCGCCTCGCCGAGGTGGGCATCAATATGGCGATCGGCGTGGCTTTGGTCGTTGCCGTTCTGTTCGTGACACTTGGCGTGCGCGCCGCTGCTATTGTGGCGGTTGTCTTGCCAGTAGTGTCCCTTGCTACCTTGGCAAGCATGAACGTCATTGGGCTGCCGGTGCACCAGATGTCAGTTACAGGGCTCATTGTAGCGCTGGGGCTATTGGTAGACGCGGCCATTGTGATGGTCGACGAGGTGCGCCAGAGGCTTGCCAAAGGGATGGAGCGGGTCGACGCGGTTGGCGATGCCACCCGAAGACTGGCCGCGCCCTTGCTTGCGTCAACCGTCACAACCGCGCTTTCTTTCACACCGATGATCCTACTGCCCGGCCCTGCCGGCGATTTTGTAGGGTCCATCGCCATCGCCGTGGTCTTGATGCTGGTGTGGTCGTTCTTTATTGCGCTAACCGTGACGCCCGCGCTCGCCGGACGGTTCCTGAAAAGTGGCAAAGGGGGCGGTGTTTCTATCCCAGCCCTGGCGCGCGCCTTTCACGCGACGATCCGCTGGTCGGTTAGCAATCCGCTCAAATCTGCAGCAATCGCGTTGATCCTCCCGCTTACCGGCTTTGGTGCCTTCCCTACCTTAACCGCACAATTCTTTCCTGGTGTCGAACGCGATCAATTCTACATCGAAGTCGAGATGCCACCCGGAACCGCGATCTATGAAACCACCCGCGTCGCCGCTGACATAGACGCCAGACTTGCCGCCGCAGACGGCATCGACAGTGCCTATTGGTCGATAGGGAAATCCGGCCCCGCGTTTTACTACAACATCACCGGCAATCGTTCGTCGGAACCAGGCTATGCGCAGGCCATGGTCAAAACCGTTACCGCAGCCGATGCAGCGCGTCTTGTACCGGAATTGCAACAGGCGTTGAACACGGCGCTCCCGCAAGCGCGCGTCATCGTCCGCGACCTGATCCAGGGGCCCCCGGTGGCTGCTCCGGTTGAAATCAGGCTGGTGGGCCCCGACCTTGGAACGCTGCGGCGTTTGGGGGACGAGGCCCGCGCGTTGATGGCAGATTTGCCGCTTGTCACTCAGGTGCGTTCAGGCGTGACCGGTGGTGCGCCCCAACTGCGCTTTGAAATCGACGAGACCGCAGCCCGTCAGATCGGTCTTAACGTAACCGATATCGCCGCTCAGCTTGAGGCGGGACTGGTTGGTGTTACCGGTGGCAGTCTTGTCGAAGGCACGGATCAAACCGAAATACGCGTCCGCTGGGACGATAGCCTTTTGGGCGACCTTGCCGCAATGACTGACCTGCCGATCCTGCTGCCAAATGCTGTCGCGTTGTCTGCTGCGGGTGACTACCCAGCCGTCCCGTTTTCAGAGCTGGCGCGCCCTGTTATCGAACCCGCAGAGAGCGTGATAACACGGCGCAACGGAGAGCGCGTGAACACCGTGCAAGCTTATATCGTGCCAGGCGTTCTACCTGAAGCTGCTCTGCAATCGGTGATGGGGTCGCTAGATGCAGCTGGCTTTGAGGTACCTGCTGGCTACCGGATGGAATTAGGGGGCGACTCTGACGCGCGATCCGATACCGTGGGCAATCTACTGGCCTCTGTCGGATTGATCGTTACGCTGACGATTGCGACCATCGCGCTTACGTTCAATTCGTTTCGCCTAACAGCCGTGGCGCTGGTCGTTTGTGTGCTGTCGGCTGGACTGTCGATGCTCGCCCTTGCGGTTTTGCAATTCCCCTTCGGTATAAATGCGATCATCGGCGTTATCGGGTCTATTGGTGTATCCATCAACGCAGCCATCATTATCTTGACCGGACTGCAAGCCAACCCAGAGGCGCGCGCGGGCAGCACCGAAGCCATGGCGGACGTGGTCACCGGATCAAGCCGCCACATCATATCGACGACAATCACCACCTTCGGCGGGTTCCTCCCCCTGATCCTCGCCGGTGGCGGGTTTTGGCCGCCCTTTGCCGTTGCAATTGCCGGCGGTGTGCTGCTGTCAGCCGTTGTGTCGTTCTACTTTGTACCGCCTATGTTTGCACTGGCCTATGCCAGCCAAAACACCGATCGCCCGCCAGCCGCCGCATCGGCTAGCATCATACCGCCAAAGACACCAACAGCGGTCAACCTTGCCGCCGAATAGCGGGTAACTTTGGCAGTGCGGCAAGCAGACCAAGCCAGACAACTGTAGGCCGCTGTCGCAAATAGCGGTTTGCGCTTGTTGAGGTGCAAGCACTGGCATCCGATCCCAAAGAAACTTGACCTTCGACAAAGATCACGCGACAGGACCAGCATCGCAATTGTATACCATGGGGTGCGGCGTATCCGCTCTGTTGACCACAGGCCTAGTGGACGCGGCTCGAACGCTCGGTTAATCAACGCGAAATGGCACGAAAGGCTCTGATTTATGTCTGATACAAACACTCCCGACATCATCTACACCAAGGTCGATGAAGCCCCGCAACTCGCCTCAGCATCTTTGCTGCCGATTATTCGCAAATTCGCGGCGGCCGCTGGCGTTTCTGTCGGCACCAAGGACATCTCGCTGGCCGGACGGATCATCGCGGCATTTCCTGAAAACCTGACAGACGCACAGCGCCAGAACGACGATCTGGCGGAGCTGGGCCAATTGGTCAAAACGCCTGGTGCGAACGTCATCAAGCTGCCGAATATATCTGCCTCGGTGCCGCAGTTGTCCGCAGCCATTCAGGAATTGCAGTCGCAAGGCTACGCGCTGCCGGATTACCCTGAAGACCCGCAAACGGATGCGGAAAAAGAAGCCCGCGCGCGCTATGACGCCATCAAAGGGTCTGCGGTGAACCCGGTACTGCGCGAAGGCAATTCGGACCGCCGTGCGGCGCAAGCTGTGAAAAACTATGCGCAAGCCAACCCACATTCCATGGGAACATGGAGCGCCGACAGCAAAACCCGCGTGAGCACAATGGGTGCAAACGACTTTCGGTCCAATGAGTCATCCGTGACATTATCTGAAGCCCAAGCAGGGCCCGCCCGTATCGAATTGACCGGCACCGATGGCGCTGTCACCGTGCTGAAAGACGGTGTTGATTTGCCTGCAGGCACAGTGGTCGATGCCACGTTTATGTCGGTCAAAGCGCTGAGCGCATTTCTTGCGGAACAGATCGACGCCACGAAAGCCGAAGGCACACTTTTTTCGATCCACCTTAAGGCCACGATGATGAAGGTCTCTGACCCGATCATCTTTGGCCACGCGGTTAAGGCGTTTCTAAAGCCGGTGTTTGATGAATACGGCGACGCGCTGGATGCCGCTGGCGTCAGTGCGAATTCGGGTTTGGGCGAAGTTTTGGACCGGATCAAAGACATGCCAAAAGGCGCAGAGATCCTTGCAAAAGTTGATGCAGTCATGGCGGACCGTCCGCAAATGTACATGGTGAATTCCGACAAGGGTATCACAAACCTGCACGTGCCCTCGGACGTCATCATCGACGCATCCCTGCCCGCCCTTATCCGCGCGGGCGGCAAAGGCTGGGGGCCGGATGGCAAAGAAGGTGACAGCAATTGCGTGATCCCCGACAGTTCTTATGCCGCGGTCTATGAAGAAGCCGTCAACGATTGCAAAGCCAATGGCGCACTTGATCCTTCCACCGCAGGCACCGTGCAAAACGTGGGCCTCATGGCGCAGAAGGCCGAAGAATACGGCTCGCACCCGACCACCTTTGAAATTCCTCACAATGGTGTCGTCCGGATGATTGCCGCAAATGGCGACGTGCTGCACGAGCACACCGTCGAAGCCGGTGACATCTGGCGGTCCGCATCAACGCGCAAAGCCCCCATCGAAGACTGGGTGCAACTGGCAATCGACCGCCAGAAAGCGGAAAACTGCGAGGCGATTTTCTGGTTGGACGCCACACGCGCTCACGATGCAGAGCTGATCGCCTACGTTAAACCAATTCTGGAAGCCAAGGGCGTCGCCGACAAATTCCAGATCATGGCACCGCGCGAAGCCACCAAAGCATCCTTTGCCACGATCCGTGCGGGCGGCACCAGCATCGCCGTCACCGGCAACGTGCTGCGCGATTACCTGACCGACCTCTTCCCGATCCTCGAACTTGGCACGTCCGCCAAAATGCTATCGATTGTGAAGCTGATGCAGGGTGGTGGCTTGTTTGAAACCGGCGCCGGCGGATCGGCACCGAAACACGTCCAACAGCTTGTGGAAGAAAACCATCTGCGGTGGGACAGCTTGGGCGAGTTCTGCGCCCTCGGCGAAAGCCTCCAATTCCTTGCTGACGTAAAAGGCAACGAAAAAGCACGTGTCTTGGGCAAAGCCGTCGATGCGGCGACACAAGGCATTTTGGACAATAACAAGTCTCCGAGCCGTCGTGTCGGTCAACCGGATAACCGCGATAGCCACTACTATTTCGCTCTTTACTGGGCGCAGGCTTTGGCTGACCAAAACGAAGATGCCGCACTTGCTGCTGAATTCGCGCCGGTTGCCGCAGCTTTGGCCGAGAATGAAGCGAAAATCGCGGCCGAGCTTGCAACAGTTCAAGGCAGCCCGGCAGATACGGGCGGCTACTATCACACCGATGACGGTAAAACCGAAAGCGTGATGCGCCCTTCTGCGACGCTAAACAAAATCGTCGGATAAGCAAAATCGGGCCTTACCGACCCCTTAAAAGTCAATCCGGAAGCGCAAACATGTGCTTCCGGTTTTTTTTGGCGGGCCCGCAGAGCAAAAGCGCTGTGCTCAAGGTGAAAAACAACTTGTGCTGATGTTTTTCAATCTACACCGGCTCTTGTCAGAGCGCTGACATTTGACCAATCGCGCGCCATGCGATTGCAGCATATGCAGAGAACAAATCGGAACTGCGCAGCCCGCGCGCTCAGTTTGGCGTGGCTGCATTTCTTAGAAACTTTGGTTGCCGGATCAAATTGTCGCACTAGCTTACCGACAGTCGCAGGCATTGACGTTAAGTCAAGCAGTTGCGGGAACGTGGGGGAGGTCGGCGATTAATCGACAATCGAAATGATTTTTAAAGCTGCGTGACGCGCCACCGCTACGGTTGGTGTTGCCTGTTGATACATCGATCAAGCGCATCTGCCAGTGAATTTGCTCACCAAGGCCTTTTCGAAAATGCGATTTTTCACGACCGAATAAACCGGAGGAAATGAAACTTGCTGAGCCGAATTTTAGTACCTGTACGAGGTGACGGCATGGGTGAGGTCGTACTATCGCACGCTGCAATGCTGGCGCATCGGCACAAGGCCCACATCATTGTGGCGCACTGTCGCTCGCAGCCCGAAGAGATGATACCTTATAGCGTTCCTCTACCGGCATTTATGCGAAAGACCATCATAGAGCAGGCCTCTGAGCTTTCCGATCAGGAAGAGGATGGTTTGCGCGAGAAGCTGCACGAAGTCGCGCGCAAACTCGATTTGCTTGAGACCGATAATCCCGACGGCAGCACTGCGTCTTTGCAATTTGTCGAGGAAACGGGGCGGATGATGGATGTCGTACGCCACAACGGGCGGCTCGTCGACCTTATCGTGGTCGCAAAACCGGACCGGGATCGAAACCTCGGCACCAATACCTTGAAGGCAGGTATTTTCATGACGGGAAGGCCTGTTCTGATGTGCCCACCCAATCTTGATCCGCCGCCTGATTTTGGCAAACGGATCGCTGTCGCATGGAACGGGTCGCTGGAAGCTGCGCGCACTGTCATGGTGACCCGTGATCTGGCTGAAGCCGCCGAAGAGGTGACAATTCTTTCAGGTGGCGCAGGCCAACCGCATGGTGCGACGACAGAAGAGCTACTGGCGTACTACCAGCTACGCGGTGTGCGCGCCAAGATACACCGCTTTGATGCGCGCAACCCAGGCGCAGCACTTCTGGAAAAAACCCGCGAGGTGGGTGCGCATCTTTTGATGATGGGGGCCTACAGCGTAAGCCACGAACGCGAAACACTTTTAGGCGGGAACACGCAGGCCGTTGTCGACAACGCCGACATGCCTGTGGTTATGGCACATTAAACGGTACACAATGGTACGCAATAAAATTTCTCTTGCCTTACCTGAAACGCAATATAGTTACTGACGTGTTGGCAATGATCGGCGTGCATAAAAATTGCACTTAGCCGTGAATAACAGAGGAGGAACGTCAATGTTTTATACGAAAAGAGGGTTTATCTCAGTAGTTTGTGCCGGACTGTTGTCTGCAATGCCGGTGGCGGCGCTGGCTGAAGGGTGGAAGCCGACTAAGCCAATTGACTTCACAATTATGGCAGGTCCAGGCGGTGGCGCAGACCAAATTGCCCGATTTATCCAGTCGGTTGCCGAGAAACAAGACATGACGAACCGTCCACTGGTGCCAAACAACAAAGGTGGCGGATCGGGCGCAGAAGCGCTGATCCACGTGGGCAACGCAAACGATGCCGATCACACGATCCTTGTCACGCTGAACTCTTTCTTCACGACACCGTTGCGTCAGTCTAACCTTGGTATCGACATTCAGACGTTCACTCCGGTAGCGATGATGGGCGTCGACCCCTTCGTTCTTTGGGTCCACAAAGACTCCGGGATCACAACCTTTGAAGAATATGTTGAGAAGGTGAAGTCGATGAATGGCGAATTTGTCATGGGCGGCACCGGTGCGGGCCAAGAAGACTCGATCGTAATTGCATATATGTCCGACGCCTATGATCTCGACATCAAGTACATTCCCTACGATGGCGGTGGCGCTGTTGCTAAAGATCTTGCCGGCAAGCAGATTATGGCGACCGTTAACAACCCAGCCGAGGCCAAAGGCTTCTATGAAGCAGGTGATTTCGTGCCGCTGCTGGCGTTCTCAGACGAGCGTATGCCAGCGTATCCCGACGTGCCGACCATGAAGGAAAAAGGTAACGACTTTTCCTACTACAACCAGCGTGCTGTAGTTGGCGCACCGGGCATGTCAGATGAAGCTGCGGCCTACTATCAAGATCTTTTTACCAAGATCTATGAGACCGAAGCATGGCAAGACTATCTCACCTCCGAAAGCCTCTCTCCGCTGTGGATGGATGCTGACGAGCAGCGTGCCTACTGGGAACTCCAAGTTGAGAATCACAGAAAGCTTCTTGAAGCACTTGGAAGCTAAGTCTGCCCGACGGGCGTAAATACGAAGAAAACAGGGAGAGCCAGATGCGATACGGCGAAATATTCACCGCTGGGATTCTGGCTCTCATCTCAATGTACCTGATGTGGAAGAGCACTGAGCTGCCCATCGGTTTTATCGAAGGTCGCGGCCCCGGCGGCGGGGCTTGGCCCTTCTGGTTGTCGACGATCATGCTCATTTCCTGCCTGATGATCGCCTATAATTGGTGGCGTGGTACCAGCCCGGCATCTCAGTCCAATGAACCGGTGCTGGACGAATACGGGTGGCGCATGTTGTTGCTCGTTGGCGGTGGGATTGTTGTGTTCGTTGGGTTGGTCAACATCATTTCGATGTACGGTGCCATCATGGTGTTCTTGATCTACTATATCAAATATCTGGGGCGACATTCTTGGGGTTTGACCCTGGCAATCGCCATCCCTGTACCAATCATGTTCTTTTTCTTCTTTGAAGGCGCAATGCGCATAACGATGCCTTCTGGACTGCCGTTTACTGAGCCCCTGTTCAATATCCTTTACGAGATCATTTACTGATCCGTCCCTACCACGGAGAAAAAGACCCAAATGGAAGTCCTTTCCCTACTTGGCGGCGGAATGCTGCTGGCGCTTCAGCCACTAAACCTATTGCTCATCTTTATTGGTGTCACGGTAGGTCTTTTCATTGGCGCAATGCCGGGCCTTGGGTCAGTCAATGGCGTAGCGATCCTTCTGCCGATCACATTTCTGGTCCCCCCCGGTGGCGCTATTATCTTCCTTGCGGCGATCTATTATGGGGCGATGTACGGGGGTGCGATTTCGTCGATTACGCTGGGTATTCCAGGTGCTTCGACCGCCGTGGCCACAACCTTTGATGGCAGGCCCCTTGCGCGACAAGGACGGGCAAGCCTTGCATTGGTCACGGCAGCACTTGCGTCTTTTGTCGGCGGCACAGTCGCCAATGTTCTGTTCACGCTTTTCGCCCCGCTGCTCGCGGGTCTCGCGCTTTCATTTGGGCCACCAGAGATCTTTGCGCTGATGCTTCTTGCCTTCGCGACATTTGTTGGTCTGGGCGGAGACGATATTCCAAAGACCATTTTCTCAATTTGTTTCGGACTGACGCTTGGGGCCATAGGGTTTGACCAAATCTCAGGTGCGCCAAGACTGGTGCTGTTCGACATTAACGGATTTTTGCAGGGTATCGGCTTTCTGGTTCTGGCCATCGGTGTCTACGGTATCGGTGAAATGCTCTGGACCATTGAGCAGACCCGAGGCGAAGTAGAAAAAACAACGCCAAAGATGACCGTGAAAGGCATGGTTAGCGATACCAAAGAAGCCACTAGAAAAGGCTGGAAGGGAACAATGATCGGCTCCTTCCTCGGCTTTTTTGTAGGTATTCTGCCGGCGGCAGGTGCCACGCCCGGCTCTCTCATGTCGTATGGCGTGACCAAAATGATGTCGCGCAATCCAAAAGAGTTCGGTCGCGGCAACCCCGATGGGGTGGCTGCTCCGGAAGCGGCAAACAATTCTGCCTCGACAGGATCGATGCTTCCTATGCTGACGTTAGGGATACCCGGGTCTCCCACGACTGCGATCCTGCTGGGGGGCATGGTCATCTGGGGTCTGGTGCCAGGCCCGCTCCTGTTCACGCAAGAGACGGAGTTTGTTTGGGGGCTTATCGGGTCTTTCTACATATCGAACGTGGCCGCCGTACTAATCAATCTGTCCTTTATCCCGGTCTTCATCTGGATGTTGCGGATGCCCTTCACTATTCTCGCGCCCATGATCTTTGTTCTGTCGATTGCCGGTGGGTACGCTGCAACGCGAGACATGTTCGACATCTGGTTGATGGTGATATTCGGGCTTGGCGCTTTCTTTCTGCGTAAGTTCGACTACCCCCTCGCACCAGCGGTTCTCGCCATTGTTCTGGGTCCCATTGCTGAGCCGACATTGCGTCAGTCGTTGCTGCTGTCATCGGGAGACCCTAGCATCTTCTTCACGCGACCCATTGCGGGTCCCATCACTGTAATCGCCTTGATCCTGATCTTTCTGCCGTTGCTCAAAATACTGCGACGCAAGAAAACCAGTCAGACGGTCAGTTAATGAAGGTTTACATCAAGTGTTGATGGGCAATCTATGGCAGGTAATATTCCTGATCGGGCGCAATTTCGAAGCGCGGCGTGCAATGGGCCGAAACGCTATTTTACGCTTAGAACACTTCGCCGTTTCATCAGGCGCGGCCTTAACCAAAAGACGTGGCGTGGATGTTATGGGTACAATGCGCCGGACGGAGGGCGAGATGAAATTTGTAAAATAACCTCTCTCCGCTATCTTACACCGGAATCAGACCACTTTTAACAAGACCGACGCGCCGAACAGTATGTAGCGCGCGTCACGCTCAACACGGCGAAAAACCTTACAAGGGGAAAATAAATGCACACCACAGTTTCCAGCCTGATCGCTAGTCATGACGCAGACGCCAAAGCCTTTGGATCCCCAAGTGCAGGTTGGATGACCTACGGAGGCCTGCGTGATCTGGCCCAAGATGTCCGCACGGCGCTGCATAGCTTCGGCATCGGGCGCGGCGATCGTGTTGCCATTGTTTTACCCAATGGGCCGGAGATGGCCGCCGCCTTTATCACGGTCGCACAGGTCGCAGTGACCGCCCCGTTGAACCCCGCCTACCGTGAAGACGAATACGCCTTTTACCTTGAAGATCTGAAGGCCAAAGCGCTTGTCGTGATGGAAGGTGATGATGGACCTGCCGTTGCAGCCGCCAAGCGTCTTGGTATTGCACTTCTACGCGTGAGCGTGGCCGATGGTGCCGCCGCTGGCCAGTTCACTCTTACATCTGACGCCACCGGCACCGCAGATACAGCCGCTCCCGGTGCGGATGACGTTGCTTTGATCCTTCACACCTCAGGCACGACATCGCGCCCCAAGATCGTGCCTTTGCTGCAATCCAACGTGGCTGCATCGGCAGAGCATATTCGCGCCTCATTGGACCTGACACCAGCCGATCGCTGCATGAACGTCATGCCGCTTTTCCACATCCACGGTCTGTTGGCTGCCGTATCTGCGTCGCTCTGCGCGGGTGCATCTATCTGGTGTACGCCCGGATTCAACGCCCTGCAGTTCTTTGGCTGGATGCGCGACGCCAAGCCAACCTGGTATACTGCAGTGCCCACAATGCATCAGGCTATCCTGACGCGAGCGGGACGCAACGCTGACATCATTAAAGAGGTGCCGCTGCGGTTCCTGCGGTCTTCCTCCGCGTCCCTGCCTGCCCAAGTCATGGGCGCTTTGACAGAGACCTTTAGCGCACCCGTGATTGAAGGCTACGGCATGACCGAAGCTGCCCACCAGATGGCGTCTAACCCCCTGCCCCCACGCGCGCAAAAACCCGGCGCTGTGGGCATTGAGGCGGGCCCCAAAGTACGCATCGCACATGAGACCGAAGATCACCTGATCGAAGGCACAGGCGAAGTTGTCATCTCGGGTCCGAACGTCACGCCAGGCTATGAAGGCAACCCCGAGGCCAACGCCAAGAGCTTCTTTGAGGCAGACGGCGCGCGCTGGTTCCGCACCGGCGATCAGGGCGCTTTTGACGAAGACGGTTACCTGCACCTCACTGGTCGGCTCAAGGAAATCATCAACCGCGGTGGCGAAAAGATCAGCCCGCTTGAGGTTGACGGCGTTCTGCTCGATCATCCGGCAATCGCTCAGGTTGTTACATTCGCGCTCCCCCACCCTAAACTGGGCGAGGAAGTTGCCGCCGCAGTGGTCCTGAAGGGCGAGGCAACTGAGCGAGAAATACGCGACTTTGCCGCCGAGCGTATGGCTGACTTCAAAGTGCCGCGCAAGGTCATCATCATGGACGAGATACCAAAAGGGGCGACCGGCAAGATGCAACGCATTGGGATGGCCGAAAAACTCGGGCTTGTTGAAACAGCCTGAATGCCGCCCAGCGGATGAATGAAAAGAGGCGTGCGGCACAAACCACGCCCTTTTGCGAACGATGCGACATAAAAACAATGCCTTAAATAAGGTGACGGGGGAATTTTGATGAAAATCTGTATCTTTGGCGCTGGCGCGATCGGCGGATATATGGGCGTGAAGCTGGCACAGGCAGGGGCGGATGTCAGCCTCGTTGCGCGCGGACCGCATCTGGCAGCGATGAAAGACAAGGGGCTGACCCTGATCGAGGAAAGCGGCACAACGACAGTGCCTGTCACCGCGTCAGACAACCCCGCAGATCTGGGGCCGCAAGACTATGTGATCGTAACGCTCAAGGCGCATTCTGTGCCACCCGTTGTGTCGAAAATGCAGCCGCTTATTGGAGACCATACCACCATCGTTAGCGGCGTGAACGGTGTCCCCTGGTGGTACTTTCACAAGCTTGACGGCCCGTTAGAAGGAACACGTCTGGAAAGCGTCGATCCCGGCAACGCGCAATGGGATGGCTTTGGCCCGGACCGGGTGCTGGGCTGCGTTGTCTACCCAGCCGCCGAAGTCTCGGAGCCGGGGACGATCAAGCACATCGAAGGCAACCGGTTCTCGCTTGGCGAACCTGATGGCAGCAAATCAGATCGCGCGATGGCGCTGTCCAAGGCACTGTCTGCGGCGGGTTTGAAAGCTCCCGTGCGCCCGCGCCTGCGCGATGAGATTTGGGTCAAGCTCTGGGGCAACCTGTCGTTCAACCCCATCTCTGCTTTGACACATGCAACGCTCGACGTGCTGTGCACAGACCCCGGCACACGGGCCGTGGCGCGCGGTATGATGGTCGAAGCGCAAGAAATCGCCGAGAAACTGGGCGTAAAATTCCCGATTGACGTGGACCGTCGCATTGATGGCGGTGCCGCCGTCGGCGCGCACCGCACGTCCATGTTGCAAGACCTCGATGCAGGCAGACCCATGGAAATTGACGCTTTGCTCGGCTCTGTGCAGGAACTGGGCCAAGTCACGCAAACGGCAACACCAACCATCGACACGGTGCTGGCTTTAACCAAACTTCGGGCGCGCACGGCGGGCCTTTACGAATAATGGGCTGTGCAATGTCGAAACGGTATATCAAACTGTTGCCCGCTCTTCACGGCTGCTTGATACCACACCCATCGGAATGCATGAAACAACCTACAACCCGACCAAGTCGCCCATCGAAATTTTCCCCGACAGAGTGAAATTTGAGAGCGGCCGCCGCTTTCATGATTTTTCCCGCAGGATATCCAGGGTCCGTTTTCAACAGCAAAGCCATCGTTGCTTGGGACGACGGTCGTGCTGCGACACGCGCACTGGCGGACGGAATGAAAATTCTCGAAACCGAGATGTCTGTTCAGATCGTATCGACAGGACGTTCCCCGCTGGCGGAAGCTTGCTGGGGAGCAATGTGCAAACGGTTCTGGACCGTCACGACGTAAACATGACCCTTACCGAACTGTCGCGAGGCCGCAAATCGATTGCGGGCACCTTGGTGCATCACTGCGAAACCACCGGTGAGGGTCTATTGGTAAGAGGAGCTTATGAGCATCCGCCGCTGCGCGAAGGGTTTATCGGCGGGGTGACCCATGATATCGCCCTACGCGCCAGCATTCCGGTGCTCACGAGCCGCTAGCTCATCCCGAGCGCTTCTTTGTACATCTCAAGCACTGCTTCTTCTTCGGCGATATCGTCCGCGTCGCGCTTGCGCAATGCGATGACCTTGCGCAGCACTTTCGTATCGTAGCCGCGCGCCTTGGCTTCTGCCATCACCTCTTTTTGCTGCTCGGCAAGATCCTTCTTTTCCGCATCGAGACGTTCAATCCGCTCCACGAACTGTCGCAGTTCGTTGGAGGTTACGCGGTAGGTCGCATCCGCTTGCGTTTCAGGTGTGGCCGGGTCGGTGGTGGCATCGCTCATAAGAGGCTCCTTGCGCAAATCACATCAGAAAGTTGGCACTGCCTAGCGCCCACAACGCAGCACCGCAAGCCGCTTTGACGCATATAGTACAGCGTCCGTCGCATTCGCTCTTGATCGGGTTGGCCCGAACATGTAGGCCCAAAGAGCTTTGGTTCGGCGGATATACCGTCGTTAAAGGGAACGTGGTGCGCCGATACGGGCAATACCACGACTGCCCCCGCAACTGTAAGCGCAGAGTGAGGCCGACGGATGCCACTGGTCCAGCAAGATGGTTCGGGAAGGCTCGGCTAAACGATGACGCGCAAGTCAGGAGACCTGCCAGAGTGATCACCCGGAGAGGTACGCGGGGTGCGTAGCTGTCGGCGGGATTTCCGCATGTGGTGGCGACACACCGTCTGCGGATCATTTTAAATCATACGCAGGCATATCAAAACGCTGCCCAAAAGGGCACATGCTGGGACAACCTGCACGATGAAAAACAATACAAAAATCTTACTGAGCAGCGCCAGCGCGCTTGCTCTATTCACCCTTCCCGCATCCGCTCAGGACGTCTTTGATCTGGGAGAAGTGACCGTTTTCTCAAACCAGACACCGACCGAAGTGTCGCGCACCGGCGTGTCGGTAGACATTCTGGGCGAGGACGACTTGAAGAACGCGGCAAACACAACTGTCGCGAACGAATTGTCGCGGCTTCCCGGGGTGTCGGTCTCCACCAACGGCGGGTTGGGCAAACAAACAAACCTGCGTATCCGCGGCCTGTCCGACAGGTACATCGGCGTGCGGATCAACGGGATCGATGTCTCTGATCCGGCAAGCACTCAAACGCAATATAACTGGGGCGGGCTGACAACATCGGGCCTAAGCCGGATTGAAGTGCTCAAGGGCTCTCAGTCTGCACTTTACGGCTCCGAAGCCATCGGCGGTGTGGTCAATATTACCACCAACCAGGCACCTGACACGATCGGGACCGAATACAGCTTTGCATTGGAAGTTGGTAGCTACGACACCACCAGAGCCACGTTTTCCATCGGCACCCGTGGCGAACGGGGCGATCTGTCGTTTTCGATGTCACGCACCGACACGGACGGATTTTCGGCTGCCGATGAAAACGACGGCAACACCGAAGAAGACGGCTACACAGGCATTCAAGCATTTCTGTCAGCAGGCTACGAGCTGACCGAACGGGTCCGCGTGGGCGCTGATCTGATCTATTTCAACGAAGAAACCAATATCGACGCCTTCGGCGGACCCGGCGGCGATGCAGATCGCCCCTTCTTTACCGACCGGCGCGGCATCCGCACGTTCGCAGAAATCGACGGCGGCTTGATCCAGCACACGGTGGACGCTTCGTATTTTAAGACAGAGCAGCTTGATAAGCTTACACCTTTTGGCAGCCCCTTCTTTGAAAGCAACCGAACCGAGATGCGCTATCTTGGTGTGGCCGACCTGGACCGAACCGTTTTGTCTTTCGGCGCGGAATACTCTGAAGAAGAGGCCTTGTTCAGCAATGGGCGCGAGTCATACGATGTATTTTCAATCTTTGGCGAAGCACAATACGCGGTGAACGCTGACCTGGATATATCGGCCGCACTGCGTGTCGATGACCATTCGGAATTCGGCACCGAACCCACAGGCCGCGTGGCACTGGCATGGCGTCCACAAGAAGGCACCATTGTGCGCGCCTCTTTGAGTACCGGATTTCGCGCACCATCCCTGAACGAACTCTTTGGCCCCTTCAACTTTGGCAACCCCAACCCCGACCTTGACCCAGAAAAAAGCCGCAGCTTTGAAGTGGGGGTCGAGCAAAGCTTTTTGGGCGGGATCACGGCAGAGGCGACCCTCTTCTACACCGAGATAGATAACCTGATCCAATATCCGGTTGATGGGTATGAACAGGTAGATGGCAAATCGCGGACCCAAGGGGTAGAGCTCGCGGTTAATGCGCCTCTGAGTGACCGCATTCAAGTCTTTGGCAACTACACCTATACCGATACTAAGGACGCAAATGGTGATCCGTTCCTACGCGTCGCCGAAAACGAAATCCTGCTGGGACTTAGTGCATTTGTGACAGATCGCATCACCGCAGATGTCGCGCTGAACTTTGTAGGCGATCGTCTCGATGGGTTTCCGGCAGCGGGCGTAAAGGACTACACCGTTATTGATGCCTCCGTATCTTATGCGCTGAATGACCAAAGCGCGGTATACCTGCGCATCGAAAACCTGACCGACGAAGAATATCAGACAGCGGCTGGTTTCGGCACATCTGATCGTGCGTTCTACGTGGGGCTTCGTGCCTCTTTCTAGGCAACTCTGTGCAGCGGCGAGGCTTTTATGCCTTGCCGTCGCTGTTGGTGCAGCGGCTGCGGCCGCCACGGCACAAACACCGCTTCGCGTTGTGTCCATTAACCTGTGCACCGATCAATTGGCCTTGATGTTGGCTGCACCAGGGCAATTGGTGTCGGTGTCGCGTCTGGCGCATGATCCCAATAGCTCTGCCATGGTGGATGCAGCCCATGGATTGCCGACAAACGGTTCAGGCGCGGAAGAGATATACTTACTGAACCCTGATCTGGTGCTCGCAGGCACTTTCACGGCCCCGGCGACGGTCAATATGCTGCGGGATTTGGGTATTCAGGTCGAGCTTTTCGCGCCAGCGACAGCCCTAGCCGACGTCCCGCAGCGGGTCGCACAGATGGGCGATGCCTTGGGGCGCAAGGCTGAGGCCGATACGCTGATTGCCGCATTCAAAGCGGAATTGGCCGCACTACGGTCAGACACCGGCCCGTCCAGACCACGCGCGGTCCTGACATACGTCAACAGCTACTCGTCCGGTGATGCAACGCTGGCAGGTGACATTTTGCGCGCGGCGGGTTTTGACAATGCTGCGGCCGAGTTAGGGCTCAGCTCGGTTGGAACCATTTCGCTGGAAGAGTTGATCCTCTTGAACCCAGACGTCATCGTGCAAGGGCGGGATTATCCCGGTGCCGCACGGGCCGAAGACAACCTGCACCACCCTGCACTGCGCGCCCTCAAAGGTGCGCATTTCACCTCGGACATGACCGATCGCGACTGGATTTGCGGCACACCGCATGTGCTCAAGGCTGTGCATGATATGCGCGCGCTGCGGCTCGAGCTTGAGGCGGCGCGATGAAACTGGCCCTCACCCTCTCAGCCCTGTGTATCACACTCTTTGCAGGCTCGCTGGTGACGGGGCGCGCGCCGATATCCATAATGCAAAGCCTTGGTGCACTTTTCTCAGATACAGGCACGCCGATGAACGTCGTAATGCGTGAAATCCGTCTGCCGCGCGCGCTTCTTGCGGTGATGATCGGGGCGTCGCTCGGCCTGTCCGGGGCCGCGATGCAAGGGTATCTGCGCAATCCGCTGGCTGAACCGGGACTTATTGGCGTCTCAGCGTCTGCCGCCTTGGGTGCGGTCCTCGCGATCCAGACCGGCCTGGCTTCGGCGTTCACGCTGGCGTTGCCCCTGTCCGCTTTGTCAGCCGCCCTTTTGTCGGTCACTCTGGTGCTGCTACTGGCAGGCCCACGCGGGTCATCTCTAACGCTGATCCTTGCAGGCATTGCCCTGTCTGCGCTGGCTTCGGCGCTGACCGCGTTGGTGCTGAACCTGTCGCCCAATCCATTCGCAGCTGCCGAAATCGTATTTTGGATGCTTGGCGCGCTGTCGAACAGATCTTTCGAACATGTCTGGATAGCACTGCCTTTCATGGCTTTGGGATGGCTACTGCTTGGCACTTTGGGCCGCAGCCTTGATGCGCTGACGCTGGGCGAAGACGCCGCCGAAGCCATGGGTGTCCGCTTGTTCTATGTGCGTCTAAAACTGGTGATCGGAACCGCCGCCTGTGTGGGTGCTGCGACCGCCGTGGCAGGTGCCATAGGCTTTGTCGGCCTGGTCGTGCCACATATTCTGCGCCACTTTGTCGGCGCGCGGCCATCTGCGCTTTTGTGGGCATCAGCACTTGGCGGTGCGGCGATGGTACTGGCCGCTGACATCGCTGTACGGGTGCTAATGCCTGAACGTGATTTGAAGCTTGGGGTGTTAATGGCGCTGGTGGGTGCCCCGCTGTTCCTGCATCTGATCTATAAAACCCGTAGTGAAATCAGATGAGCGTGCTGTCTCTCGATCGCCTCACAGTAAAACGCGGTACATGCCCTGTTGTCGACAGTGTCAGCCTGACCGTCGAACGCGGCGATTGTATAGGCCTTATTGGGCCAAACGGCGCAGGCAAGACGACCATGATGCGCGCCGCTATGGGGTTGCTGCCGCATGACGGGCACTGCTCGCTTAGTACTATGACCGCGCGCGCGCGCGCGCAGATGTGCGCCTGGATGCCTCAGGAACGGGTGATCTCTTGGCCAGTCAGCGTAGAAACGGTTGTCGCATTGGGACGACTGCCACACCTACCCAGAGGCAGCCGCTTGCGCGACGCTGACCAACACGCGGTTGATGCAGCACTCCACAAGATGGGGCTGACCCAGATGCGCGCGCGCACTGCGACCCAGCTGTCTGGCGGCGAACAGGCCCGTGTCTTGATTGCTCGGGCTCTGGCGCAAGACACGCCCGTTGTGATGGCAGATGAACCAATTGCGGGCCTTGATCCGGCGGGGCAAATCTCGACGATGGAGGTGTTTTCTGGCCTTGCTGCCGAGGGGCGCGCAGTCATCGTATCGCTCCATGATCTTGGTCTTGCCGCGCGACACTGCACGCGTCTTTTGCTGATGCACCAAGGGGCGTTGGTCGCGGATGGCAGCCCGCAAGAGGTGCTAAGCCAAGACAATCTGCGCAACGTCTTCGGCGTTTCTGCGCATTTTTCCCAAACGGATCAAGGTCCGGTCTTTCAGCCGTTGGGGGTGTTATGATCGGAAACCTGACCCTTGCGCGCCCTTGGTTGATGCTTGGATTTGCCCGCCCCGTGCCGCGTGCTGAGCTGGGCCATCAACAGGCCGGGCTTTGTCGAAACGCAACGCATTGTGTGGCGCGAAGTACGCAACGCCGACCTGCCCCGGGACCTTGATGTAAACCGTTGGCTAGATGGTGCGCTTAAAACTGAAAACAGCACGTCAGCAGTGGCTTTCCTGACCTCGCGCGATATCCGCGCCTACCACGATACAACCGTCACCATCGAAAATGCATCTGTGCGCTGCATCGCAACGGTTGGCTTATCCAACGCCGAACGTGTGGGTACGCGGCTCGATCGCTCTGCCAAGGACTGGGGAACGATCAATATCGCGGTGGTGACCAATCAACCCATTACCGATGGCGCACGGATCGAGGCACTCAGCCTTGCCACGCAAGCGCGCACCGTCGCCGTCATCGAGACAGGGTTAGACCTACCAACAGGCCGCGCGTCTGGCACCGGCACAGATTGCATCGCCGTCGCAGCGCCTGCCGGCGATCAATGCTATGCCGGTATGCATACCCCGCTGGGCGAGGCAGTGGGGCGCGCCGTGATGCAAGCGGTGTCAGCTGGTGCGACTGAATGGATGGAAACCGTCCGGCGGGAGGGCGAGATATGAGCTTTGGTCCCAACCGCATCGTCTGCCTGACAGAAGAAACAGTCGAAACGCTTTACCTATTGGGGCAGTCGCACAGGATCGTGGGTGTCACGGGATACGCGGTGCGCCCGCCACAAGTGCGGCAGGAAAAACCAAGGGTTGGGGCATTCACATCAGCGGATGTGCCAAAGATACTGGCGCTCAAACCCGATCTGGTACTGACATTCTCCGATCTTCAGGCCGATATCGCGGCCGAGCTGATCCGCGCGGGTATCGCCGTGCACGCCTTCAATCAACGTCGTGTCGCCGGTATCCTCGAGATGATCCGCTATCTTGGCGCTGTGACGGGATGTTCGGGACGCGCCCAAGCCTTGTGTGAAGGTTACGCCCGCAGGATAACTGATCTGCGAAACACGCCGCGCCCCTATCGCCCGCGCGTCTATTTCGAAGAGTGGGACGATCCCCCCATCTCGGGCATCGCATGGGTGTCGGAGCTGATCGAGATTGCAGGAGGGCAAGACGTTTTCGGCCATTTGCGGGACGAACAAGGTGCCAAGGACCGCATCCTAGACCCCACAGACATCATTGAAGCGGCACCAGACGTTATCATTGCATCCTGGTGCGGAAAGAAGGTTAGACCTGAAAAAATCGCAGCGCGACCCGGGTGGTCGCAGATCCCAGCCGTAGCAAAAAGTCGCATCATAGAGATTAAATCACCCTTGATTTTACAACCCGGGCCTGCTGCCCTGTCTGACGGGTTGGATGCCATCGAAGCAGCCCTTTGGTATAAAAAGGACCAAACCGCATGATCGTGTCGGCAGAATTGACAGCGTTTCTGACCCGTGGCGGCCCCACGCTCTGGCTGATTGCGGGGTTGTCGGTCGTTCTGCTTGCCCTCATTTTGTGGAAGATCTGGCGCCTTTCGCTGGCTGGCGCTTGGACCGGTGGTGCCACACAAGCAGCATTGGCCGTCTGGGCGAGCGGCAACGCCGAAAAAGCCGTGAATATGGTGACGGGCCGCAGATCACTGCGGGCGCGGTTGGCGCGTGCGGCGATGCTCGCGCGTCAGGACCCTGACCTGACCGATGCGCAGGCCCGTGAGGAAACCGCCCGCCTTGCGCGGGCTGACCTTGCGGACGCCCGCCACGGACTGCGGGCGTTAGAACTTATTGCAACGACAGCGCCATTATTAGGCCTGCTCGGGACCGTACTGGGCATGATCGACGCCTTTCAAGCTCTGCAACAAGCAGGTGCCCAAGCCGATCCCGCCGCGCTTGCCGGTGGCATATGGGAGGCGCTGCTAACAACCGCCGCGGGCATGGCTGTTGCTATACCTGCGGGGATCGCATTGGTCTGGTTTGAAAGCCTTTGCGACCAGCTGCAGGCCGATCTGGAAGATATTGCAACGCGCATCTTCATCCGCGGCCCGAGGGAGCCGTAGCAGATGTTTCACTTTGCCCCCGCCCGCCGCAGCCGAAAACCCAGCCTGACGCCAATGATTGACGTGGTGTTTTTGCTTTTGGTGTTTTTCATGCTCGCCGCGCGCTTTGGGCAGGATGCACTAGTGCCTTTGACAACAGGTGGCGGCGGTGCTGATTACAGCGGCCCCCCACGTCTGATTGTGCTCTCCGAAACAGGGATGAGCGTGAACGGATCAAACGTGACGCTAGACCGTTTGGCAGCGCGCCTCGCACCTTTGATGGATCAGCCCGACGACACAGTGTTTATCCAGCCGCGTGGCGAAAGTGATTTGCAAAGCCTGGTCGATGTGTTGGATGCGCTTCAAACGGCGGGCTTTTCCAATATTGTGGTTGTGGGGGGACAGTAATGGATTTCTCACCGTCTCATCAAACACGCCCGCGCGGCGAACCTATTGTGCCCATGATCAACGTCGTTTTTCTCCTGCTGATATTTTTTCTGATGAGCGCGCAGATTACACCACCCGATCCTTTCGAGATGACACCCCCGGAAAGTGCTGCGGAAAACGATCTGCGTAGCCAAGACACGCTGTACCTCTCTGAGGTTGGTGGGCTTTGGTATGAAAACCTCGCAGACGACGCCGTCTGGGATGCCCTGAGCGCGCGCGCAGATGATACGCCCCTTAGGATAAAAGCAGACCACGCGATACCGGCACGCGTTCTGGCGGACATACTGCCCAAGCTTGCGGCATCAGGCGTCGGCGAAACCGTCCTTGTTGTGGGGGGCAAGTAATGCGCATTTTCGAGGCTTTGTTCTTTGTTCCTGTGGCTGCGGCCTTGCATGTTGTTGTTTGGGATTTTGCGCCTTCCTCATACGGCAGCTTGGCAGCTGGAGGGTCGGGTCGGGACACTGTGACATTGGCGGCTGCCACAGCGCAGCAAAGTGAAATGGTCGCCCGCTGGCAGGAAGCCCCACAGGTTACAACAAATGTGTCCGCAGAGTTGCCGACACCGATGGTACCTACCCTGTCCACCCTTTCAATGCCCGGTTCGGCAGCCCCCACGTTGCCGTCGGCGCCCGGACTAACAGCCCCCCTGCGCGCAGCCTTGCCACAAGTGGATACACAATCTAGCCCCCCCCCGCGCGCCGAGAAAGCGCCGCCGGTTGTACGTCCCCAAGCGCGCACGCAAAGAGTGCAATCGCAACCGGCTAAACAAGCTGCAGGCGCCGGGCAAAACACGCAACGCGGAGAAGCCTCGGCACGCGCACCGCAATCTCAAAATAAAGCGCGCGCTCACGCGCTCAAAGCGAAATGGGGTGCTGCGATTTATGCCAAAGTGCAACAGAACATGCGGTATCCCCGCAGCCTGAATGCCGCAGGCACCGCCAAGCTATCGCTTCAGGTCGCGCGTGACGGTCAGCTGCAAAACCTTAGTCTGATGCAATCTTCCGGCGACGGGGCAATTGATGCCGCAGCCTTGCACGCGGTAAAACGCGCGGGGCGGTTTGCTAAAGCGCCGCAAGGACTGGATGCAGACGCCTATGCATTTTCGCTGTCTCTGACCTTCAAACGCTAGGGCTGGGGTCTTGCCAAAAACCCGTGGGTTGGATAGCGCTGCACTATGGAAAACACGCAAACCACAACGATCTTCGATATTCTTATCTGGAGCGGAGCATTCATCTCCTTTATCGGTCTGTGCGGATTAGTGTGGTGTATTGTTTTCATCGCACGTGCGCGCCGCGCAAAACTGTCTGATGAAGACATGCGCGCACGGCTGGCCAAAGCCGTCCCACTCAATCTGGGGTCGTTATTCTTGTCTGTGATCGGGTTGATGTTGGTAATCTTGGGTATTTTCATGTCCTGACCAAGGTTGAACGTTATAGTGCATTACGCATTTCTGACCGCCGCGCCGTTAGGTCAGTTATGGTCGCTTTGTGGGTCTGCATATCCATGAGACCGGTCGAAATATATTGGTGGCGCACATCCGAATGATTTTGCCTGTATCCTCTGACGTCTATGCCGCGGCCCTTTATGTGGCTACCACAACAGCGTAAATGGTGCGTTGTTCGTACACAGGCGGGCAGATGGGTTAAGGCGATGGGCCGGCATGCTGCCCCTAAAAGGGAGCGCCTTGGCCTATGTGCCCCCCTTTCTTCACGTCCTTTTGCACGGCCACGACGCGCCAGCGTCTGGACACCGCCCCCTCAGTCACATAAGCCTTTCGCCATGGACATTCGACATATTACGCCCCATTTTTTCGCAGCCCCGCAGATCTCGCCTGATGATATGCAAGAGATCATCACGGCAGGCATAAAACGCATCATCTGCAACCGCCCGGACCTTGAAGTGCCGCCAAGCCATCAGTCAGCAGCAATGGCAGAAGCCGCAAAAGCCGCAGGTATCGAGTTTTTTGTGCAACCGCTTACCCATCAGAATATGACGCCAGAGGTAATTGCAGCAAACCGCGCGCTTATTGACGAATGTGACGGGCCCGTTCTGGCCTATTGCGCGTCGGGAACACGGTCAACGATTGCCTGGGCCTTGTCCGCCGCCAAAGATACGCCGATTGACGACATTCTGGCGGCGGCACGGGCGGGCGGATACGACATAGGCAATCTGCGCCCGACGTTGGAAGCTGCGGCACGGATTTAGACATTAACGGCAGATCAAGCGATGTTGAGCTTGGGCAAGTCCGGCAGGTCAGGCTTGTTCTCTGAGAAATCCGCAAGATCGGGCAAATCGGGTAACCCGTCCAGTTCGGGCAAATCTGGCAACTCCTCGACGCTTGTTTCAGGCAGGTCGGGAAATTCTGGCAAAGTGTCGATGTTTGAGGGGTCAAACGGCACATCAGGTGAAGACAAATCCAATTCCGGCAAATCGAGTTTGCTGTAATCCGACTGTTCAGGAACCAAATCGTCCAGTCCGCTGGCATTGCGCCCGGTTGTTGCGTGTTCCCCTGCCCCATGCGTCAGCATCAGTGCTCTGTTGCCGTCAACATGACCCATCGCGCCGGAACTTATCAGCCGACCACCAATAGACAAAAGCTCGACTGCGTCAAAAGCCTCTGTCGGGATATCAATGGCTTGACCGATTTCAAATGCGCCAATCTGCGATAGCGGAAACCGCAACCGGCACAGAACTGCTGTAAGCTCGGCTGGCACGTTCATCATCGCTGGCTGCAGTGTATTTGGCCCTTTTGCCGCCTCGTTGTCGCCGGACGCCACAACATCATCCAGTTTACCGGTCGGCTGCGGCAGTAGCAAAACCAAAGAGGACTGCGCAACACCACCCGCTATATCAACTGTCAAACGCAGCACGGTATATGCGGGTTCTTCCAAGGCAAGTTCGAAAAGACGCTTGTTTTCAGCCCGTGCGCCGAATTTCAGGCAAGGCAAGGCAACACGATCTGCATCACTTTCTAAAAGGCCGTGCGCGCGCTTGAACAATAGGTCAATCAATGGCGCGCATAACGCGGCATCGGTCGCAGTCATGCGGCGGTCATCCGACACAGATGTCGCTACACGCCCTGTTGTTTGCTGTTGTACCAAAGCGGAAACAAGCGCGCTGCCCAACAATGCGCCGCCGCCCTTGCCCGAAACACCATCCAGCAAAAGCAACAGCGTCTCGTCACCAACATCCTCTAAAATTTCTGTTACCGCGGCGGTTTCTTTTGTCACACCTATCACCGCAAGTGCCATGTCAAATGCATCGTCTGCTACTTTCGCAAGCCCAAGGCGCAACGCTTTCGGCACGGTCATGGCCCGCGCCTGATGATCCTGTTTACCGACTTGTGCTTTGCGCTGCAAAACTGACATCGACCGTCCTTTTAGAGATCGCTCATTCACATAACACACCTGCCCGCGGTTGCAGGTGACCATTGCCTTGGCCACAGATAGCGAAAAATGGTTACGATAGGCTTTATGAGTACTTACACAGCCTTCAGAACTGAAGCGCGCCTATTGTGCGGCCACCGCACGTGGTTGCGCCAGAACAACCCTGAAGCCGGTGCCTTGCGCGTCGCCCAGATAGCTCACGTCGCCGCCAAGACGGGTCATGATCTCGCGACAGATCGCGAGCCCTAGGCCAGCCCCGTTGCTGTCTTGCGCCCCGATACGACTGAACTTTTCAAACATGATCTCGCGAGCCTCAAGAGGAATACCATCGCCATTGTCCACAAAATCGATGACGACGCCCCCTCCTGCTTCGGTGACTTCAATGCGCAGCTCCGGATTTGTTGCAGAACAGTACTTTTGCGCGTTTGTTATCAGGTTAATGAACACCTGACACAGCCGGTCCAAATCGGTTTCAAGCACCAGCCGTTCGTTCAATCGGCGGCGATGGATATTTATCGGATGGGCAGCCCCAGCCAGCGCCGTTGCCACCGACTGGTCGAGAAGATCGCTCAAATTCCCAGTCTGCGTATTCAGTGTCACCTGACCGTTTTCCAAAACACTCAAGTCCAATAGATCATCCAGCAAACGGGTCAGTCTTATCGTCTCCGCATGGATAATATTCGCATATTTTGCCTTTTCCAGCGGCCGCATCCCCTCGGTATCGCGCAAAATTTCGGAAAACGCGCGGATAGAGGTCATCGGCGTGCGCAACTCATGGCTGATCTGGCTTAAAAAGGCGTCCTTTTGTGCGCTCAGTTGCATTAGCTTGGTATTGGCGGCCTGCAACTTAGCGGCGGTCTGGCTTAGCTCTTTGGATTTGGCTTCAAGCTGACTGGAATATTCCAGCATCTGCGCGGATTCGTCCGCCACCGCCATCAGATCATGTACCGTTACCGCAGTGCCCCCGACAATCTGACTGATCATGGCGTGCGCCGTGGCCGCGCCGACAGACCCCGCCAACTCGCGTTCCAACAGCTGTAGGAAATCAGGGGTTGGCTCTGGCAAATGACCCGACAACCCCTGCGCACGCGCTTGATTGGCGAACAAAGACTGCGCTTCCTCTGACCCAAGGATACGCTGGGCCATAATCATCAGATCTTCACTTTCGGCGACCGACGCATTCCAGCCCTGCGTCTGTGGCGAGTGTTCGAATACGTTCACAAACTGCGCGCCTTGCAACCGCTCAAGCGGGTTGGGAAAAGTAACGAGCGATACTGCAGCAAAGATCGCACTGTTCAAGAGCATGCTCCAGAAGACGGCATGAACGATCGGGTCCATTCCCTCAATGCCGAAAAGAGCCTGTGGTCGCACAATACCAAGCCCGAACAGGCCGTTTTCGAACACTTCGGCAGACAGAACCGCGCCCTGCCCGAAACTGGGCAACAACATCGTAAAGACCCAAAGAACAAAGCCCACGCTCAAACCGGACATGGCACCGATACGGGTTGCGCCACGCCAGAATATTCCGCCCAACATGGCCGGCAAAAACTGTGCAACGCCCGCAAAGGAAATCAAACCAATCGACGCAAGCGCCCCCGATCCGCCCGAGGCTTGATAATAGATGTACCCAAAACCGATGATCGCAAGAATAGACAGACGTCTGGAGAGGATGACCATCTCGCGCACGTCACCGGACTGGCTAGCGCCTCCCTTATGCAAATACAAAAACACCGGCATCACAATATGGTTGGACACCATTGTAGACAGCGCCAGCGTCGCCACGATGACCATTGACGTCGCGGACGAAAATCCGCCTAGAAAACTGAGCATCGCGAGCCCCTCACGGCCTTGGCTAAGCGGCAGGGACAACACGAATAGGTCCGGGTTTGACCCTTCGGGCAACACTTCCAACCCGATGACCGCAATCGGAATGACGAACAGGCTGATGAGCATCAGATACAAAGGGAACGCCCAGCTTGCGATGCGCAGGTGCTTTTCGTCTTCATTTTCCACGACCATGACCTGAAACATGCGCGGCAGGCATAAGAACGCGGCCGCCGCGAGAAAGGTCAGCGTTGCCCAGCGGCTGCCACTTGTCTGCCACGTGCCCAAATCGGATGCATCGATCCGTTCCAGCGTCTCTGGCAGCCCCCCTGCCACCCCCCAAACGACAAAGATGCCAACCGCTAAAAGCGCCACGAGTTTAACAATCGCTTCGGCGGCGATGGCAATCACAACGCCATGATGCCGTTCGTTTACATTCAGGTTGCGGGTTCCAAAAAGCACGGTGAAAAGCGCCAAGCCGCAGGCAATCCAAAAGGCTGCAGCGTTGGCATCCATCGTCTCGAGCGTGACCCCTTGCTCTGCCGCTGAAAAGATCGACAACGACAGGGTGACCGATTGCAGTTGCAGCGCAATGTAAGGCGTCACGGTTATGACAGCCATCACCGTGACAGTGATCGCCAGCATATTGGATTTCCCAAACCGCGACGAGATAAGATCGGCAATGGACGTTACTTTATGGCTGCGTCCAATACGCACAAGGCGCCGTAAAATCCACCACCAGCCCAAGATAACAAGGCTGGGGCCCAGATAGATCGTCACATACTCCAACCCAGTGCGTGCCGCATTGCCCACCGCGCCGTAAAACGTCCAGGCTGTGCAGTAAATTGACAACGACAGGGTGTAGACCAAAGGCGAGCGCAAAAGCCAATCGCCCTTGCCTTGCACGCCTGCCCGCTCTGCCATGAAGGCAATAAAAAACAACAGCGAAACGTAGGCCAGACAAACGGCAATTAGAACATTCAACGATGTCATGGGTTTTTGTCAGCCTCCCGCCTGCCGTTTTCCGGCATCCGTTGACGGTGGACAAACAATGCTGACAAGCCGATCAGGAGTATCCATACCCCGAACACATAAAACAGCGCTGTTGAAGTCGCGATAGGTTGGGCAAACGGATCGGACGCGTTCGGCCAAAGCGTCGGGATCATCCACAACACTGCCCCAAATAAAGCCAGCAACCTTAGTGCATCCATCAGACGACGCTTGCGGTAGCTGTTGCGCTCCAAAAACACCGGTAGCGGCTTACGGGCCATAGCTCAGGCCTTTTGTTGATGCACGTACAACAAATCGCGCACAGCGGTCAGCACTTCGGAGTTTGAAAACGGTTTGGTCATAAACCGGCTCACACCAGCTTTTTCAGCCATTTCACGATCCCGGCTCTGACCACGTGCTGTCAGCATCAATACCGGCAAATCTGCCGTTTCATGATGGCTGCGAAGCTCTTCTAGGATATCAAAGCCACTCTTGCCCGGCAGCATGACATCAAGCATGACCAGATCAGGCTTCAGATCGCGGATAACTTGTGCCGCATCGGTACCATTGCTGTGGGTGTCAACTGTCCACCCCTCGCGACTGAGCAAAAAGCGTATGGCTTCGATGATGTTCAATTCATCCTCGATAATGAGTACGTGTTTGCCCATACTAGCCTCCTCCCAAGGCCGCGTTCTTGCATCCGCGCCCGGCGTTGAGGCAAAAACAGGTAGTTCTTTATCGTCGCATCTTCGAGCAAAGTCAAAGATTTGCTGGATTGGTCCCGCTAAGGTGCGGTAACGAAATCGCGCCACGAATATTCCGGTGCAAAGCCCAAAAGATCTTTGGCTTTTTGGTTGCTGTAGAAAGTCTGGTCTGGCGCCGGTTCGTATTTTAAAGCCACGCCGGGATAATAGGTCTGGATCAGTGTGTCGCTGGACAGATGAACCGAATGATCATCGTTGGACACGTTGAAAACCTCATAGCCCAAACCATCCGTCTGAAGACACTTCTGCACCATCTGCCCCAGATCACGGGCATCGATATAGGCGAAAAAATTTCGCAACCGCAGCTTTGGGTCAGCAAAGTAGGATGGGAAATTTTGTTTGTATTCATGAGGCTCTACAACGTTGTTAATTCGCAACCCGTAGATATCGGCGCCTGTGCGCGCATGGAAACTGCGCGCGGTCGCTTCGTTTACGACTTTTGACATCGCGTAGCTGTCTTCGGGCACCGTTGGATGCTCTTCGTCAAGTGGTAGATACTCTGGCAGACGCGTACCATCGGCAAAACAGATGCCGTAAGTGGTCTCGGACGATGCAAAGATCACCTTGCGGATACCAAACTTGGCCGCCGCATCCAGAATGTTGTAGGTGCTCATTGTGTTAATGCGAAAAGTTTCATTGTCCGGCTTCATAAGAATGCGCGGCACAGCCGCAAAGTGGACCACCGCATCAAATCGGGGAACGCCTGTTCCCGCCTCAAGCTCGTCAAAGCCTGCATAGCTCATCATCAGGTCATAGACCTGACCTGCATCGGTCAGATCGACGATGCGGTTGTCCACTCCCGGCATTTCCAACGCAACCAAATCAGCGTTCAAGACACGGTGCCCTTGCCCCAACAGATAGGCGATTGCGTGTTTGCCCGCTTTACCGGCCCCGCCTGTGAACAGAATACGCATGCTAACTCCCCTCGTTTCTTTTTGTTTGGGCGTGCGGCACCAATGGTGCAACCACCCTATATACCGTCCATCAAAATCGAAGGCTCCCGACGTCCCGGACACCCACGTTTCGGACAAACACCGCAGGTAGCGCCAACCTCAAGCACCTGACCTGTCTCGGGTGCGGTACCGGCAACCAACAGCATGTTCGCTTCAATCAGCGGAGGCGTATTATAGTGCGCCTCACCCACTACGTCGGCCACAGCATAGCAATCAAAGTACGCGCGACCACGGCCCAGTTGCACCAGAGGCGTGTGGATGACCTGCCCCGGCTGGCACAAAGCCGCAAAGATCGGCCAAAGCGCACAAGCCGCGCCGAACCGCGGGATGACCATCTGCCCGACCGGTTTGCGAAACAGAATACTGCCGGCCCTGTCGCAGACGATAAGACCGCTTTCCAGCTCTTTGCGCGCCGCCAAGCGCCTGAGCACAACAGACACCGGTGCCTCCAGTGCAGTTGCCAGCTCAAGCGGATCTGACCCGACACGGGACATTGCTGCGGACAGGTCAGGCGCCGGGACAATCGCGGCATCAGACGCAATCCTTTTCAGCACGATCCGCGCCAGTTTCTTCGACGTCGTACTGCGTAAATTTTCTGCGGCATCAATGATTTCGTCTATTGACTGCTCGCCCTTTTCCAGCCCCGCGAAATGGTATCCGTTTTGCGATAGAAACGCATCTACCTCTTCTTGTGGACTGGAAACAAGATCCTGATCGACGCGGCCCGCCTCGAAGTAATTCACCAAGGACTTAGAGCTTTCCGCAAGGCGTTTACTGTCTTGATTAAGGTTGGCATGGAACCGGTCGCGCCATTCCGCTTCAATGTCTTTTTCGTCCGCCAGAATAGAAGCCGTCGATCGGATCGCCGCCGCTGTCGATAGAAGTTCGTGTACTGATGCCGCCAGCATTGGGTCATGCGTGAGCCGGTCGCTGAGGGTTTCCACAGTACGTTCCAGCGTTGCAATACGTTGATGTCCCACGGCCAGCACCTCGGCCCATCCGGGAAACCGCCCTGCAAGTTCATCGGCGCGCTCGACCTCTGCAGAGGGCAAGTTTGCACCTGTCGCAGCTTCGCGCAGCGTGGCGATCAAGGCCGCTTCCGCACCCTCTGAGAGCATCGACGGCTCTACCCCGAGAACACGCGCGATATCGAGCAACAGCTTGCCGCCGATTCTGCGCCGGTTATGTTCGATCAGATTGAGGTATGAAGGCGAAATCCCTAACGAACGCGCCAGATCGGCCTGACGAATGCCTGCGACGGAACGCCTTTCGCGGATGCGGCTTCCAGTTAATCCCTCGCGTGGCATATCTGCCTCCTGACGCAATCTTGGGCGAATTCAACGACTTTCTGCGGCGCAACATCATAAAATTTACAAGATATTCGCCCTACTTGTGGAGTTATTTACAAAATAGTTGTTAAATTCAAGGCACTTGTTGCGCAATTTTCTGCTGCTAGGCACTCTGTACTCTGCACTAAAGTGCTTCATGCGTGTGTTCGAGGGAGATATGCGAGCCGCGTCTGATTAATCAACTGGGAGGATTTTCATGTCCAAATCGAACTTAACACGTCGTGGTCTGATCAAGACCGGTGCCGTTGCTGGCGCCGCTGGCCTGACGTTGCCAACGTACTTGCGTGCGGATGGCCACTCCGGCTTTACCAATGCGCCAACAGGCGACACGGTTACCCTTGGCTTTAACGTACCACAGTCCGGCCCATACGCAGACGAAGGTGCAGACGAACTGCGCGCCTACGAACTGGCGGTAGAGCACCTGAACGGTGGCGGCGATGGCGGCCTGTTGAACACATTCTCGTCCAAAGCCCTCGAGGGCAACGGCATCCTCGGCAAAAAAGTCGAGTACGTCACGGGCGATACGCAAACGAAATCTGACGCAGCACGCGCATCCGCACGGTCGATGATCGAAAAAGACGGCGCGATCATGATTACTGGCGGTTCATCCTCTGGTGTTGCTGTGGCCGTACAGGCGCTTTGCCAAGAAGCCGGCGTTATCTTCATGGCCGGTCTGACGCATTCCAACGACACGACAGGTAAGGACAAGAAAGCAAACGGTTTCCGTCACTTCTTTAACTCTTACATGACGGGTGCGGCACTCGCACCGGTGCTTGCCAACAACTACGGCACGGACCGCAAAGCCTACCACCTGACCGCAGACTACAACTGGGGCTACACCACCGAAGAAGCGGTGCGTACATCCACAGAAGCCATGGGTTGGGAAACAGTCGGAACGGTCCTGACACCGCTGACGCAAACAGACTTCTCATCCTACATCGCGCCTGTTCTGCAGTCCGATGCGGACGTTCTGGTTCTGAACCACTACGGCGGCAACATGGTGAACTCGCTGACAAACGCGGTTCAGTTCGGCCTGCGCGAGCGTACAGCCAACGGTAAGAACTTCGAAATCGTTGTTCCGCTTTACTCCCGCCTGATGGCGAAGGGTGCGGGCGCCAACGTTAAGGGCATCTTCGGATCCACAAACTGGCACTGGTCCCTGCAAGATGACGGCTCTAAAGAGTTCGTTAAATCCTTTGGCACCAAATACGGCTTCCCGCCCTCGCAGGCGGCACACACATGCTATGTACAGGCCCTGCTCTATGCAGATGCGGTACAGCGTGCAGGCTCGTTCAACCCATGTGCGGTTGGCGAAGCGCTGAAAGACTTCGAATTCGACGGCATGGGCAACGGCCCGACGCTGTATCGTGGCGAAGATCACCAGTGCTTCAAAGACGTGCTGGTCGTGAAAGGAAAAGAGAACCCGACATCCGAGTTCGACCTTCTCGAGATCGTTGAGATCACGCCGGTCAGCCAAGTTACGTATGACGCCAGCATCTTCGGCGGTGAACTGGGTGCGTGTAACGCAGGCGCGTAACGCTTCAGCAAAAATACATCGGGCGGCGCTTCTCGCCGCCCGGCTTCCCCGTTTTCTGGGGCAACTCCGTTTCATGTAAGGTGGGACCATGGACGCAATCATCCTGCAAATTCTCAACGGCCTGGACAAAGGGTCAGCCTATGCGCTCATTGCGCTAGGTCTAACACTGATCTTCGGTACGCTTGGCGTCGTGAACTTCGCGCATGGTGCGCTCTTCATGATCGGCGCGTTCTGTGCAGTCACATTCAGCCGCTTTCTTAGCGTGAGCCACGAGGTCGCCGTCGAAGGCCAAGTTGATTTTCTCGGCAACCAAATGATGCGTGATGTGCCCTATATCTACGACTGGTTCGGCGAGGCCGCTGGTGCGGCCATCATCGACTGGGCCGTGCCTTTGTCCATTTTGTTCGCCATTCCGGTGATGATTGGCATTGGTTTTGCGATGGAGCGCGGTCTGATCAAGCACTTCTACAAACGCCCCCACGCAGACCAAATCCTTGTAACCTTTGGTCTGGCAATCGTCTTGCAGGAAGTCATCAAGTACTTCTACGGCGCGAACCCGATCCCTACACCGGCACCTTCGGCCTTTACAGGTTCTTTCGACTTCGGCGTCATCCTGGGCTTTGATCCCGGATCGATCATCTACCCTTACTGGCGCTTGGTATACTTCAGCTTTGCCGCACTTATTATCGGCGCGGTCTTCGCCTTCCTGCAGTTTACCACCTTCGGCATGGTTGTGCGGGCTGGCATGGCAGACCGCGAAACCGTTGGTCTGCTGGGTATCAACATCGACAAACGGTTTACCATCATGTTTGGTATCGCCGCCGCAGTCGCCGGACTTGCCGGTGTGATGTACACGCCTATCAATTCGCCCAATTACCACATGGGAATGGATTTTCTTGTTCTGAGTTTCGTGGTTGTGGTTGTTGGCGGCATGGGGTCGCTACCCGGTGCTGTCGCTGCGGGCTTCTTGCTCGGTATTCTGGAAAGCTTTGCTTCGATGCCGCGTGTGCTCGACGCTCTGCCCGGGATCAACCAGATCATCATTTACCTGGTCGCAATCATCATTTTGCTGACCCGCCCACGTGGCCTGATGGGTCGCAAAGGCGTGATGGAGGAATAATAAAATGCTCAGACTTAACAAACAGGACACAAAGCTGCTGTTGCTCGTGATTATTCTCACGATGCTGGCGCCCTTCATCCTTAACCCCTTCCCCGAAGGCTCGGCCATGGCGCAGTTCAATGCGGGCTATCCGGACCTGATGCAGCGGTTCGTGATCTTTGGAATCTTTGCCATTGGCTTCAACATCCTGTTCGGTTTGACGGGCTACCTGTCGTTTGGCCATGCGGCGTTTCTCGGCATCGGCTCTTACGCGGCAATGTGGATGTTCAAAATATTCGGAATGAACGTGCTACCGGCACTTGGACTGTCCATTGCAGTGTCCGGTATTTTCGCGGTCCTGATCGGCTATGTAAGCCTTCGGCGCTCGGGCATCTACTTTTCCATCCTCACGCTCGCTTTTGCGATGATGTCCTATTCTCTGGCCTATTCGGTGCTCGCCACCGATATGGATGGCCCGGACAAGCAAGGCCTTTTGCAAAAGGGTCTGACAGGCGGTGAAACCGGTCTGCAACTTACACTGCAGGATCCTCGTATCCTCGGCTCGCAAACGACTGCGCAAGGTAACATCCCATCCCCAAGCCTGTTTGGGCTGGAGATGCGCAGTGCCTCGGAGCTGAATGTCGGTGATTGGGTCTTTACCTTCTCGGCAGGCTACTATTTCTCAGCTTTCATCATGCTGCTGGCATTCTATCTATCAATACGGATATTCCGGTCACCCTTCGGGTTGGTGCTAAAATCGATCAAATCCAACCAGCAACGTCTGAACTACACCGGCATGAACCCAAAACCCTATATGCTGGCAGCCTTTGTCATCTCGGGGATGTATGCGGGCCTCGCAGGTGGCCTGATGGCGGCCATGGACCCTCTTGCCGGTCCGGAGCGTATGTTCTGGACAGCATCGGGTGAAGTGGTGCTTATGACGATCCTTGGCGGTGTCGGAACGCTGATCGGTCCGGTTCTTGGCGCGGGTGCGATCAAATACATGGAAAACATTCTGTCCAAGATCAACTCGGACATTCTGCACACTTGGTTTGCTTTCCTTCCAGACGGGCTCGAAGACCTTGTGGTCACCATGATCTATCCGTTCATCGGCAAGGGTTGGCATCTGACACTGGGTATCATCTTCATGCTGGTCGTCATCTTCCTGCCCGGCGGTCTGGTTCAGGGTGGTCAGAAAATTGCAGCTGTCTTCAAGCGTAAAAAAGCCTCGGATGAAAAGACCGATGGCAAAACAACACCAGCTGAATAAGGAGACGACGTAATGGGTATTCTTGAAGTCAAAAACGTCGGCAAGCGGTTCGGCGGCTTGCAAGCGCTTAGTGATGTGAACCTAAGCATTGCAGAACGCAGCGTTCATGCGATCATCGGGCCGAACGGGGCGGGCAAATCCACATTGCTGAATTGCCTCGTGGGCAAGCTGATCCCCGACACTGGGTCGGTCATGTTCGACGGGCAGTCCG
This sequence comes from uncultured Alphaproteobacteria bacterium, assembly GCA_963796445.1. Classification (GTDB taxonomy): domain Bacteria; phylum Pseudomonadota; class Alphaproteobacteria; order Rhodobacterales; family Rhodobacteraceae; genus Roseobacter. Next base: position 271,079 of record CAWCLQ010000009.1, on the reverse strand, counting down.
TGCTGGGGCGCAAACCCTACGAGATCAATCAGATGGGCATCAGCCGCGTTTTCCAGACCCCTGAGATTTTCGGAGATCTGTCGGTTCTGGAAAACATGATGATCCCCTGCTTCGCAAAACGCGATGGGTCGTTCGAACTAAATGCGATTTCCAGTGTCGTATCGCAGAAAGACGTCGTCGAACGCGCAGAACACATGTTGGAAGAACTGAACATGGCTGACAAGCTGCACATGACGTCCAGTTCATTGTCACGCGGAGACAAACGGCGGCTCGAGATCGGGATGTGCCTAAGTCAGGAGCCGCGTTTGTTGTTGCTCGACGAGCCGACAGCCGGCATGGCGCGGGCAGATACGAACAACACGATCGATCTGCTGAAGCAGATCAGCGAAGAGCGTGACATCACAATCGCCATCATCGAACACGATATGCATGTTGTGTTCAGCCTTGCGCAACGGATCACCGTGCTGGCGCAGGGCACGCCACTGGTCGAAGACACGCCCGACAACATCAAGGGTCACCCGAAAGTGCGCGAAGCCTATCTCGGCGAAACGCAGACAGCGGCATAAGGAGGCGATATCATGAACGTCAAACCCGACTTTACAAAAAATGCCAATATGGCATCCACCGCCCCTGCCTTTCTTTCGGTTTGGGATATGCACTCTTATTACGGCGAAAGCTATATCGTGCAGGGTGTCAGCTTTAACGTGCACGAGGGTGAAATCCTTGCTTTGCTGGGCCGCAACGGTGCTGGCAAGACCTCGACACTGCGCTCAATCGCGCGGCTGGGTGATCCCGAAGTACGCCACGGGGAGATTTGGCTAGATCACCAGCCATTACATAAAATGACAAGCTACGAGGCGGCATCTGTCGGTTTGGGACTGGTGCCCGAAGACCGACGGATTATCGCGGGTCTCACTGTCGAAGAAAACCTGAAGCTGGCACAGATTGCACCGCCCATCGGTTGGTCCATCGATCGCGTCTACGATCTGTTCCCGCGTTTGCGCGAACGCCGTAACCAGGAAGGTGTGACTTTATCTGGCGGCGAACAGCAAATGCTGGCCATCGCACGCGCCCTATGTCGTGACCTCAAAGTGTTGCTGCTGGACGAACCCTACGAGGGCCTAGCGCCCGTGATCGTTGACGAGATCGAAAAGACGCTTCGCATCATTAAAGAACAGGGCATGACCACTATTCTGGTTGAACAGAATGCGGTGCGCGCGCTTGAACTTGCTGACCGTGCGGTGATCCTTGACACCGGCGGCATTGTATTCGACGGCACCGCGTCAGAAGTTCTTGAGAACAAAGAGTTGCGCGAAGAATACCTCGCAATCTGACGTTATAGCTCGCGCCCTGCGCGCCATTCACCCCAACGCAATCGCGCGTTGGCCCCCACCCGTGCCAATGGCGCGGGTGGAAGCTTTTTGGGAAGCGGTGCCTGTAGCGCGCGGGTCAGCGCAGGGGACGAAACACCGTTCGCAGCCTCGGCCACAAGCATTCCTGCCAGTGTTCCTTTGGCGGTGCCCAATCCGTTCTGACAACAGGCAGACCATAGCCCCTGCTCCAACTCTTTGACCACTTGCACGTTGTTATAGCTCAGGCAAAGGCGTCCGCCCCACCGATGCTCCATCGTGACGTCGCGCAGCATCGGAAAGCGCGCCGCAAACGCGCGGTCGTGATCCACAGCGACACGGTCGATCCTCGTGTCCTTCACCTCCAGTGTCGGATCGAAGGTAAAGCGGTTGCGGATCACGATCCGGTTGCCCCCAAGTCCGGAGATGCGGCGCACGGTGGTGCCTAACGGGTCGGCTGGCGTCACTCCCCAGACAGGTTGTCCGCCCAAGGCGGCACTTTCCGCGTCTGTCAGCGCGCGGGTCATTGAGGCATAGGTAAACACATGCATCAACCGCCCTGTCATATGACCAAAGCTTTCAAGGTGACCGTTTACGGCTAAAATGATCTTGGGTGCGGTCACACGGCCGTTGGGTGTAGTCGCCACCCAATCCTGCCCTGCACGGTCAAGCGCGGTAACCGGACTTTCTTCATGCAAGTGCACACGGTTCGACTGCAAAGCCGCTGCAATGGCGCGTACAAACATCGCGGGCTGGATCATGACACAACCGGGCGTATACAACCCCCCGGTATAATATGTGGTGCCGGTCAAATCGCGCATATCCTGCGCATCCAACATCTCGTGCGGCTCACCCAGCGATGCCAGATGACGCGCAAACGTCTTGTTATGCGCCATCCCTTTTGGGGTGGCTGCACTATTGGTTTTACCAGCTGCAACAAAGGCTTCTGGCGCCACTTTAAAGTCGCGGACCATCTCATGAGCAAAAGCGATGGCCCGGCGGTTGTCTTCCGTTTGCGCGCGGTCCGCCTCAAGCGCACCGCCATAATTCTCGGACGCCAGATCATGCGGAAGATCAATCATAAAGCCCGAGTTGCGCCCCGCAGGCCCCGCCCCAACGCGTGTGGCATCCAGAATGACGATGCGATCAGCGGGACAGAGTTGCTGCAACCTGCGCGCCGCTGCCAAGCCCGCGAAACCCGCTCCGATCACAAGCCAATCCGCAGTTGTGTCCTGCTCCAACGGTGTGGCGGGCGCTGCATCGGGCAACAGTTTGTCCCAACCCGCCGGGCCGGGATCGCAGGGCAGCCGTTTTACGCGCATGACGCAGGCTCCAGCGGGCGTGTCATATGGTAGTGAAGACCGATCCCGTGCGTGTTCGCCAAATAGGGTACCCGCGTTTCAATCTCGACCGCAAAGCCGATGTGCTGATAGAACGCCACGGCCGCATTGTCGGCTGCCACATCAAGGCACATGTGGGTACAGCCTTGATCCAGAGCGCGTTCCGTAGCGGCATCCAACAGTTTTTGCGCCAAGCCTTCACCCTGCGCATCTGGTGCGACAGCCAACTCCAGAATGTAGAAAGAGCCATCCGTCGGGACAGGGAAAAGTCGGTCCATCCAATGAAGTGCCGCTTTAAGGTGACCAGCTTCGTCTTCGGTGAGCGATTGCATTTGCAACTCAAGTGCCGCTTCGAAATTCGCAGGGTATTCTTGCGCTGTATGCCCGATAATCAGCCCCGAAACAGCCCCTGCTTGCCCCGCGAAAAAGGCCTGACGGTGACACAAGAGCCCACGCGCGGCAGGCCATTCGCACTGCAGAATGCGGTGCAGCACATCCATTGCCCTAAACATAAAGGTATTCAAGGCAGGGTCCGTGCTCCACAACAGGTCCGCAATCCGGTCCGGTGCGATATCAGCGCGTGCGGGTTCGACCTGCTCGGACACCGCTAATACTCCTGATTAAGCGCGTCAGCTGCCGGAATTTCCCTTTCACGCCGCGCGATGTAATCACGAAGTGCCTCGTCGACGCCTGCGTCCAGCTTTGGTTCTTCGTATTCGCCCAGCAAGCTGCGGGCGCGACGCAAAGCACGTTCGGTAATGTCGATACCGCCCTCGGCCTGCCATTGTTCTATTGAATTGTTGTCGAACATCTCGGGCATGAAGAACGCACGCTGGAAATTTTCCAATGTGTGCGGATGGCCCAGATAATGCCCACCCGGCCCCACGTCGCGCACCGCGACCAAAGCTTCGTCAAAATCATCCCAGCGGATACCTTCGGCCATCCGGTAGCCCATGGCGCACACCTCTGCATCGACGATGAACTTGGCTGTGGAACAGTGCATACCCGCCTCATTCCATCCGGCTGCGTGCCACATATAATTTGCACCACTCATCAACACGGCGTTCAGGGTCATCGCGCTTTCGTAGCCTGCCTGCGCATCAAATGTCTTTGCCCCGCCCAGCGTGGTCGACGTCCGCCACGGGACACCATAGAACCGCGCCATCTGACCGATCATGAAATTCATCAAGCTGATTTCCGGTGTCCCCGCCATCGGAGCCCCCGATTTCATCGACACAGTAGACAGATAATGCCCATAGATGGCAGGCGCGCCCTTGCGGATCACTTGCGTATAGGCCAGCGCGCTTAGCGCTTCGGCATTCAGCTGCGCCACAGTCGGGGCGACGGAAGCAGGCGTATTCGCCCCGCCCAACACGAAGGGCGAACACAGAACAGGCTGATTGCGGCGCGAAAACGCCCTGAGCGCTCCCAGCATCGTCTCGTCCCACACAAGAGGCGAGTTCCCATTGCAATTGCCCGTCACAACGGGGTGGCTCTCCAGAAACTCTTCGCCGAACAGGATGGCGCACATATCCAGCACATCCTCTGCATTCCTGGGGCTGGTGGTCATCCCCATGAATGTCTTGTCGGAATGCTTCATTGAAGAATAGGTAATCCGTAAATGACGTTGGCTGATCGGATGGTCATAGGGTTCCACAATGTGATGTGCCGATGAATGCATCGCCGGCAGCATATGGCTGAGCTTGTGAAAATTGGCGAGATCCTCAAGCGTGGGATTGCGCCGGACATCATCCAAGTCACGCAGATAAGGCGCACCTGTCATCGGCACAAAGATCGCGTGGTCCCGGCCAAAGGGCAGGTTTTTTTTCGGATTGCGCGCATGATAGGTGAAGGTTTCAGGGATGGTGGCAATCAAGGACCGCACAAGAGCGCGGTCAAGATGCACTGTTTCGCCACGCACGTCCGCGCCTGCCCGTTTCCAGTCTTCCAGCGCAATTGGGTCACGAAAAACCACGCCGATATTTTCCAGAATATCCATAGACGCCGCATCAAGACACGCGATCTGTTCGTTGGTCATTGGCTCGGTCAAGGGCAGCCCACGCTTTAACGAAGGCAACATCGTTACATCTGTTGCCTGCCGCACCGCCCGCCGCGCGCCGCGGCCCCGCCGTACTGTTCCAACTGCATCAACGCTCATGGTTCACCTTTCAACCTGTCGGCTATACTGTCCAATGTCCGGGTCAGCGCTGTGTGTGCGCCCCCTTCCTGCAAACCATTGGTCATTTGAGCGCTTAACGTGCCCTGCGTTGCCAGTGCATCACGCTCAGCCGGCAAGAGTGCTGCACCTTCATCCGGCAGTGCGGCCAGAAAACCCGCCAGCAATTGCCGCGTATAGCGCGCGGCCTGATCAGCATCCCCCGTTTGCGCAGCCAGCCACGCAGCCGAAGTCGTCATCAAATCCAAAACGCCCGGCACAAAGGCGCAGACCGCAAAATGCATGTTGAAAGCGGCTTCGTCCGGCACGCCTAGAACGGGGTTCTCGGGCTCGAATAGTGGCTTTAGAACACCGGGGCTCGGGCAGGCAGGCAAAGGGCAGCCGCCCTTTTCCAGATACCCCAGTGGAATGGTCATTATGATGTCCCGCGCGGGCGCACAGGCAGCGCCAAGTGCCTCAAGCGAAATGCCAGCCATAACCGAAACGATCTGGTGATCTGCTCGAAAGGTTACAGGTTTCAGAATGTCTGCAGCAACATGCGGCCTTAAACATAGAAAGACGATGTCGCTTGCATCCAAGACCGCTTGGTTATCGGCAACAGCGACACCGTCAGAAGCTGCCAGCGATGCGGCAACCTCGGCGTTGCGTTCAGACACGGTAATCTGGTGCCCCCGGTCGGCCAGGAACCGTACCATCGGGGCTGCGATGTGGCCTGTGCCTATGAACCCGATACGGCTCATCCGATGTTATCTCCCTCTTTGGGATCTGTGAGATCAATCCAGATGGTTTTGAGTTCGGTGTATTGGTCGTGCGCATGCAGACCATTGTCGCGCCCGCCGAAACCGGACTGCTTGTAGCCGCCAAAGGGGGTCGATATATCGCCTTCGCCATAGCAGTTGACCGTGACCGTGCCTGCCCGCAGATCGCGGGCTGTGCGCAGGGCTGTGCGGGCCTTGTCGGTGAATACGCTAGCCGCCAGCCCATAGGCCGTATCATTTGCCATCGCGATCGCCTCTTCGGTGCTCGCAACTTCGATGACCGCCAGAACTGGGCCGAAAATTTCATCTTGGGCTGCGGGATCGGTTGGTTTGACCTCAATGACCGTTGGCAAGACGTAAGGACCGTCGTCAGGTGCCCCGAGATAGCTGCGTACTTTTTCGCAATGTGCAGCGTCGATCATTGTGCCGATGTGGTTCGCAGGATCTAGCGGATCGCCAGTTTTCCAGTCGCGCATGCGAGCTGTGATCCGCTCCATCAATGGCGCTTTGACGTCTTTGTGCACGATCAGCCGCGATGTGGCCGAACAATTCTGCCCACCATTCCAGAAGGCTGCATTGACCACATGCTCTGCCACATGGTCCAGGTTTTCTGCGTCCGCCAGAACAACGGCGGGATTCTTGCCGCCGCACTCCAACACTACTTTCTTGAGGTTGCTGTCCGCCGCATAGCGCAAAAAGCTGCGCCCCGTCTCTGTTGATCCGGTAAAGCTGACCATGTCGACATCCATATGAAGGCCCAACGGCGCACCGACTGCGGCCCCCTCACCCGGCAAGACCTGCAAGACGCCGCGCGGCACGCCAGCAAGATGGGCAAGCTCGGCTACGCGCAGCGCAGTAAGCGAGGTTTGTTCAGCGGGTTTCACGATGACCGAACATCCCGCCGCCAATGCCGGACCGACTTTCCATGCCAGCATCATCAGCGGGAAATTCCACGGCAGCACCGCTGCAACAACTCCGATGGGTTCACGCACGATCAAAGAAATCGCATCATCACCAGCCGGGCCGGTTTGGTCGTAAATTTTGTCGACGGCTTCGGCGTGCCATCTCAAGCAATGAATGGTCTCGGGAATGTCGATCAATTCGCAGTCGCGAATGGGTTTGCCGCTGTCTATACTTTCCATCACCGCCAACTCACGCTTGCGGCGGGTCATGTATTTGCACAGTTTGATAAGGATGTCCTTACGCTGGGACGGGTGCATGCGGGACCACTGGCCTTGCTCGAAAGCCTCGCGCGCCTTTGCAACGGCAAGATCAACATCGCTGGCGTCCGCCGTGGAAATAGACGCCAGTACCTGCCCTGTCGCTGGATTGACGGTGGGCATCTTCGGCCCGCAACCGCGGCGGAATTTTCCATCGATGAAGGGGGCCGCCGGCAAATCAAGGTCTTGTGCGATTGCTGCATATTCTGCGCGCGTCAGAAGATCGGTCATGTGGAAGCTCCTTCGATGGCGGCAATCGCGCGGTTCATTGTGCGGATCACTTCTTCTAATTCTCTCTTGTCGTCTTTATTTAACGGTTGCAGTGGCTTGCGTGGCGGTCCTGCATCAAAGCCACGGGTCGACAGGCCATATTTAATGCATTGGATAAACTTGCCGCCTTGCTCGAGCACACGCATCAGCGGCAACATCGCAGACATGATGGCCCGCCCCTTTGTGAAGTCGCCCTCGACAGCACAGGCGCGGTACAGCGCGATATGCGCTTCGGGCGCAAAGTTTGACCCTGCGCATACCCATGACCGCGCGCCCCATGCAAAGAACTCCAGCGCCTGATCGTCCATACCGCAGCTTAAGGCGATATGAGGGTAGTCGCGAGCCAGCATGTGCAAACGATTGGGGTCTCCCGAGCTTTCCTTGATGGCACAGAAATTTGGGCTGCGGCCCAGACGGTCAAGGCATTCTTCGCCCATATTCACGCTCATCCGGCCCGGGTAATTGTAGAGCATGACAGGCAGGTTTGCCGCGCGGTCTATGGCCAGACAATGCAGCGCAATTTCGCGATCCGTGGGATATGCGTAGGGCGGCGTTGCAACCAGAATTGCATCCGCTGCAATATCACGCGCAGCCTGCGCATATATGATGCTGTCTTCGGTTCTGATCGCACCTGTACCGACGATCAGGGGCACGCGCCCTGCGATATGATCTTTGACAATCTTCATCAACTCTAGACGCTCTTCGCTGCTTTGAGCATAGTATTCGCCGGTCGTACCAGCCACGATCAAGCCGTTCACCCCAGCTTTAATCAAAAAATCAATTACGCCATGTAACTCTATTTTTTTAAGCGAAAAATCATCGTTATAGGGGGTCACCAAAGGTGTGTATATTCCATCAAATCGCATGTGTTTTGTCCTTTGGCAATACAACGTCCATCGGCAGCGGATCGGGGCGCACGAAACGTTCCATACGTCCGCGCGACAAATCCCAGTGCTGCAACGTGAGCTCGGCCGCACGTCCCGCGTCTTGCGCATCAATAGCCACAATCAACGCCTCGTGCTGTGCAGATGCCTGGTTGATCAATGCGGAATCCTGGACTGATTTTGGACGGTAGAAAGTCTGGCTTAACCGCGTGTGGTCAATAAGCAGCCGGTTAAGAGAAGCCGCCAAATATACATTTCTGGCCATTTCACCGATGACTTCGTGAAATCTGTAGTTGGCAAGTGCTGCGGCAGCGGCATCGCCTGCCTGCGTGTACTTTGCAAACTGGTCTTGAGCATTTTGCAAAACAGTCAACTGTGCCGGTTTTCTGTTTTCCGCAGCCAAGCGGCTGATAGAGGCGTAGATCATGGGCGCCGTCTGAAAAAACGTGCGCATGACAGAAATGTCCATGGACGCCACCTTGGCGCCGCGATGCTCTGCCAAGGTCACGTACCCTTCGCCTGCCAACCGCTGAAGCACCTCGCGCAGGGGCGTCCGTGACAAGGCATAGTGCGCTGCAAGCGAAGCTTCTTCCAGCACCACACCGGGCTCAAGCTCCATACGCAGGATGCGCAGCTTGACGTCTTCGTAACATATTTCCTTTGATCCGCGGGGCATGCATCCTCCAATGTATACAGAATGTATACATCTATTTGGGGGCTAGAATTGCCTGATCGCGACACCGCTTTGCAACCGCATGACGTATTTCGGTCGTCCGCAGTGTTAGCTACTCTGACAAAAGTGCGCGCAATTCGGTTTTCAGGACTTTGCCATAGTTATTCTTGGGCAATTCATCGATCGCGATATATGACTTGGGCCGTTTGAAGCGTGCAATGTTGTCCAAGCATATCCTATCCAGTTTTGCAGGATCGAATGGCCCTACAATAAAAGCCACAACCTCTTCACCCCATTCGGGATGCGGCTTGCCCACGACAGATACCTCGTGCACGTCAGGATCGGTTAGCAATACCTCTTCAACCTCGCGCGGATAAACGTTCGACCCACCAGTGATAATCATGTCTTTGGAGCGGTCTTGCAATGTCACATACCCGTCCGCATCCATGAAACCCATGTCACCTGTCATCAACCAACCGTTCACTATGGTTCTGGTGGTAGCAGTATCATTTTGCCAATAGCCAGGCATGACCGTATCGCCCCGAACCATAATCTCGCCATGCTCCCCCAAAGGTAATACCGTGGCCTCAGCCGTGCCGATGGCTACTTCGACAGCGGATTGCGCGCGGCCGACGGACAGCAAACGCGCGGCCCACGTCGGATGGCTGCGGTCTGCCACGTCCGCGCGGGACAAAGCCGTGATGCCCATCGGACATTCGCCTTGACCGTAGATTTGCACAAACAGGGGCCCGAAGTGATCCACCGCATCAATGATGTCAGCGTTGTACATGGGACCACCAGCATAAACGATTGTCCGCAAGCCTTCGCCCTTGCACCCGCCCGCGCGGGCCGCATCGGTCATACGCTTGACCATCGTGGGAGCAGCAAACAGGTGCGTGTTCCCAAAATGCGCGGCAAGGTCGAAAATCTCAGCTGGTTCGAAACCGCCAGATGGCGGACAGACATGGCGCGCCCCGACACGCACGTGCAACATGCTGTAAATGCCCGCCCCATGGCTCATCGGTGCGGCGTAAAGCGTCGCATCATCGCCGGTCACTTGATCGACATCCATCTGGTAGCACAGGCTCATCGACGTGAGCATCCGGTGGGTCATCATAACGCCCTTGGGCTTGCCAGTGGTCCCAGAAGTATAAAACAGCCAGGCCAGATCATCCGGACTGCGTGCGGCGATTTCAGCCAAAGGACTATGCCGGCGCTGCATCTCAAAAGCGCTACTTGGCACAGTTGTGATCGGCACCGAGGCATCTATCCCTGCCAAAGCCTGATCCAGTTCAGGAGACGCAAAAACATGCGATGCACCGCTATTCGCAACGATAAATGCCGCCTCGCGCCCATGTAATTTTGCGTTGATCGGCACGACGGCGGCCCCCACCGTCCAAATACCATAAAACACGGTCAGATAGTCGGGCACGTTTTTCATATAGATTGCGACACGGTCGCCGGGGCGAACGCCCTGCGCTGCAAGCCAGCCTGCCACCGCCCGCGCGTCTGACCAGAAAGTCCCATAGTCGGCAACGCAGTCGCGACCCAGAAAAAGAGCCGGACGGTCAGGATCGATTTGCGCTTGCCGCGCAAGCCAGTGGGCCAAATTCATCTAACACCTCTTTGCGATGCATCATCACCCTAGCGACCGCAACTGTGGGTTTCCATAGCGTAAACCATAGCCTATAACGGGCGCGCAGGATTAAGGGCCGTGACACACAAGGCCTGCTCCGAATGGTTGAGGAAATACATGACAAAAAAGAACCATGACGCCGACGTGGCATTTATTCAGGCTTTGGCAGAGTTGTTGCGCGAAAATGATCTGACCGAACTTCAGGTAAAGCGTGATTACGGCGCAGATGACAGCCTGAACGTGCGTGTCAGCCGCCATCAGCAGCAAGTGTTTACACAAGTCACACCTCAGGCAGCGCATGCCTCTTTTGCACCGAATGAAACTGCAGCACCTGCCGTAGCCAGTGCAGCGGACGCAGCAGAAGACCCCGCCGATCTGCCCGGTGCAGTGACATCCCCGATGGTGGGCACTGTTTACATGCAGCCCGAACCGGGCGCGCCCGCCTTCATAACTGTTGGTGCCACCGTGGCCGAAGGCGATACGCTTTTGATTGTCGAAGCGATGAAAACCATGAACCACATCCCCGCCCCGCGCGCTGGTACGATCAAACGTATCGTTGTCGAAGACGGGGCAGCGGTTGAATTTGGCACTCCACTTGTCATCCTTGAATAGGAGCGGTGGCCATGTTTAAAAAAATTCTCATCGCCAATCGGGGCGAAATAGCATTGCGTGTTGTACGTGCGGCGCGGGAAATGGGCATTCAAACTGTCGCCGTGCATTCCACGGCGGACAGCGACGCGATGCACGTGCGCATGGCGGATGAAAGCGTCTGCATTGGTCCGCCCGCCAGCACGCAAAGCTATCTTTCATTCCCAGCAATAATCTCTGCCTGCGAAATCACCGGCGCAGAAGCAATCCATCCAGGATACGGCTTTTTGTCCGAGAACGCAGGATTTGTACAAATCGTGGAGGATCATGGGATCACCTTCATCGGCCCAACAGCGGAACATATCCGCGTCATGGGCGATAAAATTACGGCCAAAGACACTATGAAAAAGCTCGGGGTTCCTTGTGTGCCCGGCTCTGATGGTGGGGTCGACACTTTGGAGGATGCACAACGCATCGGCGCGGAAATCGGCTATCCCGTTATCATCAAGGCAACCGCCGGGGGCGGCGGGCGCGGTATGAAAGTCGCTCAAACTTCCGAGGATATGGAAAAAGCCTTTCTGACTGCGCGCGCGGAAGGCAAATCCAATTTTGGTAACGACGAAGTCTATATCGAGAAATACCTGACCACACCGCGCCACATCGAAATTCAGGTTTTCGGCGATGGCAAAGGCAAAGCCGTTCATCTGGGCGAAAGGGACTGTTCGCTACAGCGCCGTCACCAAAAGGTTTTTGAAGAAGCGCCTGGCCCTGCGATTTCACCTGAAGAACGCGCATCCATCGGCAAAACATGTGCCGACGCCGTTGCGCGTATCAATTATATCGGGGCGGGCACAATTGAATTTCTCTATGAAAACGGAGAGTTCTACTTCATTGAAATGAACACACGCTTGCAGGTCGAACACCCTGTGACAGAAGCGATTTTCGGCGTGGACTTGGTTCGAGAGCAGATCCGCGTCGCTTCGGGCATGAATATGTCCTTTAGTCAGGACGATCTCCAAATCAATGGCCATGCGATTGAAGTGCGGATCAACGCTGAAAAACTGCCGAACTTTTCGCCCTCACCGGGACGGATCACGCAGTACCATGCCCCGGGGGGCTTGGGCGTGCGTATGGATTCGGCCCTCTACGACGGGTACAAAATCCCACCCTATTACGACAGCTTGATCGGTAAGTTGATTGTGCATGGCCGAGACCGGCGCGAGGCGCTTGCACGTTTGCATCGCGCTTTGGGTGAATTGATTGTAGACGGTGTCGACACGACGATCCCTCTGTTCCGTGCGCTTATGGAAGAAGATGCAGTGCTTACGGGCGACTATAATATCCATTGGCTGGAACACTGGCTGGAAAGCAACCTTGACAGCAGCTAGTGCCGTGCCACGATGCGATTAACGTCTGACATCCTAATGCAGGGCTATGCCAGCGGCATTTTTCCCATGGCTGAGAATCGCGACGACCCAGAGGTGTTCTGGGTTGATCCGCAGCGCCGCGGTGTGATGCCTTTGCGGGGTTTTCACCTGAGCAGGTCTTTAAAGCGTGCAATGCGGCGGGCCACCTTCGATGTCAGGGTCGATACAGATTTTCAAGGCGTCGTTGATGGCTGTGCAGACCGTATCGACACTTGGATCAACGCCGAAATACGAGATCTTTACCACGACCTGCACCGTGAGGGCCGCGCGCATTCTCTGGAAGTATGGGACGCCGATACTCTTGTAGGTGGCGTCTATGGCGTCACTTTAGGCGCCGCATTTTTTGGGGAAAGCATGTTTTCGCGCCGTACCAATGCGTCAAAAATTGCGCTCGCCTGTCTTGTCGATCGCTTGGTTGATGCAGGTTTCATGCTGTTTGACACTCAATTTCTGACCGAGCACCTCGCCTCTTTGGGGGCGATCGAAATCAGCCGTGCGGAATACCATAAAGCGCTGGATGTCGCCGTGAACCGGCCCGCAAATTTCAAGATACCACCGCTGCGCAGCCCTCAGGAAGTAGTGCAGCGCATGACCCAAATGTCGTAGCGCGGGTGATCCATCGCCGACAGAGCGGGTGATGAAGCAATCATCCACCCCGAGAAAAGCCGTTCCCCACTGGTCACTTCCGTGATCTCTAAAGAGGCAAAAGCGTCACCTGCCGGGTTCCCGACCGGATACCGGCAAGAGCGCAGCGTGATGTCAATTTGCTGAAGCCGCGCAGTTTGACCCGAAGCTACAATAATTTCAAAGACTTCTCCGCTGATGCGGTCAACGCCCCGTAGTTGTGCGCCCGATGCCTCGGACACGGCCTGCTGTGCGGCGGCCGGTGACGCCAGAAGGAACGCTGCGCAAATGGCGCGGAAAATCATTCAGATGAACCGCTAACGAATTTGAGGAGAAGAGACACAAGGCTCACGGCCCCCTGCGTGTCTTCGATCGTATCACCGGGTTCGAAATAGAACGGTGACCCGCCCGGCACGATTTCGACGAAGTTGCCCCCCAAGAGCCCTTCGGACGCGATGATAATGGCACTGTCATCAGGAATTTCGACGCTAGAAATCAGCGTCACAGTGGTGTCCGCACGAAAGGTTTCGGTGTTCAACTCAACGTCTGACACAGTACCCACCTTCACCCCTGCAAGGCGTACGTCGGTACCGACACTTACGCCCTCCAAGCTGCGGAAGCTGGCTTCAAGCGGGTATGTGGCGCTGGAGCTTGAGTAGCCCGAAATCTGGCCTGCGTAGACAACAAAACCAATTGCTGCGGCAAGTACGCCGGCTCCGACGATGACTTCAGTAGTATGTTCTGACATTTGGGTTACTCCGGCGTCCACGCCTCATAGTCGCGCCGTGGCGCAGGGTCCGCACGCCGAATGGACCCTTTAGGCGCGTACGCCAAAGCCGTACCCGTCAGGTTTTCCTGATGCGGTTTTTGCCAGGGTTTTTGCGGCAACGGTTGCTCATTCGGGGCGGCATCCCATGTATGGTGCAGCCATCCATGCCAATCGGGATCAACGCGGCTCGCTTCGGCCTCGCCATTGTAAATCACCCACCGACGCGCCTTGTCCTTGGTTTCATAAAAAATGTTACCTTGGCTGTCTTCACCGACTTTTACACCGTTGCGCCACGTCCAAAGCTGTGTGTTCAACGTTTGCCCGTTCCACCATGTCACGGCGCGTAAAGCTGAAGTCAAAAAGCCCATGGTTTTTCTCCGATCGAAGTGTATGTCCACGTATGCAGGATTGTCACGTAAAGGTCTAGCTAGATGCGCGCTTTGCCGCGCCTTACGTAGGCAAAAGAGCAGTAACTTCGATCTCGATCAGAAACTCCGGAGCAATTAACCCGCATTCAATCATCGTCGTGGCGGGTGGGTTCTGGCCGAAAGCTTTCCGAAGTAGTGGCCAACACGGTTCGAAATCAGCGGCACGGGGCAACATATACGTGATACGCACAACATCTGAAAACCCGCAACCGGCTGTATGCAAAGCCTTTTCTATTGTGTTCAGCGCGTCTTGACATTGTGCTTCAACGGTATCGCCCTGCCCTATGGTGCCTGCGACATGCACCCAACCGCCGGCGACAACAGCGCGGCAGTACCCAATCTTGGCCTCGAAAGCACCCCCAGATGAAATGCGCTTAATGGTCATTAACTATCCTTTTCCTGAACAGCGCATCACGGAACACTGCACCGCGACGCCAAAGATGCCCACAAAAAACAGGCCCCGAAAGGGCCTGCTCTGTAAATCCTGAACTGTGATGACCTAGCCAGCGCTTGCTGGTTCTTTTTCTGCATCCGCATGGATCATCAAAGGCGCCGCGTCCGACATTACGGCTTCTTCGTTGACGACCACTTCTGTTACACTGTCTAGACCCGGCAGTTCGAACATCGTGTCGAGCAGGATATCTTCGAGTATAGACCGCAACCCACGCGCGCCGGTTTTTCGTTCAATGGCACGCTTTGCAATGGCCGACAAAGCATCGTCTGTGAAGGTCAGGTCGGTATCTTCAAGCTCGAACAGACGTTGGTACTGTTTGACCAGCGCGTTCTTTGGCTGTGTCAGAATGGTCACAAGCGCGTCTTCATCCAAGTCCTCGAGTGTCGCCAAAACAGGCAAACGACCTACAAACTCGGGAATCAGACCGAATTTGAGCAAATCTTCGGGCTCAAGATCAGTGAAAATCTCGCCTACGCCGCGTTCGTCGTTGTCGCGCACATCAGCGCCAAATCCCATCGCCGAGCCCTTACCGCGTGCCGCGATGATCTTATCGAGACCGGCAAACGCGCCGCCACAAATGAACAGGATGTTCGTTGTATCCACCTGCAGGAATTCCTGCTGCGGGTGCTTTCGCCCACCTTGCGGAGGAACGGATGCAACAGTGCCTTCCATCAACTTTAGCAGCGCCTGTTGAACGCCCTCGCCCGATACGTCGCGTGTGATCGAAGGGTTCTCGGATTTGCGCGTGATCTTGTCGACTTCGTCAATATAGACGATGCCCCGTTGCGCACGTTCGACGTTGTATTCAGAAGACTGCAGCAGCTTGAGAATGATGTTCTCCACATCCTCACCCACATAGCCAGCTTCGGTCAGTGTTGTTGCATCAGCCATGGTGAAGGGCACATCAAGAATACGCGCAAGCGTTTGTGCCAAAAGCGTTTTACCGCAGCCAGTTGGGCCGATGAGAAGGATATTGGACTTGGCCAATTCAATCTCGCCGCCTTTTTGTGCGTGGTTGAGACGCTTGTAGTGATTGTGTACCGCGACAGACAAAACTCGCTTGGCCATTGCCTGACCGATCACGTAATCGTCCAGGACAGCGCAGATGTCTTTCGGCGTTGGAACACCGTCTGTCGCCTTCAGCCCCGAGGCTTTTGTCTCTTCGCGGATGATGTCCATGCACAACTCGACACATTCATCGCAAATGAACACGGTTGGCCCGGCGATGAGTTTGCGTACCTCATGCTGGCTTTTTCCGCAAAAGCTGCAATAGAGCGTGTTTTTGCTGTCGCCGCTTGAATTCGTAGCCATATGAAGCCCTTCCGGTCTCGCGTCTCGTAGTGTGCGCCGTCCTTGCCGGTAGCGCATTTCAGTCTTTTAACAGCTTAGGACAGCATAGTTCTGTCCACAATCGCAAAATGGTAAACTGTCTGTCCGCCGCAGCTAAGCATCAATCTTCAGCGTCGTCTTTGGTGCGATTTTCAACAATCTCGTCAATCAGGCCGAAAGCTTTGGCTTCTTCCGGTGACATAAAGTTGTCACGCTCGAGTGCTGCCTCCACTTTCTTGAGGGTCTGACCCGTGTGACGGACGTAAATCTCATTCAGGCGATCCTTCAACTTTTGGGTTTCGGCCGCATGGATCATAATATCCGTTGCCTGCCCCTGGTAACCACCAGAAGGCTGGTGCACCATCACGCGGCTGTTGGGTAGTGAAAAGCGCATGCCCTTCTCGCCAGCCGTCAACAAAAGTGAGCCCATGGACGCCGCCTGCCCGATGACCAGCGTGGACACTTTCGGTTTGATGTATTGCATCGTGTCGTAGATGGACAACCCCGATGTCACAACGCCGCCCGGGCTGTTGATATACATGGAAATTTCTTTGGACGGGTTTTCAGCTTCAAGGTGTAAAAGCTGCGCCACAATCAACGAAGACATACCGTCATGCACGGGCCCGTTGAGGAAAATGATCCGTTCCTTCAACAGGCGGGAGAAAATGTCGTAGGCCCGTTCGCCACGGCTGGTTTGTTCCACAACCATGGGGACGAGATTCATATATGTTTCGATGGGATCTTGCATGAGGAGTGCCTGCCTAGTCTGCTATTGGCAGGACCATACCCACCAACCGTTGACAGAACATTAGTGTTGGCGCTCGGGGGCTGCAAGGGGGGGCAGGACAGTTTTGGGACGTGGTGTTGAACTAAGGACCCTGCCCCCTACGTCGCGCCAGATGAATGATACATTTTTCCCCACCCGGACCGCCGCACTCGAGAGGCTTTCGACCTTTATCCCGAAAGCTGGCAGCGCCTATGCTGCGCGCCGCAACTATGATCTAGGGCCGGGCCAGCACGGCAACGTATCCACCCTGTCGCCCTACTTGCGGTGCCGCCTGATTACCGAAGAAGAGGTTCTGCGAGCAGTCCTTGCGCGACACTCTCCTCAAGCGGCTGAAAAATTCGTGCAGGAGGTGTACTGGCGCACATATTGGAAAGGGTGGCTGGAGCTGCGTCCGCAGGTCTGGGACCAATACCAGCAGCAGCTTGCCCGAGCATGGGACGACGTGCAGACACAGGGCGGGTTGCGCGCCCGTTGGGAGGCTGCGTGCCTGGGGCAAACGGGCATCGATTGTTTTGACGCTTGGGCACAAGAGCTGACCACAACAGGATATCTGCACAACCACGCGCGAATGTGGTTTGCTTCTATCTGGGTATTTACGCTCGAACTGCCATGGGAGCTTGGCGCCGACTTTTTTCTGCGCCACCTGTTTGACGGTGATCCGGCCTCAAATACGCTGAGCTGGCGGTGGGTATCGGGCATCCAGACCCAAGGGAAAACCTATCTGGCCCGCACAAGCAATATCTCAAAATTCACCGAAGGTCGCTTTCATCCCAAATGGCAGTTGGCTTCCGAAGCGCACCCCGTGGTGGCACAGCCTCTGCCGGCGCCACGCCCCCTGGCCGAAGACGGCACGTTCGATACCCACAAAAAAACCGGATTTCTGCTGCATGAAGAAGACCTTAGCCCCGCTTTCATACTTGAGCGTATCAAGCCTGCGGCCTGCGCCGTCCTTCTGCCGCAAACAAAACTCGGGCCTTTGGAGACCGCGGCGCATGTGGGAAAGTTCCGATCATCGGCGTTGGAGGATACCGCGCATCGCTGGCGCGATCGGTCGGGGGAACACGCGCCCGTGGGCGATGCGGACGCCCTCATGAACTGGGCAACGCGCGAAGGCATAGAGCAGATCGTAACCGCCTATGCACCTGTGGGACCCGTAGCATCTACGTTGTCAGCCCTTGCGCAAAAGAGCGACGCACCGGCGATTGTAAAACTCATGCGCCCCTATGATCGAAACGCCTGGCCCCATGCGACGCGTGGGTTTTTCCCATTCAAAAAACAAATTCCCAAACTGCTCGACCAGATACGTGCCGTCCCCGCGCCCTAATGCTTCAAAATTGCCGCTTATGCCGTCATGTCTGCGTTACAATAGCGGGGCACCAACAGGCCACATCCTGCAGCGCGAGATTCGCTTTCGCGCCCGATTTTGAAACCAGCTACAAACCGGAGTGATCCATGGACCGCGACGACATTTTGAATAACCCCGCCTACGGCAACAAAGCCGAAGCTTTTGAGGCCTTTGACGATATTCCAACAAACCCGAACCTGTCTCGCACGATCGGTGATGTGATAAACGCACGCTACGGACGCCGCGATATAGTCCGGGGCATGTTGGGCGTTACGGCGACAACCGCTCTCTTTGGCACATCCGCGATGATTGCCCCCAGACAGGCGGCGGCAGCGGCAGACGCAAGCCGATATATGTTCAATGAACTGACTT
This sequence comes from uncultured Alphaproteobacteria bacterium, assembly GCA_963796445.1. Taxonomy (GTDB): domain Bacteria; phylum Pseudomonadota; class Alphaproteobacteria; order Rhodobacterales; family Rhodobacteraceae; genus Roseobacter. The sequence continues at coordinate 252,650 of CAWCLQ010000009.1, read as the reverse complement.
GGGGCAACGACGAAACGCATCACATCGCCGAAGGGTATAACGCTGATATCCTGCTGCGCTGGGGCGATCCGATCACCGCTGATGCGCCGGAATTTGACGTAAACAACCAAACCGCCGCCGCCCAGTTAAAACAGTTCGGATACAACAACGACTACGTTGGCTTTACCGCACTGGACGATGACGGCACACGCGGCCTGTTGTGCGTGAACCACGAATACACCAACGAAGAAGTGATGTTCCCCGGCCTTGGCCGTCAGGATCGCGCCGGTTTTGAAGGTATGACCCAAGACATCGTGGACATCGAAATGGCAGCCCACGGCGGCACAGTCGTAGAGATCGAACAGGGTGGCGACGGCAAGTGGGCCTTGGTCCGCGACAGTGCCTACAACCGCCGGATCACGCCCCTGAATACGGAAATGACGTTCTCGGGGCCTGCCGCAGGCCACGACCGGATGAAAACCAATGCCGACCCCACGGGCATGAAGGTGATCGGGACGATCAACAACTGCGCAGGGGGTATGACGCCTTGGGGCACCTACCTCATGGCTGAAGAAAACTTCCACGGCTATTTCTGGACAGATGTCGTCGATGCAGACGGAAAACCCGACGTGTCTGCACAAGCCGAAGCCAAGCAGATGGAACGCTATGGCGTGCCAGGCCGCTGGTATGCCTGGGGTCAATATTATGACCGCTTTAACATCGACAAAGAACCGAACGAGCCCAACCGCTTTGGCTGGGTGGTCGAAGTCGATCCGCGAAACCCGGATGCCGCGCCGATCAAGCACACCGCTCTGGGCCGGTTCCGCCACGAGGGTGCTGAGACGACCGTTTCAAAGGACGGGCATCTTGTGATCTATTCGGGCGACGACAACCGTTTTGATTATCAGTACAAATACGTCTCTGATGGCAAGGTCACAGATGAAACATCGGTCTTCGGCAGCGCGCTTTTGTCCGAAGGGACGCTTTATGTGGCGCGATTTGACGAAGACGGCAGCATCGCGTGGTTGCCTCTTGTCCATGGTAACGGTCCGCTGAACGCGTCCAACGGTTTTACGGATCAAGCCGACGTCCTGATCGATACCCGTCTTGCCGCAGATTTGCTGGGGGCCACGCCGATGGACCGCCCTGAAGATGCGCAACCGGGTCCAAATGGTACTGCCTACCTCATGCTGACCAATAACACGCGCCGGACAGCCGATCAGGTTAATGCCGCAAACCCGCGTCCCGAAAGTTCGTTTGGTCACATCATCGAGATCAAGGAAGCCAACGAAGATCATGCAGCAATCACAGGCACGTGGTCTATCCTTGTTAAGTGCGGTGACCCGACGGTTGCGGCCGTTGGCGCCGAGTGGAACCCGGAGACATCTGAGAACGGTTGGTTCGGTAGCCCCGACAACTGCGCCATTGATGCGGATGGCCGGCTGTGGATTTCAACGGATCAGGGCAGCAACTGGGGCAAAACCGGAAAATCCGATGGTCTTTATGCCCTTGAAACCGAAGGTGATCTGCGCGGACACTCGAAACTGTTTTTCCGCTGTCCCGTCGGCGGCGAGCTTTGTGGCCCATACTTCCATGATAGCGGCGAGACACTGTTTCTCGCAGTGCAGCACCCCGGAACGGACGGCACAAAAGACTATAAAGGGTTTGAGCGTGCATCAACGTTCGAAGATCCGGCGACCCGTTGGCCGGACTTTGACCCAAGCATGCCCCCTCGTCCGTCGGTTGTTGTCGTCACCAAACAAGGCGGCGGAAAAATCGCTATCTGAATTTTATAAAACTAATTTTCAGAAGCACATCGGCCCCGCGTCCCCGCGGGGCCATATTTTCTTACGACGTGCCGGAAAGGCAAGTAAACAAACCGTCGGCAATTTGGTTCAGCAGGGCCGTGTAGTACTCCGGTCCCAAAGGGATATCGACACCAACCGCATCCAGTGTCGCGACATTGATATTCGCTCCCACGGCAGCAATCAGGCCCGCGTTTGCGCGCTGTTCCGCAAGTGCGCAAGTTGCGCCAGTTTGCTGGACTGTCTCGCGGACTTTTGCGACTTGCGATGCGCTGGCAGCGCCCTCGTCCGCAAGTGTTATAGACGCAACGGCCTGAACGCCAAAGTGCTGTTCAAAATAGTGGTAGGAGTCGTGTGCGACGATGAAAGCCCGGTCCGCTACCGGTTCAAGCTTGCGCATCAATACGTCGCTGAGTTCCGCGATTTCCTTCTGGGCGGCCTCTGCGTTATCCATGTATATCAACGCATTTTCAGGATCTTGCGCAGACAGACGCTCTGCGATCACGCTTAACATGACTTGGGCATTTTCGGGGTCCAACCAAAGGTGGCCATCTATGCCACCGGCATGGTCCGCGTCTGCGCTGTCATCGCCATGGGCATGATCGTCATGTCCATGGTCGTCGTGCCCGTGATCGTCGTGATCATGACCATGCTCCTCTTGCGCGTGCCCATGATCGTGGTCATGCGGTTCAAACTGGGCATTTTCGCGAAATTCGAGCAGTGTGATGCCATCGGCATCGCCAAAGGTCACGTGCTCCGCATCGACGGCCAAGGTTTCAATCGGATTTTCCAGCCAAGGCGCCAATATCGGCCCGACCCAGAAAACTATATCAGCTTGTTCCAAGGCGCGCGCTTCGGACGGGCGCATAGCATAACCGTGCGGTGACGCGCCGGGCGGGATGACTAGATCAGGCGTCCCCACCCCTTCCATGACTTGGGCCACCAACCCATGCACGGGGGCGATATCGGTTACGACCTTTGGTGGTCCGGCATGTGCGACCGTGCCGAGAGCCATGAAAAATATAGAAATCTGCAATCGCATCACGTCACCTTGTTTAGAGTTTGAAAGCCTGCTAACAGGAATGTTATAACATATCAATTGCATTTCAAGCGGAGCGCATACAATGAGTCCCACCGGGTTCCATTGCAGAGATCACAGTATGTGCGTTGAGACGACGCTAGAGCATGCCGAAGCACATTGTGCGGCCGCAAAGCTAAAGCTAACGCCGGTGCGTCGCCGCGCACTGGAGATATTGTTGAAAGAGCACCGCGCGCTTGGCGCATATGAACTGCTAGCGCAACTGGCAAAAGAGGGCCTTGGCTCGCAGCCGCCCGTTGCCTATCGCGCGTTGGACTTTTTGGTAAAAGCAGGACTTGCACATAAAATCGAGGCGTTGAACGCCTACATTGCCTGTACGCACACTGGCGCAGCTCACACTCCCGCTTTTTTGATTTGTCGGAAATGCAATTCGGTCGCGGAAACAGAAACAACTCCGTCAGGGGGCCGTCTGGGGGATGCGGCACGCGCGGCCGGTTTTCAGATCGAGAGGACTGTCGTAGAAGCGGAAGGCCTATGCCCCGATTGCCAGTAAGATAATATGACACCCCTTTTAGAAACACAGCATCTGACACTCGCCTATCACGGAAATGTAGTGTTGCGGGATGTGAACTTTGCTTTGATGCCGGGCGAGATCGTTACGATTGTCGGCCCCAACGGGTCTGGTAAATCAAGCCTGATGCGCGCGCTGATCGGCGCACTCCGTCCTAAACACGGCAAGGTTACACGTCAAAAAGGTCTAAAAATCGGGTATGTGCCGCAGAGTCTGACCATTGACGGCACACTACCGCTGACCGTCACGCGGTTTCTCAATCTGCCGTACAGAATGCCTGCCGCTGATGTGTCTGCCGCTCTCAATACCGCTGGCGTGCCCACCGTTGCTGACCGTCAGATGATCGGGTTGTCAGGCGGGCAATTCCAACGTGTTTTGCTGGCGCGCGCCTTACTGGACAAGCCCGATGTGCTCATCCTTGATGAGGCGACGCAGGGGTTGGACCAGCCCGGAGCTGCAAGTTTTTACCAGCAAATCGAAGAAGTGCGCCGTCGCACAGGATGTGCCGTTTTGATGGTCAGCCACGATTTGCATGTCGTCATGGCCGCATCTGACCGTGTTTTGTGCATCAATGGCCATGTTTGCTGCGAAGGGGCGCCGGAAACCGTCGCTTCTGCACCGGAATACCGCGCGTTGTTCGGGACAGGCACGCAAGGCGCGTTAGCGCTGTACCGCCACGAACACAGTCATAGCCACGGACCGGACTGCGGCCACACCCATGATGAGGTCGCCGAGTAATGCTGGACGATTTCATTGTGCGTGCAGCGCTTGCCGGTTTGGGCGTCGCGATCGCAGCCGCCCCTCTGGGGTGCTTTGTTGTCTGGCGCAGGTTGGCATATATAGGCGATGCAACGGCGCATGCAGCAATTCTGGGCGTGGCGTTGGCCCTAGCCTTCGGCGTGTCGATCTTTGCTGGAGTTCTTCTGATAGCCCTCTGTGTTGCGGCCTTGCTGACGACCTTGAGCGGTCGCAGTTTAGGCAGCGATGCGCTTTTGGGGGTCATCGCGCATTCGGGCTTAGCACTTGGATTGGTATCGGTTTCTTTCCTGCCCAACACCCGCGTTGATCTGATGGGCTATCTGGTTGGTGATATCCTCGCGGTATCGCGCCTGGACCTGATCGTTATCTGGTCCGGCGCCGCTTTGGTTTTGGGATTTCTGATCTGGCGCTGGCAGGCGCTGTTAGCAACCACGCTGAGCCCCGACATGGCGCAGGCCGCAGGCCTGAACCCAAAAAAAGAACAGCTGGTCCTGACTTTGGCGCTGGCGGTCACAGTCGCCGTTGCGATCAAAGTCGTCGGGGCCTTGCTGATCGCAGCCCTGCTCATTATTCCAGCCGCTGCAGCGCGCCCAATTTCCAAAACTCCTGAGAGCATGGCGCTCATGGCCACGATCACCGGCGCTTGCGCCGCGTTAGGCGGGCTGAGCCTGTCCTTTGCACTTGATACGCCAACCGGCCCGACGATCGTGACCGTTGCAGCCGCAATATTCGCACTCACGCAGAGTATTTCGATCTTTTCAGGCCGCGGCTGAGATGAAATAAACCAACCATGATCATGGACAATCAGCCATAATTCGCCTGATTACTTTCAAATACACGACAATTTGGACTGCGCAGCGTTGTTTGTGTCAGGTCACACGGTTCCTGACCTGGAATTGGGGTTGGTCCCAAAGCCTGTCGCGCATGATCAGCTCGATTCTGTCAACTGCCTGGGTGACATCGCGCGCATCAATGTACAAAGGCGTAAACCCGAAGCGCATGATGTTAGGCGCTCGGAAATCGCCGATCACATCGTGGTATATCAAAGCTTGCATCGCGGCGTACCCATGCTCAAAAGCAAATGACACCTGACTGCCGCGATTTGCAAACTCTCTGGGGCTGGCCAATGTCAATTCCGGGACCCGCGCTTCGACTTCTGCGATGAATTGTTCTTGCAAGGTAACCGAAGCCGATCGCAGCGCATCCATGTTCACGTCTTCCCAAAGCTCCAATGCAGTTTCGAGAACAGCCATTTGAAGTACCGGCGGCGTACCAACGCGCATCCGCTCTATCCCCAGTCCGGGCTCGTAGCGCGCGGCAAAGTCAAAGGGCACGCGATGGCCCAGCCAACCACTCAGTGCAGGTTGAACGGTCTCTGCCAGATCAGGCCGCACATAGATAAAAGCCGGTGCTCCCGGCCCCGCATTCAGGTACTTGTACGTGCAGCCCACGGCGAACTCTGCACCCGAGGCTGAGATATCCACCGGAATAGCGCCTGCAGAATGCGCGAGATCCCAGACCATCACAGCACCCGCCTGGTGCGCGCGCGCCGTCAGGGCGTTCATGTCGTGCATACGACCTGTGCGGTAATCCACTTGGGTCAACATGACGACGGCGATTAAATCGTCGATGGCGTCGGCTACATCCTCCGGTCCAACGGTTTTGAGCGTATAGCCCTGCCCGAGCAGAGAAATAAGCCCTTCCACCATGTAAAGGTCACTGGGAAAGTTGCCCGTATCTGAAAGGATTACTTTGCGCGTCGGCACCAGCTTGATTGCCGAAGCAACCGCCTGATACACTTTGACTGAAAGCGTATCCCCGACAACCACCGATCCATCCGCCGCACCAATTAAACGCCCGATCGTATCGCCAACACGGCTTGGTTGCTCCATCCAACCGGCAGCGTTCCAGCCTTTGATAAGCAGCTTGCCCCATTCGTCATTCATGACACTTGCCAAACGCTCTGACGCGCCGCGCGGCAGGGGGCCCAGCGAATTGCCATCCAGATAGATGAGACCATCCGGAAGATCGAACGCCTCTTTTCGAAGTATCGGTTTCATTTCGCTCCTCAGAACAAGCCCCAGTAATGTGCGTTTGCTATTTCAGGTACATACCGCGAAACGCAAGGGAAATTACGCCGGTCGCCGACAAAACTATGGTGTCAGTTTATGGTCACACGCTAAAGTCGTACCATACCTGCAAACATGAAATCATACTTGGAAACCCAACTTATCCACACAACTACAGTTTAGATCGTACTTTTTCAACGAAAGCTATATCTGCCCGGAAGACCAGCTTTGTCTCGGCTTCTAAGGTGGCGTATGCCGTGGCAAAAAGCGGTTAACGGATGCGCAAACCTGTTTCGGGATCAAACAGCATTGCACGATGCGCCTCGAAAGATAGATCAACAACATCGCCTTCGCGTGCCCGGTCATCACCACGTTCTTCGACAATGATCCGTTCGCCCGACGGCGCATTAAGGTGAAGGTATGAAACACCGCCAAGCGCTTCCGACAGCTCTGCACGCAGAGCGCCCTGCCCCGGCTGCACCTGTAGAAACTCAGGACGAATACCGAGTGTCACCGCCGATCCGATAGCCGGTAATGCAGCCGAAACAGAAACGGTCCTTGCGAGTGCAGGTACATCCACCCCGCCCTCGACCACATTTCCGTCCAGAAAATTCATTGCGGGGGACCCGATGAAACCAGCAACAAATCTGTTGTCGGGATCACGGTAGAGATCAAGCGGCGCGCCGACCTGTTCAATGTGGCCCGCGCGCAAAACAACGATCTTGTCGGCAAGGGTCATGGCTTCGACCTGATCGTGGGTCACATAGATCATCGTGGCGCCGATTTCTTTGTGCAGCCGCGCAATTTCGACACGCATCTCGACACGCAGCTCGGCATCAAGGTTCGAAAGCGGCTCGTCGAACAGGAAAACCTCTGGTCCGCGCACGATTGCGCGGCCAATTGCAACACGCTGCCGTTGCCCACCTGACAAAGCTTTGGGCTTTCGGCTCAGATAGTCGTCCAACTTCAGAATATCAGACGCCTTTTGCACTTTCGCTTTAATCTCGGCCTTGGGAACGCCATTCATCTTCAGCCCGAAGCCCATGTTTTCTTCAACAGTCATATGGGGATAGAGCGCGTAGGTCTGGAACACCATCGCCACGCCGCGCTCTGACGGGTCCATATGCGTCACGTCGCGGCTGCCGATATAAATACTGCCGTCGGTCGTTTCTTCGAGACCGGCAATCATACGCAGTAAAGTGGATTTGCCACAGCCGGACGGGCCGACGAATACACAAAACTCGCCGTCGGCAATCTCAAGATCAATCCCGTGTATGACCTGGACATCGCCATAGCGCTTGATGGTTTGGCTTAGTGTCACGCCTGTCATTTTACTACGTTCCTGTCTCTTGCATTTTCATGTCCGGAAACCGCCATTCCTGTGCATCCGCCGCAATATCACCGGCAGTTTGCGCCAACTGAGGCGCCAGCGCTTCGAGCTGTTTCAGGCTGATGTGTTGGGTCGATCCTGTGACAGACAAGGCGCCCAAAACTTTGGAGGCAGGCGTCAGGATTGGTTGGGCAATACAGATAATGCCCGGTTCATGCTCTTCGCGGTCGAACGCATAGCCGCGCGCGCAGATCGCATCCAACTCGGCCTTTAAGGCAACGTCTGTTGTGTATGTCGCCGCCGTAAAGCGATGAAAAGACTGTTGCGCGATGGCATTGCGCTGCTCTGCAGGTGGCAAGAAGGCCAGCATCGCCTTGCCCACCCCAGTACAGTATGCGGGGCCAACCTTGCCTGCCGCACTGAACATTTCTATCGGTTGCGCCGCGTTACGCTTATCAACATAAAGAACCTGCGCGTTATCAAGCTGTGCAAGATGTACGGTAAAGTTCAGCGCTGCACTTAGCTGATCAAGATGTGGGCGGGCGATAGGCGCCAGAGAGCTTTGCGTCCAGGCGCTATGTGCCAGCCTCACCAGTCGCATGCCCAGACTGTAGGTTTGTGTCTGCGCGTCATATTCCAGAAGGTTCTGATTGGTCAGCGTTTGAAGCAACCGGTACAGGGTGGCTTTGGGATAGTCACTATGGCTCAGCAATGTGACGAACCTCACAGGGCGGCCATATTGCGCAACCTGATCCAGCACATCAAGTGCTTTGCCTACCGTACCGTCGCCGGACATGTCGCCAGCCTCCCCGTTTTGTGTTTTCGACGTTGCGCGATTTTTCGCACTTTGCACCCTGCAAGGCAGTGAAGAACACGGTTGACAGTGTAGGCAGAGTACGGTGTAGTTTTCAATATATAAAACCAAGTTTCAAATAATGAAACAAGTACAGCACATATTGCGCAACGTACCTTAGGGAGGAAACCATGCGTTTAACAACCAAATCGATGCTGATGGCATTGGCCGGATCAACGATGCTTGCAGGTTCGGCTATGGCCGAACTGAAAGGTGATCTGCGAATTTTTCTGGATACATCGAACCCGGCGCCACGTGCGACGATGGAAAAGATGATCGGAGATTTTCAGGCGCTCCACCCTGATCTCAATATTGAAACCACGGTGATCGACCGTGAAGCCTATAAAACGCAAATCCGCAATTTTCTGACCGCGGATGCGCCTGATGTTGCCACATGGTATGCTGCAAACCGGATGACACCCTATGTGTCGGCTGGACTGTTCGAAGATGTCTCCGATCTTTGGCAAGAGCCTGAAATTGCAGAAAACCTTGCATCCACCAAAGGTGCAATGACCATCGACGGCAAGCAATGGGGCGTGCCCTATACCTATTACCAATGGGGTATTTACTACCGCAAGGACATCTACGACGAATTGGGCCTGAACGAACCTGCCAACTTTGACGAGATGAAATCGAACTGTCAGGCGATTATCAATTCCGGGCGAAAGTGCTATACCATCGGCTCCAAGTTCTTGTGGACCGCGGGCGGCTGGTTTGACTACCTGAACATGCGCACAAACGGGTTTGATTTCCATATGGCGCTGGCCAACGGCGATGTAAAATGGACCGATGACCGTGTCCGCCAGACCTTTGTAAACTGGCGCGAACTGATCGATATGGGTGCTTTTGTGGACAACCACCAGAACTACAGCTGGCAGGAAGCCCTGCCCTTCATGGTCAACGGTGAAGCTGCGGCCTATCTGATGGGGAACTTCGCTGTTGCACCGCTTCGCGAAGCAGGCCTGACAGACGATCAGTTGGATTTCTATCAGTTTCCAGCAATCAACCCAGATGTTGAATTGGCCGAAGACGCGCCCACAGATACATTCCACATTCCGGCTAATGCCTCCAACAAAGAAGCTGCGCGCGAATTCCTGCGTTATGTGGTGTCTGCGGATGTACAGACAGAGATCAACAACGGCAGCAATCTCGGACAGCTTCCTGTGAACGCGAGCGCTTCGGTGGATGATGACAAGTTCCTCAATGAAGGCTTTGCGATGCTAAGCGCCAACAGTCCTGGCGGGGTCGCTCAGTTCTTTGATCGCGACTATCCAGCCGAAATGGCCGCCGAAGCGATGCAGGGCCTTCAGGAGTTCATGGTACTGCCAGACAATCTGGACGACATCCTGAACCGTTTGGACAAAGTAGCCGAGCGAGTCTACGCGAAGTAATTTTCTGTCGGGGCGGGCGGACAAACCGCCTGCCCCGTCTTTGACATGCGCTTTACTTTTATGAGCCAGCCCTAACCGGTTGAATTGCGTAAAACGCAGCTGATCCCCACGGAGGATGAGGTCGATGACAACGCCCGCCCCGCACATGCGCTCTCCATCGCGACGCAGCTGGTACAAGCGCAACGAAATCGCGATCACGCCATGGCTGTTCCTTGCCCCCGCTATTTTGTTTTTTGCGTTCTATGTGATTTGGCCGATTTACCAGTCGATCACGATATCCTTTTATGCATGGGATGGTTTGGGAGAAGCGCGCTATGTGGGCATGGGCAACTATACCGAACTGATGGACGACCGTGCCTTTGAGGTATCGCTTTGGAACAACCTCAAATGGCTGCTCTTTTACTTACTGGCGATTCCGGCGGGCCTGTTCATAGCCCTGTTCCTGAACCAGACCGTCACCGGCATCCGGATATACAAATCACTGTTCTTCTTTCCATTCGTGTTGTCGCAAGTTGTGGTCGGGCTGGTGTTTTCATGGTTTTACCTGCCGAACGAGGGGTTGCTGAACAGTATGCTGGGCGTTGTCGGGCTGGGGCCGGTCAACGTTCTCGGCGATCCGACCTGGGCCACTTACGGCATTATTGCTGCGGGACTTTGGCCGCAAACCGCTTACTGCATGATTTTGTATCTGACGGGCCTGAATGCCGTGGACCCCGAACAGATCGAAGCGGGACGGCTTGACAATGCCAAGGGTTGGAAGATGCTGTGGTATATCATTATTCCACAACTGAAGCCCGCAACATTTATCGCCTTTGTAGTCACCATCATCGGTGCGCTCCGGTCATTTGATCTGATCTCGATCATGACAAATGGCGGCCCGTTTGGCACAACCCGTGTGCTAAGCTTTTATATGTTTGAAAAAGCATTGTCGGAATATGGTTTCCGCATGGGGTATGGTGCGGCGATCGCCGTGGTCTTGTTCCTTATCATGCTGGTTTTCATCGCGTATTTCCTTTGGTCAATGTGGCGAGAGGAAAAAGGACGATGAGCCGAATAAAGAGATTCAGGGCCTCCGGCGGGAGTTTTCCTGGCAAGATGACAGGGAAACCTTCACCGTGACGCGCGCCGAGTTTGATGACATTTGTTCGCGTCAGCGGGGGGCGGTATTATCCGGTCCGGGAGAGCTGGATGCCTGGAAAGTCGGGGGGAAGATGTTTGCGTGTTTTGGACATTCCGAAACGAGGGCGGAAAACACTGAAACTGCCTCAGTGAAATGCCCGGATGTCGAGACGGCCGCAATGCTTATTGACGCGGGTGCTGCACGCAAAGCACCTTATTTCCATAAGTCATGGGTACAGGTTGATCTTGGGTCGCTTGCCCCCGCAGAAGCCGAGCACCGGATCAGCGTGAGCTACGATATCATTTCGCGGACCTTGCCAAAATCAGTGCGGGAGGCGCTTTGATATGTTTCCAACTCCGATCGAGAAAACATCCCGCCAATGGCAATTGACCTACCAGTCGTTGCTGCCGTTGGCGCTTGTCATGTGGCTTTTGCCGCTGATTGCAGTGGCTGTTTTTTCAATCAAACCGGCTGAGGATTTCACCCAAGGCAACTATTGGGGAATGCCTTCGTCTTTTGAGGTGGTTAACAACTACGGGCAGGTGTTTTTCAACTCCGACATGCCGCGGTACATGTTGAATTCTTTTCTGATCACCGTGCCCACCGTCGTTGGCGCCGTCGCGCTGTCATGCCTCGCGGGGTTTGCGCTGGGGGTTTACAAGTTCAAGTCGAACATCTGGATTTTCTTCATGTTTGTTGCCGGCAATTTTGTGCCCTTTCAGATTTTGATGGTACCGGTGCGTGATCTGACGCTTGATATGGGGCTTTACAATACGAAGACGGGTCTGGTCTTGTTTCATATCGCGTTTCAGACGGGGTTTTGCACGTTGTTCATGCGCAACTTTATCCGCGCCCTTCCCTACGAGCTTATCGAGGCGGCACGGGTCGAGGGTATCGCTGAATGGAAGATTTTCTGGTACGTGGTTATCCCTTTGATGAAACCAGCTATTGCCGCCCTTAGTGTGTTGATCTTCACTTTTATCTGGAACGACTACTTTTGGGCCGTCGTGCTGACACAGGGGCCCGAAAGCCAACCGGTTACCGCTGGAATAACCAGCTTTAATGCTCAGTTTCGCGCAGCCTACCACCTGATGAGCGCGGGTTCTATTGTGGCGGCACTGCCCCCTGTCTTGATGTTTTTCCTCATGCAAAAACACTTCATCGCGGGCCTGACGCTAGGAGCGGTCAAGTGACACGGTGCTGGCGACTGGATGACGCACGCCAGACACTGGTACTGGGCGCACAGGGTGACCATTGCCCGAAAGTTGTCTATTGGGGAGCAGCGCTGCCTGCGGGAGAAGATCTTGAGGCTTTGATGGACGCGCAAAAGCTAGATGTTACGGGTGGCATGTTGGATGCGATCCCGGATTTATCACTTTGCCCAGAGGCGTCGCGATCCTTTCCGGGGCAGCCGGGTATGGTTGTGCATCATGCAGACGGCTGTGCTTTCTGGCCCGAGCTTAAGCTTCACATTGTGGAGCAATCGCCTTTTAAACTGCGCGTTATCTGTAAAGACGGTGAAGACCAGCTTACATATACGGCCTGCATTGATCTGGATCCTGAAACACATGTGCTGACCTTACAGTCACGTCTAACTTCGGAGACCCCGGTGCAGTTGCATTGGCTGGCCGCCCCTGTCGTGCCGGCGCCGCAAGATAGCGAAGAGATGATTGATCTGGCAGGTCGGTGGTGCGGTGAATTCCAGATCAACCGGACACGCTGGTCGCCGGGGATAAGATACCGTGAAAACCGGACAGGCCGCAGTGGGCACGAACACTTCCCCGGTCTGATTGTACCTTGTCGCGGCGCCACAAATGCGGTCGGCGAAGCTTACGCTTTTCACTATGGCTGGTCTGGTGGCCATCGTATGATCGCTGAAGAATTGCCTGATGGTCGACGTCAGATCCAGTTCGGCCATGCCCTTTGGACACAATCGGGGGCCGCGACAGAATTCCAAAGCGCACCGCTCTATGCGGTCTATTCAGCGGAAGGGGTCGCAGGCTGCGCGGTCTCTTTCCAACGCCACGTCAGGGAGCGCATTATCACCTGGCCCGAGCGCGCCCTTCCACGTCCGGTACACTACAACTGCTGGGAGGCCGTTTACTTTGACCACAGTGTGGCAGAGCTATGCAAAATAGCGACGCTTGCAGCCTCGCTTGGCGCGGAACGTTTTGTGCTCGACGATGGCTGGTTCGGTCAACGTGATGACGACACCTCAAGCTTGGCGGATTGGGTTGTTGATCGGCGCAAGTACCCCGACGGTCTTGGTCCCCTGATCGATCACGTGCGCAGCGAAGGGATGCAGTTTGGCATCTGGTTCGAACCGGAGATGATTAATCCCGATAGTGACACCTATCGCGCCCATCCTGAATGGGCACTGGGTGCAAGGGATCAAATACTTGGTCGCCAGCAAAAAGTTTTGAATATGGCGTTGCCGGACGTGCTTGAGTACCTTTATGCTCGGATTTCAGCTGTGCTCGAAGCATATGCCATCGACTACATAAAATGGGACCATAACCGTGTGCTGCCGATGCCCGACGTGGCACAAACGCAAGGCACATATACCCTGCTTGATCGCTTGCGCGCGGCCTTCCCGCAGATTGAGATTGAAAGCTGTGCGTCCGGCGGTGGGCGCATTGATTTTGGGATATTGACGCGGACACAGCGTGTTTGGCTGTCCGACAGCAATGACGCCTTGGAACGACTTAAAATGCAGCACAACGCGGCTTTTTTCCTACCTTCAGCCGTCACAGGCAGCCATGTCGGGCCGCGCAGGTGCCACACGTCCGGGCGCGTACTAGATATGGAAATCCGCGCGTGGGTCGCAGCACAGCGGCACATGGGCTTTGAGATGGACCCGCGCGAACTCACCCCTGAAGAGGCAGAAGTGTTGCGCGATGTTACGCGCTGGTGGAAGGCCAATCGCGACTGGTTATTCGATGCCGACATACTACCGCTCGACAGCTCAGACCCGGCAGTGATCGCAGAGCAACAAATGGACCGAAATGCCACCCGGTTTGTTGTTTTTGCGGGGCAAGTGACACCCTCGAGCCAAAGTGCACCGCGCCCTCTAAGACTGGTGCGCCTCGATCCACAGGCGAGCTATAGAATATCGCTGCGCAATCGTGGTGCGGCGCATCATTTGTCGCGCGCGCCGCTCGCCTTAAAGGAGCGGGAACTGACACTATCAGGTGCTGCACTCATGTCTGCTGGTCTGCGTCTGCCCTGGCGTTTTCCGCAAACGATGTGGGTCATTGAAGGGCAAAAGATAAATGGCTAACTGCTTGAATTCTTTCGGAGCTCTCCGCATTTGTAAAACTTGCAAATGCACACGGGCCGATTTTCAAAGGAGACCGCAATGGAAGTGACTGCAACGTTTCACGATCTGGCTGATACGTCGGTTTTCATTACCGGTGGCGGGTCTGGTATTGGCGCAGATCTTACCGACGGATTCTTGGCTCAGGGTGCCAAAGTCGCTTTCATCGGGCGGTCAGACGCCAGCGATTTTGTCCACCAGATGGAGGAAAAGCACGGTCGAGCGCCGATCTTTTATCAGGGCGACATTACAGATACTCAACGGTTGCGGGATGTTGTGCAGGCCGCATCAGATGCGCATGGCGCAATCACGACGCTGGTTTCAAACGCCGCGAATGACAAGCGCCACAACTGGCAAACGCTTACGCCAGACGAATGGGATGACTTACTAGCCGTAAACCTCAAGGCTTACTTTTTTGCCGCACAGACCGTGGCTCCGGGCATGGTGCAGGCCGGTATGGGCTCGATCATCAATTTCAGTTCGATCAGCTACATGATGGGCAACGCAGGCTACCCTGCCTATACAGCTTCAAACGGCGGCATTACCGCCATGACCCGAAGCCTTGCGCGCGAATTGGGGCCTGATGGCGTGCGCGTGAATGCCTTGGCGCCGGGATGGGTACTGACCCAAAAACAGCTTGATAAATGGGCTACCCCGGAAGGGCTGGCAGCCCATCTTGATCGCCAATGCCTCAAGACGCACCTGCACCCCCAAGACATAGTCGACGCGGTTCTGTTTCTCGCGTCCCGCACCAGCCGGATGATGACGGGCCAGTGTATGGTTGTAGATGGCGGCGTTGTGACCACAGGATGATCGGACAATGAACGCCACCGAAACACCCGAATGGATCGCCGTGGATTGGGGCACGTCGAACCTGCGCGCCTACGCGATGCAGGGCGGAACGGTCGTGGCGCGCGCGCAGTCCGAGAAAGGGATGGCTGCCCTGACACCCGAGCAATTCGAGCCGACGTTGGAATATTTAGTCGAGTTCTTGGGAACGACCAGACGCTCCGGTAGTGGCCTGTGGTATGGTCGGTTCGCGACAAGGGTGGATTGAGGCACCTTATCGCACTGTCCCGACGTCACCGCTAGCAGACACACTGGCACGTGTGCCTTCGTCCAACGGTCGGCCCGTGTTTATAATTCCCGGTTTGGCACAGCATGACCCGGCGGATGTGATGCGTGGTGAAGAAACGCAGATCGCCGGGTTTTTGAACCTTAATCCCGGCTGGGATGGTGTACTTTGCCTTCCCGGCACGCACACGAAATGGGCGCACCTCAGTGCGGGAGAAGTCGTGAGCTTTCAAACATTTATGACCGGCGAGCTCTTTGCGCTCCTCTCGAACACTTCGGTATTGCGACACTCGGTTTCGGGCGAAGATTGGGACGACAGCGCGTTTGATGCAGCCCTGTCCGAAGCGCTGAGCAAGCCCGAGCGATTGGCAGCCAAGCTTTTTAATTTGCGCGCGACAGACCTGCTGCATGGGCAAAGCAAGGGTGCCGCACGCGCTGCACTCTCGGGGTATCTGATTGGCGCCGAGTTGGCCGCAGCCCGGCCCTACTGGTTGGGTCAGAACCTCGCTATTTTAGGAACGGATGGCCAAGCGCGCGCCTATCAGTCAGGCCTGTCCACACAAGGCGTACCCGCAATGCTTGTCAATGCAGAGCGCGCGACACTCGCAGGTTTGACCACCGCCTACAGAAAGGTGAAAAAAACGCTATGACCCTGCCCCTCATCGCAATCTTGCGCGGCGTGACGCCTGCCGAAGCCCCTGCCATCGCCGAAGCTTTGATTGACACCGGTATCACCCAAATCGAGGTGCCGCTGAATTCGCCCGATCCCTTGGACAGCATAGGTGCACTGGCGCGGGCCTATGGCGATCATGCGTTGATCGGCGCTGGTACGGTTCTGACGGCGGCGCAGGTCTCAGAGGTTGCAAACGTCGGCGGCAAGCTAATTGTTTCACCAAACTGCAACCCCGATGTCATCGCCGCAACCAAAGCGCAAGACATGCAAAGCTGGCCAGGTATCTTTACCCCCAGCGAAGCTTTCACCGCGCTTGAGGCAGGGGCAGACGGACTGAAGCTGTTTCCGGGGTCGATGGCCGGCCCCTCAGGATTGGCCGCGATGCGGGCGATATTACCCTTGGGAACGCAGGTTTACGCAGTAGGCGGTGCCGGGTCCGACAACTTTGCAGAATGGATCAAGGCAAGTGCCGATGGGTTTGGACTGGGCACCGCCCTTTACCATCCCGGACTTAATGCACAAGAGGTCCGTGCCCGCGCCGAAAAAATTGTTGCGGCCTACAAGGAAGCACGCGCGTGACCGCACGTGTTTTTGATGATCGCGTCTGCGTGTTGGGCGAAGGACCCTTTTGGCACCCTATGCGCGACCAACTGTTCTGGTTTGATATTCTCGGAAAGCGGCTTCTTACTTTGGAGGCAGGCAGCCCTAAGAACTGGCAATTTGACGAATACGTCTCTGCAGCGGGATGGATCGATGAAAACACCCTGCTTATGGCTTCGGCCAGTGGGTTGTGGCATTTTAGCCTGACAACTGGCGAACGCACCCCTGTCTGCCCCTTGGAGCATAGCAACCCCTTGACGCGCTCCAACGACGGGCGCGCCGACCCTTGGGGTGGGTTCTGGATCGGCACCATGGGGGTGATGGCTGAGCCTTCTGCGGGGGCTATCTACCGCTATTATCAAGGCACGTTAAAACGACTGTTTTACGATATTACGATCTCGAATGCGATCTGCTTCGCACCGAACAGGTCGTACGCTTATTTTACCGACACCCCCACGCGGCAGGTGATGCGCGTCCCATTGGATCGAAACGGATGGCCCGCAGGAAAGGCATCTGTTTTCATTGATCTCAATGCGGATGCCCTCAACCCCGATGGCGCAGTAGTCGATGCGGCGGGCAATTTGTGGATTGCACAATGGGGTGCGGCACGGGTCGCGGGCTATGATGCACAAGGCCGGTTTTTGCGTGCCCTAGAACTGCCGGCTCTTCAAACCACATGCCCCGCCTTCGGTGGGCCGGACTTTGCCACCTTGTACGTCACTTCAGCTGCAGAGGGGCTTGCGCCGGATGTGCTTCAACGCGCACCCAAACAAGGCATGACTTTTGAGCTAAACGCGAGGACAAAAGGTATGCCCGAACCCAAGGTGATCCTATGAACCGCGCGTTGGGTGTCTGTTACTACCCCGAGCACTGGCCCGAAACAATGTGGGAGAGCGATGCGGCACGGATGATAGATGCGGGTATCACATGGGTACGCATTGGCGAATTCGCGTGGAGCCGCATTGAACCTGAACCAGAAACCTTTGATTTCAACTGGTTGGACCGCGCGATCGAAACCCTGAGCCGCGCCGGTCTCAAAGTGGTCTTGGGCACGCCAAGCTGCACGCCGCCCCGTTGGATGATTGACCGCTTTCCCGACATGCTGGCCGTAGATGCGTCGGGGCATCCACGTAAATTCGGGTCGCGCAGACACTACTGTTTCAGCCACACGAGATACCGGGAGGCTGCCGCTGCAATAGCGGCCATGCTTGGCGCACGTTATGGTCGCGACGCGCGCATTCACGCATGGCAGATCGACAATGAATACGGGTGCCACGACACTGTCCTATCCTACTCGGAGCCAGCACGCCTTGCGTTTCGCACGTGGTTGGCGCAGCGCTACGGTACTATCGACGCGCTTAATGCGGCATGGGGCAACGTTTTTTGGTCAATGGAGTACCGTGACTTTGACGATGTCGATCTGCCCAACCTGACGGTTACAGAACCCAACCCAAGCCATATGCTGGCCTTCCGCCGGTTCAGCTCGGATCAGGTCGTGACATTCCATCAAGCACAGGTCGATGCCTTGCGCGCCTGCACCGATGCCCCACTAATCCATAATTATATGGGGCGTGTGCTGGATTTTGACCATTTTGATGTGGGGGCTTCAATTGAAATCGCCAGTTGGGACAGCTACCCGATCGGTTTTCTGTCAGACCGGCTGGAGGCAGACGGGGATCACAAAGCGGCGTACCTACAACAGGGTGATCCCGACATGCAGGCCTTTCATCACGACCTTTACCGCGCGGTCGGACGCGATGGCCGGTGGTGGGTAATGGAACAACAGCCCGGTCCTGTGAACTGGGCCCCGTATAATCCGGCTCCGCTGCCCGGTATGGTGCGCTTGTGGACATGGGAGGCCTTCGCCCACGGTGCCGAGGTGGTCAGCTATTTCCGCTGGCGTCAGGCGCCGTTTGCGCAAGAACAAATGCACGCGGGGTTGCTGCGCCCCGATAATGCACCTGCACCGGGCCTGGCAGAAGCCCGGCAAGTCGCCGAAGAAATTGCCCGAATGCCTAACCCCGACATCATCCAGGCCGAGGTAGCACTAGTCTTTGACTACCCGTCGGAATGGGCATGGGCCAGCTTACCCCAAGGCGCCGATTTCAGTTACTTTCGCCTGATGCTTGATTGCTATCGCGCATTGCGAAGGCAGGGGCTGTCCATCGATATCGTTCCGTCAAGCTGCCTAGATTTAAGAACGTACAAACTCGTTCTGGCCCCGGGTCTGGCAACTATTCCGAAAGCGCTGGGATCGGCGCTGCGGCAAACTCGGGCAATCATCGGACCTCGTACCAACGCAGTCACGTCCGAACTGACGATACCCCACCCCATGGGCCCCGGCTTAGACGGCTTCGACTGCACAGTTGCCCGCGTTGAAAGTCTGCCACCGCACGTCGCGCGCCCGGTCGCAGGTGGCGGTACAGTGGTTCATTGGGCCGAAACCCTTGAAGGGGCTGCGGACGTAGTCATGACTTACACAGATGGCAGCCCTCTCGCCATGCGGTCCGGGCAGACGACCTATCTGGGCGGCTATCCAGATGTGGCCCTATGGGACAGGATCATCCTGTCAGCAGCCAACGAAGCTGATCTTGACATAACACCGATGCCCGAAGGGCTGCGCATCAGGGACACGCAAAGCCACCGCTTTTACTTTAATTATTCCACCAAGCAGCAAACCTGCGAGGGCGTGAAACTTGCCCCTGCGAGCGTTCAGTGGGTCGCGCGATAGACCTCAGGTTTTGACATCCGGGTCGACGCGCCCCAAGTGGTGCTGCATTGACGTGATGTCTTGAACTGCAGTGACGACGCTGTCCAACGCGGCCTGTGCCGTGAGTGTATGATTGCCTGTCTCGTCCACGTATTGCTCGAGATAAACCCGCAGCGTGGCCCCTTCTGTGCCCGTCCCCGACAACCGCAAGACGGCGCGCCCGCCGCCATCAAAAATGATCCGTAGGCCCTGGTTGTCGCTTACCGATCCGTCGACGGGGTCTTGATAGGAAAAACTGTCAGCATTCAGATACCGTCAGGCCTGACCACGTCGTACCAGCCAACGTAGCCAACTGCGATTGCACCCCTTCCATCAAGGCATCCGCTTGCGCCGTCGGGATAGCCTCGTAGTCGTGGCGTGAATAGTAGTTCCGCCCGAATTCCGCCCAGTGATCGCGCATGATCTCGGCCACGGATTGCTTGCGCTCGGCCAGAATGTTCAGCCACAGCAAAACTGCCCACAGCCCGTCCTTTTCGCGTACATGCTCTGACCCGGTGCCGGCACTTTCCTCTCCGCACAAGGTGACACGCCCCGCGTCCAACAGGTTGCCAAAAAATTTCCAGCCGGTCGGCGTTTCAAAACACTCGATCCCCAGCTTGTCTGCAACCCTGTCGGCTGCCATGCTCGTCGGCATCGAGCGCGCGAGCCCCGCCAGACCTTTGGCGTAAGCCGGTGCTACATGCGCATTGGCGGCCAGAACGGCAAGGCTGTCGGATGGTGTCACATAGGTACCGCGCCCAACAATCATGTTGCGGTCCCCATCGCCATCCGAGGCCGCACCAAAGTCGGGCGCATCGGTAGACATCATGCGGCGCATCAGCGTTTTGGCCCAAACGGGGTTTGGATCAGGGTGACCGCCGCCAAAATCTTCGCTTGGGACCGCGTTGATAACCGATCCTTCAGCAGCCCCTAACCGGTCTTCCAGAATTGCCTTGGCATAGGGGCCGGTGACCGCGTGCATCGCATCAAAACACATGGTGAACCCGCCCGCGAAAAGCGCTTTTATCCCATTGAAATCAAACAGGCCTTCCATCAGCTCCGCGTAATCCGCAACCGGGTCTACGATGTCGACGATCATCCCGTCCATCTGTGTCCGCCCAACGGCTTTCAGATCGATATCCGGAGCATCGCTGATATCATAGCGGTCCACAGTTTGCGTTTGTTCAAAAATCTTTGCAGTCACGGTCTCGGGTGCGGGTCCGCCGTTCGAGATGTTGTATTTAATCCCAAAATCAGCGTCGATACCGCCAGGATTGTGGCTGGCTGACAAAACAAGCCCACCATCCGTCTGATTTTTACGGATTAAGTGGGATACCGCAGGCGTGGACAAAATCCCGCCCTGCCCGACAATTGCGCGCGCAGCGCCGCCAGCGGCCGCCATCTTAAGTATCGTCTGAATGGCGTCGGCGTTAAAAAACCGGCCGTCCCCGCCGACCACAAACGTTTTGCCAGACGCCCCGCCAATCGCATTGAACGTGGATTGAACGAAACACTCCAGATACCCCGGCTCCATAAAGACGCGGGTTTTCTTGCGCAGGCCAGATGTTCCGGGCTTTTGCCCCTCAAACGGGCCTTTGGACACTGTGAGATTCGTCATTTTCTTTCCTTTCGCATCTGTGAGGCGCGGCCAGCGCCTGCCATGATCGCGGCAGTTTTCTTGAGGTCCGGATGTTTTGCGATATCCGTGATTGGCAACGGTGTGCGCCGTCGCCAGTTGGGGTGCTCGTCAACCGTTCCCGGCAAATTCTGGGCCTCTTTCACAAGCAATATATCATCAAGCTGCACAGCTACCAGCGCAGCAGGTGATCCTGCGAGTGTCGAATGTATTTCGTCTCGGACACCTTGCGTTGCGGTGCTGGGCACCGGCGTTGGTGCAGGCACGCCGATCAGGTCTCGCTTTTCTGATATGCGACTGTTCATCGACCGCGCCGCGTCTTCGGACGTGATCCACCCCAGCTTTTCCCACCATGCGATATCGCTGCCTTCCCAAAAACCGGCAAGAGTGGGCGTATCGTGCGTGGCAAAACAGGCCAGCGATTGTACACGCAATTTGTCAGCGGGCAGGAACGCTCCCTCAGCATCCTTCTCGTATTGAAGAACGCTGTACCCATAGAAACCACATGACGCCATTGTGTCCCTAAACCCTTCGGGAACAAGGCCGAGGTCTTCGCCAACAACGACCGTACCGTGCCGTGCCGCTTCGATCGCTATGACGGCGATAAGCGATTCGAAGTTCTGGCGGATATAACCACCGGGGCTGCCGTCTTCTGGTATCCAATAGCTGCGATTTAACCCCAGCGCGTGATCAACCCGTAAAAGCCCGCAGTGGCGCATTGATGCGCGCAAAACCTGACGCAGTGCGGCATAACCAGTCTGCTGTAGTTTGCGCGGTGCGAGGGCCGCCAACTGCCAGTCTTGCCCGGCAGGGCTAAGATGATCCGGCGGCGCGCCAAGCGTTACACCCTGCGCTGTCGCAGCATTGCTGCCCCAGCTTTCCGCACCACCTGCACGGGCCCCTACGGCCAGATCCAGATAAAGGCCCAAGGCCATCCCAGAGTCTTGCGCCTGACGTTGCGCATCGGAAAGGCCAGTGTGCGCGCGCCACTGAAGCCACTTGTGAAACCGAACGCGTTCAGCCGGCGCTTGAGCTGCTTGCGCCTTGCGTGCGGTATGCGGCCACTGACGACAGTCTTGTCCGTGCGATTCGCTTAGTGCCTCAAACAAAGCAAAGTCACCCAGCCTTGCGCCCTCATCCGCACAAAAAGTCGTAAATGCCTGTCGCTCTGCATCCGTCGCACCTTGCTCAAAGGCGGCAAATGCTGCTTCAAGGGCCGAGTGATGTGCGCTGCGGTGCGCTGCATAGTCAATCAGCCCGGTTGCGCCCGGTATCTGCGACTGGCCCAACGCGATATGATCGCTGTTGAGAAACCCGCGATGCGTCGGCGAATACGGGCTGATTGTATTGTTGGCTGCATAACCCAACGCGTGTACGGGATTAATACCAACAAATCCTGCACCCTGCGCCCCCAATGCCCTTGCCAAATGCCCCAAGTCCGCAAAATCACCCAGTGATTTCGGTCCTTCGGCACCCAGCCCATAAAGCGCGGTCATACACCCCCACAGCTTGCTCTGTCCGGTGGCGTTCTTCACAGATGGCGCGCGTGATGGCGCTACCAGCAGGTTTGCAGTCTGCTGCGTCTGCTTAGTTTTCAGTGTGAATTGATGGATGCCGATAGGCAAAGGGGGCAATGCGATCACGCCATCGGCATGCCCGTCGGCCAGTACAGTTGCGGTTTGATCTTGCGCGATATGCCAGTTGACCTGTCCCTTAACCGACAGGGAGACAGGCTTGCCAGCTTCAACAACTACATCTTGCGCGACGATCGCCCGTGCCGCTTCCGCCTTGAGCGCCTCCAGCGACAGCTTCACGTCATTGGCGGTCTCAACTTCAAAGCCCTGTGCGCGCAACAACGCACGCGTGGTATCAACCGACGCAGTGCGGATCACCCCCTGCATGTCTTTGAAACGTGGAAATATTCCAACCGTTTCGGCAAGGTCGGCGAGTGTCGCATCAGCTGCCATGCGGCACCTCTACTTCGAACAGGGCGACCACCTGTGCACCATCCAATTGTACGCGATCACTTTCGACAAGTCTGGGGACTTGAACAGGTTGCGCGGTATCAAGGCCAAGCATCCATTTCCAACCCGGGCGCGGGGTCGGTATCACGACATCCAGAGCCGCTTCCGGTCGATGAATTATCACAAAAACCGCATCGTTTTGTGCAGGTTTGATCCGCGCTTCAGCGGACCCACGCAAAAGAACGCACAATGTGCCAAGCTCAGGATCAGACCAATCAATCCCTTCTCCCGACGGGCTATGCCATGACACATCCGGCAAATCATCAGACGCGCGTGCAGCACCATGCAGAAATCGCGTTTGGCGCAAAGCAGGATGCGCGCGCCGGAAAGCCGACAAATGCGCTACGAAGTCTTTCTTGCCGTCAGTATCTGCGCCCCAATCCACCCATGCAGTTGGATTGTCCTGGCAATAGGCATTGTTGTTGCCGGACTGAGAGTTGCCCATCTCGTCACCCGCCAATAGCATCGGCGTGCCTTGAGACAAAAACAGCGTCGCGAGCATGTTCCGTTGGCGTCGTGCACGTTGCGCAAGGATACGAGCATTCTGTGTTGCCCCTTCCACACCACAGTTGTCAGAATGGTTATCTGCGTGGCCATCTCGGTTTTGCTCGCGGTTCGCCTCGTTGTGTCGCCGTGCGTAACGCGTAATGTCCGACAGGGTAAAGCCATCATGGGCCGCTAAAAAGTTTACCGAAGAGGAACTGCGCCGCCCCGAATGGTCGAATTCGGCAGCCGACCCCAATAGCCTTGTGCCAAGGTCCTTTGCACTGTGAAGGCCGCCCTTCCAGAACTGTCGCACCGTATCGCGGTAGGCATCGTTCCATTCAGCAAACTCTGCTGGAAATCCACCCAATTGATATCCGCCGGGGCCGAGGTCCCACGGCTCTGCAATCATCTTAACACCGGACAGTACCGGATCTTGGCGCAATGCGTCGAAGAATCCGCCATGTGGGTCAAAACCGTGCGCTTCACGGCCTAGGGTCGTCGCCAGATCGAACCGAAAACCATCGACCCCCATACACTCGACCCAGAACCGTAGGCTGTCTGTCACCAGACGCAACACATTGGGGTGGGCGACGTTTAATGTATTCCCTGTACCAGTGTCATTGACGTAAAACCTCGGGTCGTCTTCCAACAGACTATAGTAGGACGCATTGTCCAACCCCCGAAAACTTAGCGTTGGGCCACGCTGATCGCCTTCGGCCGTGTGATTATAGACAACGTCCAACAGCACCTCGATGCCAGCGCTGTGAAAGCGGCGCACCATGTCGCGAAAGCCTGCAATGCCCGCCGGGCCAAAGTAGCGGGGCTCGGGTGCGAAAAAGCCAATCGTGCTGTAACCCCAGTAGTTTACGAGCTTTTTCTTAAGTAGAAAATCATCATTTAGAAAGGCATGCACGGGCAACAGTTCAATCGCCGTTACACCCATTTTACACAAATGATCCAGCATAGCGTCAGACGCCAGTCCCTCATATGTGCCCCGCACATTCTCAGGAACCGCGCCGTTTTGTTGGGTTAAACCTTTGACGTGCGCCTCGTAAATCAGCATGTCAGACCAGTCATGGTTCAGCCGTTGCTCTCCACGCGAAAAATGAGAAGGGTCCGACACGACTGACTTTGCCACATAGGGTGCCGAGTTTCTGGGATCAAATGACAGGTCTGCGGCCGCGTCTTTTTCAATATAGCCCAGTGTTGCCGGATGGTTCGTGAACACGCCTTGAAACGCATTTGTATAGGGGTCAATCAGCAGTTTGTTGGGGTTAAACCGGTGCCCTTCTGGGGGGGAATACGCACCATGGGCGCGGTATCCGTAGACAGCTCCGGCCTTTATGCCGTCAAGCCGCCCGTGCCAGATATCGCCTGACCGCTCCGGCAATGGGATACGTGCAGTTTCATGCGTTCCGCTTTCGTCAAACAGACACAGATCAATCTGAGTTGCGTGGGCTGAGAAAACCGCGAAATTCACGCCATCTTCGTCAGCCTGCGCCCCCATGCGAAAAGGGTGACCCGCGGAAAGGTGATACAGCATCGTTCTCTATACTTCTCCAAGCGCTGCATAGATATCGTGGTAAGTCCGCGCCGACATTTCCCAACCGACAGGGTGCCGCATCGCGCGCCGCATCATACCCGCCCACGTCTTTCGGTCCTTGAACAGATCACAAGTCCGGTTGATGGCATGGGCCAACGCGGCAGCCGTGACCGGCGCAAACTGTATACCGGTTGAGCATCCCGCGATGATCGCGGCCTCATTTGCGTCAATCACTGTATCAGCCAGCCCACCCGTCCGTGCAACCACCGGGATGGTTCCATACCGCAGCCCGTAAAGCTGCGTGAGGCCGCAAGGCTCAAAACGGGAAGGGATTAAGATGGCGTCACTGCCGCCTTGCATCAGGTGCGACAAAGGCTCGTCGTAGCCGATGATAACCCCGACTTGACCTTTGTAGTGTTCCGCCGCCGCGATATAAGCTGCCTCGATTTCACGGTCGCCACTGCCAAGAACGGCCAGCCTTGCACCACGATTTACAAGTGTGGGCAACGCCTCTAGCAGCAAATCCACCCCTTTCTGCGTGGTTAAACGGGTCACAACACAAAAAAGCGGCGCGTCATCCGGCGCTGTCAACCCAAACCGCTTCAACACAACCGTCCGGTTTTTTTCTTTCGGCTTCAGCCTCTTGGATGAATATGTAGCCTCAAGGTCCATGTCGGTTTCCGGATTCCATACCTCTAGGTCAATCCCGTTAAGAATACCGGAAACATCAGCCGCGCGCGCCGTGAGCAACCCTTCAAATCCCATCCCGAACGCCGGTTCCATGATCTCTCGGGCATAGGTCGGGCTAACTGTTGTGACTTTGTCCGAATAGGCAATCGCTGCTTTCAAAAAACCAAGATGCCCCCAGAATTCAACACCGTCCTGCGTATAGAGTGCCGGTTTAAGTCCAAGCGTTTTCATCAGCTCCGGTGCAAAGTTTCCCTGAAAAGCAATATTGTGGATCGTCAGCACGCAAGGCGGCGCAGGCTTCCCGCTTTGGCGCAGGTACGCAGGCACGAGCCCTGCCTGCCAGTCATGGATATGCACTATATCAGGCACCCAAGCACCAATAGCACCTTGCGCTATTTCCGCACCCACTTGCGACAAAGCACCAAAGCGCAGTGCGTTATCTTCCCAGTCCTGGCCCGCTGCATCAATGTAAATACCGCCATCGCGCTCAAACAAATGCGGGGCATCCAGCAAAAGTAGGTCAATACCGCCCGCATGGACCGCGATCACACGCGCAGATCCGCCATGCAGCTTCTTTGCCTTCCAGACAACTTCGCCAGATTTGGCTATTTTTCGCAACGCTGGATACAGGGGCATCAAAACCCGAGCAGCCACACCCTGTGCCGCCAAAGCCTTGGGAACCGCACCGATCACATCCGCCAGCCCACCAGTTTTGATGAAAGGCGCGCATTCGGATGCAACAAACAGTACTTTCACGTCAGATATCCAGCTTGTCGATCATCGGCTGCGTAATCAGGCAAACGCCATTATCCGTGCGCCGGAAGCGTTGCGCGTCTAATTCTGCGTCCTCGCCGACGACCAAACCTTGCGGGACGATGACGCCACGGTCCACCACCACATTTGTCAGACGCGCATTGCGCTTGATCTCGGCGTAAGGCATCGCCACCACGCCCTTCAGTTGCGAAAACGAATGCGTGCGCACACCGGTGAACAACAAGCAACGCTCTAGAGTTGACCCTGAAATGATACATCCACCCGACACCATTGAAGACACCGCAGACCCCCGCCGGCCCTCTTCGTTGTGAATAAACTTGGCAGGTGCGGTCAGCTCTGAATAAGTCCAGATCGGCCACTCTGTATCATATAGGTCCAGCTCGGGCTCGAAATCCGTGAGATCGATATTCGCCTGCCAGAAAGCATCAACCGTCCCCACATCACGCCAATAGGCATGACGTTCATTTTCGGTGCGCACGCATGACCGACTGAAGGGATGTGCTACCGCACGGCCTTCGCGTACGATCTTGGGGATCACATCGCCCCCAAAATCAAAATTATAACCCTCCTGCGCTTCGCATTCCGCCATTATTCTGAACAGGTACTCAGTCTCAAAGACATAAATGCCCATGCTCGCCAAAGCGCGGTCAGGATCGTTGGGCATCGCAGGCGGGTCGGCAGGCTTTTCAACAAATTCCAGAATGCGGTCTTCGGTATCCACTTTCATCACGCCAAAGCCCCTGGCTTCTATGCGGGGAACCTCAATACAGCCAACCGTCACATCTGCACCGCTTTCCACGTGGTGTTTTATCATCAGCGAATAGTCTTGCTTGTAGATATGATCGCCCGCCAGAATGATGATGTATTTTGGCGCGTAGCCTTCAATGATATCGCGGTTTTGCGCGACAGCATCAGCGGTCCCTTTGTACCAGTTCTCGTTGTTCAGCTGTTGCGAGGCAGGCAGGATATCCAGACTTTCGTTACGTTCGGCACGGAAAAAGCTCCACCCGCGTTGCAGGTGCCTTATGAGGGAATGCGCCTTGTATTGCGTGGCGACACCAATCCGGCGAATGCCTGAGTTAACGGCATTGGATAAAGGAAAGTCGATAATCCTGCTTTTTCCACCGAAATACATCGCGGGTTTGGCGCGTCGATCTGTTAGCTCATAAAGCCTGCTCCCGCGCCCTCCTGCGAGAACAAAGGCCATGGTCTGCGCGGCAAGCCGTTGCGATTCCCTGTTCATGTGTTTTCCTCCCCTGATATTTCTTGCCGTCTGATCCGGCTTATGTCTTGTCGTCCAATTCAAAGAATAGCGTCGTCAACGGCGGTAAAAACAAGGCCAGCGACTGCGCACGACCTTGCGCCGCAACCGGGTCGCTGTCCACTGCGCCCAAGTTCCCGCGACCGTCTCCGCCATACTGCGCGGCGTTGGTGTTTACCCGCTCGATCCAGCGACCGGCTTGCGGGACACCGATGCGGTGCCCTTCACGGGCAACCGGCGTAAAATTCGACACCACCAAAACCGGAGCCGTCCCCTCCGATCCTTTGCGTAACCACGCAAAGACAGACACATCCGCGCTGTTTTCTTCAACCCATTCAAAACCTTCTGGCTTTGCGTCTTTTTCGTACAAAGCGGGCGTCGTCCGATAAACAGTGTTCAAATCACGCACCAAAGACTGCATGCCCCGATGTTCAGGAAGGTCAAGCAAATGCCAATCTAATTGTGCGTCATGGTTCCATTCGGCACTTTGTGCAAACTCGCAGCCCATAAAGAGAAGCTTTTTGCCCGGATGCCCCCACATAAAGCCGTAGTACGCGCGCAAATTAGCGAATTTATCTGCGCCATGACCCGGCATTTTATTCAACAGCGACCCTTTTCCGTGGACCACTTCATCGTGACTAAGCGGGAGAATGAAGTTTTCCGAGAACGCATAGTGCAGCCCAAAGGTCATCTTGCTGTGGTGGTATTTTCGGTGCACCGGGTCTTCGGCCATGTAAGCAAGCGTGTCATTCATCCACCCCATGTTCCACTTGAAGCCAAACCCCAGCCCCCCTGCGTCCACCGGCGCGCTGACGCCAGGAAAGGCGGTAGACTCTTCGGCGACGGTCATGATACCGGGCACATCGCCATAGGTCTGAATGTTCATCTGCTGCAGAAAAACAATGGCTTCGTAGTTCTCGCGGCCACCGTCTTTGTTGGGGATCCACTCGCCATCTTTTCGGGAATAATCGCGGTAAAGCATTGACGCCACCGCATCGACCCGCAAGCCATCGATGTGATGCTCTTGCAGCCAGTACAGCGCGTTAGCTGTCAGGTAGTTGGCAACCTCAGCACGGCCGTAGTTATAAACCAATGTGTTCCAGTCCGGGTGAAAACCTTCCTTTCGGTCGGCATGTTCATAGAGCGCTGTCCCGTCGAACCGGCCCAAGCCGTGCGCGTCTTCCGGAAAATGCCCCGGCACCCAATCCATCAGAACGCCCAGTTCTGCCGCATGACAGGCATCGACCAAAGCGCGGAATTCATCGGCCGTGCCGTGGCGGATTGTCGGTGCGAAAAGCCCCACCGGCTGATACCCCCAAGATCCGTCGAACGGGAACTCTGATACCGGCATGAATTCTATATGCGTGAAACCCAAGTCTTTGACGTAGGCGACCAGATCACGGGCCAGTTCCGCGTAGGATTTGGGCCTGTTGCCCTGATCCAAGACACGTTGCCAAGATCCCAAATGCACTTCGTAGATCGAGATTGGTGCATCAATCCGCTGGGCTGCGGCGCGGATTTGCATCCATGGCTGATCCGCCCAAGCATACTGGGTCAAATCGCGAACGACTGACCCCGTACGCGGCGGATGTTCTGAACCAAAGCCCACTGGATCTGCTTTTTGTGGCAACACAGCGCCATCGTACCCAATGATTTCGTATTTATAGGTGTCGCCGTCGCCAAGTCCCGGCAGAAACAGCTCCCATACTCCTGTCGCGCCACGCCGCCGCATCGGGCTGCGACGGCCGTCCCATACGTTGAAGTCGCCCACAACGGATACACGCTGCGCATTTGGTGCCCAAACAGCGAAATGCACGCCCCGCACGCCTTCGTGCGTGATGACATGCGCCCCGAGAGCTTTCCATAGTTGGCGATGCGCGCCTTCACCGAGAAGGTATTCGTCGAGTTCTCCCATGACAGGGCCAAAACGGTAGGCGTCATCTGCCGTCCATTCATGGCCGTCTTGGCTGACGCGCAGATGATAGGCAAAACGCTTGCGCCTGCGTGGCACACGCGCTTCGAAAACGCCGCGTCCGGCCTCAACTTCTGACAGCTTAACGATCACGCGACCGGTCTTGGGATCAATAGCCTCTATATGATCCGCACCGGGTACAAACGCCCGCACGCTCAGAGCGCCGCCTTCTTCGTGCAAGCCGAGCACAGAGAAAGGATCGCAATGTCGCCCCTCTATCAGAGCATGAACGTCTTGCATGAGGACCGGCATTGCTTTCTCCTTTTCAGGCAACGTCGCGATTGGATTTATGCGCGTCCAAAAGGCTTTTTGCGTTCCAGATATCGCTGGCGTATCCGTTTATTGTACGATCCGAAGAGAACCATCCCACGCGTGCTGTGTTCAAAGCGGCCATGCGCGTCCAGCCAGCACGGTCAGTAAACGCGCGATCAACATGGCGTTGCGTCTCGAAGTAGCTGTCGAAATCACAGGTGACCAAAAAGTAATCATGTCCGATCAACCCGTCCACCAGACCATGGTAGCGATTGGTATCAGATGCAGAGAACAGCCCCGACCGGATTTGTTCCAGCACGCGTTTTAATCGTGGGCTTGCCTCTACCGCATGCCGCGCATAATCGGGTTCTTGCCTGCGGGCGATTACTTCACTTGCCGTGAGACCAAAGAGAAAGAAGTTCTCGGCACCAACACAGTCGCGGATTTCGACATTTGCGCCATCCAACGTGCCGATTGTCGGCGCACCGTTCAGTGCAAACTTCATATTGCCTGTTCCTGACGCTTCTTTGCCCGCTGTAGAGATTTGTTCGGACAGATCGGCAGCCGGTATCAGGATTTCGGCCATTGAGACGTTGTAGTTTTCTGGATAAACGATTTGCAACATGTTGCGGGTCGCGGGATCCGCGTTAATGACCTTTGCCGTGTCGTTGATGAGGTGAATGATTTCTTTGGCAACCACATATCCCGGTGCAGCTTTGCCACCGAAAATTTTAACCCGTGGCGCCCAATCCGCTTGGGGATTTTCGCGCATATCGTTCCACAAAGCGATCGTCTCGAGCAGGTTCATCAACTGGCGTTTATACTCGTGAATACGCTTGATCTGCACATCGAACATTGCGGCAGGGTCGACCGAGACACCATGTTGCGCTTTCAGCCAGTTTGCCAGATGCGCTTTGTTGGCATCTTTGGCCGCCTGAAACTTCTCTAAAAATGCGCTGTCCTCGACATGCGCTGTCAGACCTGAAAGCTGGTCGAGATTGTCGGGCCAGTTCGTTCCAATTGTGTCATTGATAAGCGTCCGCAAGGGACGGTTGCAGGTGTAAAGCCACCGGCGCGGCGTGATACCATTGGTCTGGTTCACAATGCGGTTGGGATAGGCCGCGTTGAGATCTGCAAAGACCGTTTGCTTGACCAGGTCAGAATGCAACGCCGACACGCCATTCACGCGGTGCGCCATTACAAAGGCAAGCTCGCCCATCTTGACCTCACCATGCTCGATGATGCGCACTGTCTTGCCGGCTTTGGCAAAATGGTCGGCTTCGATCACTTGAACCAACTGGTGGTGACGCGGCAGGACGCGGGCAAAAAGGTCTTCAGGCCAACGTTCCAGTGCTTCGGGCAACAGTGTGTGGTTCGTGTAGGCAAGACATGCACGCGCCGTCGCGATCGCCTGCGCCTCTTCGACACCATGCTCGTCAACAAGCAAACGCACAAGTTCGGGCCCTGCAACTGCCGGGTGAGTGTCATTCAGCTGGATCGCTACATGGTCGGACAATTCGGCCAGATCACCCCCTTCGCTTAGGAAGCGGCGCAGCAAGTCCTGCAGTGACGCCGCCGTAAAGAAGTACTCCTGCTTGAGGCGCAATTCTTTTCCAATGTCGGTTGTGTCGTCGGGATAAAGCACGCGGCTTATGGTGCGCGCCAATGCCTCTGGCGCGCTCGCCGCGATGAAATCGCCCCGGTTAAAGCTGTCGAGATCGAATATTGTTGTGGGCTTTGCGGCCCACAGTCGCAATGTGTTGGCCCACCTTCCTAGCCAACCAATCACCGGTGTGTCGTAAGCTGATGCCACCACCGTCTCGGATGGTGTCCAAACGGATTTACCTTCGTGCTGGCTGACGTCACCACCAAACCCAATCCGGTACGACACTTCCGGCCGTTCAAATTCCCAGACATGACGCTGCGCAAGCCAAGTTTCAGCAGTCTCTACCTGTGCACCATCTTTAAAATGCTGCTCAAACAGGCCGTGTTCATAGCGGATACCGTAGCCATACGCAGGAATACCCAACGTCGACAGCGAATCCATGAAACACGCAGCTAGCCGCCCCAAACCGCCATTGCCCAAGGCGGCGTCAGGCTCATCTGCGACCACCAGAGCGTAATCCTGCCCGACGGATGCCATGGCCTGCTCTGCGATGTCGTCCAGACGCAAATTCACGGCCACATCTTCGATCAGACGGCCGATCAGAAACTCCATCGACAAGTAATACACGCGCTTCCCGCGCGTCTCGTACGTCTTGCGGGTGCTTTCGAACCACGGGTCCACAACATGATCGCGCAGTGCGAAGGACAAAGCCATCCGCCAGTCGAAACGTGACGCATGTTCAGGGTCTTTACCCAAAGAAAGCTTGAGGTGTCGCAAAAGCGTTTCGCGAAATTCCTCAACCGAGACGGGGGACAATTCTGTGGCAGGCATGGGTTTTATTTTACTCTTTGTGTGAACGGCTGATGACTACGCCGGTGGATTCGGACCCTAGCATCTCTTTATGATAAGGTCAGGACGTCTCTTGGTTTTCCAGTTCTTGCAGCCACGGGGGATTGGCACCGGCCCTTGAAACGGTCACGGCGGCAATTTCCGCACCGCGGCTAAGGGCTGCTGTAAGGTCTGCATCACTGATGTTTCCAATGCGGGCTTTGCGCAGCAGATCAGCACGATGCAGGCTTTCCAGAACGCCCGCGTTGAATGTGTCACCAGCGCCTACTGTATCGGCGACAACGGCCTTGCGCGCCGAAACGGAAACCGGATCGCGGCCCGGCACAAATGCCAAAGCGCCCTCGCTGCCCTTGGTCAAAATCAGAACCTTTGGGCCTTTCTGCAACAAGGCTTGCGCCTTCTGCTCGAGCGTTTCTGCCCCCGGCAGGATCCAGTTCATATCTTCATCCGATACCTTGAGGATATCAGCCACTGCTATCATACGCCCAAGGCGCGCGCGGTATCGCGCTTCGTCCTTGATAAAACCGGGGCGGATATTGGGATCAAGCGCTATGATCCGGTGCGCAGCCTCACGCTCTGCCAATGCAGCATAGAAATCCGCGCAGGGTTCAGAAATGAGACTGATACCACCAAAATAAAGTGCGGCAGCATTCTGGGGCAAATCAGGCAGGCAATCAGGGCTCAGACTGCGACCGGCCGTATTTTCATCGTAAAAGGTATACGTCGCGTGCCCTTGATTTCAGCCGCACAAACGCCAGTGTGGTAGGCAGGTCGGACCGGATCGCAATTCGTGTGTCAACGTGGCTTTTTTCAAGATCAGCCGCCAGTTGGGCCCCGAAAAGATCGGTCGACAAGCCCGTCACAAACCCCGTGGAGACCCCCAACCGCCCCAAAGCAATCGCAGTGTTGAAAATAGCACCACCTGAATGCGGCACAAATCCATCCTGCCCCGAGCCGGTTGGGGACGGAATCATGTCGATCAAAGCTTCGCCACAGCATAGGATCATCGTACCCCTCCTTACGGGCATCCAGATGTAAGGGGCTATTTGCCCAGTTTACTTGCGTCTCGTGCGAGCGCTTCGATGCCAGCCCAATCCCCAGACGTGACCATATCTTTCGGAGCGACCCAGCTGCCACCTGCACAAATCACGTTGTCCAGTGATAAATACGAAGCGGCATTCTGAGGGCTGACACCACCGGTCGGGCAAAAGGAAATCTGCGGTAAAGGCGCACCGATGGCCTTTAAAGCAGGAGCGCCACCCGACGCCTCGGCCGGAAAAAACTTGAGCATGTCATAGCCGCGCGCCAGCAGCCGCATCGCTTCGGTTGCCGTGGCGGCGCCCGCCAGTAACGGCAGCCCTTCCGCTTCGCAGGCATCAATCAATTTGTCTGTCGCCCCTGGTGACACACCAAAGGTGGCACCCGCAGCTTTGGCCGCGCGTACGTCGTCGGGCGTAACCAAAGTACCTGCGCCCACAACACCACCTGGCACCTGCGCCATCTCAGCAATAACATCAAGTGCTGCCGGCGTGCGCAAAGTGACTTCGAGTGCCGGCAACCCGCCAGCGACCAATGCCTCAGCCAAGGGTCGCGCCGTGCGCACATCATCAACCACCAACACAGGCACAATTGGTGCCATACTGCATATCTCGCGCGCTCTTGCGCTTGCCTCTTGAGGGGTCATCTAACGTTCCTTTATCAAAACAACGAGCATGCGCCCGTGTCTGCCGTCCCGACCGCGCGCCGGAAGCCCGCGAAAAGCTCGCGCCCAAGACCGAATTCATTGCCCGACATATCAGCCGTGGCAGCAGCGCGCTCAAGAACACCTTCTGTCAATATCTCGAGTACACCTGCGACGGCGTCGACACGTACAACGTCACCATCCTGCAGCTTAGAAATCGCGCCCCCATCAAGTGCTTCAGGGCTCACATGGATTGCTGCAGGCACTGATCCGGATGCACCTGACATACGCCCATCCGTGACCAAGGCCACGTTGATACCACGCGCCTGCAGGTTTTTGAGCGCGGGCGTCAGGCTGTGCAACTCTGGCATACCGTTGGCCTTAGGCCCCTGAAACCGAACCACAATAATCGTATCTTGGGTAATTTCGCCCGCACGACAAGCCGCTTTGACCGTCTCTTGATCGTGGAAAACACGCACCGGTGCTTCTACGATCTGGTGCTCGGACTTGACGGCGGAAACCTTCATCACCGCATTGCCAAGCGTACCGCTCAACCGCTTAAGCCCACCAGTTGCCTGAAACGGATCAGCCGAGGGTCGTACAATTTTTTCGTTCAGGCTTTTGGTGGTACCTTCTTCCCAAACGACTTCGCCGTCTTTCAGTTTGGGCTCTCTGGAATAAAGAGCAAGCCCACCACCGGCGACGGTTTGCGTGTCATCATGCAGCATACCAGCGCCGAGCAATTCTCGGATCATATAGCCGAGACCACCAGCAGCATGAAAATGATTAACATCGGCCAAGCCATTGGGGTAAATTCGTGCCAAAAGTGGCGTTACATCCGAGATATCTGAGAAATCTTGCCAATCCAGAATAATGCCGCCCGCGCGTGCCATAGCCACAAGATGGATCAACAGATTTGTAGAACCACCGCTGGCATTCAGGCCAACAATTCCATTGACGAACGCCTTTTCGGTCAGGATATCGCAGACTGGTGTGTAGTGGTTACCCAGATCGGATAGCTCCAGCGCGCGCTTGGCACCCGCTTTGGTTAGCGCATCGCGCAGTCCGGTATTAGGCGTTACAAAGCTGGTTCCGGGCAAGTGCAGCCCCATAAACTCCATCAGCATCTGGTTTGTGTTTGCCGTTCCGTAGAAGGTGCAGGTTCCGGGCCCGTGATAGGCGCTCATTTCAGCGGCCATCAATTCTTCACGACCGACTTCGCCAGCTGCAAATTTCTGTCGAACCATGCTTTTTTCATCGTTCGACAACCCAGAGGTCATCGGTCCTGCGGGTAAGAAAACCGTGGGTACATGGCCAAAGCTTTGCGCGGCAATCACCAGCCCCGGAACGATCTTGTCGCACACACCGAGGTATACAGCCGCGTCAAAAGTGTTATGGCTCATCGCGACAGCTGTTGCCATTGCGATCACGTCCCGCGAAAATAGGCTCAACTCCATGCCCGGCTCGCCTTGGGTTACGCCGTCACACATTGCAGGCACACCACCGGCCACTTGTGCCGTGCCGCCCGCTTCGCGCGCGGCTTCACGGATGAGGTCGGGAAACCGTTCAAAAGGCTGATGTGCTGACAGCATATCATTGTAAGTAGTCACAATCCCAAGATTGCCCGCACTTTCGCGCGCCAGTTTCGACTGGTCCTCACCGGCCCCGGCGTAGGCATGGGCCTGCCCGCTGCAGCTTAGGTGCGCGCGTGCAGGCCCCTTGACCCGCGCTGCTGCCATCCGGTCGAGGTAGTCTTTACGGGGTCCTGCGCTGCGTTCGATGATGCGGTCGGTTACCCGTGCAATCGTATCGTTCAGTGCCATGAGGCTTACTCCACAATATACAAAAGCTTATGCTTTCGATCAGCTTTTTGCCAATGCTGCCAACACGCGACCCGTGTCGATCATCCGATTGGCAAAACCCCATTCGTTATCATACCAGCTTACCACGCGGACCATGCCATCCTTGGTCACTTTGGTCTGCGGCGCTGCAAAACAAGAAGAATGCGGGTCGTGGTTATAATCGATTGAAACGGTCGGGTCTGTTTCGTATGCAAGAACGCCTTTCATCGGCCCCTCTGCCGCCGCCTTCATCGCGGCGTTAATCGCCTCGGCGGTCGCAGGTCGTTCCGGCACAAAACTTAAATCCACAAGCGACACGTTCGGCGTCGGTACCCGAATAGCCGAGCCTTCAAGCCGTCCCTCAAGGCGCGGCAATACAAGGGAAATCGCCTTGGCTGCCCCTGTCGAAGTCGGAACCATTGATACCGCCGCCGCACGCCCCCGATAGGGGTCACGGTGGGCCGCGTCATGGGATGGCTGGTCGCCGGTATAAGCGTGGATCGTGGTCATATACCCCGTCTTGATCCCGACCGTATCGTCGAGCACCGCAGCGACCGGCGCAAGGCAGTTCGTTGTGCACGATGCATTCGAGACGATTACGTCATCCTTGGTCAGGTCTTTGTCATTTACCCCAAAAACCACCGTACGATCGGCATCCGCACCGGGGGCTGAGATTAATACGCGGGACGCGCCATTTGAAAGATGCGCCGCCGCTTTGTCGCGCGCAGTGAAGAATCCGGTGCATTCCATCGCGACATCGACGCCAGCCCATGGCAATTCGGCAGGGTCGCGCAGTGCGGTCACCTTTATGGGCTTGCCGTTCACGACAAGCGTGTCGCCTTGTACTTCAATTGTACCGCCAAACCGGCCATGTACGCTGTCGTAGCGTAAAAGATGCGCCAGAGTTTCTGCGCTGGACAGGTCGTTGATCGCGACAATGTCCATATCAGTAACATTGTTTTCAACCAGCGCCCTCAGAACGCCACGGCCAATTCGCCCAAATCCGTTAATACCTACTGCAGTGGACATTTTGATCCTCCTGAAACCGCCGACATCTGTCAGCAGAAAATAGCCCTGAATTTCGTTAGCGCTAACAAGCACAAAACGACACGAAACTCAATGGTGTTTTTTTGACGCCAGAGTTGCACTAAATGCATAGCTGGCGCGTCTCCCATGTCAAAAGTGTTCCTAAGTCTAAAAAGAAGTGTTGCTTCAAAGGCTTTGCGCCAGATCGGCAGTTTCACCCAGCGCTGTGCAAACGGAACGCCAAGCGAAAAGCTCCTTTTTGGGGCGTCATAATATTTGCAAATCCTTGATGACCTGGGCCAAAGTTCGCGGCCGGCCTAACAAACCAGAGGCACTTTGCAAGCAGTCCATACCTGTCGCTTATCTGCTGAACCAAATTTCCCACTCGAAATCGGGGCATGGTCTGAGCAGACAAGACTTGTGGCCGTCTCCCTGCAAGATAATGCGTATCCCTTACCATCAGTCGCCTTTTTCAGCCGCCAAGTGTGCGGTTCAATAATATGGCTGTCGAGCAATTTGCGCCTGACGGCAGCACAAAACTTAGAATTCGGCAGCAAAATGTTGCCTTACATTACAACGAAGGCAAACAATTACAAAGAAACATCGCGCGCCGACACTGCCAAACACTGCGGCCTTTAAATTATCCGCATGTCCCAGCGGCCTAAGACTCCGCCAACGTTTACCTGGTTCTGGAGGCGAGATTGACGGCGTGGGAAACGGTATTCAGATGAGGACACACTTCAGCTTTCGTGCGCGATTGAACAAAGTCTGGCGTCTTTTTGAGATGTGTTGACTGGGGGCAGAACCGCTGGCGTCAGAGACGCGAGTTATTGCATATGGCGCAAACGATTTGGTGGCATGCACTGCCCGGCAGGTGATCGCAGAGCAATCGGCCGAAAGGGGCGATCAGGGGCGACCAATCTGAAGGCACTGCATAAGGAGAATGGCCATCTGAAAAGGATCATTGCAGAGTTGGAATTGGATAAGCGCTCCTCAAGAAGCGCGTCGGTCGTCAAAATCCCAAGACCTAACGGCAGACCAACTTGGTCAGGCCGTGGTTCACACCCGACAAAAGCTGGTGACTTCTGCGCGTCGCGACTGCCCGTGACAAGAATGGCAACTCTCGGCATTTTTCCGATGCCGACGCCTCTTACCCTAAATGATGACGCGCAATTGCATATCGCTTGGATACTCAATCTTGATTGACCTTGAGCACTACGCGACGCCAAAGCGCGAATTGCTCTGATATTTGTGATGTCGGCACAAGCATTGCCATTGAACTTCCGTCCATTGTCGCCAGCAAGAAAGCGTGATCGGCTACAATTGCTCCGTCCCACAGACGCACAAGCGGCTTGGCTTCGGTGCCCGCGACAGAGGCATCGCTTGCCTGCTCCAGCGCGTCGCAGTGTTCTGCATTGCCAGACCTAAACAAGCTTGTTCCATCTGATCGAACACAAAGCGCGAGCGCGCATTCCCGGGCTTTGGGGATTGCATGGGCAAATTCGGCAGGCAAGTTTGACATCTTTACGGCGTTTTCTTTTGCCGCCAGCACATGCCACATCGAAAGTGCTTCAAAGCCCGCTGCATCCCCTGCCTCCGGAAGGCTCGCTTTGGCATAAAGCATGCTGCTCGTCTGAGACAATTCCTCGGCGATTTCCAAAAATTGGGCTGCGTCCTGAGCGGTCAAGTTACGCTGCAATAAATGCGCGTACTTTGCCTCCAAACTACGCGGCAAAGCGTGCAGCCGATAAACCCGTCGCTCCGAGACATCGAGGGATAGAACGCTTCCTTCGGGAGTCGTGAAGTGTAAAATCCGCCGCAAGACAGTTTCATTTACTTCTGCCACAATGGCATCAACAAGGGAGCCCGCCTCCGTGCCAACCAGCCTGCCATAGATCGTGGTTTTCTCAGGCGCTGCAGAAAACGCGGCGATCGCGTTCATAAACCTGCTGGTATCATCTGCACGGTCATGGGCCATCTCTAGCCGTCCCCCGCCAGATGTTCGAGCAGAAGGGATGCCTCTTTGATGAGTGCCGCAATATCTACTTGTTCAGAGACCCTAAAACAAAGTGCCTCTTGCGCGGGATGACATGTACGCACAAAGCATTCAATTCCTGCATCAGTGGCTACCGCTGCCACTTTCGGGCCTGTATTTGCGCTTGTGCCGACGTGCTGCACAATACAGATCGCTTTGGGTCCAACCAATGCATCGAAACCCGCGGCACATAGCGCATCCAGTTTTTCCTGTGTCACTTTTTCGGAGGTGCTGGACGCAAGAACCATGCCCGTTGACAAATCTGCAAAGGCGACAACATGACAGCCGTCCACCCGCTGTCGAAATGCTAGCAGTTCTTCGCGTATCGTCACACAATTCACCGTTGAAGTGGTATCGGGTCACCTGATCTTTTGGGTGGTGAAACGATGTATACCGGGATTAGGTGTGCGAGCGGTTAACGGTTCATGAGAATTTCGGCATGTAAGAAGAACGGTCAGGTACTTCAGCCTCTGAAATAGGTAGGTCTTGTGCGGTCTTCTCGCGCGTTGGCACCACTTGCGGCTGTGACGCCGCTTGGGCATCGGCTTCATTGTAAGACGGCGTGTCTGGCGCAGTTGCGGGAATAACCGCATCGATTGCATCAACCATTTCGAGAAATTTTTCAACAAATTCGTCAGCGCCACTTTGCGCCCACATTGCGCCATCTTCCGCGCTCTCGCGGGCATTGGTCAAAGACATCATAACCGTCGCTGCGAACAAGCCCCCCGTTTCAGCCTTTACCCTTTTCAGTACTTTCGCGCGATCCTTGCACGTCAATAACATATCAGCGCGGGTAATAACCAACATGGAGTTTTGTCGGATCGCATCATCAACTCCATCCCAAACAGCGGCCTCGCTTTGTCGCCACGCCTGTGTCGCGGGCGTGCACCAAATCACCCCATCCGCATAAGGCAGAACACGTTCCCACACGCTGTTGCACATATTAGGGTCCGAAATGCCGGGCATATCGATAAGGTCACATCTGGTCAGTATTTCCTCTTCACAAAAGAACCGGATAAAGGCGACGCTCTCCGGGTCGATCTCTTGCAAGGCTGCAAGATTGCATGGCGTTTCGGCGCCCGACAGATCCACGATTACAGAAGGTGCAGAACCGTAAGAGATCAGCACAGGCGGAAGTTGGGTCGCCACCACCTGAACAGGCAGAGGGTTTATTCCGATCATCAGGTTGGCAAGCGTACTTTTCCCCGCGCTGAACTCGCCCATCAGCGCTATGCGTGGCAGGCGTGGCCCATCTGGTTCGGACCAGAACGCGGGGCGGATGCTATCAGATTCGTCATTCATGCCCCTGCATAGCAGCTCAAGGTTTCTAAAGTGTTTTGCAAAAGAAGACGCCGGTC
The DNA here is from genome assembly GCA_963796445.1 of uncultured Alphaproteobacteria bacterium. Lineage (GTDB taxonomy): Bacteria > Pseudomonadota > Alphaproteobacteria > Rhodobacterales > Rhodobacteraceae > Roseobacter. The sequence continues at coordinate 212,288 of CAWCLQ010000009.1, read as the reverse complement.
CTGCGGAGAATTTTCCTGCAAAAAGGCATCTAGCTCTTCCGGGCTTGCGCGCTGCATCCGGTCCAATGTCTCAAAGACCGACATTTGTTCGCTCAGGAATGCATCAAACGTAGCAATCGCCTCTGTGCGCAGGCTTTGCGCAAGATCGTCGCGCAATTCGGCGATGACCGGATTTGTTTCCGACTTTATCAACTCATGGAAGCTTGCCGCATAAGCCTTATAACCGCGCCGCTGTAGCCACCAGCGCTTCCACCAACCGCCCCCGAGATCCAGTGCAATGGTACGCCCCAGGGTAACCGGTGGCGGAACCTGAGGTGCATTCGGGCGCGCAATCGCAATATCCTGAGGCCCCATACCGAAGGCACTGGCATAGATATCTGCAAAACTGATCGCCGCGTCCTGCGTCGCTTTTTCGAACGCCGTCTGACTGTTGCGTCCCAGAACCTTGTGCGATGCACTTAACAAGACACGCAGCCCTGCAGGGTCATAGGTCCAGGGCGACTGCTCTCCAAACCGTTCCAGATGCTGTACCAAAGAGGATGTCGCACGGTCCAGAAAACTATCCTGCACACGCTCCATACGTTCTCCGAATGCGCTGACGATACTGTCAAACTCTGCCTCGAGCGCCTTTTTATGATCCGTACACAGTGCCTGCATTCTGGTCCGCGCCTCGTGGCTGTCCATCGCTTGCGCAGTGCGTTGAAAAAGCTCTGCCTCCAGAATTCTATCCGCCGCTGCCAATCCAGACGCGAGGTTTTTTGCACTTGCACCGATCCGCTGGACCGTCGCGGCACCGATACCACTGACGATGCGTTGACCAATCGCCGCTTGCAATTCGGGCAAGCCGGACAGGTTCCACACCGTTGTTTCGTCCTGCGCACCCCGGTCAACAGGTCCCTGCGACGCTGCCCAATTGGACAAAGCGTCGGCGCTCGCCTCAGGAAGACGGTCAAGCTGTAGGCTTAGCGCATGAGATGCCCAAAGCGCGCTGCCAAAGATGACTTCAGCGTCCTTGGGGCCTTTGTGCTTTTCCAAAGTGTTTGCGATGCTCGCCCGGATTTGAGGCACCTGCGTGGCAGGATCGGAAAGTTCGTCAATCCGATTTACAAAAATGACCACGTCCCGGGATTTCACGTGCGAAATCAGCCGAATTAGCGCCATATCTGTAGATGTAAGGGCCTGATGCGCCGACAGAACCACAACACAAATCCGGCTATCACGGATGGCCCGGATGGTAATCTGTTCGCGCATCATGAAGGTGTCGTTCACGCCTGGTGTGTCGCGCAAACACAAGCGCATCGGCAAGGAGGTACGTTGCATGTGCAGGTCCGCAGACTTGGTAATGTCGGCAAAGCGGCCCTGATTGTCTGAAGGCGTGCCGCCTTCTTCGTCAGGCTCTTCGCCTAAACACACAAAGCGTTCAATCAAGTCCTTGTCGAAATATCCGTAGTCGCGTCTTTGCCCCAATAGCATTTCAAATTTCCGACCCAAACGGGCGCGGGATTTTTCCCGCATTTCAGCCACTTGTTGCTTGATCTTCTCAAGCTCATCGTCGGCCCCTGCCCGACTGGCAAGCTCACCAATGCGCCCACCGCCAGAAATCAGCTTGTCCCACTCGTCTTCTTCGAAAAACCGAAATGACGCGCTGTTCGAAAAGCCTTCAGTCTTCGGATGCAAATGCAGCGATGTCACCACAGAAGTCCAAGGGTTCACATCTGCAGGAAGCAGATCAGGCGCACCCGTCATGGCGTTCAGCAGTGAAGTCTTGCCGGATTTGATCTGACCTATCATGGTTACAGACGGCTCGAACTGATCCAACTGGCGTAACATCCGGTCTGCCCGACGGATTGTATTTTCATCACCGATACTTTTCAGAGTTTCCAGCCCGTCACGCAGCGTATCGATAGATTGTCCAAAGGCGCGCAAGCCGTCAAAACCCGCTGCCAAGAGATCTGCTTGGGTTGCTTCAAGAAAAGCCGCGTCGCCGGTATTGTTTAACACATTCATCCCGACCTCCAGTACATTCCCAAAGGCGCGCTGGACGCTGGTCTTTTCGAAGCGGATTGGTTGTAAACTCGCATTTCGTCACCCCACAAACTCATCACACCTTGTGAGTTTGGGCGGCAAATGTGCCTGCAATGAGGCTGGACGCTGGCCAAAAAGCTAAGTGTTGTTAGACTTTTAGTGAACTTGCATGGTTTCAAGATCACGGCGCAACTGCAACAGGATCGTCACCGCATCGGCCGCGGACCGCGTATCATTCTCAAGCGTCATCAGCATCACCTTATCGGATGCATCCTGGAATGCGGTGCACCAAGGTGCCAAATGCGGATAATCATTTGCTTGGGTTTGCATCAGATCTACAAGTTCTTCGGATATGGTGCCGCACAATCCCAAGACATCGGACATATCGCCTTCCGCTTCGTCGAACCCAAGCTCGGCCAGATCATAGGCGCGGGCCATAATGGTCTCGCGCGCTGCGCGAAAAGGTATCGCATCAACACCAACAGGGTGTGGCGCCTTTTCTGGCCGTGTCTCTTCACCGTGCAGAGGCCGGCCCTGACGTTCCAAGAACAAAAGCGCGCTATCAAGATCTGCGCGCTGTCCGGCCGCCACAATGTCCGCGACTGCGTCAACTAACGCCTTCAGACCGCTGGCCGCGAATTGCGCGCGGGTCACCTCTGCTTGCTCGGTATGATGCGCCAGTATCTGTTGCGTTGTGACGGGGAAAAGACTGTGAAACTCTTCGCACACAACGGATTGCAATGCCTCAATTCTGGTATTTATCTGCTTCTGACCCGCCAGAATGTCAGCTTTGGTCAGGACCAGAAAGCTGTGATCTTTCAAGCTGTCGCTGGCCGTTGCCCAAAGGGCCGCTTCTTGCGGGCCAAATTCCTGCGTACACCATAGCACGATATCGGCAAATTCGAGTGCGGCTATGACAGCCGTGTCGTCACCAAACCCCGCCTCAGGTACTGATACATCGACAATCTGTGCCTGCCCAAAGGGGCAATATCCCAGCGAAAAGGACTGCACAGAACCGACGGTCGAGCCGAGCTCGGAAGTGGTGCCGTCCAAGTAAAAGTGACGGGTCCGGTCAGCTGCGGTTCGGGCAGTAGAGGCCCCAAGAATTGCATCACAAAGCGCCGACTTACCGACCCCCTGTGGCCCCAGCAGAACGATACGCACACCGTTTTCCAGCCTATCCGCCAAGTCATTTGCGTAGCCCCGCGCCGTTGCGGTTAGGGTTACATCCGACAAAGCAGCCCGAAGCCGTGCTGCGGCATCCGACGCCGAGATGTCATCCAACACAACGTATGCCCGGCTGGATATGCTGCCGATTAGACGTCATTGCATTCACGCTATCATCTCGTACTTTCACAACTGAAAAAGTAACATTGTCGAGATCTGGGTCATCGAGATCAAACACGCGCTCTAGCAATTCGTCTACGATCTGTGTGCTTTGTTTTCCGACGTTGCGGTGTAACACATCTTCGATTGCGCCATTTGAGAGAAACTGCAGCCCGTCACTGGCGACAATCAATATATCGTTGTCTTGCAGCACCACCGGCTCAGCCGGACAGTCAATTTGCGGCACGTCCGCGCCAAAAAGTACCGACGTCAAAGTATTGCGGTCGGGATGATTGCGCGCCTCTTCCGGCGCGATCAGCCCTGTCTTGGCCATAAAATCGATTTGTGGCGCCATCGAGTGGTCTTCATTGAGTTGCTCCAGAACGCCGTCACGGAACAAAAACAAAGGCGAGTCGCCAATCGATATCCAATAGAGCTTGCCACCAAGAATCACCGACGCCACGAGTGTCGCGCCCATGCCCTGCGTCTCTGGATAAGCAAGCATATGTTCTTTCAAACAGCCGTTTGCCCCTAGTGCCGCATCATGCAAAAGCTCCTTTATCTCCGTCTCAAAGGCCTCTTCTGCACCTTTTAGGAACATTAATTCACTGTAGACTTCCGTCACGACAATCTTGCTTGCGATGTCACCCGCAGCATGACCGCCCATACCATCCGCCAGAACGACAAATCCTGCATCTGACCCTTTGGCAAAATCAGAAATAATCGCATCTTCCTGATATTCCCTCTCGCCCTTACTCAAGGCCATTGCCGCATCAAAACTAAACATTTCCATCTTCCACGCTCTGCCATTTGAAATCGGAACCGCACAGCGCCACAAATCTCAATGTTGTTTCCCCAATGCGGATCAGATCCGCGTGATTCAGTTCTTCTGTGCTCAGGACGGGACGCGCATTGCGCCTAATGATGTTCGATTTCCCACCATGACCGATGTAGAACTTGTTTTGTTCTTGGTCATAGGCCACGGCTGCGTGATTGTTGCGCGAAATGCTGTTGTCACCAAAATCGAGCCGGATCACCTGGTCTTCACCGCGACCGATCATAGACGCCCCGGTAAAGATACTGAACGAATGACCAACGCCCGGCCCCTCTACGACCACCAACCACCCTACTGGGAATTTCTCGCGCTGCGCAGTCGCAGTGGCTTCTTGCGTGTCACCAAACGGGTCGTTTGATGCATCTTCGGAACGGTGAAAGCCTAAGAGCCGCGTTTTTGTCCGTGCCGCGCGGCGGCCTGCGCGCCCGGGTGCAGGTGCGGGCACCGCATCAATTCCAGTGTCTGGCGGCAGATCAAGATCAGTGGTCTGTATTTTATCAGCAGGCGAGTCAGCGGTCTCATCCAGTTTGATTTCGCGCGCACCAATGGCAGCCATCTGCGCGCGCGCGAAAGCTACGGTATCGCTTTCCTCGCAGCGGGATTGTTGCTCCTCATCCGGTTCAATGGCCGCTTGCGCCTCTTCGAATGCATCCGCCAATCGGGCAACGTCGTCGTCGACAGTGGTGTCTGGTCTTCGAACATCAGACATCGCGCCATCTGATGCGCGCATATTACCTGTTTCAGGTTCTCCCGCCGATGCATCGTCCAGACTGCCCAATATTTCTTCATCACTGTCCACAAACGACACACTCCCTTCGGCCTCCGCGAAAGCGTCTGGCGCCTCTTCCGGTTCTGGCAAGTCAATCGTATCGGACAGTGACAATGCTGCCATTTCAGCCGTCGCACCACGGTTGTTTTCACCTTCTAGGGCTGCGTCAAGATCATCCAGCGTATCATCATAGGTCGCTTCAACCTCGGTAGGTTCCTCGACGGCGTGGTCGAAAGGGTCAAGAACGAAGGGTTCTTTGACATCTCGCATTTCGCTGAAAGCTGCCCGAAGCGCATCTTCGTTCAGTGCTTCTTCGTCTGTTGCCGGACGAGACTGGTTCGGGAAAACTTTTCTAAAGAGCGTCATGGCTGGCCTTTCGGTACTGGTTTCAGTTTCACAAGTTATACGCAGACTGGACGCGCTTTAGAGCAGGACAACCACCTTTGATTCAAACCGTTGGTCATCCTTCTAAGCCCCGCCGAATGACAATTGCTTTAGGTTCTGGTTCTGGTTCCGGTTCTGGTTCAGGGGCGCGAAAACTTAGCAACTCTTCGCTGATCTCTGCGCCAAAGGTGGTAAGTGGTTCGATGGCTGCAGCATGGACCGCATCATGCTGGAATGCTGTTGATGCATAAAAGAAGTAGGCACAAAACACGACAGGAACGCTGGCAAACCGGTTGAGCTGTTGCCGCTTCTCTTCTGCCACGTCGCTAGGCTGCACTTCTGTCTTCTTTTTGGCAGCCGCGCGTTCAATTTCCTTTGACCTTACGCGTTCGATAGGGGTCGAAGCACGTTTAACCCGCGCCTTCGCCGCTTTGATACGATCTAGTCGACTGCTCTTGTAGTCAGGCTCTGGCAGCGCCGCCTCTTCATATGACACGACTTCAATCAGTTCTTCTGCTGCACAAGGCACATCAATGCCTTCAGGACCAACCAATGGGGGACTATCGACAGCCGCAAGCGTGACCTTTTTCTGTTTGCTTGAAGCATCAGGCACCGCGTGCATTTTGGAAGCGACCATCACCGCTTCTTGCTGGGCCAGACGGACAAGATCGGTGACCGTCTTATTAATCGACTGGTCGCTTTGCGCTTTCGAACGGGCAATCTCAAGACGCTTGGAATGGTCAATTTTGATCATCCACTCCTCGGCCGATTGAATGCGGTTGGCAGGCAAAATCTTCATCGCTTCGTCAATAGCTGCCAAAAATGGCTGATCGTATTGCCGGAAACGTCCCTCCAAGGCCACATAGGGGTCCGGTTCTTTGCTGGCCAATGCCGCAAGCCGCACTTGACTGTTTGGAGGTGCCTCGCCGGTTATGACATGCGACAGCGTTGCAGCCAGCGCATAGAGGTCACTGCAGGGCCGTTGCGGACTGCCTGCCACATAGAATTCAGGTGGCGAATACCCGTCCTTCACCACAAGGACAGACGACAGCACGCGGCTCTTTCTGCTGGCTTCTTCGCGTGCCGCGCCAAAGTCGATCAGAACGGGATGGCCGGATTTATCCAGTAGTATGTTGTCGGGTGATATATCGCGGTGCAGCAAATCCTGACCGTGCACATGGTCGACCGCGTCCAGCAATTTCAACGTTATTTCGACCAACGCTTTAGGGCTGATGGCTGTGGCATCCGACTCGATGATGTCGAACAAGTCTTGCCCGTCGATGAGATCCAAGGCCATGTAGGCTGTCTCATTGTCTTCAAAAACTTGGTGCACACCGACAACGCTCGGGTGTTGCAAGCGGGACAATGCATGTGCTTCCTTGATGAACATCTGGACGATTGAACGAAAGTCGTCCGTGTAGTTCTGGCTGCGTGCGCGAACGGTTTTGTTCACGCGACTACAAAACGCCTCAGGAAAACACTCTTTGATCACGACAGTCCGCTTTAGGCTGTCTTTGGCAAGATACGTAATACCAAAGCCGCCACTGCTGAGATAGCGGATTATCTCATACTGGCCGCTTAGCAGCTTGCTCCCAGGTGCCAGCACGTCGCTGTCGATCGCCTGATTCAATGAAAGTTCGTCGGTGCCCACGGTACAACCACTCGCTCAAAGGTTATCTCAATTTCAGAGGATACTCGGCACGCAAGATCACAAAGCGCGCCACACGGTTTACTACACGTTTGACTAGAAATAGGCCTTAATGCTGTGTCCAAATCGTGGCGAAACATGGGAAATGGTATGCAACTACAGGCAAATTTAGCATATTTTCTGCGTGTTGAACGAGCGTAACCGCCAAATACCATGCAAAAAACCGCTACCGGGTCTTTCACCGGCAGCGGTTTTTAAAAGTGATTCTTTATGGTTTTATAATGCTACGCGCGCGCCCTTGCCCTGAAGCTCCGCTTCGCGCGCAGCGACCGAGGCCACCGCCAGATCCTGCAATCCAACGCCGGTGCCATCAAACAGGGTAATCTCTTCGGCGCTGCTACGGCCCGGGTGTGTGCCATTGATAACGGCCCCGATCGGGGTGATGTCGGCTTCGGCGATTAACCCGCTGGCAATTGCATGCTGTGCCTCACCGATTGTGATCGACTGTGCAATCTCGTCTGCAAATACCGTTGCTGCAGCAAATAATTCCGGATCGACCTCTTGCTTGCCCTTTGTGTCTGTTCCCATGCAAGCGATATGCGTGCCGGGCTTGATCCAGTCCTTCATCAAAAGCGGCTCAAAAGCGGAAGTAATCGTGATGATGACATCCGCCTGTGCCCCAAGCTCTTCTTGGGTTACGGCCTCAAAGGCGAGACCCAGTTCCTCTGCCACAGCCCCAAGCCGCGGCAACATGTCAGGATGCGGATTCCATGCCACGACCTTCTCGAAATTACGCTGCTCGGCTGCTGCGCGCAGTTGGAACGTGGACTGGTGCCCTGCGCCGACCATCCCGAGCACTTTGGCGTCTTTTCGCGCAAGATGCGCAATTGATACCGAAGACGATGCCGCTGTACGTACGGCAGTCAGGTAGTTGCCGCCCACCAGCGCCTCAAGCATGCCCGTATCCGGATCAAACAGGAATATCGTGGACTGGTGATTGGTCAGGCCCTTGTCCATATTGCCCGGCCAGTAACCGCCAGACTTCACGCCTAAGGTCTTTCCGGCCTTGTCGAAACCTGACTTGAACCCGTAAAGCGCATCCGCATAACCGATCGCCTCGCGGATCACCGGGAAGTTATAGGCGTCACCCTTAGCCATAGCGCCAAACACTGCTTCCACTGCTGTAAAGGCATCAGTGCTGCTGACGACTTCGGCGCAGACATCCTCGCCAACAATGAGTAATCCTTTGGATTTGGTATCAGCATCGAGCATGTCGCGTTCCTGTCGTTCTATTGGTCTTGAAAAAGCAGCGCCCGGCGATCCCGGGCGCTGTCGTCCTAAAACTGGAAAGTCTTAGTAGGCTTTGCCGCGTGCGGAAACGGGCCAGATCGTTTCAACCTTGCCGTTGCGCACACCCACGTACCAATCGTGCACGTTGCATGTCGGGTCGCAGTGACCGGGCACCAGCTTGAGCTTGTCATTGACCTTCAGCACGCCGTCAGGGTCAGCGACCACGCCATGTTCGTCCGAGCATTTGACATATGTGACATCATCACGGCCAAAGATTGTAGGCAAACCGCTGTCGACTGACTGCGCCTTGAGGCCTGCGTCGACGATAGCTTTGTCGGCCTTGGCGTGGCTCATCACAGATGTCAGCAGGAACAACGCGTTTTCCCATTCGCCCTCATCAATGCGCTTGCCATCCTTGTCAAGAATGCGGCCATAGTCGGCGTCCATGAACGCGTAGGACCCACACTGCAGCTCGTTGAATACACCTGAGTTGCTCTCGAAGTAGTAAGAGCCTGTACCGCCACCACCGACGATGTCACACTCCAGACCTTCAGCTTTCAAAAGCTCGATGCTTTCGCGAACCTGGTCAATTGCGACCTGAGTTTTGCTCTGACGCTCTTCATAGGAGTTGAGGTGCTGCATGGCACCTTGATAGGCCTGAATACCCGCAAACTTCAGGCCTTCCGCCGCATCAATTGCCTTTGCCAGTTCAACCACCGGCTGACCATATTGCACACCGCACCGGCCTGCGCCCACGTCAATTTCGACAAGGCATTCGATCTCATTGCCGTGGCGTACAGCTGCCGCAGACAGATCAGCCACATTGTCTATGTCGTCTACGCAGCAAATCGCACGTGCACCCCAGTTGGGAAGGCGTGCCAAACGGTCAATCTTGGCGGGCTGACGCACCTGGTTCGACACAAGAACGTCCTTGATGCCACCACGGGCGAAAACTTCGGCCTCTGACACCTTCTGGCAGCAGACACCAACCGACCCGCCCAGTTTTTCCTGAAGCAATGCTACGTCGACGGATTTGTGCATCTTACCGTGTACGCGGTGACGCATACCGTGGCTTGCTGCATAGTCGCCCATTTTCTTGATGTTGCGCTCGAGCGCATCAAGGTCAAGCACAAGACAGGGTGTCTGGATTTCGCTTTCATCCATGCCGATTGCGGCGGGGATATCGTAGCCTACTTCGTATTCTTCAAAGTTCACTTGCTTGTTCATGTCACTCTCTCCTCAGCCCATCGTCCAGGGCAGTTTATCCAAATCCACATTGCCGCCAGTAATAACAACGCCCACACGCTTGCCCCGGAATACATCCGGATTGCGCAGAATTGTCGCCATCGGCACAGCGCAGCTTGGCTCCATCACGATTTTCATCCGCTCCCACGTCAGCTTCATCGCGTCGATGATCTCTTGCTCAGATGCCGTCAGAACGTCTGTTACAAAGTTCGATACAAAGTGCCAAGTGTTCTCTTTCAGCGGCACTTTCAAGCCGTCCGCGATTGTTACAGGCGCATCATCGGCAATAATATGCCCTGCACGGAAAGAACGCGCAGCATCATCCGCCTGATCCGGTTCCGCTGCGTAGATTTCCATTTTCGGTGCAAGGTTGGAAAGCGTCAGACATGTGCCCGAAATCATGCCACCGCCACCGATCGGCGCGATAACGGCATCCATATTGTCAATCTGGCTAAGCATTTCGAGCGAACAGGTTGCCTGTCCTGCAATTACACGCGGGTCATTGTAAGGATGCACGAATTCCGCGCCCGTTGCGGCCTGCACCTCTGCGAACACCGCTTCGCGGCTTGTGGTTGAGGGTTCGCATTCGGTTATAATACCGCCATAGCCCCGCACCGCAGCCTTTTTCGCTTCAGGCGCCGTACGTGGCATGACGACGTAGCACGGAATACCGCGACGCCCGGCTGCGTAGGACAAAGACAGCGCGTGATTGCCTGAAGAGTGTGTTGCCACGCCCTTTTCGGCCATCTCATCGCTCAGGCCAAACACGGCATTGGACGCACCACGCACTTTGAATGCGCCGGCTTTTTGGAAGTTCTCGCATTTAAAGAACAATTCCGCGCCCGTCAGGCCGTTAAAGTAAGATGACGTCAGGATCGGCGTCTCGTGAATATACGGCTTAATGCGTTCGTGCGCCGCCTTCACGTCGTCGATCGTCAAGTCCATCCCGGTCATTGAATCCAACATTGAATGTTTCCTTAAGCTGCGGACATTATGGAGCTTTTGCTGCCCGTGCGCAAAAACTCTTGCGCGGCGGCAACACCACTGCCCAACTTGATTGGGTAGTTCAGATCAGCCATCGCCATCTCGACCGTTGCAATGCCGGACAATACCATGACATCTGTCAGGCTACCCAGGTGGCCAATGCGGAACGCTTTTCCGTTCATTTCACCCAAACCAATACCGAAAGATACACCATACCGGTCAAACGCATGGTCAGTAAGTGCGTTGCTGTCGAAACCTTTGGGCACGTAGATAGCACTTACGGTATCGGAATACAGTTCGGGGCTTTCGGCCACCAAGCTCATGCCCCAAGCATCAACCGCGCGACGCACGCCTTCGGCAAGCCGTGTGTGACGGGCGTAAACGTTATCAAGCCCCTCTTCAAACAGCATTTTAAGACTTTCGCGCATACCATATATCAATTGCAGAGGCGGCGTATAGGGGAACCCCCCGGACGCGTTGGCGTTCATCATATCGCGGAAATCAAAGAACGTGCGGTGCAGCTTTGCCGTCTCCATCGATGCCAGTGCCTTCGGGCTTACACCCAGAATGGCCATACCCGTTGCGAGCATGAAGCCCTTTTGAGAACCGGCAACCGCGATATCTACGCCCCAAGTGTCCATGTGGAACGGCATAGATGCAAGCGAGCTTACGCAGTCCACAAACAAAAGCGCCGGGTGGCTCGAAGCATCCATCGCCGCACGCACGGCGCCAACGTCAGATTTAACGCCTGTTGCAGTTTCGTTGTGTGTCACCAAAACAGCTTTGATCTCGTGCCCTTTGTCAGCAGTCAGTGCGGCCTCGAATTTATCTGCAGGCGCGCCTGATCCCCAAGGACATTCAATGACCTGAACATCAAGCCCATGGCGTTGGCACAGGTCGATCCAGCGGTGACTGAACATGCCATAGCGTGCAACCAGCACTTTATCGCCTGGACTTAGCGTATTCGCGACGGCAGCCTCCCAGCCGCCTGTACCACTCGCCGGAAATGTGATGACTGTGCCGTCTTTCGTTCCGAAGACCTTCTTGGTGTCTTCCAAAACGGGCGCAAACGTCTCAACAAAATCCGGAGCACGGTGGTCGCGCGTCTGAACATGCATCGCCGCACGCAGACGATCCGGTATGTTTGTGGGTCCCGGAATAAAAACTGGGTTTTGGTCTGACATGACGAATTCCTCCTGATCGCTGCGCCTGTGATAAAATACTAGCGCGGCCAATGCAATTTTCTCGAATTCCTTTTTCACTGAACCAATTAAATGATTAATTACATGATTTATATATATTTTTTGTTTTTCATTTTTTATTATTTTAAAAGTATGAAAATATTTTTCATTATTATAATCTGTGTACAAGGATAGTGTGGAGAAATATGATGGAAATTCAGAAAAGGCAGCGGGGACGCCCAAAGTCGCAATTCCGCGATAGCTCCGCCGGTACGTTACAATCGCTCGACCGTGCGCTTGGAGTTCTTGTTGCCGTGTCGCGTGCAGGTCGTGCAACGCTAACCGATTTGTCGTTATCCCTTGGCGTGCCCACTGCCACCACCCATCGTATTCTGACAACTTTGCAAAAGCACGGGTTTGTTACCTTCAGCGACGAACGGCAGGATTGGAGTATTGGCATTGAAGCATATCGAACGGGTGCCGCATTCATGAACCGGACGAGCCTGACCGAGGTCAGCCGCCCCGTGATGCGGCGCTTGATGGAGAAAACGGGTGAGACAGCAAACCTTGCAATCCCTGATGGTGCGGAAGTCGTTTTTGTTGAACAAGTTGAAACTCTGAATCCGATCCGGGCATTCTTCGCGCGCGGCACGCGCACGTCGATGCACGCTTCCGGCACGGGCAAGGCGATACTGTCCTCCCTGCCCCAGGACGATGTACGCAAGCTTTTGATGGTGTCGGGCCTGACCCCCTTTACTGAAAGAACGCTTACCAACCCCGGGGACCTGTTTGCCGACCTGAAAACCACCCGCGACAGAGGTTACTCCTTCGATCAAGAAGAGCGCTATTCAGGCATGTCATGTATTGGCAGCGTCATCTATGACGAACATCAAGAAGCCTGTGGCGGTGTTTCCATTTCAGGTCCCAGCACGCGGTTCGATCCGCTGCGCGTCCCTGAATTGGGGTCAACCGTTGCAGAGGCCGCCGCTGAGATTACAGAAAAAATCGGTGGGCAGGTACCGACCGCAACACCTTAGGGCGCAGATACGATCGGGCGGCACGTCTTGCTTTTCGCACATATCAAGCTGGAAAATTGCACAGTTGCCCGCATTGCATGCCAGGCGAACTAGTTTACCTGATAAATGTGGTTAGGGTTGCACAGCCTGCACCAAGGGGAGTTTTGAGATGGACGTTAAACGCGCCGATCGAATAGCCGACACATTGGAGGAAATGGTTTTCACCGGACAACTGCGCGAGGGCCAACGTCTGGATGAAGCCAGTCTGGCCAAAAAGTTCGACGTGTCGCGCACCCCAATCCGCGAAGCCCTGCAACGCCTTGTGGCTGCTGATCTGGCACGGCAGCTCCCCAGACGTGGGGTTTTTGTCCGCCAACCGTCGTCAATCGACCTAATCGAGATGTTCGAAACGATGGCAGAGATCGAAGGCGTGTGCGGCCGTCTGGCAACAACCCGCATGACCAGTGAAATGCTGGGGGAACTATCAGCCCTGAATTCAAAGTGTGCCGCAGCTGTTGAAGCGAATGACTGCGACGCCTACTCGCGCAGCAACGAAGCATTCCATCAGTTTCTGTACCACGCCACGGGCAACGCTTTCCTAGAAGGCGAAGCCGTCAAACTGTTTGCACGGCTGAAACCGTTCCGCCGCGTGCAATTCAAGATGCAAGGGCGCATGGCCACATCAGTGTCCGAGCATAATGACCTGATCGAAGCGATGTCCCAAAAACAAGGTGACCGCGCAGCGAATGTGTTGCGCGGGCACGTGGCCACGCAAGGTGACCGTTTTTATCCTCAAATGGCGCAACTACGCCGCGACCCTGATATCCGGATCGCGAGCTAAGTCTGCTGCCCGTTCAATCCAGACGAACGGCATTTCCCGCGGTTTGGGCCTGCGAAGAGAAACCCATTTGAGGCAACGCGTAGCTGGCCACTACCGCAATGATTGCCATCGCGGCAAAGGAAAGGATGATCTCTCTCATGATGACCCTCCGGCCTGCGCCTCTTTGGCTTTGACCTCATCGACCCAAAGGCTGTGGTGTTCACGAGCCCATTGCTCTTCTACTTCACCACTGCCCATCGCGTCATAGGCGCCTTCCATTCCAACCGATCCAATGTAGATGTGCGCGATTATGATGGCCATCAGCACAAAGCTGACCAGCGCATGCCACAACTGAGCATATTGCATCTCGGTGTGCGGCGCGAGGTTCGTGTTCAATTCACCCAGCCCGATCGCTTGCGGAATGCCAAAAGCATTCAGCTTCTCGAAGGTCGCCGCGAACATTGGCAATTCGAAAGGGAACAGCAACGACAGGCCGGAAGCAGAAATGGAGCCCCCCAAGATAATGACCGACCAGAATATAAGCTTCTGACCCGCATTGAACTTTTTGGCGGGTGGGTGACCGCCTCCAAAGATACCACCACCTTTGAGAAGCCAGTTGATATCCGTCCGATCCGGCAGGTTATGGATCACCCACAATACAAAAACGAAAACCAACGCCAACATGAAAGCCCATGAGACATTGTTGTGAACCCATTTTGACGCAATGGCGATTGTGGAGAAAGCTTCCGGTCCAAAGGCAGGGATCAGAAATTTGCGTCCAATCAGCGTGACAATGCCGGTGATACCCAGCAGAATAAAAGAGCCTGCAAGAAGCCAGTGCGAAAACCGCTCAAACGCCTTGAAACGGGTAATGGTTCGGCCTGTTTTCTCTCCATCAATACGGATGCGCCCCCGTATCAAGTAAAACAGAACGAGCACCCCGATCGTTACGAGCAAAAGACCTGGCCCGTATGTTGACAAGGGCCCCTCGCGGAACTGCAGCCACCACATGCCTGTGTCCTGAATCAGCACCGTTGCGGCGGGGTGTTGTACCTGGGTGGTGATGTCAGCGCTGTCAAAACGCAACGCACGCCATAATTCGGGGTCTGAAGCACCGCCAAGAGTGCCAAGCTGGTCGGTCGTTGATCGCCCACCGCCTGGATCACCCGTCAGGCCACTCCGAAAAGAGTTGTCTACTTTCAGGCCCTCTTGGCGCTTCATGATGTCTTCGAGTGTTTGTGCGCCACCTGTTGCAGAACGGTCCGTTTCAGCCGCCGGTGCTTCCTGCGCCGCAGCTGGTAAAGTCAGAGAAAAAGTGATCAGCAAAGCGTAGATCAAACGCAGCATGTGTTTATCCTATCCAAGATAGTTAGGGGCGGCTCGAAAGAACCGCCCCTTGAAAGTTACGTCGACAAAGGGGCTTATCAGCCGCCTTTTTGATCGTAGGCTGTACCCCAACCCCAAGCACCGGACCCGAAACCACGTGCTACGACGCGCTCGCGGTAGATGCCAGCCACAACGTCGCCGTCACCGGCCAGAAGTGCTTTGGTGGCGCACATCTCGGCGCAGATCGGCAATTTGCCTTCCGCGATCCGGTTGCGGCCATACTTCTGGAATTCCGCTGTGGAGTGGTTTTCTTCGGGGCCACCGGCACAGAATGTACATTTGTCCATCTTGCCACGAGATCCGAAGTTGCCAGCCTGCGGGAACTGAGGTGCGCCGAAGGGGCATGCATAGAAGCAATACCCGCAACCGATGCAGAGATCCTTGGAATGCAGGACCACGCCCTCTTCGTTTTGGTAAAAGCAGTCTACCGGGCAGACTGCCATACAGGGCGCGTCTGAACAGTGCATGCACGCGACGGAGATCGACCGTTCACCCGGCTTGCCGTCATTCAGTGTGACGACCTTCCGGCGGTTGATGCCCCACGGCACTTCATGCTCGTTCTTACAAGCTGTGACACAGGCGTTGCACTCAATACAGCGCTCAGCGTCGACGAGAAATTTTGCTCTTGCGGCCATTGTTATAACCTCCCTTATGCTGACCAGATTTTGCAGAGAGTAGCTTTCGTCTCTTGCATCTGGGTTACGCTGTCATAGCCATATGTTTGTGCAGTGTTGGTGGATTCACCAAGCACGTACGGGTCCGCCCCTTCAGGGTACTTATCCCGCAAGTCCACACCCTCCATGTGCCCACCAAAGTGGAACGGCATAAAGGCGACGCCTTCGGCAACACGCTCGGTCACCATTGCCATCACTTTGACTTTACCGCCTTCGGGCCCTTCGACCCAGACGTCAGCACCGTCACGGATACCAAGGTTATTCGCATCGCGCGTGTTCACCTCGACAAACATGTCCTGCTGAAGTTCAGCCAGCCACGGGTTGGACCGTGTCTCGTCACCGCCGCCTTCGTATTCCACGAGCCGGCCCGAGGTCAGCACGATAGGATACTCTTGCGAGAAGTCATTTTGCTGGATCGACTTGTACATGGTCGGCAAGCGCCAGAACTTCTTGTCCTCGTAGGTCGGATAGTCGGCCACAAGGTCGCGACGGTTAGAGTAGAGCGGTTCGCGGTGCACCGGCACCGGATCTGGGAAGGTCCAGACGACCGCGCGGGCTTTGGCGTTCCCGAAGGGCGCGCAGCCATGCTTGATCGCAACCCGCTGGATACCGCCCGACAGGTCAGTTTTCCAGTTGGTCTTGGGCCCTGCAACAGCATCGATGGCGGCGCGTTCGTCTGCCGTCAAATCGCCGTCCCAGCCAAGGTCCATCAGCATCTGCATGGTGAATTCAGGATAGCCGTCCTGAATTTCCGCACCGGGGTTGGACACCCCTTCAGCCAACAGATTGTCGCCGTCACGTTCCACCCCAAAGCGGGCGCGGAAGGCCAGACCACCCTCTGCTACTGGCAGAGACATGTCATATAGGTTCGCCGTGCCCGGGTGGTTCATCTCGGCGGTGCCCCAGCAAGGCCATGGCATACCGTAGAAATCACCGTCTGCCGGTCCACCAATCGCGCGCAGGGTCGTGCGGTCAAAGGTGTGCTGGTTTGCCATGTGCATTTTCAGGCGCTCGGGGCTTTGACCCGTGTAGCCAATTGTCCACATGCCGCTATTGAATTCGCGGGTGATATCTTCGATCACAGGCTCGTCGCCTTCGAACGATATATTGCGGAAGATACGGTCATCAAAGCCAAACTTTTTGGAGAACATCGCGATGATCTCATGGTCCGTCTTGGATTCGAACAGCGGCTCCATAACTTTTTCGCGCCACTGGATCGACCGGTTTGACGCCGTGACAGAACCACGCGTTTCAAACTGAGTGGTCGCCGGCAGAAGGTATACACCATCTGTGCGGTCCTGCATGACGGCCGAAACAGTTGGGAATGGGTCGATCACGACCAGCATGTCCAACTTCTCCATTGCCGTCTTCATCTCTTTCTGACGGGTCTGAGAGTTAGGCGCATGACCCCAGAGAACCATAGCCCGGGTGTTATCTGGCTGGTCCATATTCTCGGCGTCTTCGAGCACGCCATCAATCCAGCGCGACACGGGGATACCGGTCTGGTTCATCATCTTCTTGCCGTCGAACTCAGCATCCGAGAAGCGGCCCTTCAGCCAGTCCAGATCTTCGCCCCAGACACGGGCCCAATGTGCCCATGAACCATCGCTCAGGCCGTAGTAACCGGGCAATGTATTGGCGAGAACACCGAGGTCTGTTGCACCTTGCACGTTATCGTGGCCGCGGAAGATGTTTGTGCCGCCGCCTGCAGTGCCCATGTTGCCAAGGGCAAGCTGCAGGATACAATACGCACGTGTGTTGTTGTTACCGTTGGTGTGCTGCGTACCACCCATACACCAGATCACTGTGCCGGGGCGGTTGTTCGCAAGTGTGCGCGCAACGCGTTTGAGCTGGCTACCGGGTGCGCCGGTGACACGCTCAACTTCTTCGGGCGTCCACTTCTTCACTTCGTCCTTAATCTGATCCATGCCCCAAACACGGGTACGGATGAATTCTTTGTCTTCCCAGTCGTTGTCGAAGATGTGGTACAGAATACCCCAGACCAGTGCTACGTCAGACCCCGGACGGAAACGAACATATTCGTCCGCATGGGCTGCCGTACGTGTGAAACGCGGGTCACAAACGATCAGTGGTGCGTTGTTCTGCTCTTTGGCTTTCAGCATGTGCAGCAGCGACACAGGGTGCGCTTCAGCAGGGTTGCCGCCGATGAGGAACATCGCTTTGGAGTTGTGGATGTCGTTGTAGCTGTTGGTCATGGCGCCGTAGCCCCATGTGTTCGCCACACCGGCCACTGTGGTCGAGTGGCAAATACGCGCCTGGTGGTCGACGTTGTTTGTACCCCAATAGGCTGCGAACTTGCGGAACAGATAAGCCTGTTCGTTGTTGTGCTTAGCCGAGCCCAGCCAGTAAACCGAATCCGGTCCGCTTTCTTCGCGGATCTTCATCATGCCGTCGCCGATCTCGTTGATAGCCTGATCCCAAGAGATTTTGACCCACTCGCCATTTTCTTTCTTCATCGGGTACTTGAGGCGACGTTCGCCGTGCGCGTGCTCGCGGACAGCTGCACCTTTGGCGCAGTGCGCACCAAGATTGAACGGGCTATCCCATCCGGGCTCCTGCCCTGTCCAGACGCCGTTGGCGACTTCTGCGATGACAGTACATCCGACCGAGCAGTGCGTACAAACCGACTTTTTCAGTTCGACCGCGCCCGAGACGCTTGCCGCTGCCGAGGCCTGAGTCACTGTGCCGCCCATGGCGGAAATAGCAGTCAGACCACCAATCGCGAGGCCGGAGCCGCGCAAGAACGCACGACGGTCTACAGATTTCGAGGCCACATCAGCAAGTATGCTGGGGCGTCCTGCGCGTTGATTGACCGAGTTGGTCTTTTTTCTGAGCATTTTTGTCTCCTCCTCTGCGGTCGGTGGCTTGACCAGCCTGCCGCAGCTTTTCTTGCACCCTTACGGGCAGGCTCGTTTAAAAGCGCGTGCTGTCCAGATACGCGCGGGTATGGGCTGTGTCCTGAATCTTGTTAGACGCCAGGTCTGGCTCTGCGGCTTCTGCGCGTGTGCCTCCTGCTGCAACAGCGACTGCAGCAGCCGGGGCTGCCGTGCCCGCCAGTTTCAGAAAATCACGACGGCTTGCCTCGCCTTCCGTTTTCTTTGACATGTCTTTTTTCCTTTCGTCTTGTCGGGCAGCGTCCTGCCCATTGATGCAGGTCAGCCTGCGGTCATGCGAAATGCTTCGCGTTCAATTGCCATAAACTCACGCCCGACCGCGCCAACAGAGGCGTAAAGAACAGAGTTCTTGGCCCCCTCAAGGTCGGTGAAGAAGTGCGTGGCCCACGGCGCAATGTGGTTGTTAAAGAAAGTCTTTTGGCGGTCGATGTCCGCAGGTTCGCCGAAACGACCAACGATCAACCCTGCCATGGTCTCCATCAAAGAGGCCATGCTGTCTTCGGGCTCGAACACGTTGTCGGCGCGCGTCACCCGCAGCGCCGCCATGTCCTGACGCAAACGGGCCAATGGCTTTTCATTAAGAAAGCCGGTTAAGTAGTAGCTGGCATAAGGCAAAAGTTCGCCACGGCCTAAGCCAATAAACAGTGCGTTGAACTCGCGCTCCACACCTTTTGGCGTACTCGCCTTGGCCACACGTGCAAGACCTGCAATGGCTTCACCCAAGGGGCTATCGTCGCCGGTCAGCGCCGCTGTCTGCTCAAGAAGCATGTCGCCCGCGGGGCGCGCCAGCAACAAACCGATAAAGTTGTAAAGATCAGCACGCAGGCGATCTTCGGCATTGGTGTCCACTATCTCTGCCTGCAGGCTCATACCGCGGCCTCCTCAAAGTGAAAACGCATCCGTCTTGGCAAGGGTGCGCATTCTTCTTCATCTTCCTTCGCGACATGGTCTACCGGACCTTCCGCAGCGATTGTCTCTTCGGATACCGTTTCATCGTGTGAAGCGGTTTCCGTCTCGGCCAGCGCAACAGTCTCTTCTTCCGCCTCGACAAGATCGGGTGTTTCATCATCCGATTGCCGCGACTCAAGCTCGGCAGCAGCGGCTTGGCGCTCCATCTCTTCAACGTGTTTGGTCATGCCCTTGCCCACCTGATAGGCGGTCTTGATCGGCTCTTGCAGCAACATCGCGGCACGGTAATCGTCGTCATATTCATTCAGCCCGTCCACGCAGGCCAGAACAGGATTACTGCGCCACAGCGTCCGGAGTGCCTGACGGCGCAAATGCTCGGGCACGTCGCGTGACATAAATCCGGTGAAATCATCCCCCGCCTTCATTCCTGCAGGATCGGGTAAACCCATCTCTTCCAGAATTTCGGCATCGTCGCGTTCAGCACGCTCGGCTGCGATCGCCTCTGCTTGCGCTTCTTCAACGGCACGCAGATCGGCTTGCTCCTCGGCTTGAACAGCGGCGCGGCGACGCGCCCAGAAGGAGCCCACATCGCTCATTCTGTCACCTCATGCCGCGAGCCGGTCGGTGCACGGTAAACATCCGTCGCCTGTGAAATCCTGCTATCGCCCACGCCGTCGTCCTTGCGGTCCATTCGGTCCTTGCTCCGGCGCCGCTTCACGAAAGGCTCTTCGACATGGTGATTGTTCACATAGGCCGCAATTGAGGTGAGCAGCGACTTTGGCATCGACACTTTCTCGACAACCTCTTCGCCCGAGTCGCAGTAGTCCTGCGCCTCGTAAGGGGATGCGGTCACATGTGTTATGGTCATATCAGCGGGGCCGGCGCCCGGTTCGGGACGCAACACAATATAGACAGAAGGCTCACGTGCATCCAGCTCGTGCGCATACGCCTCCGTATCAGACCGGTATAACCATAAGTCTAAAGTCGCAGCATGAAATTCAGCGATATCGCCCTCAGAACGGAGTAGTTTCCACGCAGCATCGCCTGCGCCCGGAAGCACCGCAACGGCCTTCCATCCCCACTTTGCCCAACGCGTAACGCCCGGCGTTCTCTTCATGACAACCCCCAGCCTGATCGCCTGAGAGTCTGGATACACTGTGACCAAAGGGAAACCTCGCACTGTTCCTTGGTGTTCCTAACCTTACCAAATCACAGACAAGTTCCTAGAGAAATTTTGCATACAGCGGGGTACAAATTGACGCTGCGCGAAGTCGCCCTGTGTTTGTATCGCCGCAAACACATGTAATTAATGGGAATTGCGGGCCGTGCACCAGGGCAGGTTTCTTGCAGATGAGTTCGAGCACTGAAAAAACTCTTGCCAAGCCCACGAAAAGGTTGCGGAAATCGGTTTACCATCCGGTAGAATCCTGACTACCTATAGCGCGGCGCGAAACTCACAAAACCAATAATCGCGCTTGGCGGAGGAAGACATGACCACGAAACTGATCCTGTGCGACTGCCTTGGCAGTCAGTCCATCGACAGCGACAAACTGTGCGGTGCTACGGACTTTACCGCAGGCGCCGTGATGACCGATGCCTGCGGCAGCCAGATTGAGCAAACCGCGAAAGCAATGGCTGGTGACGATCAGATTATGATCGCCTGCCAACAGCAAGCCCGTCTGTTTTCGGAACTCGCCGAGGAAGTCGGTGCAGCCGCGCCCGCCTTTGTGGATATCCGTGACCGTGCGGGTTGGAGCGAAAAAAGCGAAAACCCGTCCGCAAAAATGGCCGCTCTGATCGCGGAAGCTGCCCTGCCCGCACCCAGCGAGAAAACTCTGGATATCATATCAGGTGGTACGTGTCTTGTGATCGGCGGTCATGACGCAGCGCTTCAAGCAGCACGAGACCTGAGTGAAACGCTCGCTGTGACGTTGCTGGTACCGCAGCCGTCAGACGACATAGACCATTCTGCTGGCTTTGAAACCGTGGCGGGCCAGCTATCGCGTGCAAGCGGCAGCTTGGGTCAGTTTGACCTGCGCATCAATGCCTTCCGGCAGATGATTGCCGGCGGGCGCGGCGCGCCCGTTTGGACACAGGCCCGCGATGGTGCCGCGTCCGCCTGTGATATCATCTTGGATCTGTCAGGTGACACCCCGCTGTTTCCCGCACCCGAAAAACGTGACGGATACTTGCGCGCCGATCCGGGTAGCGCCCCAGCCGTTGCCAAGGCCGTTTTCGATGCCTCGCACATGGTCGGCACCTTTGAAAAACCGCTATACGTTAGATTGGAAGAATCCTTGTGCGCGCATTCGCGTGCAGAACAGCCGGCGTGTTCTAAGTGTCTTGATGTTTGCCCGACGGGTGCCATTACATCGGCAGGAGAGCATGTCGCCATTGACCCGATGATCTGCGCGGGTTGTGGTGCCTGCTCTGCTCTGTGCCCGTCAGGTGCCATCACCTATGATGCGCCGCCGGTAAGTACTGTGTTCAGCCGACTTCATACGCTGGCGTCGACATACCGCAAGGCCGGTGGCACAGCGCCGCGCCTGCTAGTCCACGATGAAGACTTCGGCACCGAGATGATCTCGCTTAGTGCGCGGCACGGACGCGGGTTGCCGGGGGATGTGATCCCCTTGGCGGTTTCCGCACTGGCAGGGTTTGGACACGCTGAAATGCTGGCGGCACTGGCATCCGGCTTTGCGCAGGTCGACATCCTTCTCGCGCCAAAAACCGAAGGCGACGTGATTGAAAGTGAAGCACGCCTTGCAATGGCGATATCTGGCAAGCACAACGTCAGAGTGTTGGATCTGTCCGATCCGGATGCACTAAGTGACATGCTTTACGGCGCAGAAGTTACAGCGCCGGTTGCGGCACCGGTTCTGCCGATGGGCAGTCGCCGACAGGTTACACGACTGGCGGCCAAAGCGCTGCAGCCCGAAGCAACGGTACTGTCACTGCCCGAAGCAGCACCCTATGGCGCGATACTTGTCGATCAAGACGCTTGTACGCTGTGTCTTTCCTGTGTCTCGCTTTGTCCGTCCGGTGCTTTGGGCGACAACCCCGACAACCCGCAACTGCGCTTTCAGGAAGATGCATGTTTACAGTGCGGATTGTGCAGCACCATTTGCCCCGAACAGGCCATCACACTAGCGCCGCAACTGGACCTGACCGATGCGGCCTTCACCCAAAAAGTTGTCCACGAAGAAGAGCCCTTTGCCTGCATTGAATGCGGCGTGCTGTTCGGCGTTAAGTCAACCGTGGAACGGATCACCGAAAAGCTCGCGGGTAATCACGCGATGTTCTCGCGCCCCGAAACCATTCGAATGATCCAGATGTGCGACAACTGCCGCATTCAGGCGCAGTATCATTCCGACGAGAACCCTTTTGCCAGCAAGGAGCGCCCGCGCGTGCGCACCACAGAGGATTACCTCAGCAAACGCAAGGATCACTGAAATTGCAGCGGGGCTCCGAGATCGGCAGGTTCAATGCCCGATACATAGGCAAGGATCGCATCCAGATCGTCGAGCGTCATGGTGACCGGCACAATCGGGGGCGGCGACGCGGGGTCGAACGGGTCTGTGATGCCGTCGATTTGCGTAAAGCTTCCGTGCGGCTTGAGCAGATGGAACGTGGCAAACCGTGTCTCCCAATCGGGGAAGCTGCGCATCAATGCAAAAGACGGTGTCGATCCCATGCCCTTCATCCGGTTCTTGTCGCTGATGACATGGCAACGGCCACATTTCGCAAGGGACAGTGTTTCGCCCAAGGCAGCATCGCCGGTATGAACGGTCGCTTCTTCGACACGGGCGACTTCGGTCGGGGCGGTGAAAGTGGCACCGCTCTCTCCGGCGAAACTTTCGATGGTGCGTTGACCGATGTCCGACACCAGCCAGTCCAGAAACCGCTCGGCGCGCGCGTCACCACCATGCGTCAGCGCCCACGTCTGACCCAATCCGACAAAGACGGGCGTGCCGTCAGCTCCCACCCGCATTTGCGCATCGGCGTCTTGCGGCACACGCTGAATACGCACGCTGGTTTTCAACGAAAAGCGCGGCACCAGGAATTGCATGAACCCGCTGTCTTCAAGCGCCTGCGGGACCGCCAGCTTCAATTCGGCCTCTTGTGCAGCAAGCGGTTGGACCATAGCACAGCAGGCCAAAACAAAACTGCGAATAACTGCTTTCACCATGTGGCCCCTTCGACTAAAAACTGGCACCCAGCCTAGGGGCACCACTGACAAACCGTCAAGCATCATGCTTCAGTCCATCACAGGAGAGTTTCAATGAACGAAGACTTCAACATGTCCATGCGCAAGTTTCTCAAGCAAGTTGGCGTCACATCCCAACAGGCGATCGAAAAAGCCATGCGCGACGCAGGCGACACTGCTGGCAAAATCTATGAAGCCAAAGTGGTTCTGACCGTTGATGGCCTTGAGATTGAACATGTCGTCACCGGCCAGATCACAGGTGCAAAAGAAATATGAGCGTGACCCGCGATGACGTTTTGGCCGTTCTCAAAACGGTCAATGACCCCATTTCCGGCAGCGATTTAGTTGCTGCAGGTCTGGTCAAGGCACTAACAGTCGGCGACGACGGCACCGTGCGGTTTGTGATGGAAGTTCCGCCCTCGCAGGCGGATGTCTATGAGAAGATTAAGTCCGAGGCTGAGGCCGCACTGACCACAGCAGGCGTGGCAAAAGCGCAGGTTCTGCTGACCGCACATAGCACGCCAAGTCCACCGCCAGACCTTAAACCCGGGCGTGCAGCAGAACCGAAAGGTCCGCAAAAAGTACCAGGCGTGGATAGGATCATCGCCATTGCATCCGGCAAAGGCGGCGTTGGAAAGTCTACGATCTCGTCGAATATCGCCTGTGCGCTGGCCGCCGAAGGCCGCCGTGTCGGACTGTTGGATGCTGACGTTTATGGCCCGTCGCAGCCAAGGATGCTGGGCGTATCTGGCCGACCCGCATCGCCCGACGGCAAAACGATCCTGCCGATGCGCAACTTTGGCGTGACGATGATGTCAATCGGCCTGATGACCAATGACGATCAGGCAACAGTCTGGCGCGGCCCGATGCTGATGGGCGCGCTGCAGCAAATGATGAACCAAGTGCAATGGGGCGCATTGGACGTTCTGATCGTTGATCTGCCCCCCGGTACGGGCGACGTTCAGATGACGCTTGCGCAAAAGTTTCAGGTCGACGGTGCGGTCGTTGTTTCAACCCCGCAGGACGTGGCCTTGCTGGACGCACGCAAGGGGATCGACATGTTTAACCAGCTTGGCACACCAATTCTGGGCATGATCGAAAACATGTCAACGCACATCTGCTCGAACTGCGGCCACGAAGAGCACGTCTTCGGACATGGCGGCGTCGCTGCGGAAGCCAAGAAGATCGGCGTGCCCCTTTTGGCTGAGATTCCGCTGCACCTGGATATTCGCATGGCGGCTGACGGTGGCGCGCCAATTGTCGTCTCGAAACCCGAAAGTGCACAGGCCACCGCGTTTCGCGATGTAGCCAAACGCCTTATTGCCGACGGCAACGCATGACAGAGCTATCGCTGCCACCACTCTTTCAGAGCATGGCTGCTCAGGGCGAGCCGCCGTTCGCCTTGGCCTGTCGCTTGGCGCGCGAGGGGTGTGATGCGGGGCTTGTCACATATGAATTGCGCCCCGACATACTACGCGCAGCCATCGTTTTCGCGCCCGAAGTGCCATTGCGCGAAGCTGTCATCATGTTGCCCATCTGTGGTGTCGGATTCCAAAACGCGCTAGGTGCGCTGGCCCCGCCCGAAGTAGGTGTGCATCTCGAATGGAATGGCAACATCCGCGTTAATGGCGGGATTGCGGGGTCTTTGAAAATGGCCGCGCACCCCGATAACCCCGAAAACGAACCAGACTGGCTGGTCATCGGTTTGGAACTGGCCCTTTGGCCTGCCCAAGAAGACACTGGCCTGACGCCGGATGTGACGGCCCTGTTTGCGGAAGGCTGCGCCGACGTGGAAGCACCCGCCCTTCTGGAGGCTTGGACACGGCATTCGCTGGTTTGGATCAACCGCTGGATGCATGATGGCGCGCGCCCGATCCACGCAGAGTGGAACGGGCTGGCGCACGGGCTGAAAGAGCCTGCAACCTTCGGTGATGACAGCGGCGAATTTATCGGTGTCGATGAAAACTTTGGAATGATCTTGCAGTCCAAGGGTGGCACAACGATCATACCACTTACAAATCTTTTGACGGAGGTCTCATGAAGCTCGCCCGCGCAATCCACTTTGACGAAAGCGACACCCGCGTCTTTCACAGCCCGGCCCGCACCGGTGAATGGTGCATATCCGGCGGTTTCGAGTTTTCCAACTGGTCGGACGGGGATCTGGCCGGCAAGGCCAAACAGGCGTTTTCGAACGGCTGGATGGGTTTGGAGACCTTTGGCCGATCCAGCATTGTCGCTGTCGCCCAAATCGAACCCTTCGAGCGTGAGGCATTGGCCAAGTCACTGGCGCAGCATTTCGTGACGATCTACGGCGCACCGTCCGTCGAAGCCGCGATGGGCACGGCACTTGAAGAGATTGACCAGATGATAGCGCTTTGCGACGACCAGCCACCCAACACATTGCTGACCGTTTCGCGTGAGCTAACGGACGCGGGCGTCAAGGAAAGCTACGGCATGATCGAGCCGCAAAGTGCTGGGATCGAACAGTTCGCCGTGCACGGCTCGCTCGATGACGAGCCGCACCAGCATTAAGTGTCACTTGGCCACGGCGTTGAACGTAAAGAGCGTCTCACCATTGATGGTATAGCCGTTGATAAGCTCGGCTGCACGGGGGCTTACAAGCCATTCTTCAAGCTGAAGTGCCAAGTCATTGCGCACATGGCCGTGGCGTTCAGGGTTCACAGGTAGAAAGGCATATTGGTTGAACAGTGCCGGATCGCCCGCGTAAAGAAGCGCCAGATCAGCCTTGTTCCCGAAGTTCAGCCAACTTGCCCGATCCGCTAAGATGTAAGCGTTCAACCCGGCAGCTGTGTTCAGGCTCGCGCCCATGCCGGCACCAACCTCGCGGTACCAATCGCCAAATCCGCCGGCGTCAAGCCCTGCAGTCGACCAAAGCGACAGCTCTTTCTTGTGGGTGCCGCTGTCATCGCCCCGGCTGACAAAGGCGGGTTCGGCCGCACCAATCAATTGCAGGACATTTGCAGCAGAACTAGCAGCAGCGATACCCGCAGGATCGGTTTGCGGGCCTATAAAGACAAAATCATTGTACATGATCTCGCGGCGATGTGTGCCATACCCTTCAGCCACGAAGGCTTCTTCTGCAGACCTTGAATGCACAAGGATCGCATCCACGTCCCCTGCTTGCCCCAAGCGCAGCGCCTGACCAGTTCCGACCACCAGCAACTGAACATCCAGACCTAGATCTTTTTTGATCACCGGCAGCAGAACATCTGATAAACCGGAGTTGTCGAACGATGTCGTCACCGCCAGTTTGATGTCTTCCGCCACAGCGGTACTTGCCAGGAACACGGCAGCGACGGCCGCCAACACACGTATCATCATGCGATGATGTCTCCTCTAAAAAACGCTTTGAGTTCAGCAGCCTGCGGTGAATCAAAAAAAGCGTTTGCAGGCCCTGTTTCCTTGATAGCGCCATGCAACATAAAGATCGCATCATCCGCAAGCCTTTTTGCCTGACCAATATTATGCGTGGTCATAACGATCCTTGTGCCCGCGTCGCGCGCCTCGGTCAGCAAGGTTTCAATGTCGCGGGTCGACGCGCCATCAAGGTTGGCGCAAG
Source organism: uncultured Alphaproteobacteria bacterium (assembly GCA_963796445.1). Taxonomy (GTDB): domain Bacteria; phylum Pseudomonadota; class Alphaproteobacteria; order Rhodobacterales; family Rhodobacteraceae; genus Roseobacter. Next base: position 185,094 of record CAWCLQ010000009.1, on the reverse strand, counting down.
GTTCATCCAAAAACAGCACTTCGGGTCTGCGGATCAACGCGCGTCCCAAGGCCAGACGTTGTTTTTCGCCCCCGGACAGCCGCGTGGCCGAAATTTGCAGATGGTTCTGCAACCCCGTTTTTTGCGCCCAATCCATCATCCGATGTTCTATCTCATCCTTCGGCATCCGCCGGAGCTGCAACGGATAGCGCAGGTTATCCGCCACGGACCTACGCAGCATGATCGGTGTCTGAAACACGTAGCCCTGGTGGTGCTGCGCTTCGCTGTCCGGCACAGACCACCGAACCGATCCATCGCTAATCCGCGCCACACCGTGCATAACCTTCAGCAACGTGGTTTTTCCGCTCCCGTTGGGGCCTACGATGATCGTGATGCCCTGCCCGTCCAGCGTTGTGGAAACAGGCCCGATCAGGCGCTTGCCACGACGGCGCACTGCCACGTCCTGCAAAGTAAGAGGAAGAATCTGTGGTCACCATCGCCCCTCCTGTTCCGTACGGGACAGCCAGTGGATGCTCATATTCACTCCGATTGCCAATGCGATAAGAACAAAACCCAGCGCCAGCGCCAAAGCAAAATCGCCCTTGCCCGTCTCGAGCGCTATCGCAGTTGTAAGAACGCGGGTGGCATGGTCGATATTGCCGCCCACGATCATGATCGCACCAACCTCGCCAATGCCGCGTCCGAACCCTGCGAGCGCCGCCGTCAACAAGTTCCGGCGTCCGTCCCACACAAGCGTTTTGATCCTTTGCGCTTGAGATGTATTCAATGAGATCAGCAAGTCGTGATATTCGGCCCAAAGCTCACGCATCGCCTGGTGCGTGATCGACGCGATCAAGGGCGTGATGATGATGACCTGCGCAATGACCATCGCAGTGGGCGTGAATAGCAGCCCCAACACGCCAAACGGCCCCGAGCGAGACAGAAGAATATACACCACCAACCCCACGACAACCGGCGGCAGCCCCATCAAAGCATTCAAAATAGAGATCGTCAGGCGGCGATAGCGAAACCGCCGGATCGCCAGAAACGTCCCAAGCGGCAAGGCAATAGCGCAAGACACAACCAGCGCACCAAGTGTGACCTGCAGCGACCTTACGCTGATTTCGATGAGTTCGGGGTCAAGCGAAATAACCAGCCAAAAGGCAGAGACCAGACCTTCAAAAATATCGTTCATGCTTTTGCGGTCGGCCCATGCTTTCTCAGGTGGGCAAAGACTATGCCAAGCCTGCTTTGACTGCAATCGAGGGGCGCTGCCTTTGGCGCGATTTACTAAGAATTTTAAGGAGTAACAGACGTAAGAAAATAAACTTCTATCGTGCGCCCCATCATGAGGATTGCATTTATCATTATTTCATATATTCATGAAATATGGAATCAATAGCCACATCTCAGCTCGCGTCCCTCAGCCACCCGCATCGGCTCGCTATCTTTCGCCTGCTTGTACGGCGCTATCCGGATGAAGTGCCCGCTGGCGAAATCGCGACCATTCTTTCATTCAAGGCGAACACAACCTCCGTCTACCTATCTAACCTGCTGGACAACGCATTGGTGTCGCAACGCCGCAAGGGCACGTCATTGATGTATCGCGCCAACCTGGAAAGCGCAGAAGACCTGATCCAGTTTTTGTTCAGCGACTGCTGTCGTGGCAGGGTAAACGTCTGTCCCCCCGATGCAGCAATCGAAAGCAGACGTTTCGAAGAAAAGCGAGACGGCAAATACAACGTGCTTTTCGTATGCACGGGAAACTCGGCACGCTCAATTTTTGCCGAAGCGATCATGCGGCATGAAGCAGGCGACAAGTTTGACGTATACTCAGCCGGAGCGCGCCCGTTCTCGCAAATTAATCCTTATGCGTTGGAAATGTTGGAAAGCCGTGGCATGGAGACTGCCCTGCTGCGCGCCAAGAATGTAACGGAGTTTCAAACCGCAGACGCACCACAGTTCGATTTTGTCTTTACGGTCTGCGACCTTGCGGCCAACGAGGAATGCCCGACCTGGCCCGGACAGCCGATTTCGGCGCATTGGGGGTTGCCTGACCCTGTAAAGGCAACGGGCACAGAGGCCGAGAAAAGACTGGCTTTCCAGCAGACATTCGGAGCCATGACAAACCGTATAAAAGCATTCACGGCACTGCCTTTTGCGTCGCTAGATCGTGCCAGCCTGCAAAAACACGCCGACGAGATCGGCAAAATACCGGAGACCACATGACCGTATTCGCTCTCAACGGCCTCGGCCGCATTGGCAAACTCGCATTGAAGCCCCTGCTGGAAAGCGGTGCTGAAATTGCATGGATCAACGATGCTGTCGGCGACCCGGAAATGCACGCACATTTGTTGGAATTCGACACAGTACACGGCAGATGGGATGCTGAATTCGCTTGGGATGCAGACAGCGTCACGATTGATGGTGTCCGCCTGCCTGTTCATGCGCAAACGGACCTTGGCGCGCTGCCGTTCGGCGGGATCGACGTGGTTATTGATTGCACTGGCGCGTTCAAGACTGAAAGCAAGCTGGCCCCTTACTTCGCAGGAGGGGTCCAAAAGGTTGTAGTCTCTGCGCCGGTCAAAGACGGGCCAACCGCAAACGTCGTCTTTGGCGTGAACAATGAGGTCTACGATCCCAAGCTCCATACAATCGTGACAGCAGCCAGCTGCACCACCAATTGCCTTGCCCCGATAGTAAAGGTGATACATGAGAGCATCGGCATAAAGCATGGATCAATCACAACAATTCATGATGTCACAAACACGCAAACCATTGTGGACCGTCCTGCAAAAGACCTGCGGCGCGCGCGGTCTGCACTGAACTCGCTGATCCCGACAACAACGGGCAGCGCCACTGCCATTACGCTGATATATCCAGAATTGACCGGCAGACTTAACGGCCATGCCGTGCGCGTCCCCTTGCTAAACGCGTCGCTCACAGACTGCGTTTTCGAGCTGGAGCGTGAGACGACAGTGGACGAGGTGAACGGGCTTTTCAAAGCGGCAGCCGAAGGTGCGCTGAAAGGCATTCTGGGCTATGAGAGCCGCCCCCTCGTCAGTACTGACTACACCAACGACCCCAGGTCTTCGGTCGTCGATGCCCCTTCGACAATGGTCATTAACGGCACACAACTGAAAGTCTACGCTTGGTATGACAATGAATGGGGCTATGCGCACCGGCTTGTGGATGTGGCACAGATGGTCAGCAAGAGCCTCTGACCATGCAGCAAGGCATCGCCGCTTATATCGCGGTCACTGCGGCTTACTGGGGCTTCATGGTGACCGATGGTGCGCTGCGCATGTTGGTGCTGTTGCACTTTCACGGTCTGGGGTATTCGCCGGTACAGCTTGCCTATCTTTTCGTGCTTTATGAAATCGCGGGGATCATCACCAACCTAAGTGCGGGCTGGATTGCAGCACGGTTTGGCCTTGCATCCACCCTTTTTGCGGGGCTTGGGCTTCAGGTCGTCGCCCTTTTGATGCTGACACAGCTTGATCCCACTTGGGCGCTTGGTGTGTCTGTGGCTTTCGTCATGCTAATTCAAGGCCTGTCTGGTGTGGCCAAAGACCTCTCGAAGATGAGCGCCAAATCCGCAGTCAAGATCCTCGCGCCAAGTACAAACGGCGGCTTGTTTCGCTGGGTGGCCGTGCTGACGGGATCCAAGAACGCAGTCAAGGGTCTGGGCTTCTTTTTAGGCGCGGCCATGTTGGGCCTAATTGGGTTTGAAGCATCTGTTCTGACAATGGCAGTGTTTCTGGCGTTGGTTTTGGGCGTTCTACTGGTCAAGCTGCCCAAGGGTCTGCCTACCGGGCGTAAATCGGCAAAGTTTCACGAGGTTCTGTCAAAAAACCGCAACATCAACTGGCTAAGCTTTGCGCGCATGTTTTTATTCGGTGCGCGTGATGTCTGGTTCGTGGTTGGCATTCCTATCTATTTTTACGCCGTTCTTTCCGATGGCACAACCGAGGGAAACCGCGCAGCGTTCTTTATGATCGGCAGTTTCATGGCGCTATGGATCATCTTGTACGGCGCGGTACAGGTCAGTGCGCCCAAGCTGTTGCGGGCCGCGTCGCGCAGTCTGGACGCGCTAATCAAGGATGCGCGCGTCTGGGGGGCTGCTCTGGTGGTGGTACCGTCGGCACTTGCCGCACTCGTATGGGCGACGCCTGTGCCCACACCCTGGCTCACGGCGATGATTGTTGCCGGGTTGCTTATCTTTGGGGCGATATTTGCGGTGAACTCGTCGCTACACTCATACTTGATCCTGGCCTTCAGCACGGACGAACGCGTGACAATGGACGTCGGGTTTTACTATATGGCAAATGCCGCAGGGCGATTGCTTGGCACAGTTTTATCAGGTGCAACGTACCAATTGGGCGGATTGCCCCTTTGTTTGGCCGCAGCAGCTGCGCTGTTGGTTCTGAACGTTTTAGGCGTTGCGCAACTAAGGGCCGACGGCGACATGCCGCATACAGGGAACTCTTGCGCCTGACCGCGTCCTGCGGGATTACTGGCGCATGTGTTTTAGCAAACAGATCAGACAATTGGCCTACGCTCTTGCAGCGACATGCTGCATGACCGGCGCACTTGCGGCAGATCAGATCACTGTCTTTGCCGCCAGTAGCCTGAAAGAAACACTGGAAGAGGTTGCGGCGGATTTTGGTGCAGAGACCGGGCATAATGTGGTTTTATCATTTGCCGGATCGTCTGCATTGGCGCGCCAGATCGAATTTGGCGCACCAGCGGATATCTTCATATCCGCAAGCACAGAGTGGATGGACCACCTTGCACAAAAGAGCCTGATTGATCCTGCGACACGCTTTGATCTTGTCGCAAACAAGTTAGTGCTGGTTGGGCCGGTTGAAGGCGCCACCCAAGTGCTCCTTAACTCGGGTACGGACATGGCAGCCCTGTTGAAGGGCGGACGCCTTGCCATGGCGCTGACCGACGCCGTGCCCGCTGGTATTTACGGCAAGGCCGCGTTGGAAAACCTTGGGCTGTGGGACGACGTGGCGGCCTCAGTCGCACAGACGGATAATGTGCGCGCCGCTTTGGCGCTGGTCGCGTTGGGGGCTGCACCTTTAGGGATCGTTTATGCGACAGACGCGCACGCAGACGAGACGGTTGCGGTGCTGGCTTTCTTTCCCGAGGCTTCACAACCCGATATCCGATATCCGGCGGCAAAGGTTGCGGGGTCCAACACCGCAGCGGCGGGCGTCTTACTTGACTATCTTCGCAGCCCCGCCGCAGATAGCGTGTTCGTGCGCAACGGCTTTGAACTGATACAGGACTGACAACAACGATGGATTGGCTAAGCCCGACTGAATGGAACGCCGTGGCGCTATCGCTGCGCGTGTCCTTCTGGGCGACGGTGGCCAGCCTGCCCTTTGCGCTCATGGCCGCACATGTACTGGCGCGCAAAGAATTTGTAGGCAAACAATTGTTCAATGGCATCGTGCACTTGCCGCTGATCCTGCCGCCGGTTGTTACCGGGTATCTCTTGTTGATTATATTCAGCGTTCAAGCGCCGCTCGGGCATGCCCTGTCACAGTTCGGGATTGTCTTCGCATTTCGTTGGACCGGTGCGGCGCTCGCGGCAGGCATCATGGCCTTTCCGCTCATGGTCCGCGCCATCAGGTTGTCCATCGAGGCGGTAGATCCAAAGCTGGAAGAAGCGGCAGCTACCTTGGGTGCGTCGCGTATGTGGGTTTACCTGACGGTGACGCTGCCCATGATCTTGCCCGGTATTATCGCCGGTAGCATTCTGGCCTTTGCCAAGGCGATGGGCGAATTTGGTGCAACCATAACATTTGTGTCTAACATACCCGGTCAGACGCAAACGCTGCCATCGGCTATCTATGCCTTTTTGCAGGTGCCCGGGGCCGAAAATTCCGCGTTGAAACTGGTTGTCATCTCGATCATCATCGCGATGGGCGCGCTTCTACTGTCCGAAGCACTCGCACGGCGCGCCGCGCGCAGGATCGGCACAACATGAGCCTGTCTGTCTCTCTCAAGCACCGTTTTGACGGGTTTGCGCTCGACGCCACTTTTGAAGCGCCGCGCGGAATCACAATGCTTTATGGTCGGTCGGGGTCAGGGAAAACCACGATCGTCAATGCACTGGCGGGACTTTTGCGTCCTGATGCGGGGCGGATTACGACAGGTGATAGCGTCCTGTTTGACAGTGCTGCTGGCATCAACCTGCCGCCACACCGACGGCAAGTCGGATGCATTTTTCAGGAAGGGCGCCTCTTTCCCCACCTCACCGTGCGCCAAAACCTGAAGTACGGAAGATGGTTCGCCCAAAAAGGTGCGTCCCTAGAAGACATGGACCGTATTGTCGACATGTTGGGGATCGGCACGCTGCTTGATCGACACCCCGGTCGTTTGTCGGGGGGAGAAAAACAACGTGTCGCCATTGGTCGTGCGCTGCTCTGCAGCCCGCGCCTCATCCTCGCGGATGAACCTTTGGCGGCCCTCGATGATGCCCGCAAGGAAGAAATTCTACCCTATTTCGAGCGGCTCAGAGATGAGTTGGAAATCCCGATCCTATACGTCAGCCACGCAGGGTCCGAGGTTGCGCGACTTGCGACGACGCTGGTGGTTGTCGAGAACGGTCGCGTAGCCCGGCAGGGCGACGCGGCGACACTACTCAGCGATCCAAGCGTCACACCTTTCGGCGCAGGCGCAGCGGGCGTTATTCTACAAGCCCGCGTCCAAGCACAGATGAACGATGGCATCACCGAAGTCACATCGGGCGGGCAAACCCTTTTGCTGCCGCAAGTCCCCGCAGCCATCGGTGCATCCGTACGTATCCGCATCGAGGCACAGGATGTGATGATCGCAACGACACGCCCTGAAGGTATCTCTGCGCTGAACATCCTGCCGGCCACGGTCGCCGCCTTGCGCATGGGCGATGGCCCCGGTGTGCTGGTACAACTGAAAGCAGGAGAAAACCTTTTGCTCGCTCGGATCACACGCCGCTCGGCAGCGGCGCTTGCCCTCAGCGAAGGCACGCGTGTTTATGCCGTGCTCAAGGCCGTGTCAGTCCCGCGCGACGCCATCGGCGACACGCATCCAGCTTAACGCTTTCTGGGCGTCACTGCAGGTAGTCAGACACCAGAAGGTGCAATGGATCTTCGTCTTCGATCACTTCCGAAAACCGGCCAATTGGCTTTTCAAAGACATTGTCCGACAGGTCATCGTTGACCGTTGACACCTCGCCGACCAGACAATCCCCCTGCTCGGCCCAGAAAGCGTGCCAAATCCCCGGCATCAAGGTAACGCTCTCTCCGGGCTTCAAGCGCAGAAGGGTACCTGCCTTGAAGCGTCGCATCACACCATCGCACGGCACATGCACATCGGCATCTCTGTCGAGTCCTCCTTGCGCGTCGGGCGCGAAGAGCTCGATCACCAGATCGCCGCCGCCCCGGTTAATGATGTCTTCTGCCTTGATGTTATGGCGGTGCATGGGAGACAGTTGCCGGTCACGCGTTATCATCAGCTTTTCAGCATAAAGCATCCCGCGCCCGTTTTTCAGATCAGCCGCAGTGCCGTTACGCGTGGTGAACAAAAAAAGTCCCAGATCATTAAAGCGTCCCTGCCCATAGTCGGTAATGTCCCACCCCAACCCTCTGGCGCGGATGCCTGACGCTTCGTCACTGCGCATTTTTGCAGGTGACCAATAGGCGAAGGGCGGCAAGATATGACCAAAGCTTTTGATAAAGGTATCGCTGGCTTTCAAGATCGCGTTCACTTCCGAGCGTTTCATACACCCTCCGACTGGTTTGGCCTTGCCCTCAGTCTAGCAGAACGATCCAGAACGGCTAAAGTGAAATTGCGACACTCAAGACACAAGCTCGAGCAGTTTTCGGCGCTGGATTTTGCCTGACGGGCCCTTGGGAAGCTCATCCAGAAAATGAACACGGTCCGGCGCTTTGAAACGGCCCAGCTTGGTTTCGCACAGCTTACGCAACTGGTCCGCCGACAAGGCCGAACCGTCGCGCACCTTGACCGCAGCCTCTACAGTTTCGCCGTAGCTGGCGCAGGGCCGCCCGAAAGCGGCGGCCTCAATCACATCGCCATGCGAATAAAGCGCTTCGTCGATTTCGCGCGGCGCGATGTTCTCGCCGCCTTTGATGATAAGTTCTTTCAAACGCCCCGTCACAAACAGGTACCCGTCTTCGTCCATCCGGCCCAGATCACCCGTGCGCAGCCAGTCCCCCGCGAATGTCTCTTTAGTGGCCTGCGGGTTTTTCAGATACCCCTGCATGACATTTGGCCCGCGCACCGCAATTTCGCCTTCCACCCCCAAAGCGCAGGGGTTTTGCGCCGCATCAAAAATGCACACCTCGTTACCGTAGGCGATCCCTGGCGAGCCGATTTTACGCACACCCGGCGGCAACGGGTTCGACAGGATTTGTGCTGCTGTCTCTGTCAGTCCCATGGTTTCAACGATGGGCACGGAAAAGCGCGCCTCAAAGGCTGTTTGCACATCCGGTGCCAAGGCGGATGACGCCGACCTGCCAAACCTCAAACGCGACTTGGTCGCTTGATCGGGATCTTCGCTTCCATGCAAAAGATGGCTGATAATCGTGGGCACCACTGAAAACCAAGTGGCCTTGCTGTCTGCTGCATCACGCCAAAAACGGCTTGCCGAAAACCGTGGGCACACCGTAAGCGAGCCGCCCGATACCAACGCCCCCATCACACTGACGCAAAGCCCGTTGATATGGTAAAATGGCAACACGCAAAGCCCGCGATCCTTGGGGGTCAAACTGTGCGCGATGGTTGTTGTCCAACCGCCTGCAAGCAAACTAGCGTGAGTATGAACAACACCCTTAGGCCGTCCCGTCGTTCCGGATGTATACATCAACAAGGCATTATCATTACTGCCCAATTCATGCAGCGAGGTGCCGGGGGAACAGTCCGCCACATTAATCCGGTCCATCTCTGCAGGTTTTGCGGCCTCAAAGAGCGCGGCTGCGTCGTCATGCACAAAAGCCAACCGCGCCTCGGAATGATCCAATGCATAAGCGATCGCATCGGGACCGGCGGCCAAGTTTATCATTGTTGCGCGAAACCCGCCGTAAAGTGCGCCATAAAGCGCGATCAGCCCTTCGCGCCCGTTAGGGTGCATGATCGCTACGCTTTCGCCCTTTTGCGCGCCGCGTGCCGTAAGCGTCCACGCGACCCGCAGAGCTTCAGACCGCAGCACGCTCCACGACAGCTCCGTGGCCTCATCGGGGAACACGAAAGCCACACCATCGGTTTGTGCGCGGTCATTCAGCCACGTCCGCACAGTCCCTTGGGGGGGTGTTTTCGCGTTGTGTTTCACCGACCTGCAACTTCCCAATAGCCCGAAAAAATCTCGTCAACCGTTGGTTCGCTTGGCGGAATTTCACGTACAACCTTGGCGGTTTGCAAAAAGTGTTTCCAATTCAGGTTATCGTCGATCGAATTGCCACCCCATGTGCCACATCCCATCGAAAGCGAGAAGGGCATCCCGTTGTTGAAAGCACCACCCGTGGCAAAGCAATGCGCCTGGTTCACGATCACGCGGCAGGTGGGCAATTGCCGCGCAAGGTCCAGCGCGCGCGCATCCTGTGTCGAGTGCAAGCCGACGGAATGACCGGCACCCTGATGCGCCAGAATATGCCGCGTGGTTGCCACCGCATCTTCAAAGTCTGTCGCGCGGTAGAGTGCGACCACGCGCGACAGCTTTTCCCCAGAGAGCGGATGATCAGGACCGATGCCTGCAGTCTCGACCGCCAGAAATTCGGTATTGCCAGGCACATCGCCGGTCATATCCAGCGCCGCCAACATTTTATCCGCGTCCTGCGCGATGACACTGCGGTTCAGATGCCCGTCCGGCCAGAGCTTGGCCACAATGCGCGCCTCGTCGCGCACCAGTGCGCCCCCGGCTTTCGACAACTCGCCCACAAAAGCGTCGTATATTGCGTCCACAACCACCAAAGCGTTCTCAGAACTGCAAGAGGTTGCATTATCAAACGTTTTTGACGCCGCAATTTTCTGCGCAGCAGCCGCAAGATCAGCCGTTTCATCCACGATGACTGTCACGTTTCCTGCGCCAACTGCCAACGCGGGTGTGCCACTTGTATAGGCACGTCTTACGTTATTTTGCGATCCGGTCACGACGATCAGGTCGCTGATCTCCAGCAGCCGCTGTGTTTTCTCTTTCGATCCGGGCGCTGGCACCATCTGTACCAGATCAGGGTCTTCGCCGATCTTGGCAAACTCGGTGTGGATATGCGCAACAAGCACTTCACAGGCAGGAACCCCCTTGGGCGACGGCGACAGCACAATCGCATTGCCGCATTTCAGTGCGTTGATAACGTTGTTGGCAGGTGTGGCTGCAGGGTTGGTTGACGGCACCACTGCCCCGATAACGCCCATAGGACGCGCAATTTCGGTGATGCCCGTCGCCGGGTCGTCGGAAACAACACCAAACGTCTTAGCCTGTGCGATATCACGCATCAAGCCGAGCGTTTTACGGTGATTCTTAGTGATCTTGTCTTTGACGTTACCAAGACCGGTGGTTTCTACCGACAACTCGGCCAGTGCACGATTGCGGTCAGGTTCCATGATGGCCCAAGCCACCGCGAGCGCTGCACGGTCATACCGTTCCTGCGAACCGTTCGCTTCGTAGCGTTCTTGCGCGGCGCGGGCGCGGGCAACGATCCCATCCACTTCACTGATGTCGTCATGCGCGTTCATTGCAGTAATCCGTTGTCATGGGGGTATGCTCCGCCGCGCGTGCAATGGCGGCGGAGCCTTTTGGTTCTAAAGTCCGGCGAGCAGGTCAGTCAGCGTTTCCTGACGCTTCAACCACATCTCCTGCACCTCTTCGCGGGTCATGATATTCATGGGCGAGCCGCCCGCTTTCATCTTGCCTTGGACACGGCCATTTTCAAACATAGCAGGCACAGTCGCCGCGAGTTTGTCGATCACCGCTTGCGGCGTCCCCTTTGGCACCATCACGCCCCGGAAGTTGACCGAAGCATTGTCAACATCAAGCCCGCCTTCCTTCATCGTCGGAACATCAGGAAGAAACTCGTTACGCTCCAGGTCCGCAACCGCTAGAATTTTCACGTTACCTGCTTCGCGCGCGCGGAAAGCGTCGGACAGGTTATTGATGCCTGCCATGACGTCACCGGCTATCACGGCTTTCATCGCTGCAGCGCCACCGCCCTTTGTGGGGATATACGCCATCTTCATGTCGCCCGCCTTTTCCATCTGCAGGGCTGCGATATGATGCCCCACGAAAAGCCCCGCGCCGGAAGTTGTAAGCTTGCCCGGATTGGCTTTGGCGAAATCAACAACGTCTTGCAACGTATTGAACTCACTGTCAGCGCCGACAACAAGCACGGCAGGGTCAGCGCCCCAGTTCGCAATCGGCTCAAAGCTGTCGATATCATAGGACACGCCACCCTTGATCGACTGCGCGATGAAATGCGGGACGTTATAGGCCCCGAGCGTATAGCCGTCAGCATCAGCTTGTGTCGCAAGCCAATTCCAACCGACGCGTCCGCCCGCACCGGGTTTATTGAGGATGGCAATTGGCATACCCAACGCGTCCTCATTACCAGCCGTCATTGTGACGATACGTGCCTGAAAGTCAGTGGCGCCACCAGCGCCATAGCTGACCATCATCATAACGGGCCGCTCAGGATAGCTTTCGTCGGCATGAACCGCTCCGGTCAGGGCCATCACCGCGAGTGCGGCACCAGTAAGTAGTTTCTTCATTTTTAGTTCCTCCCATGGATTAATTATTTTTGACGCGCTGACTTTAGAAGAAGACTTCACGCGGTGTGTAAACTTTCAACAATACGGCGAAGAGGCCATACATCACCAAAGTAAAGCAAACGGTGGCAAAGGCCCGTTTGGCCCAGCTTTTGATCGCACCATGCGGTGCCGGGTCATAGATGCTGAACAGCAGAAAAAACGTGATCGCCGTCGCTGTGTAAAAGCCAAGCCCCTTTGCCGCCCAAAACACGTAGATCAACATAAGAACCACCCCTGGGAGCATACGCATGAACGCAAGTCCCGATACACCGGCCCCCACCTTGGTCCACCCCATGCAGGCCTTGGCAAAGGTCCACGCCGCAAGGACGACAAACACACTTGAGATTAACCGCGGGAACAAAAAGGCTTCGGCCGGTTGTTGCGTGTAGCTAAGAAAACAAACCGACACCCCAACGGCCAACACGCAGCCCGATGCCAGAATGTGTTGCAGGCGTGGCAAGCTCATATCACTCATACCATGATCTCCTCTTTGGAGAGGTAGCGCCGGTTGCGCAGTTCCATCCAGAACGAATAAGCGACCGACGCGATGACAATGGCGATAAGGAACAGGTTCAGCGGTCCAGTCAGAAAATACGGTGCCATGCCGTCAGTGGCCGCCGCAATCATCGAACCTTGTATAAAGTTGGCTTCAGCGATTGGACCAAGGATCAAACCTAGTACCAGCGGTGCCGCAGAAAAGCCGAAACGTTCGAGGAAATACATCATGATGCCCAAGGCGGCCATCACGTACACATCGCCCATGCTTGATTGCACGGAATAGCTGCCAAAGACCGCAAGCCCCAAGACAATTGCTGCCATTAAGGATTGGGGCACCTGTGCAACACGCGCCGCTAGCCCTGCAACGTAGAGGCCAAAGATACACATCAGCACCTGCCCGATCAGCATCGAATTGATGAAAGTCCAAGCCACATCAGGATGGTTGTCGAACAGATCGGACCCGGGGAAGATGCCGTGGATCAAAAGCCCGCCCAACAGAACCGCCGCCGTCGGGGATCCGGGGATCGACAAGGTAAGCAACGGCACAAGTGACGGCCCGACCATCGCATTGTTCGCAGCCTCAGCCGCAATCACACCTTCGGGATGGCCTGTTCCGAACTGCTCCCGATCGGGCGAGAATTTTTTGGCTTGATCGTAAGCCACAAGACCCGCGATTTGCCCGCCAACGCCGGGAATAAGACCAATAATCGAACCAGTTGCCATCCCGATGCCCATGGCACGCGGAAACCGAAGCAGTTCACGCAACGCTGCGAAGACCGAGTGTTTTTGGACCTTCATCACTTCGGCACCGTCATCCTGACGCCCTTTGGCGAACATCGAAATCACTTGCGGAATGGCAAAGAGCCCGATCAAAGCGGCAATGATGTTAATGCCGCCGCCCAGAGAATCGTGAAAAATGAAGCGCTGCGCACCCATAATATCATCAAAACCGATCGTCGCGAGCCACAGACCGATACAGCCCGACAACAGCCCCTTTACCACCGACCTGCTGTCAAGTGTACCGATCACGGTAACACCCAGAATTGCCAGCCAAAACAAGTGCGAAGGCCCAAACGCAAGCGCCCACTTGGCCAGCACGGGCGTCAGAAAAATCAACAGCATCACTCCGAAAATGCCCCCGACCGCCGAAGACAAGAAGCTTAATTGCAAAGCCCGCGTGCCCTGCCCCTTTTGGGCCATCGTATGCCCGTCGAGCGTGGTCGCGATATTCGCAGGAGCCCCCGGTATCTTGAGCAAGATCGCCGAGACCGCACCGCCGGCCACCGTCGAGGTATAGGCCGCACCGAGCAGAATCAGCCCCTGCGTCGGCTCAAGTTGAAACGTGAAAGGGATCAGCAGTGCTACAGCCATTGTCGGCGACAAACCCGGTGTCGCGCCCAAGATAAGCCCGCCAATTGTACCCACCAGCAGCAAGGCAAAGTTTATCGGCGTGAATACGTCGCCAAAGTAAAAAACGAATTCCACGCAGGCCTCCCCTCCTGTTGGATGTTTCCATGCTAAAGGCTAGGGTATGAAAACTGTTTTGCAAATGTTTTCATAAATTCACTAACAATGAGACCTTATATGTCTGATAAAAATAATAAAAATGCAGATATTGTGGCTGTTGCAAATGCGGCAGGCGTCTCGATTTCGACGGTTTCGCGTAGTTTCAATCACCCGAACCTCGTAAAGCCTGCGACTCGGAAAAAGATAGACCGCGCGATCCGCAAACTAGGGTACATCCGCAACCGCGCCGCCCAAACCATGCATGGCATCCGGAGCGGGACCATAGGACTTGTCGTGCCGACAATCGACAACGCTATATTCGCTGAGGTGATTCAAGCATTTTCTGACGCTGTCGATGCGCATGGCTTTACCATTCTGGTGGCGACCCACAATTACAGCCTTGAACGCGAGTACGCGGTATTGCGCAAACTGCTGGAGCATCGCGTGGACGGGGTCGCTTTGATCGGGCTTGATCACAACGCGGAAACATTCGCCCTGATCGAGCGTCAAAACATCCCCGCCATCACAGTTTGGAACTATGATCCAGCCGCGCGCTTGTCCTGTGTCGGAGCGGACAATCATGAAGCGGGAAGACTGGCAGCAGAGCACCTGACTTCATTGGGGCACCGCGATATCGCGATGGTGTTTCCGCCCTTACAGGGCAATGACCGTGCACAGGCACGATTTGACGGTGCGCTCTCGGCTCTTCAATTCGAGGACGACAGCAGATTGCAACCTCGGTCGACCGAAGCGCGGTACAGCATCTCTGACGGCAAGGAAGCGGTGATTGAACTGCTTAGTACTGTGCCCCACCCTACCGCGCTCTTGTGCGGCAATGATATTTTGGCGACCGGCGCGATCCACGCGGCACGTAAACTCGGGCTTGAGGTTCCAAAGGACCTGTCCGTCATTGGCATTGGCGACTTCAAGGGATCCAAAGAAATGGAGCCCGCATTGACGACAATCGGCTTTCCCGCGCGCGACATCGGCAAGATTGCCGGAGATCAATTGGCACACAGCATCATGACCGACACACGCGACATCAACAGGATCAAATGCCCTATCGGACTAGAGACGCGCCAGACTTGTGCTGCGCGAAAAAACGAACTCTAGACCGTCCCGCCTGTAGTGCGCAATCGATCTTCAGCACGCCCCATAGACAGAATAACCGGGTCGGTTTTCTGCCGCTCCTGAAATGCGGCTTTTGAGGACATCCCACGCCAGTTGATACCGATCAGTGCCTGCGCGACGGCACCGCCCAACGTGGTGCCCGGCCCCGGTATAATGAACACATCCGGCGCGAATGTCCGTGCAGCAACACGTATGGCTGCAGTGAAATCGTAAGCCGTCACAACTTGAGCGCCTAGCGTATAAGACCGTATATCGGCAGCCATCACTGCACCTGGATACCAAACGGAACCTGCACCGTCGACCAACGGGATATCTGGCGACCGGAACAGTTCTTCTGGCAGAGCGTCTCGACCAGCTGCCGCCACAGGTTTTTGCAGGGCAGTATGAAAGGCTGCGTGGTTCAGCAATCGCATCGGATAGCGCCCCTGCACAGGTGCTACCTGATCTTCGAACGCCTTCAAGCCAGCCTCGTTGCCCGCGACGACTAACATGCCACCCAAGTCAATCGACAGGGCCAGCGTGTGGTCTGATTTCTGCGTGATCTCTTCTATACGTTCCAGCAATGCGGCCCGTTTGCCGGGGATTTCCCGCCAGTCTTCGTCGACAAAAGGGTATAGCGTCTGTCCCCCGATCAGATGCTCCTGCATGAGAGTGCCCATCGTGTTGACGACTTCAAATGCCCCCGTAGGTGTCGCGGCGCCACTCACAGCTAAAGCCGTGTACCAGCCCATCGAGTTACCTGTGACAGCAACCACGTCATAGCTGCTGTCGATCATCTTTGTGTCAAAGTAGGACGCCGCATAAATCAGCGCCGAGGCATTATCGCCGCGCGTATGAACCCCAGAATTGAACGCGGGGGCAGCATCCAGCTCAGAAATAGTCTGCTGATCACGAAAATGTCGAATTTTATCAAACTTTGACATCAATTCCGTGCATGAGACGTGGTTTTGGTGGATATATCCCAACTCAGATTTGTTGTAGGTTCCGCGCCCCGGGCAAACAATGACGGCTGTTTTGGTCATTTCGAGCGGTCCATCAAGGCGCGTGCTGCAGCGACAATACCTTCTTTGGAGGGCAGAGTTGCCGCATAGGCCGGGCCTGTTGCGATAAAGCAGTCATCGGCGACAAGGCGCGATACATGGCTGCGCCCAGCCTCGGTGAACAGAGCCATCAGGCTTTCTGACTGGCTGCCCGTGCGTCTACATTCGTCGACGATTAACACCGACGCGCACCCTTCGGTTGCCGTCAAAAGGGCTTCGTCCGGCTGCGGTGATATCCAGCGCATGTCGATCACACGCAATGAAACGCCTTCGGCTTCTAAATCTTCCGCTGCTTGGCGCGACAGATAGTACCCATTGCCATAAGACAGAATGGCAATCTCTTGCCCTGTCCCGTGAATACCGACCTCTCCCAGGGCAACACGCGCATCGGTCGGTGGGTATAGATGCATCCAGCCTTTGTCGTCAGCGGTCGATAAATCACGCATTGGATATAGGGCAATCGGCTCAACAAATACCACGACACGCTGTTCTTCGCGCGCAAGCCGCACCGCTTCGCGCAACATCATCACAGCGTCAGCGCCGTTCGAGGGACAGGCAATCACCAGTCCCGGAATATCGCGTAAAACGGCGAGGCTATTGTCGTTGTGAAAATGTCCCCCGAAGCCTTTCTGATAGCCCAGCCCTGCAATCCGTAGCACCATTGGATTGGTGTATTGCCCGTTCGAGAAAAAGCTGAGCGTGGCGGCCTCGCCCCTCAGTTGGTCTTCGGCATTGTGCAAATAGGCCAGAAACTGGATTTCGGGCATGGGGATGAACCCGTTATGGGCCAATCCGATGGCCAGACCCAGTATGGATTGTTCATCCAGCAGAGTATCTATCACACGGTCAGGTCCAAAGCGGGATTGCAGCTTTTGAGTGGCCCCATAAACGCCCCCTTTGCGTCCGACATCTTCGCCAGCAATAATGATCTCACCATGTTCCAACATCAGATCGGTCAAAGCCCATCCGATAAGACGGTTCATAGGCTGTGGCTCTGACATTGCGCGCACATCGCTGCCGAAAGCCGCTTTGCGTGCATCGGCAGAAGGCCCGTTGCTGCGCGGACGTGACCGAACAGGCGGGATCAAACTGGATGCAACCTCGGCGACCGTTTTCAAACGCGGACGTGTGACCGCCTCTGCGGCAGTCCGTTCACATTGCGCGCCGCATTCTTCATAGATGTCCAACGCGCGAGACGGCGTGCATGCCCCCCTCTCGTCCATCAGACGCACGGAATGCAGCAAAGGGTCATTAGCCTCATCCGCTGAAATCGCTTGCGGCGCGCGGTAGGTGGCTTCGACATCTGATCCGGCATGCCCATAAAGCCGGACTGTTCGAACATGCAAAAACGCGGGCTTGCGATGGCGCCGCACATAGTCAGCGGCGGCGCGTGTTACGGATAGTGTTTCGGTCATATCCAGGCCATTGCAAGCAAAATAGACCAAGCCCGGACGATGCGCGAAATTTGCAGCAATCCAACCTTGTGGGGTTGGTGTCGAAATACCGATCCCGTTGTCTTCACAGACCAGCAGCAAGGGCATCGGGGCAGACTGGAAACTGCTCCAACATGCGGCATTTATTGCACCTTGTGCGGTTGAATGGTTTACTGAGGCATCTCCGAAAGAACACATCACGATGCTGTCGTCAGGCAGCGCATGATCAGCGAGTTTCAGACGCCGCGACAACCCAACCGAATAAGCGGCCCCGACAGCCTTTGGCAAATGACTGGCAATGGTCGAGGTTTGCGGCGGTATATTCAACGCCTTGGAGCCCAAGACCTTATGGCGCCCCCCTGAAATCGGATCTTCAGACGATGCGGCAAAGCTGAGCAGTATATCCCATGCAGGCGTTTGCCCCGGCACCTGATGCGCCCGCTGTATCTGGAAGGCCGCGTCACGGTAATGCAAAAAAGCCATATCCGTCGGGCGCAGCGCCTCAGCGACGGCGGCCATGCCTTCGTGACCGCTTGAGCCGATGGTATAATAGCCCTGCCCTGTTTTTTGCATGGCCCGGCTGGTCCGGTCGAGTTGCCGCGACAAGCATTGAGCGCGAAACAGACCGACCATCGTCTCGGGCGTAACATCTGTCCGCGCGGGGGCTCCTTGCGGAAAGTCCCTTGCGGATACTTTTTGCAAAAACTGTTCATGCACGACGGTTGCGCGATCCATAGCCTTAGTCTTGTTCCTTTTGGTTAGGTCAGGTTCGGGTTGCGACGCTGATCGGATTCGAATTGAATGTCCATCTGTATCGCGGCACGGGCAACACTGGTTTTAATCCGCGCACGTCTCGGACAAGTGCCTGAACTGTTATGCATGTCTCTAGGGTACCGCTCAATGCGTGCCAGTGTTCTCTGCTTTGGCGGCTGCCAATCCCGCTTTGGACAGATTGACACCTCGGTCGATACCCAATGTCCAAAACAGCTTCTCTGCCGAACCGAAGGCTTCAACCGCTTCTGCATAGTTGCAACATGAGGACAGAACCTCGCCTTGAACAAGCAACGACCACGCCAGATCACACTTGCACTGACGCGCCGATTGAACGGCGATGGCGGCTTTGATTGAGTTTTGCGCAACAGCAATATCCGGTGTTGTACGGGCAAGCTCTGTTTCAGTTGCCACCCGCAGCGCGATCGACCTGGGCCAAGTCTCTCCGCTGTCTGTTGCTGTTACAACCGCAGTTTCGCTCAAACCTAGTGCAGCATCCAAGTGCCCCTGAGACAGCAAAGCTTTCGCCAGAAATGCTTCGAATGCGCCGCGATGAAATGATGTTCCAAGCGTCGCGCCCAATTCGAGACACTGCTCAAGGCTGTCGCGCGCAGCGGCGATCTCTCCGGCAATCAAACAAGCCTCGCCGCGCCATCCCAGTATCAGGTACTTGCGGAAAACGTCACCGGACTGTTCACACTTTTGCAAACTGCGCTCAAAGTCGGGCATCGCATCAGACAAGCGTCCGAACCAGCCGTTCACTAATCCACGAAACATCAAGCATGCCGCCTGTGTCGGCAGGTGGTCTATCCCTTCTGCCCGCGCGACCCCATGATCGGCGGCCTGTATCGCTTCGTCATAGTCACCATGCAACGCAAGCGCAAAAGCCAACACGCCCGATACAGACGCTTCTTCGACGTAATCGCCTGCGTCATGCATCTGGCGCACGCTTTGGTTTGCATAGCTGATCGCAGCGACCGGCTCTCCTTGCAGACAGTGTATGCGCGCAAGCAGATTGACCGGCCCTGTCTTCATCTGGTCGCCATCTCCAAGCGTGTCAGCCAGTTCAAGGGCTTGCCGCGCCATATCGGCAGCAAGACCAAATCGACCCATCACGTAGTATGTCCGCGCTGTCCAATACTGGATCTGGCACAGCCTGACCGGATGATTGATCTTTTCAGCAAGTGTTCGCGCAGTCCCCAAGTTCCCCAGATTGCGTTCGATCTGTTCGCGTCCTGACGCCACATTTGCAAGCTTCAGGATCGCGCGAATTTGCAACCGCGCAGACAGATCGGGAGATGATACCGACTGCGCCATCTCAAGCGCAGAAGTATAGTGGGTCGCCGCTTCGGGCGCAGCGTAGCGCGCGGCAGCAGCGTCGCCCGCCTTGAAACTGTAGGGAATGGCCTGTTCTATCTGCCCGGCTGCTTTGTAGTGATAGGACAAAAGCTCGGGGCTGCGCTCGGTCATCTTGGAGAAGTGGCTTTCAAGGATATCGGCGGTTTCAAGATGCAACTGGCGTCGTTTGCTATGCAACAAGCCTTGATAGGCCGCGTCTTTGACTAAAGCATGCTTGAACTCATAAACGGCGTCGGGGGCGGCACCGCGCTGGTACAGCAGTTCGGCATCTACCAAACGCTCCAATGCAAGATCCAGAGCCGCATCGTCTTTTTGCGTCACAGCCCGCAGCACAGCATGACCGAATGTGCGCCCCAACACTGATGCCAGTTGCGCTACTTCTTTCGCCGGACCGAGATGATCCAGTCGAGCACGCAGCGAATCTTGCAAGGATACAGGAATAGCAGTCGAGCCCAGCGGACTGGCAAGCGCATATGCATCTTCATGCAACGCCAAGAGGTCCATTTCCAGCACCAGCTTGGTCAACTCCTCAATAAACAGGGGTACGCCATCGGTTTTTGCCAGAATATTTTCCAACACGTCGTCCGGCAAAGATCGACCACCGGTGACGCTGTGGATTATGTCTATGCTTTCAGCGCGGTTCAGCGGGGACAGTCGAATGCCAGTAAAATGTGGTTGCTCCGCCCACGGCGGTGCGAAATCCGCCCTGAATGCCAAAGCCATCAAGACTGACGATGCGCTTGCGCGTTCAATGAGAAGGCTGAGAAATTCCAGTGTTGACGGATCTGCCCATTGCAGGTCTTCGACCAAAACCAGCAAAGGCCCTCTTTTTGCATACGCGTCCACAACCGCCAGCAACGCCGTCATGGTCTTGCTTTTCCGGTCTTCCAGCGTTGGGGTTGGCACTTGATAGTGCTCGGTTGTCGAAACGTTCAGCATCGACGCAAGCAGGGAGACATATTCCGGCTGGTGCAAATCCAGGCTGAGCAGAAATGCATCAAGCTTATCCAGAGTCGCCTCAGCGGTCGCATTTGCACCTACCTGCAAAGCGCGTTCGATAAAGTCGACAACCGGGTGGAATGGTGTGTCCTGCCCATAACTAGAACAGATGAAGCTGATTGCACTGCCGCCATCATCGGCCACAATCGATTGGAAATTCTGCAAAACGCGTGACTTGCCCACGCCCGGCTCACCTGAGAGCAAAACGACCTGCCCGCTCCCCCCTCTCGCCTGGTCCCAGCGGTCAGTCAGAAGGCCCATTTCCTTTTGACGCCCCGCCATGGGCGTAAGCCCCAGCCGCAACTTTGCCTCAAAGCTGCTGCGCGCGTCGGTTGCCTCGCGAACGCGAAACGCTTCCATAGCACGGGACAGCCCTTTGAGCTGTTTCGGGCCGAGCGGATCACAGACAAAAAGCCCTTCTATCAGTCGGTGCGTGCGGCTACCGATCACAATCGTGCCGGGTTCGGCCATAGACTGCAGGCGGGCGGCGATATTTGTTGTGTCTCCAACGACCGCGATCCTGTCGCGCCGTTCACCGGCCGCGATGTCTGCCGCTACGACCAGACCGGTATTCACTCCGATACGCACATTGAGCTTTTGCGTGGCCGTCCCGAAATCCCTGTTCAGGTTCTTTATCGCATCAATGGCACTCAGGCCCGCACGGATCGCGCGTTGCGGGTCATCTTCATGGGCTTGAGGGTAGCCAAAGTAAACCAGCAACCCGTCTCCCATGTAATTGGCCACGTAACCGCCGTACCGTTCGACCACATCGGCGCAGGCTATGCGATAGGCCGTCAAAAAGCGCGTCATTTCTTCGGGATCACGCTGCTCGGACATCAGCGTTGATCCGACCAGATCGCAAAACATCACCGTCAATTGTCGCCTGTCGCCTTCGAAAACGTCAGACTGCGGTCGTTTGGCGCGCTGTGGTGACAATATAGGCGCATCAGCAACTTTCGCGCCGCACCCGCCACAAAACACATCATCAGATTCATTGGCGAAACCGCAGGACAAGCAACATAGTGGCAACGCAATGCCGCACCTGCCGCAAAACTTGCGGTCTTCACGGTTTTCCATGGCGCAATTCATGCACTCCACTGCAGCCAAGCTCCCCCAGTCGCGTTTTGGCACGCGCAGCTTTCGCCGCACACGTGTCTGGCCTAGCATTAAAGGAACACGTCGAACCAGATATTTTTGGATCGCCTTTTTGCCATGTACTATGTGTCGCCAAACCGTTTGCGGCTTTTTTGATCCAATGTCACGCGTGTCAGTTGCGGTCTTTTTTTAAGCTGGCGCGTGCATTTCATCTTGATAGCCGAGGCGCGGGAAATGCCATCGTGAAAACACTGGGTTGTACACTATTTACGACGACACCACGCCGCTGGTGTGCCTCTCAGAATGCCATACAGGCGCTTCAACGCTTGACCCCGAAGGCGCAGCTAAATACTTATTTCCACAATGTTTTCAAAATGTGCGGCGCACACCGCGTTTGCCGTGTACAAACGCACAATGCAAACGCCGCAGAAAGCAACGCATAGAAGGCGAAATGCAAATCGCACCGCATAAGTGCAACTAACAAGGGGATAAATCCATGAATTTCAAATATTTGACTACGGGCCTGTGCCTATCGGCTGGTATGACAGCCAGTGCAGCCTATGCCGATTGCGGCGAAGTTTCGATTACAGAAATGGACTGGGCGTCTGCGGCAGTTGTGACATCGGTTGCGAACTTTCTTATGACCCAAGGCTACGGCTGTGACGTCACCGTTGTGCCGACAACAACTGTGCCTGCCATGACCTCGGTCGCGGAGACCGGCCAGCCTGATATCCTGACAGAGCTTTGGACAAGCTACACAGAAGTCTACGAAGAGCTGGTTGCCGAAGGTAAGCTGGTAGAATTGTCCAAGGTACTGTCCGATGGCGGCGTAGAGGCGTGGTGGATACCGCAATATCTGGCCGATGCGCACCCTGAACTGAAAACGCTCGAGGGTATCAAAGCCAATCCCGAACTTGTCGGCGGCTTGTTTCACGACTGCCCGTCAGGTTGGGGATGTGACATCACCAACAACAACAACTTCAAAGCGGCAGGACTGGCAGATGCAGGCGTAGAGCGTTTCCAGCACGGCTCAGGAGAGACCCTCGCGACGGCGATCGCTGCCGCATATGAAGCGAAAGAACCTTGGTTCGGCTACTATTGGGCACCAACCTCCGTTTTGGGAAAATACCCAATGGTACAGGTCGAGATGCCCGCCTACGACGAAGCGACACATACCTGCAACGGTCTAGAAGACTGTGCCACACCCGGATTGTCAGCGTACCCAACATCGAATGTTGTAACGGCGGTAACGACTACATTCTCGGAGCGTGAACCGGAAGTCGCTGAAATGCTTGGAAAATTAACATTCACCAATGCTCAAATGGGTGAAGTGCTGGCATGGCAAGAAACCAATAACGCTTCATACGAAGAAGCTGCGGTCTATTTTCTGACGAATTACAAGGACACATGGGCCAGTTGGCTGAACGACGACGCCAAATCCAAGCTAAGCGCGTTGCTTCAGTAAGGTTACGGCCCTGAAAACGGCATGAAAATGCACCGTCCCCCACGGGGACGGTGTCACAAATGATACTGACAGGGGCGTGCATGGCCTATTACGAAAGCCTTTTTGACACGCTTGGTCTACGAGACTGGTGCGATCAAAGCGCCGAAACCGCGCCCACATCGATGCAGGCCTTGCTGGGGCAATTAAACAGCGGGACCGAGGAAGAAACCGGCGGTGGCCTGCCCTTTCCGTCGCTTGACGTTCTGCACGAAGCTTGCGCACAAATCCCACAGACCCGCGATATGACCGCCGGGGTTGAAGACGCGTTTTTAGCCGCCCGCGAAAGCCTGAAGCTGGTGCTGGACCCGATCACGCAGCCTCTGTCTTGGATGTTGGACGGGGCACTGTGGCTCTTTGTGACAACACCGTGGTTTATCATCGTGCCCGCCCTTGTTGCGCTCACGTGGATTGTCGCCCGATCCGTGGGTGTTACGGTTTTCGTGGCACTGTCGTTTCTGTTTCTCGGCTTTATCGACCACCTGGATGTGGCGCTTGAAACGTTATCGATCATCTTTGTCTGTACGGGGCTTTCTGTGGCCCTCGGTGTGCCCATTGGCATCGCCATGTCTCGTTCCAACACTTTGCAGCGCATGGTTGTTCCCGTGCTCGATTTATTGCAAACGCTACCGACTTTTGTATATCTCATACCGCTTATTTTCCTATTCTCTGTCACGGAATCAAAGCTCTATGGGATTGCGATTATTCTTTACGCCATTGTCCCAGTAATCCGCTTGACCGACCTTGGCATCAGGTTGGTCGATCGTGACGTGATCGAGGCTGCCGACGCGTTCGGCATGACCAAACGCCAGAAATTGTGGGGGGTGGAACTACCCTTGGCCTTGCCCAACATTATGGCGGGCGTCAACCAGACCATCATGATGAGCCTTGCGATGGTGGTGATTGCATCGCTGGTTTCGGCCCCAGGTTTGGGCGTTCTGGTGCTGCGCGGCATCCGCAATCTTGAACTTGGCGTAGGTATCGTCGCAGGTTTTGGGATTGTGCTTTTGGCTGTCATTTTGGATCGCGCTTCCAAAGCCGCGCTTGGTCGGATCGATAAGAACACGAAAGCGCGGTGAGGCACATACGATGACCCCAAAAGTACAGCTGCGCGGCGTCTACAAAATCTTTGGCCCCCGCGACAAAGAGATGATGACACACGTGCGTGCTGGTGTCTGCAAGGACGCCATGCTTGCGGATCACGCTCATGTATTGGGCCTGCAAGACATCAACGTCGACATGCAGGCAGGTGAAATCACGGTTGTCATGGGGCTGTCGGGCTCAGGTAAAAGCACGTTGATCCGCCATCTGAACCGATTGATTGACCCGACCGCCGGCGAGATTCTGGTCGATGGACAGGATGTCATGACCCTGTCTGAAGCAGAGTTGCGGCAACTGCGCCAGCATAAAATGGCGATGGTGTTTCAAAAATTTGCACTGCTGCCGCACCGTACGGTTTTGCAGAACGCGGCCACGGCGCTGGCCGTTCAGGGCGCTGATCGGGCCACTCAAGACCGGGATGCGCGCAAATGGCTCAACCGTGTAGGTCTGAACGGATACGAAGACCGCTACCCCTCGCAGCTTTCGGGGGGGATGCAACAGCGCGTTGGAATTGCGCGCGCCCTGACCGCAGGAACGGACATCATGCTTATGGACGAGGCGTTCTCGGCTCTCGATCCGCTGATCCGGACGGACATGCAGGACTTGCTGCTGGAACTTCAGGTCGAGTTGAAAAAGACCATCGTCTTCATCACGCACGACCTGGACGAAGCGCTCAAGCTGGCAGACCATTTGGTTATTCTCAAAGACGGCGCGGTAGTGCAACAGGGAGAACCACAAAGCATCCTTTTGCATCCGGCAGACCCGTACATCGAAGACTTCGTGAGTGACATCAACCGCGCGCGGGTGCTGCGGGTGCGGTCTGTCATGCGGGACATTTCAGACACAGAAGTGGCAGGTGACGTATCCGCCGATGACACATTGGAGCATCTGATTGCACTGTCAGGCGGCGACACCACCCGCACCTACCGCGTGATGTCGGAGGGTGTACCTGTTGGGACCCTAGACATGAAGGATCTGGTCAGGGCGTTGGTGCCGCGCGTTTCCGGGTCAGCCTGAGCTGTGGTTTAGTGCGGCGACTGCTGCACGCGCACCTTGTGTTTGCAGGGTTTCGTAGGCCTGTGTCACCGCGTCCGCAAATCGCTGGTCAACAACGAGTGCGGCAGGAAAAATCTCTGATATTTTAAATAGTTGGGCAACTCTATTCTCAACGCTATCGCCCGCGTTTGATGCTTCCTTTAGCCTGTCTGCCATCGGATCGCGCACATCAATCGCCTTTCCCTGTTCGTCTTCTGCGCCAACGTACCGCATCCAAGCAGCGACCGTAAGGCAAAGCCCCTTCGGGATTTGCCCGTCCGCCAGACGGTCTGCAATCGTGCCCAAAATCCGTTGCGGCAGTTTTTGCGAGCCATCCATGGCAATCTGCCACGTCCGGTGCCGGATCGCAGGGTTCTGGTAGCGATCAAAAAGCGACGCCGTATAGCGCGCCAGATCCTCGCCCTCGGGCTGCGGAACGGTCGGCACAATTTCCTGCTGCCAGAGAGATTTGCAAAAGCGCGCAAATACCGGATCTGCAACGGTGTCGGCAATCGTTTCGTGCCCGGCGAGATACCCCAGATAAGCAAGCGCGGAATGCGTGCCGTTCAGACAACGCAGCTTCATCAACTCGTGCGCTTCTACCGAGGTGACGAACTGCGCGCCCACGCGGTCCCAGTCTGGTCTACCATCCACAAAATCTTCTTCGATCACCCACTGTCGGAAAGGTTCGTGCAAAACGCAGGCTGGGTCGTGGTAACCTGTAGCTTCTGCGGTTCGGGTGATGTCCTCGGGCGTGGTGGCTGGCGTGATGCGGTCCACCATCGTTGCGGGAAACCGACCCTCTGTGTCGATCCAGTTTGCCAGATCGGGGTCTAGTACCTTGGCGAAATCTACGATTACCCGCCGCGCGGTTGCGCCATTGTCTGGCAGGTTATCGCAACTCAGCACGGTAAAGGGACTATGGCCCGCCGCGCGACGACGCGCCAAAGCCCCCACGATGAACCCCAAAGCTGTGACCGGATGCTCTGGATTTGCAAGATCGGCCTGAATGTCCGGCGCGTCGATCTGCAGCGCGCCTGTCGCTGGATGGTGGCAGTAGCCTTTTTCGGTGATGGTCAGCGATACAATTTTGATTTGCGGGTCAGCCATAACGTCCAAGACGGCCCTAGGGTCTTCCCGCGCGACCATCACCTTGGAAATTGCTTCGACGATCTGTGGCGTCTCGCCATCTGGTTCCAGTGTAACCGACGTAAACGCACACCCTTGCGGTGCAAGCTCGCGGGCTGCGCGATCACTTTGCAGGCTTACTGCGACGATCCCCCAGTCGCCCCCCTGTGCGCGCAGAAGATCATCGGTATAGCCTGCATTGAATGCTTTGAAAAAAGCGCCGGGGCCAAGGTGGACGATCCCCGCGCGGTGGACGGGCGGTGCGTCGGGTCAGGCGCGGCAGATCGGTCACAGTTTGTAGGCCTCCTTGGCCAGACGGTAGGACAGATCATGCGCCACCTCAAAGCTCTCTGCTTCGGTTAACCGGCCAGTTGCAACAAGCTCGGCCAAATAGGCGCAATCGGCGCGCCGCGCCACATCATGCCGCGCAGGGATCGAACAAAACGCGCGCGTATCATCGTTGAACCCGACAGTGTTATAGAACCCGCAAGTTTCCGTCGTTGCCTCCCGAAAACGCCTGATCCCCTCGTAGCTGTCAAAGAACCACCAGGGCGGCCCCAGTTTTAGCGCAGGATAAGCCCCCGCGAGCGGCGCCAGTTCACGCCCGTAACTTGTTTCGTCCAGCGTAAATAGCACGATGCTGAGCGTAGGCTCCATCCCGACCGCATCAAGCATAGGTTTAAGTGCTGCGACATAGTCAGTACGTCCCGGGATATCAAAACCCTTGTCCCGCCCAAAGCGCGCATAGACATCCGCGCCATGATTGCGGCGCGATCCTGCATGGATTTGCAGAACCAGCCCGTCATCAAGGCTCATCCGTGCCATTTCGGTCAACATCTGACCCCGAAAGACCTCTGCGTCTTGTGGCGTCGCACGGCCCGTGCGGACGGTTTCAAAAAGCGCACGCGCCTGAAATGTTTCAAGATTTGCTGTAGCGGCAGAGGGATGCCCATGGTCCGACGCCGTGGCACCTTGTGCCCTGAAATACGCGCGCCGTTTACGATGCGCTGCCAGATACCCGTCCCACGTGCTTGTGTCCTCTGCAGTGATCTCGCCCAATGTTACGAGATTATCCGCAAAGCCTTCAAAATCAGGATCAACCACCGCGTCAGGACGGTAGGTGGTAATAACGCGGCCCGACCATCCACTATCAGAAATTTGTTTGTGCCAGCTCAGGTCATCCAATGCCCCTTCGGTCGTTGCGAGCACTTCAACGTTGAAACGCTGAAAAAGCGCGCGAGGCAGGAATTCTGGCGTCGCCAGCTTGCTTTCAATGAAATCGTAATAGTCTTGGGCTGTATCTGCGTTCAGCGGCTCCTGAAACCCGAAAACATGTTCAAACGAGTGGTTCAGCCACATTGACGATGGCGTCGCGCGAAAAAGGTGGAAATGCGCGGCAAACTTTTGCCAGATCGCGCGGGGGTCCGTCTCAACCGGGCCGCCATCAATGCGCGGGATGCCAAGCTCTTCGGGGGCCACGCCCTGACTGATGAGCATCCGAAATACATAGTGATCCGGCACGACAAATAGGGCAGCAGGATTCTCGAACCGCGCGTTTTCGGCAAACCAGCGCGGGTCGCAATGCCCATGCGGGCTGATGATCGGCAAATCAGCTACTGTCTCATACAGCGCGCGCGCAATCGCACGGGTCTTAGGCTCGGTGGGAAACAAACGCTGCGGATCAGTAAGGCTCATCTTAGGGTCCTGCTTTTATCGGTTTTAGCAGTGATAGGCCACTCTGCTTCGTTCCGAAAGAGGGCGCGCGCCCAGTGACACGCCAGCTTTGCAGCTAACCATCAAGCCAAATTTACCCCTTGCGCGTCACACCGGCGTGCCGACCCTTTAAAGGAGCACCATTTTGACAGCCGACCAGATCAAAACCGTGTAAGACAGCTTTGACCGCGTATTTCCCGTGAAAGCAGAGCTTGCCGAAAGTCTTACAAAACGTTGTTCGATATGGCATCAGGCGTCCGGCCGATGTTTCCCGACGACATGACATCGCAACACCTGAAGCTGTCCGATACGCTGTCTTATACCGTGCGCAATAAGAACCGCCCCGAGGTCGTCGAAGAAGACTATCGTTGGGCTCGCCCGTCGCCATGCCAAATTACGGTGCCGTACCAGAACACTTCGCCCCAGTTGGCATGGCCCTGATTTCTGCGCTGAAATCACACCTGCCGGGCGGAATGTCGGAAAAGGAAGCTGACGCGTGGCTTTTGGCCTACACGTTCATTGCCGATATGATGATTGATGAGATGCCCCCCGCTGCGGAAATCACAGCCGCTGAATAGCCATGGAAGTTAGTCGCAGTAACGCCCAACAGATCACTGAATGATGGCGTCTGCCCACTCTTGTAAAAACCGCTGCGCCTTGAGCCGGTCCAGATAGGTCAACAGCGCTGGCTCCAGCTGAATGGTCGACTGCTCTAGTGCTGGTTTGCTGAGATCCAGCAGCGGCAACGCCGAGGCGTCTATTTGGGGGAAGTCATGCGGCGCCAGCAGGTGTTCCATGAAATCACGGGCAAGATCAGGGTTTGGCCCGGCGGCAGATACCAACGCAGTCCGCATCATGATTGTCTGGAAATCACTCGGCAATATAATCTGGATCTGATCTGACAGATCCTGACGCGCCTCCGCGTAGCTGCCCAGCACATTATAGGCCACCAACAGACGGCCAGCGGCCACGTCCTCGATCATGTCACTTGAACAACAATAGAGGCGCGCATCAAGATTTCCCATCACCTCGGCCAAACGCCAGAAGGTTTCTGACGTGCGGGCGTCCTGCGTGGCAAACAGATACCCCAAAGCCGATTGCCTCACATCATAGGTACCCACTTTGCCGCGGAACAGTTCAGGCGTGCTGCGTAAAGCGCGGATCAGTTGTTGGCGTGATTGCGGTGCACCTGCTCCCGCAAAGGCCGCGCGATTTACAACAATCGCTGCCGGCTCTGAGGTAAACGCGAATACGCTGCGGCGCCATTCAGCCCAATCCGGATAGTCGAAACCTTCCAAAACGCGCGCATAGCCGTCATTTGCCAACTTGAATTGCAGGTCCATCGCGCTCGAGATCGCGACATCGAATTTTTCTGGCGATTTACGGAGAATACGGTCGAGGTCGGCCGTGCCTGCGACGTAGTAGTCAATGGTTACGCCGTCGGCGCGGGCAATAAAACTATCTGCAATTGCAGCAAACAGGTCGATGTCTGTGCTTGAAATGACCCGGAGTACTTTTGGTGCATCCGGATCACCAAAAAGCGCACGAGCTTCCCAGTCTTGAGCGGCCCCAAGTGCCGCCCAGACTGAAAAAACTAAAGCGAGAAGATAACGCACGCGCCGCCCCCTTCCCTGTTTGACAGTTTCAAGGCGCCATTGTGCGCCTCGGCCACATCCTGTGCGATCGTCAACCCCAAGCCCGAACCCGTAATACCTTTTGCATTCGCACCGCGCGCAAAACGGTCAACGAGCCCGGCCATATGATCGGTTGGAAAGCCGGGGCCCGCATCGCAAATGCTAACAAAAGCGCAATCAGCGCGTGCGACGGTTATTTCAATGTCGCTTTCAGCAGGCGAGTATTTCAATGCGTTGTCGATCAGATTTCGGATCGCATTCTGCAAAAGTATCGGGTCCGCCAAGACATCAACACGGGTTTCCGCGTGAAGAATTAACGCGATATCTTTCATTTCGGCGACCGGTTCCAACCTGTTTACCAGCTCACCCACCAATTCGGTTAGGTTAACCTCCTGCCGGTCAAGGTGATCTGCACGAAACGTTGTCATCGCATGGTCCAGCAGTTGCCCAGCCGCCCGCGAGCTTTCGTCAATCGCCCGGATCATCGCACGCAACGCAGTGCGGTTTTCTTCCTTATCCACGCGTTGCAAAGTTGTCTCTGCATGTGAACGGACGGTTGCCAGCGGCGTGCGCACACGGTGAGCGGCCTCTGCGATAAAGTCTTCTGACCGCGTCAATGACTGATCGAGCCTGCCCATGAGAGAGTTCAGTGACGCCACCAGCGGTACCATCTCGGCGGGTACCGGCTTGGTTACGGGGCTTAGGTCTTGCGGGCCACGACGCGTAACAGACTGTGTCAGGCGCTTCAGCGGACCAATTGTCGAGGCCGTTGCCCAAAAAGACAGCGCCGTCGCAAGCAGGAAAAAACCAGCGCCAAACAGGGCCACATTGCGCGAAATCTGGGACAATGTCACCGAAAGCGCGTCTTGCGTTTGGGCTACTGTCACGGTGATACCGGTTTCGCTATCCGCCGCATATAGCCTGCGTGCCGCTGTGGTCAGCCGCAGCTCAGCACCTTGGTAAGCGGCGGACCATGATGCCGCATCAGCCCCTGCAATATCGCGCTGCGGCAATCCATCGTACCCCGACACCAATGCGCCATCCTGCAAAATTGCATAGAAAACACGGTCATCGGACGCAGTGGTCAACATTGCCAACGCCGCATAAGGGAAATCAATCTCGAGTGTTCCATCGCGCATCACTGCGGTATCAAGGATCGTCGTGACAGAAGCCCTCAGAATACTATCCTGCCCCTGCTGCGCGATTCGCGTCGCATATAGCCGTACGCCAAAATACAAAACCAGCGCCAGAACTGCCGCACCGCCAATCAACACGACCGTCAGGCGCCGCCGCAACGATGCCGATGATCGGATCACATCACTCATGCTCTAGACTGTAGCCAAGACCACGCGCCGTCCTGATATGCAGCGATGATCGCTCGAGATGCTTGCGCAGCCTACCGACGTAAACCTCAATCGCGTTGTCTGACACATCGTCGTCATAGGAAAACAACCGGTCCACGAGCTTTTGCTTTGAAAAGAGTTGGCCGGGGGCATTCATAAACAACTCAAGCAATCGCAATTCGCGGTTGCGTAATTTCACGCTATCTCCGGCGACTGTCAAAAGGCCTGCCACGGGGTCGAAAGCAACATCGCCCAAACGGGTCACGGTTTGGGCCGCACCGCTGCGCCGCCTGAGGACCGCGCGGCATCGCGCCTCAAGCTCTGCGTGGTCAAATGGCTTGGTCACGTAATCGTCCGCGCCCAGATCAAGCATGCTGATTCTGTCAGATACTTGCGACCGCGCCGTCAGAATAATGATCGGTGTGTCGTTTTGGGCCGCGCGATGCTTTTTCAGAAAGTCACGGCCATCCCCGTCCGGCAGCATGATATCCAGCAGGATAAGATCGTATTCGCCCACCTCTGAAAATGCTATCGCATCTTGTATTTTTTCTGCGTGGTCAATGACATGCCCGTCAAACCTCAGGCGCTGCAAAAGCGCGCTGGCCAATTCGATGTTGTCTTCTACCAAAAGAAATTTCATGCTGTCGTTTCACATAGGTGGATCCATGACAGGTACATGTCAGGTTGCCGTGTTTGAATGAAAACAACTGAGACGCAACAGGATCAGTTGTCAAATGGGAGGAAACAATGACGACATTGAAACTGGGCCGCAGGGCCCTGATGGGCGCGGCTATGGCCGCAATGACTTTTGGCGCACCCGCGATGGCCGGTGGGCACCAGGTTGTAGAAAGCATCCACTTTCTGATCCCCGGCGGCGCCGGTGGCGGATGGGACGGTACAGCGCGTGGCACGGGTGAAGCACTGACAGGCGCAGGCCTCGTTGGTACGGCATCTTACGAGAACATGTCCGGCGGCGGCGGCGGCAAGGCCATCGGTTACCTGATCGAAAACGCGGAAAGCAACTATGGCACGCTGATGGTGAACTCTACGCCGA
Organism: uncultured Alphaproteobacteria bacterium; assembly: GCA_963796445.1. Classification (GTDB taxonomy): domain Bacteria; phylum Pseudomonadota; class Alphaproteobacteria; order Rhodobacterales; family Rhodobacteraceae; genus Roseobacter. Next base: position 152,963 of record CAWCLQ010000009.1, on the reverse strand, counting down.
TCGTGATTCGGTCGCTGACCGGTGTATTCCCGCATAACTTCCGCGATCTGACGTTGGTGGCAGGTACTATCGGTGACTATGCGGCCATTGTTGTGGGCAAAGACAGCCCGATCAACAACATGTCGGATCTACTCGCGGCCTACGATGCGGACCCTGCGAACACAGCTGTTGGCGGTGGCTCGGTCCCGGGTGGTATGGACCACCTTGTTGCTGCAATGGTGATGGAAGCGGCGGGCAAGGATGCGCTCGGCGTCAAGTACATCCCCTACGACGCGGGCGGCAAAGCCATGGCGGCGCTCTTGTCCGGTGAGATTGCGGCTCTGTCCACAGGCTTTTCCGAGGCGGTCGATCTGGCAGCGGCAGGCGAAGTAAAGATCATCGGCGTGACTGCGGATGAACGTGTCGCAGCGGCACCTGATGCGATGACCATGAAAGAACAGGGGATCGACACAACCTTCGTGAACTGGCGTGGTTTCTTCGGCCCGCCCGGCTTGCCTGCGGAACAAACTGCAGCTTACCAAAAAGCAATTGCAGCGATGTATGAAACACCCGAATGGGAAGACGTACGCGCACGCAACGGCTGGGTAAACATCCACAATGAAGGCGACGCCTTCAAAACCTTCCTTGAAGAACAAGAGAAGGCAATCGGCGATCTGATGAAAAAGCTTGGCTTTCTCTAAGACTTAAAAATCGGGGCACCTGCGGCAACGTGGGTGCCCCCACTGCATTTTCGGCTTTTTGGGGAGGGTCTTATGGCATTGGATCGCTGGATCGGGCTGGTTTTACTGGGGGTATGCCTCGTTTACGGGTACGCCGCGTGGTTTACGATGGATGACATGCTTGCACCGTTTATGCAGCGCAATCCCATATGGCCCTCGACCTTTCCCAAAGTGCTTTCCCTGATGGGTATCGCGGCCTCGCTCGTGATCGTACTTGGCCTTGAAAAGAGTGAAACTAAGATTGGCGATATCGATTACCGTAAGCTATGGGAATACAACCTCGGTCAAGCGCTGCTCTTATTGGGCTTGATGGTGCTCTATGCGCTGTTTCTGCGTCCTGCAGGGTTTATCCTATCCACTGCGGGTTTTCTGATCCTTGGTTCGGTTATCTTAGGCGAGAGACGCATCGTTCTCACAGTCATTATCGCAGCAATCGCCACGGGTGTGGTCTGGTATCTGGTCCAAGTGGTGCTGGGCATTTTCCTGCGCCCTCTACCACTGTTCATGGGGAGCTGAGAACATGCTTGAAGGTATACTGATCGGGCTACAAACAGCGCTTTCCATCCAGAACCTGCTAATGGTAATTGGCGGCTGCCTCATCGGCACATTCATCGGTATGCTGCCTGGTCTTGGGCCCATGTCGATCATCGCGATCATGATCCCGGTGGCAATCTCAATGGGCGATCCTTCAGCGGCGCTTATCCTGCTGGCGGGTGTCTATTATGGCGCAATTTTTGGCGGCTCTACCTCGTCCATCCTACTGAATGCGCCGGGTGTGGCGGGCACCGTGGCCAGCAGCTTCGACGGCTTTCCAATGGCGCAACAAGGTAAGGCCGGTAAAGCCCTGACAATTGCCGCCATCGCAAGTTTCGCAGGCGGCACAATCGGTGCGATCCTGCTGATGGTCTTTGCGCCCATGCTGTCTTCGGTCGCACTGCTGTTTCATTCGGCGGAGTATTTTGCACTCATGGTTGTCGGCCTTTCGGCAATTGCGGCTTTTGCGGGCACCGGACAAGTGGCCAAAGCGCTGTTAATGACCATCCTTGGTCTGATTATGGCAACGGTTGGCGAAGGCGCGCTCTTTAACATGCCACGCTTCACGATGGGCCTCATGGACCTGCAGTCAGGCTTTGGGTTCATCACGCTGGCAATGGCGATGTTCGCCCTGCCCGAAGCACTGTTTCTGGTGCTCAAGCCGCGCGACGCCAAGGAAAGCGACGGCGACATCAAGGACCTGCGCATCACCGCAGCCGAAGCCAGAGCCATCGCACCCGTTATCGGGCGACAGTCCATTCAGGGCTTTTTTATTGGCGTGCTCCCCGGTGCGGGGGCGACGATTGCGTCGTTTCTTGGCTACGCGGTCGAGCGTAACATCGCCCCCAAAGCTGAACAGGACGAGTTCGGGAAAGGGTCGATCAAGGGTCTTGCCGCACCTGAAACCGCGAATAATGCGGCCTGCACAGGGTCTTTCGTGCCGCTCCTCACATTGGGTATTCCCGGATCAGGGACCACGGCCATTTTGCTAGGGGCGCTGATTGCATTGAACGTAACGCCCGGGCCTCGTTTGATGATCGACGAGCCGCAAATCTTCTGGGCCGTTATCATGTCGATGTTCATTGGCAATTTGGTGTTGTTGATCCTCAATCTCCCATTGATCCCCTATATCGCCAAAGTGCTGAGCATTCCTCGGAACTTCCTGATCCCGTTCATTTTATTCTTCACGTTGATGGGGGCCTATATCGGGCAGAACAACGCGACCGAGCTTTTGTTACTGGTCGGTTTCGGGATTTGTGCCACGATCTTGCGTTTTGCAGATTACCCGCTGGCGCCTCTATTGATCGGGTTCATCCTTGGCGGCATGCTTGAGAATAACTTTGCAAGGTCCATGCAGCTTTATGATGGCGTCTCGTTCATCTGGGAACGGCCGATGACACTTGGCCTGCTGGTGATCGCCGCGATCCTTATTATCCTGCCCAGCTACCGTGCCCGGCGCGCGCGCATTCGGGCAGCAGGCATCGCGGACGGCGACTGAAGACGCCCCGATGCTACGTCAGGATACGAAAGGCCGCACGTATGGCTCGGTCTTGTTCTGCACTCAGGTAGCTTGGGTGATGCTCTGATAGAACAGATTTGGCCTGCGCTCTGGCGCGGGTCCATGCGTCCGGAGCGCCCGCAGCTTGCCAAACGCTGGGCTGTTCGCGATCTGCAAGACTTGGGTAGACATAGTCGCGTTCCATCGCCTCATAGGTTTGCTGGGCACCAAGGAAATGTCCTGCCCCCAGCACCGCGTCGCAGATCGCTTCAAAACCAAGGTTTTCCTCGCTGACTTCGATGCCGCGCAGCGCGCGATATGTCATGGCATGCATCTCGTTGTCCAAAATGAACGCCTCGAAGCTTACGCCAAGCAGGGCCGCCGTCATCCCCGAGCTTTCATAGATCAGGTTGCCGCCGGCCAAAGCGGCGGCAAGGCTCGTCATGCCCTTTTCAACACCGTATTGTGCATCAATGGCTTTGGCATCGGTCATAGAACTGGCAACGCCTGACGGCAGGTTCAACCAGTTGGACAACTGTGCCGAAGCCGCATTCAAAAGCGCTGTTTCGCCGCCACCCCCCGCAAAGGCCCCGCTGCGCAGGTCAATCACCAGTGGCCAGTTGGAAAACACCATAGGAAACCCGGGCGAGATCACGTTGACCATCACAAGACTTGCCAGCGTTTCAGCAAGGGATTGCGCGAGAAACCCCGCCAGCGTTGCAGGTGCTGTGGCACCTGCCTGCGCTGCCGTGATACACGACATGGGAATGTTGTGTTCGATGCATTTATAGACCACATCAACCGCATCTTCACCGTAGCGCATGGGCGAAATAACCGGAGAGATATGCGCTTTGACGAAGGGCCGCTTGGCGAACTCGCCCGCGCCACCCGCCGCCATATCAAACAATGCGACAATGGGGTCCACATGGTCTGCCACGGTGAAAGCCGTGGCGACCGGTTTCGTGGTGTTTTTCATCAACGCGTAGGCGGTGTTCACATCAAGGTCGAGTGTGTCCGGGACGTCCGTGGCGATACAGCAGCGGGTAAACCATGCAACGTTGTCCAAGGTATCCTGCAGACGGGTGAAATCATGCAGATCCTGCAAAGTCGAAGGCCGGTAAATGCCACTCTCCAGATCCAGCGTATTGACGGCAGCACCGCCCGTTCCGAAATAAACCCGGTCGCCGCCAACCTCTATGGATCGGGCCGGATCGCGCCCGTGTAGTGTAAATCTTTGGGCCGCGCGTGCGATGCAGTCTTCAACCAACGCTTCGGGAAAGGTGATGCGCCCGTTTTCGGTCGTCTGGGCACCGGCGGCCAATAAGTCGTTCGCAAGGCGCTCGGGCACCGTGCCCATACCCAATTCAGACAGCAAACGCAGGGCCATATCGTAAATTGAGGTTAAATCAGTCTCACTCAGCGGGCGGTAAAAGCCACCCCTTACGCCGGGTGGTGCTGGATTGACCGCCGGAGGCAGCGCGCGTTGTGCCAGCCGCGATTTACGCCCCGACCGGCGGCGGTTTGATGCATTCTGCGTCGACATTTTTAGCTCTCCCTCTGATATGACCATGCAGGCGGGACGGTGCGATGTGCAAATGCTTTTGCGACAGCACAATCGCAATGTTTTGTACAATCTGTCGCAATTAGACTGGCGGTTTGCTTTTATCTCTGGCTATGTCAGGCACACGTCAAAAGCACCGGAGTATACACCATGAAATCGCGTACCAAAGTTGTAGTCATTGGCGGCGGGATCGCGGGATGTTCGACGCTCTATCATTTGACCCAAGAAGGCTGGTCGGATGTGGTGCTGATTGAACGCAACGAGCTTACCTCCGGCACAACCTGGCACTCGGCGGCACAGGTCACGAATTTTGGCATGACCCAAACGATGGTTGGTCTCAAAAGCCACTCAATAGCGCTATATCAAGAGCTTGCGAACGATCCTGAATACCCGATCAACTACCACCACGGTGACGGCGGCATCCGGCTGGCCAATACCGAGGCGCAGATGGAAGGTTACCGCCATTTTCGGTCTATGGCGCGTGGCATGGACGTCGAGTTTGAGGTGATTGATGCCCAGGAATGCGCGCGGCGTCATCCGTTGATTTCAACCGACAACCTGCTGGGTGGTCTATGGGACCCGTCGGACGGCGACATTGACCCTGCGCAACTGTGTCAGGCGCTTGCGCGGCGGGCGCGGAATGCGGGTGCCGAGGTTTACCGAGAAACGCCCGTCACGGGATTGACCCAGCACAGCGATGACACATGGACCGTGCACACCGAAAAGGGCGATATCGACTGCGATATTGTCGTGAATGCTGCGGGCTACCGCGTAAACGAGGTGGGTGCGATGATGGGTGTGCAGCACCCCGTCACGTCGATGGAGCATCAGTATTTCCTGACCGAGGACATCCCCGCTATCCGCGACGCCGGCCATCGGATGCCGCTTTTGCGCTGTCCGATCAGTGACTATTACTGTCGTCAGGAAAAGAACGGCCTCTTGCTGGGGTTCTACGAACAAGACTGCAAGACATGGGGCATGGACGGTATAGACCCGAATTTCGTCAATGCGCTTTGCCCCGACGATCTGGACCGCGTGACAGATGTGCTTGAAGGCGCGTTTGAGCGGATGCCCGCGCTGATGGAGGCAGGCATCCACACCATTGTAAACGGCCCGATCACTTACACTATTGATGGCGCCCCCCTCGTTGGTCCAATACCCGGCAAACGCAATGCGTTTTGCATCATCGGCCTGCGCGCAGGTTTGGGCGAAGGAGGCGGGCATGGCTGGTTGCTAGCGCAACAGATCGTCCACGGCGAGGCCTGCTATGATACTTGGGTCATCGACCCGCGCCGCTTTGGGCCCCATACGAACGTGGAGTTGACCGCGCTCAAGGCCATCGAAGACTACCAGAACGAATTCCGCTTTCACTTCCCGAATGAACACCGCCCTGCAGGGCGCAACGCCCGAACCACTCCGCTGACACCCGTGCTCGCAGCAGAAGGCGCAGAGTTCACCGTGGTAAACGGCTGGGAGCGCGCCGAGTATTTCAAACCCACGCCAGACTTTACCGTGACATATGGGTACGGATTTGATGAAAGCTTTGACAGTGTCGCCCAAGAGGTCGCGGCGGTGCAAAACGCGGTTGGTCTGTGCGAAGTGAACGGTTTTAACCGGTTTGAATTGACCGGCGCCGACGCGCCCACCTTTCTGGACCGCATGATCTGTGGCGCGCTGCCGCGCAAAGAAGGCCGCGTCGGCCTTGCCTATCTGCTGAACCATCAGGGCATGGTAAAAACCGAAGCTACAATTGCGAACCTGCCTGCCTCAGAACGTGGTCCTGCGCGCATCTGGTACGGCTCGGCTGCCGCGTCAGAACTGCATGATATGGACTGGCTAACCATGCATATCGGCGCGGATGAAGACGTGACCATCCGGTCGCTGACCGATGCGCAAACCATCCTTGTTCTGGCCGGTCCCAAAGCTCGCAGCGTGCTGGAAGAAGTCAGTCGCGCAGACTGGAGCACTGAAGCCTTTCCGTGGCTTTCGGTGCGCGAATGCTTTGTTGGCATAGCACCCGCTACGGTCATGGCCGTAAGCTTTTCCGGCGAGCCTGCGTACGAGATACATATTCCAAACGCGTCGCTTTATGCTGCCTATAGCGCTTTGCGCGCAGCAGGTTCGGCACATGGGCTGAAACTCTTTGGTGCACATGCGGTGGAGTCGATGCGCATGGAAAAGGGTTTTTTGCATTGGAAGGCCGATATTCTGACCGAATTCGACCCCTTTGAGACTGGTTTGGACCGCTTTGTGCGTCTGCAAAAGTCTGACTTTGTAGGCAAGACTGCGCTTTTGGCGCGCGCAGAGGAAGGCCCGCGCAAACGCATCGTCACGCTGACCTTGGACAGCACGGATGCGCCTGCGCATGGCGGCGCATCCGTGATGAAAGACGGTGCTGTGGTCGGCACGATCACGTCCGGTGCATGGGGATACCGCACCGGCAAAAACATCGCCTACGCCTTCATGCAGCCTGATCTGGCGCAAGAAGGGCAGTCTCTGACCGTCGATGTTCTGGGCACGGAAATCCCCGCTACCGTCGTGCCTCAGGCGCTTTACGATCCACAAATGTCGCTCCTTCGACGCTAGCTGGCGCAGAAGTCGCTGCAAATAGCGCAGGTTTAACGCGCGAAATTCGTCGCGTGTGCTTCTACCGTGCGCGCGGGCAAGCTCTTTTGCCGCATGTGTAGCGCGCACATCCGACGAGCCTGTGTCCAGCGCAAGCGTCAGGATCGTCCCGACTATCGGTGATGCGTTTTGGCACATCGCCGATTTGGGATGTTCAAGGGCCAAGGGTCGTAAATCATACAATAAGCCGAACGGTACAGTCGTCACCCATGCTTCTACACCCGCAGCCCCCAATCGCCGCGGCAGGTCACTCGAAAAATTGGCTCCGTCAGACATGAAATACAGAAAGGCAATTGGACGCTCAAGGCCCGAAACTGCCTGCGGCAAGCTATCGTGATCCGCCAATGTCGCGGCCACGACCATGCGGCCAGGGCAAAGCCGCTGTACTTCTTGCGCTAGCTGCAGCACAACAGCGTCGTCAACGCCACGATCGTGCGCCGCACCATCGGCGGCGATGACCAGCGGGCGCAACGCTATGTTTCCTCGCGATTTTTTTGACAAAGGTCTGTGGTAACTTTGATGTCTCCTAGGGGGATGTTCAACGTGTCCGGGAGGCTGCATGTTAACTTGGCAGTCCGTACTCCTCCGCAAGGTGCCCACGTCGTTTCTCGATTGACCCGATCAAAACGCGATGCCCTAAGGGACGCGAACAATAGACCCGAGTGTTCCGTGACAGACAACAACCAGCGCCACGCAGAAAAGATGCGCGCGATCAAAGCCGCGCGCGACGAAATGATGAAGACCAAGACCGACAAAAAGGACCTCATCATGGTGCATACCGGCGATGGCAAAGGAAAGTCTTCGTCAGGCTTTGGAATGGTAATGCGCTGCATCGCCTACAAGATGCCCTGAACGGTTGTTCAATTCATCAAGGGCAATTGGATTACCGGTGAAAAGCTGATCCTACGCAAACGCTTCGCCGACGAATGCCGGTTTTTCGTGTCGGGGGAGGGTTTTACCTGAGGCACAGAAGACCGCTGCGACGGCGCATGCAGCCCCGATGGCCGCATCGCAGGCTCTTACCTGCACGGCATGTTCTCAAACGATGCTTTCCGCGCACATTGGCTGGCGCAGTTTGGCGTGGCGCACATGGGCAGTTATGAGACAACAGTAGACACAACCCTAGACGCTTTGGCCGATCACATATCACTGCACGTGGACCTTGATCGCTTCTTCGCACTGGCGGAATGACCCACCCTAAGGCCCGTCAAAAATTGCGGTTTTCTGGCCAACACGCTATGAGCAGCTAAGTTAGCTTGTGGCAGTATGCCCCGCCAGACCAACGAAAGCTTTCGGACATTCACAAAGATCCGGCAATATGAAAGACCATCAAATGCATTTGCGCGCACATCATCACTACCCCTCCCGACGTTCGGCAATAGCCGCCGACAATATGGTAGCAACTTCGCATCCGCTTGCCGCCCAAGCAGGGATTTCGATGTTATCACGCGGAGGCAATGCCGTAGACGCAGCCCTTGCGACCGCCATTACGCTCACTGTAGTCGAGCCTTCGGGCAACGGGCTGGGGTCCGACGCTTTTGCAATTTTGTGGGACGGCAAGGAGCTTCATGGGCTTAACGCATCGGGACGCGCGCCTGCCGCTTGGACGCCCGAGCGGTTCGCGGGACAAGACCGCATGCCGACCCACGGCTGGGAGAGTGTGACGGTGCCAGGTGCCGTATCCGCATGGGTCAGCCTGTCTGAGCGGTTTGGCAAACTACCGTTCGAAACCCTCTTCGAACCTGCCATCAGATACGCAGAACACGGGTACCCCGTGTCGCCGGTCATTGCCCGACTCTGGGAACGCGCCGCAGAGCAGCTGGGTGACAAACCGGGCTTTGCCGAAACCTTCCTGCCCGGCGGTCGCGCCCCACGCGCGGGTGAGTATTTTTCAAGCCCAGGCCATGCACGAACACTGAAGCTGATTGCCGAGACCAAGGGCAAAGCCTTTTACGAAGGCGAGATCGCGGAAGAAATCGCAAGCTATGCCAAAGTGCATGGTGCAGCTTTGACAGTGGCGGATATGGCCGCGCATAAGGCGGATTGGTGCGGTACGATCTCAAGATCATTCGACGATGTGACGTTGCATGAGATTCCACCAAATGGTCAGGGCATTGCAGCCTTGATGGGCCTTGGCATCCTGTCACAAACGGGCATCCGCGACATGGATGCAGACGACCCCTACGCGTTGCATTTGCAGATCGAAGCTATGAAGCTCGCCCTGCGCGATGCAGAGCATTACGTAGCCGACGAAACCTACATGACATCCGTGGGCTCAGATGATCTGCTGGACGACGGATATCTGACGGCGCGCGCGGGCGAAATTAACGCTTCCCACGCGACAGACTTCGGCGCTGGTGCACCCAAACGCGGCGGCACCGTCTATCTGACGGCGGCGGATGCATCTGGCATGATGGTGTCGTTCATCCAGTCAAACTACATGGGTTTTGGATCGGGTGTTGTCGTCCCCGGCACGGGCGTTTCACTACAAAACCGGGGCGCGGGCTTTTCGCTTGATCCGCAAAGCCAGAACTTTGTGGCGCCTAACAAGCGCCCATTCCATACGATCATTCCCGCCTTTTTGATGGGGCCAACAGAACCGCTGATGAGCTTTGGCGTCATGGGAGGGCCGATGCAGGCGCAAGGCCACGTTCAGATGACACTGCGCACCCAGCTTTGGGGACAGGATCCGCAGATGGCCGTGGATGCCCCGCGCTGGCGTGTGACCCAAGGACTTGGTGTGGCGCTTGAGGATACGGTGCCAGAAACGACCATCGCCAAACTGCGCGACATGGGGCATGATATCACGCTTGAATTACCCGACAACGCCTTTGGCTTCGGCGGCGCACAGCTGATCCACCGCTTAGGCGCGCGCGGCTATGTTGCAGGCTCGGATCCGCGCAAAGATGGTGCCGCGATGGGGTTCTAGGTGAACTTACGGAAAAGCTTGGTCTGATCGAACATCTCTTCAAGCTCTTCCATGCGTTCTTTGGCACCGTTCCAGTCCAGCCCGTGCACGGCTGAGATCATCGTCTCGACCAGCAGCAATGTTGTCGCCGCAGAATCCCAAGCAGATGGCACCACGATCCTGCTGCTGAACGTGATGTCAGCCAGTTGATGCACGGGCGACCGCCACTGATCAGTAAACAGGACGATCTGCGCCCCTCGCGCCTCTGCCATCTCCGCCAGCTTAAGCGTGTTGTTCTCGTACCGACGCACGTCAAAGATCACAAAGACATCCCCTTCGCGCGCATTGAGCAGATAGTGCGGCCAGGTGTTGGACGTTGACTGCACATGCGTCAGGTTGGACCGAATGACCTGCATATGAAGAAAGAGATACTCCGCCAGCGTGTGCGTCACGCGCCCGCCAACAATGTAGAGATGCCGCTCGGGATCAGCGACCAACTGGCAGGCTTGGTCAAAGGCTCTGGGGTCAATGTGCCCAAGCGTATGTCGGATATTGCCAATCACCGCATCCGTAAACCGGTTCAGGATATGACCCGAAGGTGCGGCCTCGGCCCATGTTTCGTGTTTCGCGATCGGCCCCTTGGCTTTTGCGCGCAATTCTTCTCGCAACTCTGCCTGAAAGTCAGGGTACCCTTTGTACCCGAGCTTTTGCACCATCCGCGCCACTGTCGGCACCGACACATGCGCGTCTTTTGCCAAAGCCGCCAGCGGCCCCAGACCGGACGCCGGGTAGTTTTCAAGGATCGACAGCGCCAGTTGCCGCTCGGCGCGGGTCAAATCATCCAGCTTGCTCTGGATGCGGTCCGATATGGTTTGCGCCTCGTCTTGCATGTCTTTCCCGACAAAATGTGCAGAAAATTACCAGCCCCTACCTCGCTGTGAAATAACTTTCACAATTTTGTTGACAGAACTCCGAGAAGGCAAGCACTTTGTGCCCGTGGGGTGCTGATGAATCGTTTGAAAGTCTCAGATCGCAATGGCGTGGTGGACGTGCTGAATGCCGAGGGTACGGCACCCATTGTGCTGGTTTGCGAACATGCCAGCCCTTTCATTCCGGCCCGTTTCGACAATCTCGGTCTTACGGCAGCGGCACGGATCAGTCACGCAGCTTGGGATCCGGGAGCGTTGGCTGTTGCTGAAAGTATGTCCAGGCACCTCGCGGCCCCCCTGGTCGCCTCTCGCGTGTCGCGGCTGGTCTATGACTGCAACCGCCCGCCCGAGGCCCCAGGCGCGATGCCTGCAAAAAGCGAAGTGATCGACGTGCCCGGCAACACAGCCCTAACAGACGCAGAACGCGCGGAACGGACCAAGACCTTCTACGCGCCCTTCAAGGCCGAAGTCGCGCGGACGTTGAATGCAAAAAGGGCTCCGACGCTGGTTACGGTGCACAGTTTCACGCCTGTCTATCACGGTGTTACGCGTTCGGTGGAAATCGGTCTGTTACACGACGACGATGCGCGCCTCACGGATGCGATGCTGTCTTGCGCCACCGCCCACACCTCTTGCGTGGTCGAGCGCAATGCCCCTTATGGTCCGCAAGACGGTGTGACGCATACGCTGAAAGAGCACGCCCTGCCCCACAATTGGCCCAACGTGATGATCGAGATTAGAAATGACCTGATCGCTACAGAGCAAGCGCAGAAAGACATGGCAAAAATGCTGTCAGCTTGGTTGACCGAAGCGTTGGCCACCCTGGAAAACCTGCAATGCAAGGGATGATGCACGCCTACATTCGCGGCGTCGACGCTATAAACTATCGTCTCGGGCGGGTGGTCATGTACGGCATCTTCGTACTGATGGGCATCCTCTTGTGGTCGTCGATCAGCAAGACATTCTTTCTGCCGTCGCTCTGGACCCTGGAAATGGCGCAGTTCGTGATGGTGGGATATTACGTCTTGGGCGGCCCCTATTCGATCCAGCTGAAGGCAAACGTCAGGATGGACTTGCTCTATGGTGACTGGTCGGTGCGCCGCAAAGCGTGGTTTGATCTACTGACCGTCTGCTTTTTGATCTTCTATCTGTGTGTCCTGCTCTACGGCGCAATCATCTCGACCGCCTATTCGCTGGGGTACTGGAAAGATGCGCCAATCTCGTATCTCTTCAATGTTGTAATCGGCGCCGAAGAGGTTGGAAGGCTCGAGCGATCATCATCCGCATGGCGCCCCTATATGTGGCCCGTAAAGGCAATGATGATCGTGGGCTTTTTCCTGATGCTATTGCAATGCATCTCGGAATTTTTCAAAGACGTTTTGCGTCTTAAGGGCGAGGCGATCTGATGCCCTATGAATTGATCGCCACGCTGATGTTCTCGACAATGATGCTGATGCTGCTGACGGGCCAGCGGGTCTTTGGCGCGATCGGCTTTGTCGCCGTCATTGCCGCCCTTCTTCTTTGGGGGGATCGAGGCGGGTACGATCTGGGCTTTGCCGCCGCGATGAAGCTGATGAAGTGGTATCCGCTGCTCACGCTGCCGATGTTCATCTTCATGGGCTACGTGCTGTCCGAGAGTAAGATCGCTGACGACCTTTATCGCATGTTCCATGTCTGGATGGGCGGCATCAGGGGCGGCTTGGCCATCGGCACCATTGGCTTGATGGTTCTAATCTCGGCGATGAACGGGCTCTCTGTTGCGGGCATGGCCATCGGGGCCACCATCGCGCTGCCGGAACTGCTGAAACGCGGCTACGACAAGCGCATGGTGACGGGCGTTATTCAGGCGGGTTCCAGTCTCGGTATCCTAGTACCGCCGTCGGTTGTGCTGGTGCTATACGCGATGATCGCGCGGCAACCTGTAGGGCAGTTGTGGCTCGCGGGCGTGATCCCCGGCCTGATGATGGCGGCGATGTTTGTCGCTTACATCGCGTTCCGCTGCCGGTTGAACCCTGCCCTTGGCCCCGCGCTAAGCGTTGAAGACCGCGACATGCCGCGCGCGGAAAAACTGGCGCTGTTGCGCGCCGGGCTGCTGCCAATCACGATCTTTGCCGTCATGATGGTGCCCTTCGTGAATGGATGGACGTCGCTGGTCGAAAGCTCGGCTATCGGCGCGCTCGCGGCATTCTTCGCTGCAGTATTCAAAGGCCGGATGACCCGCGAGGTCTTCGAGAATTCAGTCCGCAACACGCTGGGCATCACCTGCATGTTCATGTGGATCATCCTCGCCGCGCTTGCCTTTGGCGCGGTGTTCGACGGGTTGGGTGCAGTCAAGGCAATCGAGAGCTTGTTCACCGAACGCTTGGACCTGAACCCGTGGATGATCCTGATCCTGATGCAGCTCAGCTTTATCTTAATGGGCACGTTTCTGGACGACACCGCGATGCTGGTGATCGTGGCACCGCTTTACGTGCCGCTTGTGGGCGCGCTTGGGTTCGATCTAATCTGGTATGGTATTCTTTATACGATCACGACTCAGATCGCCTATATGACGCCACCCTTTGGCTATAACTTGTTTTTGATGCGCGCCATGGCCCCACCCGAGATTTCATTGCGCGATATCTATGCTTCCATCTCGCCGTTCGTGCTGGTGATGGTCTGCGCCTTAGCGCTTGTGATGATATTTCCGGGTCTGGCGCTATGGCTGCCGGAAACGGTCTACGGAAAATAAACAAGAAGATCAGGAAAGCCTGACATAACCCAACAAGGAGAAAAGTGATGACGACAAGACGTAAGTTTATCCAAGGGGCTGCAGTTGCCGCTCCTGCTGCATTGGCGACACCAGCCCTTGCCCAAGGCACCATCCAGTGGCGCATGCAAACCTATGCGGGCGCCGCACTGGCTGAACATGTGATTGATCCTGCGATAGAGATGTTCAACAAAATCGCGGGCGACCGTATGCAGATCGAACTGTTTTACGCAGACCAACTCGTGCCCACCGGAGAGCTCTTTCAAGCGCTTCAGCGCGGTACAATCGACGCGGTACAATCAGACGACGACAGTATGGCCTCACCAACCGAAGTCACTGTTTTTGGCGGCTACTTCCCGTTCGGGTCGCGCTATTCGCTCGATGTGCCGGTGCTTTTTAACCAGTACGGCCTGAACGAGATTTGGGACGAAGAATATTCCGCCGTGGGCGTCAAACACATCAGCGCCGGCGCATGGGACCCTTGCCACTTTGCCACCAAAGACCCCATTCGCAGCCTTGCAGACCTGGAAGGCAAGCGGGTGTTTACTTTCCCGACAGCGGGACGCTTCATGTCTCAGTTCGGCGTGGTACCCGTAAACCTGCCATGGGAAGACATCGAAGTCGCCATGCAGACGGGCGAGCTGGACGGCATTGCGTGGTCCGGAATCACCGAAGACTATACCGTCGGCTGGGCGGACGTGACCAACTACTTCCTGACCAATAATATCTCAGGTGCTTGGGCCGGTTCGTTCTTTGCCAATATGGACCGCTGGAACGAGCTGCCGGAAGACCTCCAAACCTTGTTCCGTGTGTGCTGCGAGCAATCGCACTACTACCGCCAGTGGTGGTACTGGGGCGGCGAGGCCAACCTGCGGGTCAACGGGACCAAGTTGCAATTGACGTCTATCCCGGACGAAGAATGGGCCACCGTCGAGGCGGCTGCCCGCGAGTTCTGGGAAGAGATCGCAGCGGAATCCGACGTCAAACGCCGCGTCGTCGATATCTTCAAAAAGTACAACTCCGACATGGAAAAAGCCGGGCGTCCGTACCGCTATACCTGATACGATATCCGCAGGGGCTGCTACGCGCGGCCCCTGCCCTTACCCTGATAAAGAGATCCCAAATGCCCGGCACACTCCGCTTTGAAGAATTGAAATCAGCTGTTTCCGACGGCACTATCGACACCGTCCTGACCTGTTTCCCGGACATGCAGGGCCGGTTGATGGGGAAACGGTTCCACGCGGTGAATTTTGTGCAGACGTCTTACAAGGAAACGCATTGCTGCAACTACCTGCTGGCCACCGATCTGGAAATGGCGACACCGGACGGATACGCCGCCACAAGTTGGGAAAAGGGGTATGGCGATTATGTCATGCAACCGGACCTGTCCACAATCCGGCTGGTGCCATGGCTTGAGGGCACTGCGATGGTGCTTTGCGATATCCTCGACCACCATACACATGCAGAGGTGCCGCATTCGCCACGTGCCATGCTGAAACGGCAAGTTGCGCGCCTTAAAGAGCTGGGGTTCGACGCCATGATGGCGACTGAGCTTGAGTTTTTCCTCTTCGAGAATTCCTTCGACGACATCCGCAAAAACGGATACCGCGATTTGCAGCCCATCAGCGGCTACAACGAAGACTACCACATCTTTCAAACCACCAAGGAAGAAGGCGTGATGCGCCCGATCCGCAATCATCTCTTTGCCGCTGGCCTGCCGATAGAGAACTCGAAAGGTGAAGCGGAAACCGGTCAGGAAGAGATCAACATTCGATATGCGGACGCGCTGGACTGCGCAGACCATCACACGATTGCAAAAAACGGCATCAAAGAAATAGCCTGGGCGCACGGGCATGCCGCAACGTTCCTGCCCAAGTGGCACCACGACAAGGTTGGCAGCTCAAGCCACGTGCACCAATCGCTTTGGAAAGATGGGCAGCCCGCATTCTACCAAGACGGTGCAAACTTAGGCATGTCAGATTTGATGAAAAACTACATGGCGGGGCTGATTTCTTACGCGCCGGATTACACCTTTTTCCTAGCCCCCTACGTCAACAGCTACAAACGTTTCGCCAAAGGCACGTTCGCGCCCACGAAAACGGTATGGTCGGTCGACAATCGCACCGCGGGCTTTAGGCTGTGTGGCGACGGGACCAAGGGCGTGAGGGTCGAATGCCGTATCGGCGGGTCTGACCTGAACCCCTATCTGGCGCAGGCGGCGATGCTGGCCGCCGGGATCAAAGGCATCGAAGATAAAATGGAACTTGCCCCTCCGACCAGAGGCGACGTCTATGAGGACGCCAAAGCTGCTGACATTCCTCAAACCCTGCGCGCCGCGACCGAAACGCTACGCAAGTCAACCCTGCTCAGGGAAGCAATGGGTGACGACGTGATTGACCACTACACCCGCTGTGCGGAGTGGGAACAGGAAGAATTCGACCGCGTTGTCACTGACTGGGAAGTCGCGCGCGGTTTTGAAAGGGCTTAAATCGATGATCACCTGTATCTCTCCAATCGACGGATCGGTCTATGCAGAACGGCCTGCGTTGTCCTTGGACGCGGCGAAAGCCGCCGTCGCACGCGCACGGTCGGCACAGGCCGCATGGGCCGCACGCCCCTTGGCAGAGCGTATTGCTCTTGTGCAAGCGGGTGTCGCGAACGTCGGCGCGATGAACGATGACATCGTGCCCGAGCTTGCGCATCAGATGGGCCGCCCGATCCGATATGGCGGTGAATTCGGCGGCTTCAACGAACGCGCGACCTATATGGCCGAGATAGCGCAAGACGCGCTGGCCGATATCGTGGTCGAAGACAGCGACGCGTTTCGCCGTGTGATCAAGCGCGTGCCCCATGGCGTGGTTCTGGTCGTCGCCCCGTGGAATTATCCCTATATGACCGCGATCAACACGGTGGCCCCTGCCCTGATCGCAGGTAATACCGTCATGCTAAAACACGCGTCTCAAACCCCGCTGGTAGGCGAGCGTATGGCTCAGGCTTTTCATGCTGCTGGCATCCCTGAAGATGTCTTTCAGAATGTATTCCTCGACCATCAGACAACCTCTGACCTGATCGCGGCAAAATCCTTTGGTTTTGTGAATTTCACAGGCTCTGTCGGTGGTGGGCGCGCTATTGAACAGGCCGCGGCAGGCACTTTCACCGGCATTGGGCTGGAGTTGGGCGGAAAAGATCCTGGTTATGTCTGTGACGACGCCGACATCGAGGCGGCAGCTGATACGCTGATTGACGGTGCGATGTTCAATTCGGGTCAATGCTGTTGCGGGATTGAGCGAATCTATGTGGCAGAACAGCATTTTGATGCTTTTGTCGCCAAGGCCGTGGAAATCGTCTCAGCATATAAACTAGGCAATCCTTTGGACCCCGAAACGACGCTGGGTCCCATGGCGCATGCGCGGTTTGCAGCAGAAGTACGCGCCCAGACATCCGAGGCAACGGCAGCGGGCGCAAAAGCCCACATCGATCCCACGCTTTTTCCGCAAGACGATGGCGGTGCATATTTGATGCCGCAAATTCTGACAAACGTGACCCACGACATGCGCGTCATGCGCGATGAAAGCTTTGGACCCGTTGTCGGTATTATGCCGGTACGCGATGACGCACATGCCCTTGCGTTGATGAATGACAGCACATTCGGACTGACTGCTTCGGTCTGGACGCAAGATGCAGCGCGCGCGGAGCGCATAGGTGATGGTATCGAAACCGGCACGGTGTTCATGAACCGTGCCGACTATCTTGATCCGGGATTGTGCTGGACGGGGTGCAAAGATACGGGGCGCGGCGGTGGTCTGTCAGAGATCGGTTTTCACAACCTGACGCGGCCCAAGTCCTACCATCTGAAAAAGTCCTGACCGGCGGCTTTGGCCAATGTGCTAGAGCGCAAACTCACCTCACTCGCGCGGGTTCAATCGCGGGCACGGCTCAGCGCGTGCTAAGCTATGCAGCCGCACGCAGTCTGAAATCATTGCTGAACTCGTCCAGAACTGCCGCACAGTCAGGGTCTTGTGCGGCAAGATGGAGCGTCGCGCGGAGCATTCCTGCTTTGGAGCCACAGTCGAAGCGCTGACCTGAAAAGGCAAAACCGGTTAGGCCAAGCTCATGTGCATCTTTTGCGATCGCATCTGTCAGCTGGATTTCGCCACCAGCGCCAGGTTCTTGGGTCTGCAAACTTTCAAAGACTTGCGCGTTCAGAACATAGCGCCCAACGACGGCGTGGCGCGAAGGCGCATTCTGAGGAGCGGGCTTTTCAACCATGCCTTTCGCATGCAGCGTCCTGCCCTCTTCTTTTGCCACAGAGAGAACACCGTATTTGCGTGTTTCTTCCAGCGGCACCCGCATCGAAGCAACCATGTGGCCCCCGCTTCCTTGCGCATAAGCCTCGACCATCTCGGCCATGCAGTTTTGCCCGATAATCAGGTCATCGGGTAAAATAACCGCAACAGCACCGGGCAATGCGTGGTCGCGCGCGCAAAGCACCGCATGACCCAATCCCAAGGGTTCCGTTTGCATTACAAAGCGCACGTCATCGCTTTCATGACAAAAGGCATTTTCCTCGAGGGCTGCTGCCATATCAGTCTTGCCGCGTGCTTTAAGTTCAGACCGCAGGGCCGCATCATCCATAACGTGACGCTCGATCGCCGCTTTCGATGGGTGACTGACAAATACCATTCTTTCGATACCGGCATCGCGTGCTTCATCAATTGCATATTGGATCAGCGGTGTATCCAGTACTGGCAATAGTTCCTTTGGCGTGGCCTTGGTCGCAGGCAAGAAACGAGTGCCCAGTCCTGCAACTGGAAAAATAGCGGTACGAACGGTCTGTGACATGCGGAACCCTTTGATTTAATTGTTTACTGCCCTGCAACACTTAATAGGAAACGTGACGAGGTCAAAAAACGGCAAACAAATGTCGCAAACAGATCAGTTAAACGCCTATTTTTTAATCGGTATCATTTTTTTTGCCCAAATTGTAAACTTCAATCATACAGATATGGTCGGAAGCTAGAATTGTTGGAACATCTTGTGCCGCCGTTACGTTGACCCATTGTAAGACCGGTTTATGTTTTGCGACACAAATGTCCCGAGAGCGACGCGGCGCTACCGCCATAGCGGGTATTCCGGGACGCTGAACTGAGTACTCATCGATTTGAGAACTCACCAAAAAGATGAATTGAGGACCGAATGACAGCGGACGGTATATCCGACCACAGCAGCCCTAACGAAACACGTGCTTTTGAGCGCATGTGCGTGGTTGGTGCAGGCGCGTGGGGGACAGCTCTTGCAAGTACCGTGGCGCAGGCGGGCGTATCCACGTGCATCTGGGCGCGGTCAGAGGCGGTTGTGTCTGACATTAACGAAAATCACGCGAACAGCCTATATCTGCCAAATGTATCCCTTCCTGCAAACCTTAGCGCCACATTTGATCTGGAAAACGCGCTTGCCGGGGCGGACGCGGTTATGATCGTCGTCCCATCCACTGCGATCCGAAGCGTCGCGGGCGACGTGGCACGGTACATTGCGCCCGGCATACCCGTTGCTATTTGCGCCAAGGGCGTTGAGGCGCAAACCGGTATGCTCATGGCGCAGGTCGGCCATCAGGAGCTTGGCGACAGACCGATTGGATGTGTGTCAGGCCCCACCTTTGCGCGTGAAACAGCGTTGCGGCATCCGACGGCGGCTGTTGTCGCTTTTCCGTTCGGTTATGAAGACAGGCTCAGGCCACATCAAAGTGCCGCTGCCCGGTTTGCGGTCAGCCTTACCACTGAGAGTTTTCGCGCCTATGTGTCTGACGACCTTACGGGTGTCGAAGTGGGCGGTGCAGTCAAAAACGTGATTGCGATCGCCTGCGGTATGATGACGGGTGCGGGGTTTGCCGAAAATACACGCGCCGCACTGATTACGCGCGGATTGGATGAGATGAAGCGACTGGCACTGGCGCTCGGCGGCCACGCCGAGACAATATCGGGCTTGTCCGGTGTCGGTGATTTATCGCTGACCTGTTCTACACCGACATCGCGCAACATGGCACTGGGTCTGCAATTGGGCGAAGGTTTGAAACGCGAGAACTGTTTTGGCGGACGGCCTGTCGTCGTAGAAGGTGAATGCAACGCACAATCTGTGACGGACCTTGCCCGTCGCGTCGGCGTAGAAATGCCCATTTGCGAGACCGTGCATTCAATTCTGCACGGCGGCGCAGATATCGGCAAAGCTTTCGCAGCACTCTGGGCTCGGCCCATTGAAGCGGAGCCGAGTGCGATGCTTTTCTCGTTGAACCACCCTGCATCAGACGAAGACATTCAAGGCTTGGCACGGAGGATCGCATGACACGTCGCGAAACCTTTTCAGCACCCACGCTCACCGACCGTCAGTTCGTGTTGGCGACGGATCTGGACGGCACATTCTTGGGCGGTAGCGACGATGCGCGCAATGAATTCTATACGTGGATCGACGAACATCGCGACCAGATCGGGCTGATCTTTGTCACCGGCCGTGATCCGGAATTCATCACTGAAATGACGCGCACCACCTCCGTACCGCGACCCGACTACGTTGTGGGCGATGTGGGCACGACCATCGCCGAAGTATCCGAGGATCACGAGATTGCGCCAATTGATGTACTAGAGAACGAAATCGCAGAAAGCTGGGGCGATGCCCATGCGCGCGTCAGGTCAGCACTTGAAGGCGCACCGGGGCTTTCGCTGCAACCTACCCCCTTTCGCTACAGGATGAGCTTTGACCTTGACCCCGCAACGTTTGACGAACGCGCGGTCGACCTTGTAAAGGCGTTGGGCCTCGATGTTCTGATATCCGACAATAGATTTTTTGATGTGCTTCCCAAGGGTATTAGCAAAGGCCCCTCTTTAAAGCGGCTGCTGGCCCATTTGGGACTGCGCGAAGATCGCACGTTGGTTGCGGGGGACACGTTGAACGATCTGTCCATGCTCGCACTGGGCCTGCCTGCAGTCGCAGTCGGCGGATCAGAGCCCGCGTTGATTGAAGAACTGCGCTACCACCCACACGTTCACTTTGCAGATGGCATAGGCGTTAGCGGCATCGTTCAAGCCATTGAACATCATCGTCTCTTTACCGCCTAGCGCTAAAAACAATACTCAGGAGCAGAAAATGTCATCAGAACTCGTTATCGTGTACCATCGCCAACCTTATGAAGAGGTTGAGAAAAACGGCAAAACGATCCTGCGTGAAAACAAAAGCCCCAACGGGATTGTACCCACATTAAAAAGCTTGTTCGGGAATGTTTCGCATGGATCTTGGGTAGCGTGGAAACTGGCGGATGACATCAACAATCCCAAATTTGACCGTAGGATCGAAATCTCGGATGATTATGGGGATTATACCGTGTCGCGCCTGCCTCTCACGCAAGAACAGGTCAGCGAATTCTATCATGTGACGTCGAAAGAAGCGTTCTGGCCGATCCTGCATTCGTTCAAAGAACGCTACAACTACGATCCCGTGGATTGGGACAATTTTCGCGACGTGAACCAGCGCTTTGCCGAAGCCGCAGCCGCAGAAGCCGCGCATGGCGCTCTGGTCTGGATACATGACTACAACCTTTGGCTGGTCCCGGGCTATTTGCGGTCGATCCGGCCCGATCTGAAAATCGCTTTCTTTCATCACACCCCATTCCCGTCTGCGGATATCTTCAACATGCTGCCTTGGCGCCGCGAGATTATTCGCAGCCTTCTTGCCTGCGATGAAGTCGGCTTTCATATTCCCCGTTATGCGGCCAACTTCGTATCGGTCGCCCGCAGCCTCTATGACGTTGAGGTGTCCGACCGCGCGCGCGTACCCGACAAGTGGATATCGGAAGGAACCGCGCTGACCGAACGCGTCGTACCGCGGCAGATTTCAACCGAAGAGCGAGATGTAATGATTAGCGTG
The DNA here is from genome assembly GCA_963796445.1 of uncultured Alphaproteobacteria bacterium. Lineage (GTDB taxonomy): Bacteria > Pseudomonadota > Alphaproteobacteria > Rhodobacterales > Rhodobacteraceae > Roseobacter. The sequence continues at coordinate 131,526 of CAWCLQ010000009.1, read as the reverse complement.
ACCCCAGTTGGGGTCGATGTGCCGTTCATCGAAGAAAAGGCTCAAGCCGCCGCCAGCGTCAAGAAAACAGAGGAAATCCTTGCCGACAAGGGCGACAGCAAGCTTATTTTGTCTGTCGGCAGAACGGATTACACAAAAGGGGGGCTTGCGCAATTTCTAAGCTTTGAACGCGTACTGGAAGCCCGGCCTGATCTGATTGGCAAGGTGCGCTTGATGCATGTGTCTGTCAGCGCCAACCGCAGTATGGCCGCCTATGAAGAAATCCAGAATGAAATCGAACAAGCAGCAGGCCGTATCAACGGGCGCTTTGGCACGTTGGACTGGCAACCTGTGGCTTTGATATCGCGCGCGATACCGTTTTCGGAACTGGTCGCCTATTACCGCGCGGCAGATGTCGCGTGGATTACACCGTTGGCCGATGGCATGAACCTTGTGTGCAAAGAGTTTCTTGCGGCAAAGGTCGACAACTCCGGTATCCTTGTGTTGTCGGAATTTGCGGGGGCTGCGGTCGAGCTTGGCAATGCAGTCATTACCAACCCGTTTTCGAACCGGTCAATGGATCTCGCGATCCTTCAGGCGCTGGAGATGGAAGAACCTGAACGCGAAGCACGGATGACGGCCATGCGGCAGGCTGTGCGCGAAAACAATATTTCGTCGTGGCATCCGAATTTGATTGACGACATGGCGCATCAAAACCCTTTTGAAGCGCGCCACGCAGCAGAGTGATCGCTGCGCGTGGCGTTTTGAGATACGCAGTTGGCAAGACTTGCAACTCCGATTGTGATACCGCAGAGCCTGATTGGAACGCGCGGTTTGCACCAATACCGTGTCCTCTCCCTACACTGTGTACGACCAGCTTCGCAGTCAGGATCCTGCGCATTGGAACCCCAAGGGATTTTGGTGCATCAGCCGCTACGGTGATGTGCAAGCCTGTCTGAACAACCCTCGTTTCAGCAACGCCCTGTGCATTCGCGCTTGTGCATGCGCGCAACAAGGACCGCTTTGCGGCAGCGGATGTGGCCAATAACCTGATCGCGTTTAAGGACGCACCGAAGCATCCAAAGCTGCGCGGCTGGATCGCGATATGTTTTGCGCGCCATAGTCAGGGCAAGGACGAAATGCTTCGGGGTTTGGCGGAAGAATACTGTTCGCCACTTACGCAAGGCACCGCGTTTGATATTGTAGGGGATTTTGCGATCCTCTTTGCTGCTCGTTCCATTTGCCGCGTGCCAGGCCTGCCCGAGCAGGATGCGCAACAGATTGCGGGTTGGAGCGATGATTTGGTCAAGCTCTTTCATGCCCTTCCGAACGCGGATGATTTCGATCAGCTGAACGACAACCTGATGACTTTTCGATCGTATGTTTTGCAGATCATGCGACAACGCAAACAGGATCCCAAAGGCGACTTTATCTAGGAACTTGCGGCGATGGTGCCCGATGGTGTTGGCAACGTGCAGTCGGCTCTTGCCAATTGCGTAAGCGGCCTTTGTCAACAACCTGGCGCGCCGCCCGAACTTTTCGGGACAAGCAAACAGCGCGCCTGTCTGATTGACGAATGCGTCAGGCTTGAAAGCCCCGGTCAGTATTAAGGGCGCATCACAACAGAACCCGTCGAAATCGGTGGCAAGACAATACGTGCGAACTCGATCTTTTTTTGGGGTTGGCTGCAACCAACCGTGACCCCGCCGCGTTTGCCGCGCCAGACCGCTTTGACCCCTAGCGCACGCGCCCTCAGCATATGGCCTTCGGAAATGGCGCGCATATTCTATGTGCAACGCTCTTGTCCGACGTGAAGTATTGGCCGCACTGGGTGTCCTTTGCAGTCAGAATTGCAGCCTGCATCCGAAATCGATTGAACGGCACTGGCTCGTGCGGCCGGGCCACCGCTGCATGCGGCGTTTTGATCTTGAAGTCGGGTCAAACCGATGACCCCGGCACCCACAGCAGACTGGCGGACAATTCCCGACATCCTGAATGCACAAGCAGATGCGCGCGCTAAAGCCCCTGCCCTGTTCGGGACGGATGGCACTTTCGTCAACTATGAAGTCCTTCGCAATGAGACGCAGGCGCTGGCATCAACCCTGTCCGCACTTGGGCCGCAAGAAACCAGATTGCGCATGGGTGTCGTCATGCCCAATGGTCTGGATATTTCGGTGGTTTTGCTCGCTGCCGCGCGCCAAGGCATCGCCGTCCCATTCAACCCCGCCCGAACTGCCGTTGAGTTTGAAGCGCAGTTCACAGCAACCGCCGTTGACTATGTTCTGGTTCCAGCGGACGTGCAAACACCCGCGTTGGATGCCGCTGCGGCTTTGTCCATTCCGGTTGTTAAGCTCTCAATGGGTCGCGCGCCTGAAGCGGCGCCGCCCACGAACCAGACACAAAAACCTACAAACCCGGATGATATCCGCTTTGATCCTGATGACCTCGGGTTCAACCGCGATGCCCAAGATTGTGCCGCTGAGCCACCGCAATCTGTGTCGCTCTGCACTGGATGTCGCCCATTCCTTGGCGCTTACGCCGCAGGACAAGTGCCTTGTCCTGCGGGAATAGTTTCATATTGGCGGGCCTGTCGATCTGTTGCTCGACCAAACGCGCAACCTGGTCTTTAATGGTCTAAGCGGTTTTGGCGACAGCCCCGCTGCGATCGCCGCCTATCTGGAACAATTCTGTGCGCGCCAAGGGTATCAACACCTCATTGACGTGGGTACCAGCGGCGGATCGCGGGCGGTATTGTATCTTGGGATATCAGGCAATTTTGACGTTGTTGCGCCGGTGGCCTACGCAAGCATTGGCAAGCATCCTGAATGGCGCCCCTTGTTCGAAGAAGTCACCGCCAGCCACGACCCCGACAAAACACCGATCCGCGTAATATATAGGCGGCGCGCCGTCACCGTGCCTGCGCAGACGAGATCACCCATTACCTGCCTTTTGCCGAGTAAATACGCTACCCTTAGACTGGCAAGATTATTTTCCCCGATGCGCAGGACCGCGGAGAGCTGAAAGCCTTGTTGAACAAGTGGATCGCATGACACGCCCGAAATATATGAAGAGATGGTCTAATGGATAGAGAGTTTCAAACGACGTATATGGCGGGTGCGCAGCGACATCGATTTTCGCGCCGGTGCCTACAGGCCACTAGGGTTCCCAGATGACGAACCCGAACGGTGGCACCTGATTGAAGAAGCCGCAGAATTCGCGGGTTTCATCGGCGCATTGCCTGAACGGGAGGATCAGATGGTCTACGCCGATCATATCGGTGTTGAAGCCTGCTGCCGTCGCTTGATCGCTTTGGCGTTCAAGTAGGGCAAACGGGTGCATATCCGCGCAACCCAGAAAAACCACGACCGCGAGGATCATACTGAGCGCTTGACCCAACTGATCCGCGCGGAAGGTTTCGTGCACGAGGAGGACAAGCGGCTGATTTGGCTGGTCCACGTCATTTCCCGCTCGGGGTTATGCCTTTCGGCAGATGGCGCAATATCCGGCCGCGTTGAACATCGGTGTGATCTGCTGCCCGTTAGCAGCAATCAGCATGCGCCGGTTGCGCCGTCTTGAGCAGCCCACGCATAACGCGATCGCCCGTGTGCTGGAGCTTTTGTGCGCAGGCGTTTTTGTGCGTCTTGGCACGGACAACGGTTGCGACATCACCTCTCCTGCGGGAACACTGAACGTGATTGACGAGATTTTCGTGCTGTCAAATGCGGTTCGCTGTTACGATCCCGACGTTATGGCCTGCCTTGGGGCCGGATACCATGTTCCTAGGCCTGCATTGGGCAGGATCGCGCAGTATTTGACAGAAGACGCCGCGCAGAGCGAGGCTGCGATGGCTGAATATCGCAGCCTCCCTCGACTGTCATAAACGCCAAACTGTTCGGACGGACCTGACTGCTGCGTCGCTGTGCATTTAAGCGGCCACGCTCCTTTGCACCGCCAGATCGCGCAGCAATTCGAACTTGACACGGTTCGCGCTGACTTCGCGGTAGAATGAAATTAGGAATGTCGTGGGCCCTTGCAGCCTGCTCAATCCCATAGTCGCAGCGACGACGGTGCCGACATCCGTCTGCCCTTGCAATACCAACAAGCCCCCCAGCATAAAGACTGATACAGTTCCCGCGCCGTTGATGGCGCTCAGGAAAAACTTGGTCGATAGTTTCCACCTAAACATGGACCGCCTTGCACCATAAATCTGGTCGAAGTCCTGCAACACGGATTGGACGGCGGCGTGCAGTTGCGTTACTGTAATCTGGTCAGTGGCATGGCGCAAAAGCCGGACGCGCTCGGCCAATAATACGTTCACTTTACGCTGCGTGAACAGCACGATTGCGACCTGAGGGGCAATGATTGACAGAGCAATAATGCCAAGTCCCGGCTGTGTTGATGCAATAAAACCCACAACACTAATCAAGGTACCGATCTGCATAACAGGTTCTGAAAAAGCACTTCCGGTAAATTTTCCCAGTTCTTCCGCTTCGGCAGAAATTGCTGTCGACAAAGTGCCTGTACGAATGTCGCCATGGTTTTTTTCTTCGTCAGCCGCCCCTTTTAGCAGCCGTACCCGGATATAGCGGATGACATCTTCGCCCAAAAGCTGCGACCGGTATCCCATGACCCATTTCAAAACCAGACTGAGAAGGATTACCCCCATCATCCCGGCACCCAGCAAAAAGAGTTGCGATGCCTCGAATGACGCATTCGTAAGCAGGTTGACGATATCTTGCTGAAATTTCAGAGGTGCCGCCGCCAGTGCGGCAATCGCAATCGAGAAAACGATAAGAATAATCTGGCGGCTTCCACTCACCTGCCAGATTGCTTTGTATAGCTGTAACACGGGAAATCTTCGCCTCGCCTGTTTGCAGTCGGTATGTTTGCGCAACCCAGGCCTTTGTACAAGCAACCAAATGCGCAGCCTGCAGCACAGGCAACAGCACGATTTCGGGTTTGTTGCTCAAGGAACAGCCAAATCGAAGACACCGAGGACAAAATTCGATTTAAAAATTTTTACCATCTGGTCAGAATTAGATTTTTGTGGTCCAGTTTTCAAAACGGATGACAGAGGAATCAACTATGGCTTCGGGAATGCGAAAAGAGGGTGTCAGCGCGGGCCGGTTGGATGCCGACGCCGCACGGATGAATTTCTCGGATTTGTATCCGTCTTACGACGCGCATGAAGCGTTGGTCGCAGCAGATCGCTGTTATTTCTGCCATGACGCGCCTTGTATTACGGCCTGCCCGACATCTATCGATATTCCCTTGTTTATTCGCCAGATCGCGACCGGTACAGCCGAAGCTGCGGCAGAGACGATATTGGAACAGAATATTCTGGGCGGGATGTGCGCGCGCGTCTGCCCAACAGAGACACTTTGCGAAGAGGCTTGCGTACGCGAAGCCGCAGAAGGAAAACCGGTAGAGATCGGACGTTTGCAGCGCCATGCCACGGACACGCTGATGTCGAAAGGTATACACCCCTTTGAGCGCGCCGATCCGACCGGCAAAAGGATAGCCGTTGTAGGTGCAGGGCCTGCAGGTCTTGCGTGTGCGCATCGGTTGGCGATGCATGGCCATGATGTCGTGATCTTTGAAGCACGCACCAAGGGTGGTGGTTTGAACGAATTTGGCATCGCAGCCTACAAGACCACCAATGACTTTGCCCAACGAGAGCTCGACTGGTTGCTACAGATCGGCGGGATCGAGATGAGATATGGGCAGGGTTTGGGCGGTGCAATCACTCTGGACGGGTTGCGCGATGACTTTGACGCAGTTTTCCTTGGGATGGGCCTGTCGGGCGTGAATGCCTTGGACATGTCCGGCGAAGATAAAGAAAACGTCGAGGACGCAGTTGGCTTTATCGCAGCTCTGCGGCAAGCAGACGACCTTACAGCCCTGCCTGTCGGACGCCGTGTCGTCGTCATTGGCGGTGGTATGACAGCCATTGATGCCGCCGTGCAATCCAAGCTGCTGGGTGCCGAAGAAGTCACGGTTGTCTACCGGCGCGGACAAGACGCGATGCCTGCGTCTAAATACGAACAGGATTTAGCACAGAAAAAGGGGGTTAGACTGGTCTGTCATGCGACCCCTGTGGGGATAGAAGGCAATGGGTCACTGACCGGCGTCACATTCGCCTATACTGAGATGCGCGACGGCAAACTGGTCGCTACCGAGGATACGTTCACTCTGCCTGCCGACCAGCTTTTCAAAGCCATCGGGCAGCAACTGGCCGGTGCACCGGAAACGCTTGACCGCGCTGCAGGAAAAATCGCCGTCGACGCGCAAGGGCGCACGTCGGTCGCAGGTGTCTGGGCTGGCGGCGATTGCGCACAGGGTGGCGACGATCTGACAGTAACGGCCGTCGCCGAAGGGCGCGATGCTGCCGAAGACATTCACACCAGCCTGACAGGAGCATCCTAATGGCCGATCTTACGACAACATTTTGCGGTATTACTTCCCCCAACCCATTCTGGCTGGCCTCTGCGCCGCCGACGGATAAAGAATACAATGTCCGCCGGGCGTTTGATGCCGGCTGGGGTGGAGCGGTCTGGAAAACGCTGGGCATGGAAGGCCCCCCAGTCGTCAACGTCAACGGACCGCGGTATGGCGCGGTCTGGGGTGCTGACCGGCGTTTGCTCGGGCTCAACAACATTGAACTGATCACCGACCGACCGCTTCAGGTGAACCTTGACGAAATGACCCGCGTGAAACGCGACTACCCAGACCACGCGCTGATCGCCTCTGTGATGGTGCCCTGCGAAGAGTCCGCTTGGAAAGAAATTCTACCCCGTATCGCAGAAACCGGCTGCGACGGGTTCGAGCTGAATTTCGGCTGCCCGCACGGCATGGCCGAACGCGGCATGGGGTCAGCCGTTGGTCAGGTGCCGGAATATATCGAAATGGTCACCCGCTGGTGCAAGGAAGCGACCGGCCTGCCGGTGATCGTCAAGCTGACGCCCAACGTGACAAACATTCTGGGCCCTGCACAAGCAGCCAAAGATGGTGGTGCCGATGCGGTAAGCCTTATCAACACAATCAACTCGATCACATCCGTTAACCTTGACGATATGTCACCAGAGCCGATGATCGACGGCAAAGGCACGCATGGCGGCTACTGTGGCCCGGCAGTCAAACCGATTGCGCTGAACATGGTCGCAGAAATTGCAAGAAGCCCCGGCACCCGTGGCATGCCAATTTCCGGCATCGGCGGAGTCACTACCTGGCGCGATGCAGCAGAGTTTATGGCTCTGGGTGCGGGCAACGTACAGGTCTGTACAGCTGCGATGACTTACGGCTTCAAGGTCGTGCAGGAGATGATCTCGGGCCTCGAGCAGTGGATGGATGAAAAAGGGCATATATCTGTATCTGACATCGTTGGGCGCGCGGTTCCGAATGTTACCGACTGGCAATACCTGAACCTCAATCACGTGACCAAAGCACGTATTGATCAGGACCTTTGCATTAAATGCGGCCGCTGCTTTGCAGCCTGCGAAGATACCTCGCATCAGGCGATCAGCATGTCACCCGACCGCGTATTCGAGGTCAAGGATGACGAATGCGTGGCCTGTAACCTCTGCGTCAATGTCTGCCCGGTTGAGGCCTGCATCACCATGGAAACACTTGCGCCCGGCACGGTTGATGAAAGAACCGGAAAAGTTGTCGAAGCAGAGTTCGCGGATTGGACCACGCACCCCAACAACCCTTCCGCAACAGCAGCGGAGTAACGCCCGTTACGCTGACGCGGGCCGCAAAGCGCGCACGAAAAAGTCGGTCAGAAATGCGTCCGCATCATCAAAAAGTACGTTCTTGTCGGGGGTGCCCAGAACGGCGCGCACCTGCACGTCAAAATCAGCGTAATGCTGTGTCATCGCCCAGATTGAAAAGATCAGGTGGTGCGGATCAACTTTTGCCAGTTTACCGTCTGCGATCCAGCGCTCAATCAGGGCGGCTTTTTCATCAACCAGTATTTTTAGATCACCGGCGAGGGCTGCGCCAGTGCGTGGCGCACCGTGCAGGATTTCTGTTGCAAACAGACGGCTTTCGCGCGGCATTTCCTGCGACATCCGCAACTTGCGCCGCACATAGGTCAATATTTCGGCCAGTGGATCGCCCTTTGCAGAGATATCGCGCAAGGGGCTGAGCCATATTTCAAGCAAGCTTTCCAAAAGTTCGGTGTAGATCGCGTCTTTGCTGCCGAAGTAATAGACGACATGCGGCTTGGACATGCCCGCAGCCACCGCGATTTTTTCCAACGTCGCCCCCCGCAAGCCATGCACTGAAAACGCGTCCAACGCAGCACTCAAGATGACCTCGCGTTTTTCTCGCTGGATGCGGGTCTGTTTCGGCATTGGTGGCTCGGGCATTAGGCACAGTCTTTAGTTAAAAAGGTAACGGTACGCGGGGCCGCATCCGGCATCGCTGTATCCTAGCCTTGCGCAAGCAGACGGCAGCATTCAATACAATTCATGCCTCGCTTTGTATTTTTCTGTCCAAATGGTCAAAAAATATTGACCACCCCGACCAGATCGGATCACGGTAGGGCAATCAAGGGGAATCGCGCGTGCGACGGGGCGACGGGCGGCCTTGCAAAATAAGGGACACCAGCAAAATGGAACGCGGACAGAACTTGCGCATCGACCCAGATCGTTTGTGGGACAGTTTGATGGAAATGGCCAAAATCGGTCCTGGCGTTGCCGGGGGCAACAACCGCCAGACCCTGACGGACGACGACGCCAAGGGCCGCGCGCTTTTCAAATCATGGTGTGACGATGCAGGGCTTAGCATGGGTGTGGACACGATGGGTAATATGTTTGCGACCCGCGCAGGCCAAGACCCCGACGCCCTGCCCGTCTACATGGGCTCGCACCTCGATACCCAACCGACCGGCGGCAAATATGATGGCGTCTTGGGTGTACTGGGCGCGCTCGAAGTGATCCGCACGCTCAACGATCTGGACGTCAAGACCAAGCATCCGATCGTCATCACCAACTGGACGAATGAAGAAGGCACCCGCTTTGCCCCGGCGATGCTGTCATCCGGCGTCTTCGCAGGCAAGCACAGCCAAGACTGGGCATACGACCGTGTCGACGCCGAAGGCAAATCCTTTGGGTCCGAGCTGGAGCGCATTGGCTGGGTTGGCGATGAAGAAGTCGGCGCGCGCAAAATGCATGCGATGTTCGAGCTGCATATCGAACAGGGCCCCATACTGGAAGCCGAGGGCAAGGACATCGGCGTTGTCACACACGGGCAAGGCCTGCGCTGGATCGAATGTACCGTGACAGGCAAAGAAAGCCACACCGGCTCAACGCCCATGCATATGCGGCGCAACGCGGGTCGCGGGCTGGCACTGGTGACAGAACTGGTGCACGAAATAGCGATGAAGAACCAACCCAATGCGGTCGGTGCCATCGGGCATATCGATGTGTACCCCAACAGCCGCAATATCATACCTGGCAAGGTCGTCTTTACCGTCGACATGCGGACGCATCTGCTGGACAAGCTAAATGCGATGGTGGCGGAGTTTGAAGAACGTGCGCCAAAGCTTTGCGAAGATATCGGTGTCGAATTCGATTGTCATATCGTCGGTCAGTTTGATCCCCCCGCCTTTGATGAAACCTGCGTCGCCGCTGTAAGGGATGCAGCACAAGAACTCGGCTACAGCCACATGGACATTATATCCGGCGCGGGGCACGATGCCTGCTGGATCAACGATGTCGCGCCGACCGCGATGATTATGTGCCCCTGTGTGGACGGGTTGAGCCACAACGAGGCCGAGGACATAACCAAGGAATGGGCGCAGGCCGGTACGGATGTGATGTTGCATGCCGTTTTGAACACCGCCGAAATCGTCGACTAATAACGCCCCAAGGGAGGCCTACACATGACAACAGTCATCAAAAACGGAACAATCGTCACCCATGACCTGACCTACAAAGGCGATGTCGCGATTGAAGGCGGAAAAATCATCCAGATTGGCGAAAACCTGCGCGGCGACAAGGAGCTTGACGCGACAGGCTGCTATGTCATGCCCGGTGGTGTTGATCCACACGTGCACCTTGAGATGCCGTTCATGGGCACCTATTCGTCGGATGATTTTGAAAGCGGTACACGCGCGGCGCTTGCGGGTGGCACGACAATGGTCGTTGATTTTTGCCTGCCCAATCAGGGTGAAAGTCTGCTGGATGCGATCAAGCGCTGGGATAATAAATCCACACGCGCCAATTGCGATTACTCCTTCCATATGGCTGTGACGTGGTGGGGCGAGCAGGTCTTTGAAGACATGAAGACCATCATCGAGGACCGCGGGATCAATACGTTCAAGCACTTTCTCGCCTATAAGGGTGCTTTGATGGTCAACGATGACGAGCTTTTCAGCTCGTTCAACCGCTTGGCCGAGCTTGGCGGGATCGCGATGGTCCACGCCGAAAACGGAGATGTCGTCGCCGAGCTTTCGGCCAAGCTGCTTGCCGATGGAAACACCGGACCCGAGGCACATGCCTATTCGCGGCCCACGCAAGTCGAAGGCGAAGCAACCAACCGTGCGATCATGATCGCCGATATGGCCGGTGTGCCGCTTTATGTGGTGCACACGTCCTGTGAAGAAGCCCATGAAGCGATCCGCCGCGCACGCCAGCAAGGCAAGCGCGTCTGGGGCGAACCGCTGATCCAGCATCTTACCTTGGATGAAAGCGAGTATTTCAATTCAGATTGGGATCACGCAGCCCGACGCGTGATGTCGCCCCCCTTCCGCAATAAAATGCATCAAGACAGCTTGTGGGCGGGCCTGCAGGCGGGGTCTTTGTCGGTTGTGGCCACGGACCACTGTGCCTTTACCACCGAGCAAAAGCGCAGCGGCATCGGTGATTTCACCAAGATCCCGAACGGTACGGGTGGGCTTGAAGACCGTATGCCCATGCTTTGGACACATGGTGTGCGCACCGGTCGCTTGACGATGAACGAATTTGTGGCCGTGACTTCGACAAACATCGCCAAGATCCTGAACTGTTATCCCCGCAAGGGCGCAGTAATCGTTGGTGCAGACGCCGATCTGGTTGTTTGGGATCCAGAAAAATCCAAAACGATCAAGGCCGAGGGTCAGCAGTCATCGATCGATTACAACGTCTTCGAAGGCCACGAGGTCACGGGCCTGCCGCGCTTCACCCTCACGCGTGGGCATGTCGCCATCCATGATGGCGAGGTCCGCACCGAAGAAGGGCGCGGCAAATTTGTTTCGCGTCCGGGCAATGGCGTCACCAACAAAGCACTGAGCACCTGGAAAGAACTGACCGCGCCACGCCCTGTGGAACGCACAGGTATTCCCGCAACGGGTGTCTGACGCAGCTCAGAAATCACAGGTAGCGGGCACGCCGCGAAAGCCACGCCCCACAGAAGGTACAAAACAACACAATGGCGCAAGTAGCAGGCGAGGACATGACCCTCACACAAGCGACCGGGCCCGTCGTGCAAGCCTCGGATCTGAATCTCACGTTTGAGACGAACGATGGGCCGGTTCATGCGCTAAGCGATGTGAACCTGTCGATCAACAAGGGTGACTTTATCTCGTTCATTGGGCCCTCGGGCTGTGGCAAGACAACGTTTTTGCGTTGCATCGCGGGGTTGGAGAAACCAACCAGCGGCACGCTGTCGGTGAACGGTATGACGCCAGACGAAGCGCGCCGCGCGCGCGCCTACGGCTATGTGTTTCAGCACGCGGGCCTTTATCCCTGGCGGACCATTGGCGGCAACATCCGCCTACCGCTTGAGATCATGGGCTATTCAGACGCTGAACGCGCCGAACGGGTGACGCGCACGCTTGCCATGGTCGATCTGGAAGGGTTTGAGAAGAAATACCCGTGGCAGCTTTCGGGTGGCATGCAACAGCGTGCGTCCATCGCGCGTGCACTCGCCTTTGACGCCGATATTTTGCTGATGGACGAACCTTTCGGCGCTTTGGACGAGATCGTCCGCGATCACCTGAACGAGCAGCTTTTGCAGCTTTGGGCGCGCACTGAAAAGACCATCGCCTTTGTCACCCACTCTATCCCGGAGGCAGTGTATCTCTCGACCCATATTGTTGTGATGAGCCCGCGCCCCGGGCGCATCACCGACGTGATCGAAAGTCCCCTGCCCAAGGACCGCCCGCTTGATCTGCGCGAAACGCCAGAATTCCTTGAGGTCGCACACCGTGTCCGCGAAGGCCTTAGAGCGGGGCATTCCTATGACGGCTAGACCCTCCGGAAAGTGCCGCATATGACGCGCAGCCTGCTTCCGATCCTGAGCGTTCTCGCAGCACTTGTGGTGCTTTGGTTCCTCGCAGTGGCCCCGATGAATATTCGCGTGGCTCTCGATCAGGCAGAACGTGCGGGTGCCGTCATCACACCCGAAGGGTCCGTTGAGCGGCGCGACGTATCGGTATGGCGGTTGATGGCGCAGAACTCGGAACACATCGCGGCAGGCTACGATCTGGATCGACCGCGCCTGCCCACACCTGCGCAGGTTGGTGAGGAACTTTGGAAAACAACCGGTGCTATGGCGTTGAAGGGCCGCGCCTGGTCGAAACGATCTCTAATATACCACGGCTGGATCACGCTGCAGTCAACGCTTTGGGGCTTTGCCCTTGGCACGTCGCTGGGCATTGTAGGGGCTATCGCGATTGTCTATTCCCGTGTCGCCGAGATGAGCTTGATGCCGTGGGCCATCATCAGCCAGACCATCCCGATTGTGGCCTTGGCCCCCATGATTATCGTCGTCTCAAGTCAGTTGGGCGTGGACGGTCGCGGCTTTCCAAAGGCGATCATCTCGGCCTATCTGTGTTATTTCCCGGTATTGGTCGGCATGGTCAAAGGGCTGCGCGCACCCGAAGTATCGCAGCTTGATCTGCTCAAGACATATGACGCAAGCGGCTTTCAGAGCTTCCTCAAACTGCGTCTGCCCGCCTCTGTGCCGTATCTGTTTACCTCACTGAAGGTGGGCATTGCCGCCGCTCTGGTCGGCACCATCGTCGGGGAATTGCCGACGGGTGCAATCAGCGGCCTTGGCGCACGTATCCTGATCGGGGATCAGTTTGGCACACCGCTGGCGATATGGTCGGCGCTCTTTGCGGCTGCCTTCCTTGCGGGGATGTTGGTCACACTGCTGGACCTCACGCAACGCGTGGCCCTACGCCGCATGGGTCTGCAAGCATGAGCGCGCTGGTCTTTGCATTGGTGTTCTGGATTGCCGCATGGGGGTTGAATGTCCGGCTGGCCAGTTCGCGCTGGCGCAGCACATGGCCGGTTCGGGTTTTTGTGCCTGTTCTATTCGGTGTCACGCTTTTGGTTTTGTGGGAAGGCATCGTGCGGGGGCTTAACGTCAGCATCGTGATCCTGCCCCCGCCCAGTTTGGTGGCCCAGACGTTTGCAGCATCGACTGACATCTTGTGGATCGACTTTGTACAAACCGTTCTAAAGGGCGCTTTGCGCGGGTTCTTCATAGGATTTATCGCGGCGGTCGTTTGTGCAATTGCTATTGACCGGTCCAGCTTCCTCACACGAGGTTTGCTGCCCATTGGCAATTTCTTTGCGGCTTTGCCGATCGTTGGGGTGGCGCCTATTATGGTCAACTGGTTCGGCTTTGACTGGCAGTCCAAAGCGGCAGTTGTCGTCGTGATGGTATTCTTCCCGATCCTTGTGAACACGGTGCAGGGCCTTCGCGCGACAGAGACAATGCAGCGCGATTTGATGCGGACCTATGGTGCGAGCTATAGCCAGACCCTGCTTAAGTTGCGGCTACCGGCTGCTATGCCTTTCGTCTTCAACGGTCTAAAAATTGCAACGACATTGGCGTTGATCGGCGCTATTGTTGCTGAATATTTTGGCTCTCCGACGCGCGGAATGGGGTTTCGCATCTCAACGGGCGTCGGCAGCTTGTCAATCGATTTGGTCTGGGCTGAGATCGCTGTCGCCGCTCTTGTGGGAACGGCATTTTACGGGATCATTGCATGGATCGAAAAGCGGGTGACCTTCTGGCACCCGTCACAAAGGGGATAACCCAAAGGGAGTACGACTTATGAAAACTAAAACAGTATTGGCCGCCGCTGCGTTCAGCCTTGCGTCGGGAACGGCATTTGCCGCTGACGATGTTACATTGCAGCTGAAATGGGTCACGCAATCACAGTTCGCAGGCTACTATGTCGCCCTGGAAAACGGCTACTACGGCGAAGAAGACCTTAACGTTACCATCAAACCCGGTGGCCCCGATATTGCGCCAACACAGGTGATCGCGGGCGGTGGCGCGGATGTCACGGTTGAATGGATGCCTGCCGCACTTGCCGCACGCGAAAAGGGATTGCCGCTGGTCAACATCGCCCAGCCTTTCAAATCCTCGGGCATGATGCTCACGTGTCGCAAGGACGCGGGCGTCACCAGCACAGATGATTTTGCCGGTAAAACGCTGGGTGTCTGGTTCTTTGGCAACGAATTCCCGTTCCTCAGCTGGATGAGCCAACTTGGCCTTGCAACGGACGGGTCTGACGCAGGTGTGGAAGTGCTCAAGCAAGGCTTTAACGTCGACCCGATCCTCAACGGTCAGGCGGCGTGTGTCTCTACGATGACCTACAACGAATACTGGCAGGTGATTGACGCGGGCCTCACACCCGAAGACCTCACGCTGTTCAAGTATGAGGAACAAGGTGTCGCGACGCTGGAAGATGGGCTTTACGTCCTGGAAGAGCGGCTTGAAGATCCAGAGTTTCAGGACAAAATGGTGCGTTTCGTGCGCGCGTCGATGAAGGGCTGGAAGTGGGCCGAAGAGAACCCCGCAGAAGCTGCGATGATCGTGCTGGACTACGATGAAACCGGTGCCCAGACCGAAGCGCATCAGGTACGCATGATGGGCGAGGTTGCCAAGCTGACTGCGGGCTCAAACGGTGCTCTGGACCCTGCTGACTACGAACGCACGGTTGCGTCGTTGTTGGCAGGCGGATCGGACCCGGTCATCACGGCAGCGCCCGAAGGTGCATGGACACACGCCATCACCGATAAAGCGCTGAATTAAGAGACTGTATTAATTGTAATAAAGGCAGCTGCATTCGCGGCTGCCTTTTGCTTTGGCGCCTTGCTCGACCATGGCCGGTCTCAATCCATCCTTTTTGACAGTATGCATTTACTGTTCTATAAAAAATTGTATCCAAGCGGATACACTGGATGTTTTGCGTATGGTGACAGACACTAAATCAAGCGGTGAAACTGCCTACGACGCGCTTGTTGCAGCGCTTCGGCGCGGTGACTATGTGCCCGGTGATCGGCTGCGCGAGGAAGAGGTTGCCGACAGGCTCGGCTTGTCACGTACCCCGGTTCGAGAAGCGTTGAGGCGTTTGGAAACGGATCGCATCGTCGAACACCGCCCTCGCGTAGGTGCTGTGATCCGAAAGCTGACCCGCACCGAAATCGTCGAGCTGTATGACATGCGCTCTGTGCTCGAACGGACCGCCGCACAGATGGCCACTAAACACGGTGCAACGGCCGAGTTTGACGCCTTGGCGGCGCTGAATACCCGCATTGAAGCTGATCGGGGCAACCCTGTCGCGGCAGCTGCCTACAACCATGATTTCCATTTGGGCCTGTATCATGCCGCGCGCAACGGCTTCTTGCTCGACGCCGCGCGGGCGCTCAATAACTCGTTGCTCTTGCTTGGCCCCACGACCTATAGCGACCCCGGTCGTATCGATGTTGTTGCACAAGAACACCGCGTCATCGTGAATGCCTTACGTGCCGGAGATGGCGAAGCCGCCGCAGATGCGGCTGAAGCACATCTGCACACATCGCTCGTCTATCGCTTGCAAGGTACGCATACGTAATGCCGACGCTCAGCGCCTTCATAATTGCAGTCATCGGTGTCGTGACCTTCAAGGCCTTACACTTACCACTGCCATGGCTACTGGGACCAATTTTCGCCTGCCTTCTGGCCGCATTGAGCGGCGTGCGCATGAGCGGCATCAAGGTTTTGAATGATAGTATGCGCACAATTTTAGGCGTTGCCGTCGGTGCCACTCTGACACCCGCGGTGCTTGCCAGCTTTCCCGCCATGTGGCCGACGCTAATAATGGTGCCCGTAATGATCGTACTGATCGCGGCGATTGGTGTGCCCTATTTCCAACGCCTGTGCGGGTATGATTTTGCAACCGCCTATTTTGGTGCGATGCCGGGCGGGTTGCAGGACATGATCCTTTTTGGCGAAGAAGCGGGTGCAAACGTGCGCACGCTGTCCTTGATCCACGCCACGCGGGTGTTGGTGATCGTCGTGGCTCTTCCGTTTTTGCTCAGCGGTATATGGGACGCGGATTTGTCCAATCCGCCTGGCGTGCCCGCGCTATCCATCCCCCCGAATGAGCTGATTATCATGGTCGTTTGCGCCATTTTTGGATGGCAGGCAGCCAAGCGTGTCGGCATGTTTGGCGCATCCATTCTGGGGCCGCTTATCCTGACTGCTGCGGTCACACTGGCCGACGGTTTGCACTACCGCCCACCAGCTGAGGCGATCTGGGCGGCGCAGTTTTTTATCGGTATGGGGATCGGCTGCAAATACGCGGGCATCACGATGATTGAAGTGCGGCGCGACCTTGCCGCAAGCCTCGGGTTTTGCGTGCTGCTGATGATCCTCACGCTTGTTTTCGTCGAAGCCATCTATGCGTTTCAACTGGCACCCGGCATGGAGGCACTTTTGTCCTTCGCGCCCGGTGGACAGGCGGAATTAACAGTTCTGGCACTCATTGTCGGGGCGGATGTCGCATTTGTGGTGGCACATCACATACTGCGCATTTTCGTTGTCATCCTTGGCGCCCCCGTGGCAGCACGGTTCTTGGCACCAAAACCTTAAGGCTATGCAACTGTGAGCGATACCGCATACACCGAGTAAAGGAAGGTCCACTTGCCGAAAAAGAACGCATTCTCAGCGCGGTACAGCCCTATGCTCCAGCGCTCTCACCACATTATGCAAGCGACGCTCAGCTTACTTCATCCCCTCATCAGCACGCGCGAAACGGGTTGCCTCAGCCCCAATTCACCGCGCGTCATGCTAACTGAACTCAATATCACGGCACCCTACCAAAAGGTATTCGCAAAGGGCGCAACTGATAGACAAGAAACCGTCCATTTGGACCGGCCCACAGCCCTAGAATAATTTCCAACATCGCTTCGAAAGAAACTTCCACACGGAGATAGCCCTTGTGGAGTAGACAAATGAGGCGGCGCAAATGGCCATCTCGAAATGAATTATTCAGAGGTCGATAAATGAACCAATCCTTGTCGTAGTTTTTCAAACGTCAAGACACCGTCAATTTGAATAACTGCGCAAGTGAACAAATCCACGTTTCGGGCATACTCCAGAACGTCGGCGGCATGTTGGTTCTTGATGCCGATACCCAACGCATCGTCGGCGCTTCAAACAATCAACAAAATATCCTGGGTGTTTCAGCCAACGCGGCCCTTGGTGCACCACTGGCGGACATTGCCCGGGATATTGCAACGGAATTGTCCTCGTTGGCTCTGGAAGTAAGCGTTGTACACGAGGTGCTCGACACAGCTTTGCACGTTGGCGACGCAGGGTTTGATATCACGACGCATACTCATGACGGATACCAGTTCATTGAATTCATTCCAAAAAAGGATCCGTGCACAACAGATCACGACGCAGGCAGTATGCGATATTTCCGGCTTTGACCGGATAAATATATCGTTTCCTGCCCGACTGGTCAGAGACTGTTGGCGCTGAAAGCCGGGCCGCGCATATGCCCAGCTATCTTGGCCTTTACTTCCCCGAGGGTGATATTCCCGTGCAGGTAAGGGAAATGATAAGGATTGTGCCGCGTCGTGTCATCGGCACCGTATCAGACAACAATGTCCCCATTCGGACGCATGAACTTGGGGACAAACCGCAGGACCAGACCTGGGCCGCGATGCCATCCGTGTCCGCGATGCACACCGCGGACCCGCGCCACGTGGGGCTTTCGTCAACTTTTTCATGTTCCTGAAAAAACGAAGGCAGGCTTTGGAGTATGATAGCGGGCCACAATCAGGACGAAAGCGTAATTCATGTGGACAACTGGATCCTGCTTCAAGAAATTGGTTCCGCACTGATGACTCAGATGCAGCAGGATCAACGGGTTGCAACGACAGATATGATTACTGATTTGCGCCGGGTGGAAAACGGCTTTGCCGCGGAACTGAGGCCTAAAGGCGTCGTTGAACAGGTTATCATGTCGATGCTACCAATCTTGCCGAGTTTTCTGCGCGCCGACGGTTTTGCCTTTCAATATGGCAACACTATTCACACCTCGGGCACCACCCTCCCACAGAATTCATCCGCACAATGGAAAAATGAGCGCAAATGGGGATGACCGACAACGATCAATTCCAGACGACAGCACTTCATCTGGATTTCCCAGCCGCCAAAGAATATCTCAACACATCACGTCCCAAGTCCTTTTGAAAAACGAAAGCGAGTCTTTACGCCTATTTGCACATGCCGCAGCACATGACATCCGAGCCCTTTGCGCGGCATTAGACCTGCTTTGGACTGGATGGCGAAAGACGGCTTTGATGAGGCAAGCGTTCGCCAGTGTCAGGAATGTGCAAGCCTGTCGGCAACCAAACTTCAACAACTAACAAAAGCACTGATCGAGCCTACGTTGCTAAGCGAACAAGCCCCAGATTTCACGCATTTTTCTCTGCAAGACACTATGAAAGACGTAGAGGACCTGATCGCCGGAGAGTTAATAGAAACCGGAGGCTGGATCATGGTGACCTATCTCGCGCAGGTGATGGGGAGCGAGACAATGTCGACGCGCCTGTTCCTCAACATCGTTAGCTATGCGCTTATGTATCGCGGCACAGACGTAACTCTGGAAGTTGAGGTGAAATGTGCAGGCCACACGCCTATCACAATTGCGATTACAGACAATGGCACCAAAATTGCTGCGACGGTCGCCGAAAAGACATGTGAACCAACAAAAAGTCTCGTGCAGGCATCAGAAGTAGAAGGAACAGGTTTGTCTTCGTGATCGCCCGGCGGATCGTCGAGTTGCATGGCGGAACCATGACACTTGATACCGCATTCAAGGGGGGCGCACGCTTCCTTCTAGTATTCCCCGTTATGCACCGATGGCCGCTCGGACACAAAGGTCCGCTTTGTCGGTGAGGCTGCAGTTGCGCAATGCAATGCGACCGGTTGGAGTGCCTAGACGCACATCTTGTCCTGAATACCATCGATGGCGCAAATCCAGTCTATGAAATGTTACTGAAGACACCGGTGCCTTTAAAATCAAACGCATAGAGGTGGCAAACGCGTCAGAAGCCGCAACGGCATCATCTGAGGGCAAAGGCGCTCTGCAACACTGGCTGGGACGATCAAAGCATAAGCCAAAAACACTGTTTTATCAGGTCGGACTTGTGCGACCTCATCCGCTACTTTTTGCCTGGGGTTCCGTCAAATTTCTTCTCAATATCCGTCCAGCAGTCGATGTAGTCGTCCTGCAAAGGGGCCTCTTTGCCAGCAAAGGCAGTCAGATGCTGCGGAAAGCGCGTCTCGAACATAAAGGACATGGTGTTGCCAAGTTTGTCCGCACCCAGATTGGCATTTGACGCTTTCTCGAACGCTTCTTTGTCAGGGCCGTGTGGCAGCATCATATTATGCAAGCTTATACCGCCCGGAACGAACCCCTGCGGCTTGGCATCATATTGGCCATAGATGTTGCCCATAAGCTCGGACATGATGTTTTTATGGTACCAAGGCGGGCGAAACGTATCCTCTGCAACCATCCAACGCTCGCGAAACAGAACAAAATCGATGTTGGCCGTCCCTGGCTGACCAGACGGGGCTGTCAGAACAGTAAAAATTGACGGGTCCGGATGGTCAAAAAGGACAGCGCCCACAGGGCAGTACGTGCGCAGATCGTATTTAACAGGCGCGTAATTACCGTGCCAGGCCACAACGTCCAACGGAGACTGGCCGATATGGGTCTCATGGAACTGACCGCACCATTTGACTGTGACAGTCGATGGCACTTCCCGATCTTCAAATGCTGCAACTGGCGCTTTGAAGTCACGCGGGTTGGCCATGCAATTCGCACCAATTGGCCCCCTGCCCGGCAATTCGAACTTTTGTCCATAGTTTTCGCACACAAACCCACGGCAAGGCCCTTCAAGCACCTCAACCCGGTAGAGCAAACCGCGCGGCAGAATTGCGATTTCCTTGGGCTCAAGATCAATGATCCCAAGCTCTGTGCAAAACCGCAACTTGCCCTCCTGGGGTACGATCAGCAGCTCGCTGTCGGCGGAGAAAAAGTAACTGTCGACCATACTCTGCGTGACCAGATAGACGTGTGATGCCATGCCCACTTGCGTGTTGACGTCTCCGGCAGTTGTCATCGACCGCATGCCCGTCATCCAGTTAAAGGGCGTGTCGCTATGTGG
Source organism: uncultured Alphaproteobacteria bacterium (assembly GCA_963796445.1). Classification (GTDB taxonomy): domain Bacteria; phylum Pseudomonadota; class Alphaproteobacteria; order Rhodobacterales; family Rhodobacteraceae; genus Roseobacter. The sequence goes on along the minus strand of CAWCLQ010000009.1, from coordinate 111,094 downwards.
CACCGGATCCCAACGGTACTGCCCGAGCGAGCTTACGTCATCGACAACATGCGGCGCAGACTTCCAATAGGGCAGATCGATTTTTTTGTATCTATGCGAGTGTTTAACCGACGGGCGAATCCGGTAACACCACGTGCGCTCGTTCTGGTGACTGGGCGCTGTGAAAGCAGTTCCTGAAAGCTGTTCTCCGTACAGGCCATAATTGCACTTCTGCGGGCTATTCATGCCTTGCGGCAGCGCGCCCTCAAGCGCCTCTGTTTCAAAATCATTTCCAAACCCTGGCATGTAGCCCACGTGTGGCCCGGGCAGCGACGGGGCCTGCACCATATCGTGCAGCGGCGATGGTTTGTTCATTTGATCCTCCACAATTGCGCAGCTTGGAAATAACAGTTACTTTTGTAACTAACAATGATTTATCCTCAATATCGGTGCCTAATATGTCATCTGACCTGACGCACTTTGTGCCATATTTGCTGAACCAAGCATCTGAGCTTGTCAGTGCCCAGTTTCAGCCGAATTACCGTGACCGTTACGGCATGCTTCGCACAGAATGGCGGGTTCTCTTTCACCTCGGTCACCGCGGCAACATGACAGCTAAAGACATCTGTTCCGAAGCCATTTTGCACAAAACCAAAGTGAGCCGAGCGGTTAATGCGTTGCAAAGCAAAGGGTTTCTGAACCGGCAAGTCAACCCTGACGACCGACGGGTCGAATTGTTGTCGTTGACCTGCAAAGGGCAATCCGCTTTCGATGACCTAAGCGGTGCCGCAGCGCAGTTCGAGAAAGGGCTGGCAGAGCAATTGACTGCCGCCGAACTGGAACATTTGCGTCGGTTGCTTTTGAAGCTAATGAACAGCGAAACTCCCAAATAAGGGCTAGTCTGTGCCCACGAACTATCGACTCAGACTGATGTTTCACAGATGTAACCGCAGGTTTGCATATCAGGACCGAAGCAAGAGATGCCGTGCGGTGAATGTCCCGGCACTCATCTAAAGGGGGACCTTATGAACACCCCAGAACAGCACCCAGTCCACGCAAGAGCACCTGTCCGACAGTAGAAGTGAAAACTGGAGCGGGGCCTTGGCGAATACAGTGGCTTCAAACTCTGGCTTTCTGGTCGACTGACTTGTGCGAAAAAAACGTCGGCTGTGTCGCCCGCTTTCACTTCAAGCTTGGCAAGAAGGGTCGAAAAACCGATTTGTAGTTCCCCACACCACCGGACCACCATGCTTTAGCGGCATCGTGCAACGCACGAATAGTGTCGCGGTTCGAGTTGTCATACGCATCAGTCCACCGCACCCAACATGTTGCCGTCAACGACATAAATACAAAAGAATGTTCTGTTAAAAGCTTTTCCAGCCGCTTTACCGCACGACGCGTTTGTTCAACGTCCCGGCGCATCAGATGCAGCATGCACAAAAATGTTAACGCTTAAGTAACACTATGAGCATGATCCAAAGCACGTGCTGCGGCCACCGCCTGATTTTAGATGCGCAGGGCGTGGTCAGGATCACCAAGCATCCAGACGACCATGTTCAAGAAACCCGACGTGATCGCCGCATGGTCAGTTCCATATATCTAGGCCCGGTGCCCGTGCTCTTGCGGGCTGTACAATTCCAGTGCCTGTTCAAGATATTCACTTGCCGGCATGGACTCTCCGATATGCAACAGTACGGCGCCCATTGAACGATGTATCACCATACTATGATGCGGTTCAATGGATTGCTCTGCCATATCCAGCAGTTGGCTGGCCACCCCATGGGCGCGGTCACAGTCGGCACTAAGAGGTGGAAAGCATACAGACCGTTGAGCACCGGAAAGAAGTGTTCTGTTTCACCGGCGCGGTGACAAAGATCGCGAATGCGTGCGTAGACTTGCCCCGTTTTGTCAGCAGCAATTTCTGCGGTAGACCGCACCGTCCCCGCGCGCGACGCTTTGCTCTTTTTCGTCCAACACGGCGGCAGCCTCTAAGTTCGCCGATCATTCAATGGCGCGTTTTCCAATAATATGCCAGTTTTTGATCGCCGCATCTGGCATATCCGCCATCGTGTAGTGATACGCAAAGACTTCGGGACCGGCATCAATGCTATGCCGGTCATCCTCTTTTAAACAATGCGCGAAATTAGCATGTATAACCTGGCGTTCGCTTTTCAGAGGACTGTTGTAGGCGGCATCCTGGATAAGGTCGTGACGGTACCGGTAGATTTCTGAAGCACCCGCGTCCAACAACGAGACAATGCCCGCCTCGACAAGCCGCTCAAGATCATATCGCAGGGCCTTTCTTCCCGAAGACGAAACCTGAGCCAGTATCTCGACAGAGAACTGCGGGCCAATTACGGCACCTATTTGCGCGACCTCCTTTGCAGGACCAAGCCTGTCAAGTCGGGCCATCGGCGCATCCTGAAGCGCGCTCGGCACACTCAGTGCGGGCAATGGCCCCGGCAGTACAAACGCATTCTCCCGCTCGATAACGAGATCGGACTCCAACTGGTCCTTGGCGAACTCCTCGACATACAAAGGCACACCATTCGTTCTGGCTGCAATAAGAGTGTAAGTTTCCGTCGGGACGGATTTCACTTTAGCGAATTCGTTTACAATCGTGGATACTTGCGCAAAGTCGAGATGTGCCAGCGGCATCTGCGTCAGATAGGAACGCAGATGCCAACCTGGTTCAAAACCGGTGCAATAGGACAGAACAAACAGGATCGCTGCGTCGCGGACGCGCGCAACAAGGCGATCAAGCAAGGATTTCGTTGTGGGATCAATCCAATGCGCATCTTCAAATAAAAGCAGGACCGGTTTGCGCGCAGTCGCCGCACGCAAATAAGGGACCAACAAACTTTGGGTTTTATCCATCACTTGCTGCGACGTCACATCAAGTGGTCTAAGTTAATTTTTGAAAGGGATCGACAATAAATATGCGACAAGTTTCAACGATAAGTCTGATGGGTCTCGCAGTACCCGCGCAACCTTTTCGAGTTTCATATCGTCGACATCATCAAGCCGCAGTCCCGCTGCCTTTTGCAGCTGCCGGAATACCGGGTAAAAACGCACTCGTGTCATTGTGAGGAGAGCATTATACTGCAAGGCCGTGCCCGGCTCGGTTGCGGTCTGCAGACGCAGTTCTTCGATCAGCCGCGATTTGCCAATACCTGCTTTACCGGAAACCAAGGCGACCTGCCCCGCACCACCGCATGCAAACCGCCACTTTTGACAAAACGTTTCGATCTCATGCTCCCGCCCGATAAGCGGGTTCAGCTTGGTGCTGTTGGTTGCCTGGAACCGGCGTACAAGGTCTCGCCTGCTGATGACCTGCAAGGCGCGCACGGTGTTGCTATATCCTTTAAGCAAAAAAGGTGCCGCGCTCGACGTATTCGAAATTGTCGCCAGCCAGCTGGCGCGTTGCGGGCGCCAAAATAAGTGTGCCGGGTTTAGCCATGGACTGAAGGCGCGCCGCCAGATTGGGTGTATCACCCATGGTCGTGCCGCCTACGATCACTTGCACGCCGCGCAAGCCGCTAACAAAGACCAGACCGGTCGCTACTCCGATGCGCAGGTTTAACTTGGCGTGGGTGCGTATTTCCGGCAGCTCCCGGATCACCCGCTGCCCGGCGTGTATGGCCCATGCTGCATCATCCTCATGTGCTTGAGGGTATCCAAAAAAGACCAAAACCCCATCATCCATTCAGCTGGCTATATAGCCGCCAAAGTCATTTAACGCAGCGGCGCTGGTTTCTTTGCACGCACTCAGGATTTCGGCCAGATCCTTGGGATCAAGAAGTGCAGTTAAGACAACCCGATGCCCGACAGATCGTCCTTGCTCAACTCTGGCAGATCGACGATTTCGATCTCATGCTCGGCGAAGACCTCCGCGTATTTGGCAAGGCCAAGATTAGAAAGTCAGGCGGTTACAACAGCCATAGGCAAAACCGAGGTGCGTGTGCTGCAGGTCTGAAAAGATGTCACTGCGCGCGGGCCAAAGCGACATTTGTTTTTCATTTTTGGCAATTACGCGATTTTGCTTAAGCTTTTTGTACAGCGCAACTAACGTGGCACCGTGAAGCCGCAGGCAAGGGACGAGGTCAAGTACGGTGTTCAGTGAGGTGGCGGAAAGAAGATACACTCACAGCCCAAAAACAAATCATTCGAAATGACGATAAGCGGGGACAAACATCTGCTTTTCACGCAGATGTGTTGCCAGGTTCCCCATTCCGCGCCTCGGACACCTCGGAATTTTGCTGAACGACACTACATTAAATGCAGATTGACAGAACGTCTACTTTTTTCAACTTAGCCAAAGAGGATGAATATGACCGCATTGCTCAAAACCCGCCGTAAACTCATCACAGGTGCGGCCGCGACCTTTGTGACCGGTGTTGCCGCTCTTTCTCTTCCCGCGCGGGCGCAAGGCATAGCACCAACGCCGACAATGCGAGGGGGGGCAAACAATTACCTGCCCGGCGCCCCGATCGTCGAACGGATTGGCGGTGGTGGTTTTTGGATGACAGGTACCGTGCGGCGCGCAGGCGATGGCGCACCCCTACCCGGTCAACGGATACAAGTCTGGGCTCATACGACCGAGGGCCATGAACGTGATCCGCAAAGCCATGGCGCTACTTTGACCGACGAAAATGGCGTGTTCCGCCTTGAGATGCCCCAAATCGTTCCCGCCTTCGGTCAAGCGCACGGACACCTTGCCTATGATGATGACGCCTTTGAGACGGTATTTCTGCGTCCGGTGATGCCGAGCCCGAGCGATACGACCCTGAGCGCGGATTTTGTTCTGCAACCGGCCTAAACTGTGACAAGGCCGCCCCAAAGGCGTGGACGCGCGGCCCTGATATGGGCCGGACTGTGCGCCGCTATCGTGCTGCCGTTGGCTGCTGCAACGTTCAGCCCGTTGCTGGCGTGGCGTGACCCAATCTACATCATCGCAGGATTTGCCGGTGTGATCGGGCTTGCACTGTTGCTGGTGCAGCCTCTTCTGGCAGGACGGTATTTGCCAGGTTTTCAGGGGCCAAAGGTCTTGCGTATCCATCGCATCACTGGGGGCATTCTTGTGTTGGCCATCGTCGTGCATGTAGCGGCGCTTTGGATCACGAGCCCGCCGGATGTGGTTGATGCGCTGCTGTTTGTATCCCCAACGCCGTTTTCTGTGTGGGGTGTTATTGCGATGTGGGCCATTTTCTTGACGGCCCTTCTGGGCGCCATGCGCCGCAGGCTCAGGCTTAGCCCGCAATCATGGCGGATTGGGCATATCGCATTGGGCATCGTTATTGTGGGCGGTACGGTTGTTCACGCAATGCTGATCGATGGCACTATGGAAGTACTGTCCAAGACGGCGCTGTGCGCTCTTGTGATCTGGGCAACTGTCAAAGTTGCAGCGCAGCAACTGGCGCGAATTCGTCGGTAACACACCAGCCGCACACCACATGAAGTCTGTCATCCAAGCCGTCAGGCGGGCATAAACAAATCTTTGTATTGGTCCCGCAATTCCTTTTTCTGCACCTTGCCCATCGTATTGCGGGGCAATTCGGGCAGCACCACAAGCCTTTGAGGATGCTTAAATCGCGCCAGCGATGCAGAAATGCTTTGCTTGATCGCATCAGCGTCCAGTTCGGCACCGTTTTCTGGCACCAAGACACCAACGACTGTTTCGCCAAAGTCAGGATGCGGCACACCAATCACGGCACTTTCCAGAACACCCGGTTCTTCATCCAGCAACAATTCAATTTCTTTGGGATAAATGTTGTAACCGCCCGAGATGATAAGGTCTTTGTTGCGGCCCACGATATGCAGATAGCCGTCACGATCTATCTGCCCCAGATCACCAGTGATAAAAAAACCATCCGGACGTAGTTCTTCGGCGGTTTTCTCAGGCATTTGCCAGTAGCCTTTGAACACATTCGGCCCGCGGACCTCGACCTCTCCGATCTCGCCCTGCGGCAAGGTTTCACCTGTCTCGCTGTCCGTCACTTTTAGCTCAACGCCCGGCAAGGCAAAGCCCACAGTGCCGGCGCGCCGTTCTCCGTCATAGGGGTTCGACGTGTTCATATTGGTTTCGGTCATACCGTACCGCTCTAGAATGCGGTGACCTGTCCGGTCTTCAAACTGGACATGCGTTTCAGCCAGCAAAGGGGCGCTGCCGGAAATGAACAAACGCATGTGTTTCGTCAGATCTCGTGTGAACCGCGCGTCCCCCAGCAAACGGGTGTAGAATGTGGGAACGCCCATCATTGTGGTCGCTTTGGGCATCAGATCAAGCACCGTATCCAAGTCAAATTTTGGCAAGAACAGGATCTTTCCGCCAACCCGCAGCATAATATTCGTCGCCACGAAGAGGCCGTGCGTGTGGAAAATCGGCAAAGCGTGCAGCAGAGTGTCGTCGGCTGTGAACCGCCATTCGGTGACCAGCGTTTCGCAATTGGACAGCAGGTTCCCTTGTGTCAGCATGGCACCTTTGGAGCGTCCTGTAGTGCCTGATGTGTAAAGGAAAGCTGCCAGATCATCGCGGCTTCGGTCGACGGTCGGAAACGTCGTGTCCATCGTGGCGGCTTTTTCGGAAAAACTGCCACTGCCATCTGCATTCAGAGTTTCCAGCGTGGCATCACAAGACGATGCAACAGGTTCCAAAGCATCCGCAGCTTTTGCATCAGCCAATAGCACTTTTGCCCCGCTGTTTTCGACAAAGTACGATACCTCATCGGCCGTATAAGCCGTGTTCAACGGCAAAAAGACGATACCTGCTTGAACACAAGCGGCATAAACCGCCAGGGCTTGCGGCGACTTATCGATTTGAACCGCGACCCGATCACCTGTTTCAACGCCCAATTTTCGCAGCAGATGCGCATATTGCGCAGCCAACCGAATGTACGCGTCATGTGTCATGACAGAACCGTCTGCCAGCTCAAGGAAGGGTGAGGTCTTGCCCTGATGTTGTCCGAACAAAGTATCATAGAGCGGGTTTGGCATGGTCAGTCTCCCAGGCTTTCAGATGTTACGGACGCACTTAACGCTTTCACCGATTCCGAGGCGACAACAGTTTTTTCACCGACAAACTGTTCATGGTTTTGCGAAATCCGTGAAAGATCGTAAAGGTAGTTCACCATTGCCCCATTTGATTGACGCCGCCCGTTTTCCGACACGTCTGCATCGGCGTGCACGGCATGAACCATTGCACCGTTCCCAAGGTGGAACCGAGCGACGGGATCAAAAGGCATGCCGTCAGCCCTTTTTGCCTCTAGCAGATAATGCGCGGCAAACGCTTGAGTGTTTTCCGGTTTAGGCGGTAGTTGGTCTGCCCCTTCAAGCCAGCGGTTCAACCCCGGGATGGGCGACAGCGTCACGAAAGTTTTCAGGCCGGGCAATTCTTTTGACAGGTCCGAGACTACTTGTTTGATTAACGAGTTACCAAAAGAGATGCCTGCCAGCCCCGCCTGACAATTGGATATTGAATAAAAGACAGCTGTATCCGCTTCTTCTGCTTCGATATAAGATCGGTCGTCCGCCAAGAGACCCTGAATTGAATTCGGGACGCCGCGCGTCAATGCGACCTCGACAAAAATCAACGGTTCATCCGCCATGGCAGGGTGGAAAAACCCAAAACAACGCCGGTCGCTTGGTTTCAGACGGCGACGCAAATCATCCCAGCTATCGATGGCATGCACCGCTTCATAGGCGATAATCTTTTCCAGAATATCAGCTGGGCTTTCCCAGTTGATAGGACGTAGCACCAGAAAACCGCGGTTGAACCAAGAGGAAAACAGGTGTTTGAAGTCTACGTCCAGCGGCTCAAGGTCCGGACGGTCGTTCATCATTGCCAGCAGGTCTTTGCGCATGGCCACCAGTTGCCCCGTTGCCCCCGGCACCTGATTTAAGCGGCGCGCCAGTTCTTGACGCCGCGGTTCGCAGGCCGTAGCGAAAGCGCGATAGGTGCGCTTGTTTGATTTCGCCTTGTAGGCTTTGAGCGTACGCATGACATCCTCTGGGTCAATCTCAAGCTCGGTCGCCATGAATTCGAAGAACGCCAGTTTCTCTGCTTCATCCATCTTTGCATAGCGGTCGAGCAAATTGCGCGCCAGCGCACCGCCCGACACTTCGCCCTGACTGCTGAGCAATGCCTCGCAGAGTTCCGGCACCGTCCTGCTATCGGCCTCATTCGACAGCCCTTGCTGGTAGCGCCGCTCAAATACAGTCGAAATAAGGTCGGCGAAAAAGCTCATATGGCTTTGCCCATGACCGCGTCCGGCAGCCAAGTGGCGAGCCCGGGAAAGAAACACAACAGAATGATTGCGATCACCATACAAGCCACAAAGGGCAGCGAACCCTTAAGGATCGTTTTCAGCGATATATCTGGTGCAATTCCGTTGATAACGTACAGGTTAAGGCCCACGGGCGGCGAAATCAGCCCGATCTCCATGTTGATGGTCAGAACGACCGCAAACCAGATCGGGTCAAAACCGGCCGTTGTTATGATCGGCAGCAAGATCGGTGCCGCCATGAGGATCACGGCCACGGGCGGCAGGAAAAAGCCAGCAACCAGCAAGAACAGCATCACAAAGCCCATCAGAACCCAGCGGTTCACGTCCAGCGTGCCGATCCATTCGGCGATAGACTGCGTGATGAACAGGCTGGAGAGCATATAAGAAAAGACACCCGCTGCACCGATGATGAACAGGATCATCACACTTTCTTTGGTACTGTCGCGCAGGACCATCCACAGATCTTTGGGGTTCCACAGCTTGTAGATGATCACCGCAATCATAAGGCACAAAAGTGCGCCCACGGCTGCGGTCTCGGACGGTGTGGCGATGCCGCCGTACATTGCATACAGCACGCCTATGATGATGGCGAGAAACGGCAACACGCGGGGCAGGATTTCAAACTTTTCCTTCCACGTGTAAACCCGCGACGACAGCAGGTTTTGATCGCCCGATTTCCATGTCGAATAAAGTGACCACGCCATAAACAAGGCAACCAAAAGCACACCCGGGATTACACCCGCCAAGAAAAGCCGCCCGATCGATGTCTCTGTCGCAATTCCGTAGACGATCATGGTGACAGAAGGCGGGATCAAGATGCCCAAGGTGCCGCCTGCCGCAATGGACCCTGCGGCCACACCATCGGGGTATCCGCGCTTGCGCATCTCGGGGATGCCCATCTTGCCGATCGCGGCGCAGGTCGCTGGGCTTGACCCCGACATGGCCGAAAACAGCGCACAGGCACCGAGGTTGGAAATCACGAGCCCACCTGGTACGCGGGTCAACCACCGCTCGAGCGCCTCATAAAGATCTGCACCCGCGCGGGTTGAGGCGATGGACGAGCCCATGATGATGAACATCGGGATGGACAAAAGCGCAAAGTTATCAAGTTTGCCAAAAAGGATTTCGGGCAGCAGTTCAAGCGACCGCATACCGTCGAAAATCATCAAGAACCCGGTCGATACGATCATCAAACCCAGTGCAACAGACACGCCCGAGAATAATACCAATATCGTGGCAACGGCAACAATTGCGCCTAGAAGAAGCGGATCCATTACGTATCCTCCAGACCAAAGGGGCGGTCAATCTTGAGGATGACTGCAATCAGATCAGCAATGAGTTGCAGTAGGAACAAGCCAAAACCGACTGGCAACGCAAGATAGGGGATCCACAGGCGCACGCCCCAGACCGTATCTGATTTCCAATTCCGCTCGAACGTGAGATGCCAATGCTCGTAGGAATAAAACAGCATAATCGCGACCATGACAATCGACAGCGACAGCGTCAGAAGGCACATCAGATATCGCGCTCTCGGAGGCAGCGCCAAAGGGATAAGGTCGACGTTCACATGACCGCGCAAGCGCTGCACGTAAGGAAGCCCGATCAGGGTCGCGCCAATCGCAAGATAGATCACCGCTTCGGTTTGCCAGACAGTCGATTGGTTTAACACAAACCGCACGAAAATCATTTGGCAGGTGATGGCGACAGCAGCCACGATCATGCCCGCAGAGCACCATCCGGCGACAGTAGAAAGTGCGGCAACGACGCGCAGAAAAAGGTTGTTTCCCGTGCGTGCGGAAACAGCCGAGCTTTGGCCAGCCATGTCAGCTATCCTTCCAAGAAAATCATTGATTTGGATGTCTTAAGGTGGCGGCTGCCGAAAGAGGCAGCCGCGCAGGGTCGCTTACTCGACCGCCAATGCCATATCCAGCAATGCCTGACCATCCGGCACTTCTTCGACGAAGGCTTTGTAGGATGTCTCTTTCGCAAGCGCACGCCACGCTTCGAAGTCCTCAGGAGACATTTGCGCGATCTCGACACCGGCCTCTTCAAACACCGCCACAGACGCCGCGTCTTGCTTTTTAGCTTCTTCCAGATAGTAGGCTTCTGCTTTTGCTGCACCGGCCATCAACGCTTCTTGTTGCTCGGGTGTAAGACCTTCAAACGTGGATTTGTTCATCAGCAACGGCTGATACATGAACCAAAGGGCGATGTCGCCTGCAGGCGTGTAGCACGCAACCTGTTCGTAAATCCGATAGGACACAAACGAAGACGACGAAGTGTTCGCAGCATTCAGAATGCCAGTTTGCATCGCATTGTAGATTTCAGAAGACGCCATTGACGTGATGGATGCATCTGCACCAGCAAGCATTTGCTCAAATGCTTTGCCCGCCGCGCGGGTTTGCAGGCCTGCAACATCTTCCGGCTTGGTGATGCATTTGTCTTTGCCGACAAAGCCACCGGCCAGGTAGCCGTGCACCAATACCATTACGTCATCATCCGCCAGCTTTTCTTCCAACGCATCCATGAAAGGCGAGTTGCTCAGACGTGCGGCGTGATCGTGGTTTTTAACCAGACCCGGCATCAGGGTGAGGTTGAAAGCAGGCTGCTGTCCCCCTGCATAGCTGAGCGGCAGAACGGTCATGTCAAGCTGGCCACGGCTGAGCGGGCGATACTGCTCTCGCGGCTTGAAAAGCGACTTGGAGCCGAAGATCTTGATCTCGAGGTCTACATCGGCCGCTGCAACTTCGTCTGCAACGATTTGTGCAACCTGATGCCTGATGTCTTTGTTCGACCACTGGTGCGACAGACGAAGCTCGGTGGCGCTTGCGGCAGAAGCAAGCCCCATCGCTGCAACCATAGCAACGGTCGTAAAGAATTTCGTTTTCATAAGTTCCTCCCGGTTTTTTATCCGTCATTCCGTATGTGACGTCATACCTAAACATGACGCACTTTGTATGCGCAGTCAACTTTCTTGTATACAAGACTAATTTTCTTGCATGCAAGAGCGCGATTATAGTACTGTTTGTGGATGGAGATAAAACGCGCCGATCAAATCGCCGACACGCTTGAGGAACTTGTATTTAGGGGGAAATACGAGAATGGCGAGCGTTTGGACGAAATAAAGCTGGCAGAGCATTTTCAGGTATCGCGCACGCCGGTCCGGGAAGCACTCCAAAAGCTGGTCATGTCCGGCATGGCAGAGCAGATCCCCAGGCGCGGCGTATTCGTGCGTAAGCCCGGCCCTGTGGAACTCATGGAAATGTTCGAAACCATGGCCGAACTGGAAGCAGCCTGCGGACGCTTTGCCGCCCAGCGGATGTCTGATGAGAGCATCGATCGGCTGGCTGCAGCAAATGAAAGATGCAAAGACGCTGTACATCGCGAAGACGCTGCAGGTTACTACCTGGAGAATGAAGCATTTCACCGAGAAATCTACCGTGGCGCCATGAATAGTTTTTTGCAGAACGAAGCGCTGCGCCTTCAAAACAGGCTAAAGCCATATCGGCGTGTACAGTTGCGGTTCAGGGGCCGTATGGATCAGTCACTTGCCGAGCATGAGGCGATTGTCGACGCCCTCAGATCGGGCGACGCCGACAGTGCGGCAGGTCTGCTACGCAGCCATGTGACGGTGCAAGGCGAAAAGTTTCATCAGTTGATCGCAGGGCTAAAGCAATAGGTCATTCTATTGAACGGAACCTGTCCGATCAGGGCTGCTAATGGCGTCACCGCCCGCGCGTGGTGCCTTTTTGCTTTAACTCTTTCGCCATCATACTGAGCAGATCATAAACCTCTCCCGCTGAAGGATGCCATTGTGCCACGTCTCTCCCCTGCTGTGTAACGACGGCATCATCGCCACGCGCGGCGGGGCCCGTCAGAGCATCTTGCGGACCCCGCGCAACTACATTCTTGCAAGTTGCGTTCAACAAAGTGGCATTTAAGTGCCGGGCAACATCATCGGGTACACCGGCCGACGCCCAGGCTTCTTGCGCCACGGCCTGCAACACAACCGTGAAGTTGTTCGAGATTACTGCGGCAGCATGATAAAGGCTTTTACGCTCCGGATGGATGTCAAAGGTCTGCGCGCCCATGCGGTGGAAAAACTCGCGCACCACCGTCAGAGCAGCCGCGTCGCCTTCGACACCGCACTGAACACCTTTAAAGCTTTCCATCGCCGTTTTCGGGTCGGCAAACGACAGTACCGGATGCGCACTAGCCAGACGCCAGCCCAACGCCCTGAGCGGGCTTAACTGTTCAGAGGCGAAAAAGCCGCTGCAATGAAAAGCAACGGGGGCGGGTTCCGCGGCCTCCTGCTGCGCGAACATGTCCGCCATCGCTTGGGCAGCACCAGCGATTTCTGTATCCGGCACTGCAAATATCCATAAATCCGCTGCGCGCATGTCGCTGTAGTATTCAACAGCACGTCCCGCACCCACCGCCAAGACCGCGTTTTCAGCAGAGACCATTCGGGCGCTGACAACATCTTGAATTTTATAATAGGGCAAAACACGCAACAGCCCGAGCAACGTCTGTCCCACGCGGCCTGCACCAACAAGATTTACAGTTGTCTGCGTCACATCATTTCCCCACTTGCAAAGGCCTGCAACCAATCCTGCGTTCACCCCATCAACAGCGCAAGGTACCAAAGCGACTGCGTTTCAGGTATCCGCGCTTTCCTCACGCACCAAGACAGCCAAAGCGATCGACGATCCAATTGGAGAATCTTGCGCGCATCTGTAAACAATGCCCATGAATATCTTGTACATCATGTTCGACCAGTTGCGATTTGACTACCTGAGCTGTGCGGGTCACCCTTTTATCAAAACACCAAACATTGACCGGCTGGCCGCCAAAGGGGTGCGTTTCACCTCTGCCTATACGCAATCGCCAGTATGCGGTGCAGCCCGAATGAGCGCATATACAGGCCGCTATGTCAGCAGCCACGGCGCTCAGTGGAACGGTCATCCCTTGCGTGTTGGCGAACAGACACTGGGCGATCATCTGCGCGCGGGTGGCGTCGGGTGCTGGCTGGTCGGCAAAACGCATATGAAAGCAGATGCAGCGGGCATGGAACGGCTTGGTTTGTCCCCCGACAGCGTAATCGGCGCGCGACAGGCCGAGTGCGGGTTTGACGTCTGGTGCCGCGATGATGGGCTATGGGCCGAGGGGCCAGCCGGATTTTATGACCAAAAGCGCAGCCCCTATAACGCATACCTGAAATCAAAGGGCTACGGCGGCAATAACCCTTGGGCAGACTTTGCCAACGCAGGGCGCGATGGCGACAACTTGGCCAGTGGCTGGTTTATGAAGAACGCAGCCCGCCCGGCCAATATAGACGAAGCGGACAGCGAAACGCCTTGGCTGACATCTCAAGCCATAGACTTCATCGAGCAAACTGCAGGACCATGGTGCGCCCATATCAGTTACATCAAACCACATTGGCCCTACATCGTCCCAGCACCCTACCACGATATGTATGGCGCTGACGACATGGTTCCCCCCGTGCGTTCGCCCAAGGAGCTGGAAGACCCGCACCCCATTTATAAGGGCTTTGCCACAGGCCAAATCGGGCAAAGCTTTTCGCGCGATGAAGTGCGCGACACGGTTATTCCCGCGTATATGGGACTTATAACGCAGTGTGACGACCAGATGGGTCGCCTGTTCGCCTATCTGGAAAAATCGGGCCGCAATCAGGACACGATGATTATCATAACGTCCGACCATGGAGACTATCTGGGGGATCACTGGCTGGGCGAAAAAGATCTGTTTCACGCGCCTTCTGTCAAAGTACCGCTTATAATTTACGACCCGCGCGCGAGCGCAGACCCAACGCGAGGCACCACTTGCGACGCCATTGTAGAATCGATTGATGTCACTGCCACGATCATTGATGCGGCAGGCTGCAAAATCCCCGACCATATCGTCGAGGGGCGAACACTGCTGCCGTATCTGCAAGGTCGCGCGCCTGATGCGCCACGAGAGTATGCGTTGAGTGAATATGACTATTCGCGCCACCCTGTTTGTGAGACGCTGAATATCGCACCAAGAGATGCGCGGATGTTCATGGTCGCTACACAAGACTGGAAACTGGTGCATTGTGAAGGCGGCATCAGGCCAATGCTGTTCGACCTTCGAAATGATCCCGACGAGCTTTGCGATTTGGGCGGGGACCCTACGTATCATGACGCGCGCGCCAAGATGTACAAACACCTGCACGACTGGTCACTGCGCATGGCGCAGCGGCTGACCGTGTCGGATGATGACATTGCACAGGCAAAACGGGTCGGCGACCAGACCGGCGTGCTGTTGGGGGTATTCGACGAAACCGACACAGCTGCTGACCTCAGTGCAAAATACCGAGGGACGGTACCACCGCGCCTTCAAGACTAGCCTTGCATCGACGCTCAGGTGTCTTTAGCCGCAGCCATGGCCGCGCGCAGGACTTGCCTGTCACCGATGTGATTTGCGAGGATCAAAATCAACCTGGCGTTAAATGCATCACTTTGCGCGTCGTCCATTCCGTCATGCGCACCGAGCAGTTCGTCGTAAAAGCCGTCGGGGTCGGGGATATTGGGTGAAAGGTTCAAGCCCATAGGTCATGCCTCCTGTGCGCGTGCGATGCGCAAAGCCGCCTCAATGTCGTGCGAAGTTGCCTGCGCCCAGCGCGCCGCAATGTGTTGATCGGGTCTGATAAGGTACACGGCCTGTGACGCTGGACCCAAGTACCGCTGCGCCAAAGCGCCGGTCGGGTCATCCGCTTCGGTGGTGAGGGCAAGCGTCGCGACCTCAACGCCGGATGCATGGCCTACAGTTGGCGGAGGAGTGTTTAACGCAAGGATCGTGAACTGCCCTTTAAGCATGTCGAGCAGGTAGCCCTGCGCCAGTGGGGCATCCACACAAGGGGCTCCCACACGCGTCTCAGCGGGGCCCTTCAGACGATCGGGACCATTCAGGGACAGACCATCATAGACGCAGGGCAGTGACAAACGTCCAGAGTTCACCATGGGGCGCGCGAAAGGATGACGCCTTGCCAAGGACAACACCGCGTTGCGGAACACCCGGCTGATCTTGCTTTTAGGGGTCAGAAAATCGGTTGCTCGCGTTGAATTGAGAATATTCTCATCCGCGCCGTACTCCCTTTCTTCGGCATAACTGTCCAGCAGACGTTCGGGCGCGTGCCCCTTCAGCACCAGATCCAACTTCCACGCAAGGTTGTCTGCATCCTGTATGCCCGAATTTGCGCCCCGTGCGCCAAAGGGAGAGACCTGATGCGCGCTATCGCCCGCAAAAAGTACGCGACCATGCCTGAACTTTTCTATCCGCCGGCACTGAAACGTATAGATTGATGTCCATTCCAAGGCGTAGTCCGGCACATGCCCAGCCTGACTGGACAGCATGGCATCGACCCGCGCTCGAATGCGGTCAGGGTCCAATTCTGATACGCGGTCAATGTCCCAGCCAAGTTGGAAATCAATGCGCCAGATGTCATCAGGCTGTTTGTGCAAAAGCGCAGACTGGCCACTGCCCTCGAAGGGGGGCTCAAACCAGAACCAGCGCTCGGTCGGAAAGTCCGCCTTCATTTTCACGTCTGCAATCAGGAAATTATCTTCAAAGACGCGACCGTCAAACCGAAGACCCATCATATCGCGCAGGGGTGAACGTGCACCGTCACAAGCAATGACGTAGTCGGCCAGCACGGCGTAAGGGCCATCCGGTGTCTCAATCTCTAGCCTGACGTGGTCGTCCTGCGGTGCGATCCCTGTCACCACATTGCGCCCACGAATTTCGACAGGTGCCCCCGCGGCTTCTGCTCGGCGAAGCGCATCAACGAGGAATTTCTCAAAATAGGGTTGCTGTAAATTTATAAAGGCCGGATTCTTATGCCCGTCTTCGGGTAAGAGGTTAAACTGGAACACCTTGTCTTGGCCATGAAACACCTTGCCAACATTCCAGACCACTCCCTTGTCGACCATATCCCGGCCCGCGCCCAACCGGTCGGCAATATCCAGCGTGCGCTTGGCAAAGCAAATGGCGCGCGACCCCTGGCCCACGCCTTCGTGATCGTCCAGCACCAGTACCGGCGTCCCGCGTTTGGCCAAATCCAGTGCAGTGGCAATCCCCACAGGGCCGCCGCCGACGACAACAACCGGATGGCGTTGTGCCGGCTGATCTTGTGCCGCCACCTTCTTGTAGGGATAAAGCGAATAGGCGAGTTGATAGTTGGCGCCGACCATATGCTGTGCTCTCCCTTAGCCCTGCAGCTGCTCCCACATCTCCAAGTCTCGCTTGTCGGTCCATATCCGCGGATGCCAGACCCCCCGCGCCTCATCATAAGCGCGCGAAACGTTGAACGGCAAACAATGTTCGTAGATGGCGTAGTCGCTGAATTTCGGATCACATGCTTCTCGTACAGCGTCCCATGCGTCTTTCAGCGATCCGCCCTTCATGGCGACCTTTTGCGCAGGGCGGTAGGTGCTGTCTACAAAATCGCGGGTACTTTCAATTGCCCTCTCGACGGCCACCTTGCCAATCAGCGCGCCCCCACGACCCGGCGCGATCGCATCCACATCATAAGCTGCAATACTGTCTAGCGTGCTGCCCCATTCACTGAAATAACCGTCACCGCAATAGCAGGCCGAATGGTCCTCAACGATATCGCCGGTGAACATGACATTCTGGTCCGGCACAAGAATGACCGCATCACCCGCTGTATGTGCGCGCCCGATGTGTTTGATATCGACGCGACGCTTGCCAAGATAGACCGTCATCGCATCGCTAAAGGTCGTTGTCGGATAGGTCAGGCCAGGAATGCTCTCGTGTCCTTCAAAAAGCCTTGGAAACCGCTGGAATTCGCTGTCCCAGTCTTCCTGACCGCGTTCAACGACCATCGCGCGGGCCGCATCCGACATGATGATCTGATCGGCACTGTAAGCCGAAGCGCCCAACACCCGTACCGCGTGGTAATGGGTGAGAACCAGATGACTGATCGGTTTGTCCGTCACTTCGCGGACTTTTTCGATGACTTTATGCGCCAGACGTGGGGTCGCCTGCGCTTCGACAATCATGACAGACGTATCCCCGATGATGACACCAGAGTTCGGGTCACCTTCGGCGGTAAAGGCCCACAAGCCGTCACCGATTTCATCAAAAGTGATTTGCTTTTCTGTCATGTCTCCTTGGGACGCGAATGCCTTTGCCATCATCGGCTCCTTGTTGGGTTGAGCCCGCCTGTACAGCGGGTGTTGTGGTTATCCATGGCGCGCATAGGGGTCGGTCAGCGCAGGCAGCAGCGTACCGCTGCATGCGCCAAAGCCGATTTTGTACCCTTCCCCTATCGCAGCCCCTTTAAGCGTCACGGTATCGCCGTCCTCGACAAAACAGCGCGTCTCGCCAGATTTTAACGTAATCGGTTCACGAGCACCCCAGCTGAGTTCCAGCAAGGATCCACGGTTTCCTTTGTCCGGCCCTGAAATGGTCCCAGAGCCAAGCAGGTCGCCAACGCGCATTGCACAGCCTGACGTGGTATGGTGCGCCAATTGCTGCGCGGCTGAATAATACATCTCGTTGTAATTCGTCCGCGCAATCGTTGTTGCTTCCTTACCTTGGGGCGCAAGCGCCACTTCAAGATCGATATCAAACAGCGCCGGGCCATCGTCTTGCAGGTGTGGCAGCAATTCACAAGCGCGAGCAGGTGTTGAACACCGAAAGGGGTCAAGTGCTGCCGTGGTGACGATCCACGGGCTAATTGTCGTGGCGGTGGCCTTGGACTGGAAAGGCCCAAGAGGTTGGTATTCCCATGCTTGAATGTCGCGCGCGGACCAGTCGTTCAGCAGAACATACCCGAAGATATGAGCGTCCGCTTCCCCTACTGTAATGGGCCCGGTGCTGGGCGTGCCCACGACTGCCCCCAGTTCCAGTTCAATATCAAATCGCGCCGACGGCATAAACCTTGGCACAGAATCGTCAGGTCCCTTGATTTGCCCCCATGGCCTGCGGATATCCGTGCCAGATACCACAACCGATGACGCGCGCCCATTGTAGCCGATGGGGATATGTAACCAGTTGGGAGGCAGGGCGTTTTCGGCACCACGAAACATCGTTCCCACATTGGTCGCGTGGTGCCGGCTTGCGTAAAAGTCTGTGTATTCAGATACGGCGAACGGCATGTGCAGGGTCGCGGTAGCACGTTCAACCAGGTGGGGCTCGACACGCGCACGGTCTTCGCTGCCTTCGGCCAATAACTGCGTTAAGGCTGCGCGCAAATGCGACCACTTTTGCCCGCCCTGTGCCATAAACCCGTTCCAGCAGTCTTGGGAAAATACTCCGCCAAAGGCGATGACATCCGCATCCTCAAGCGCTCGTAGGTTCAGGATTTTGTCACCTATCGCGACACCGCAACACCGCGCGGCAGCCCCTGACGAAAACACCCCATAGGGCAGGTTATTAAGCGGAAAGGGTGTGTCAGCGTTGTTTGCACTGTCTACCCAACTTTTGCGCAATGTCATCCGATCCCCCTCTTGCCCCGATGATACCCCGCTGGAACACTAGCCGCCAGCCAGCCTCCGCATCAGGAAAACCTCGGCACCCTCAGGAATTTCCTGCGACCAATCATTGCGGTAGACGACACCGTCCACAACCACGGCGACCTCATTTTTAATCGGACCGCTCAGCGCGGGGTAGCGTTCTTGCAAAGTGCGCAACACCTCGCGGATCGTCCTTGCCTCAACCGTCAGCGTCTTTTGGTTGTCAGCCAGAGGCACAAGGCCACCCCATAGAGTGACCTCGACCATTACTTGCCTTTCTCGGCATTGAGTGCAGACAGAATGCGCGGTGGCGACATTGGGATATGCGACATACGCACGCCCACCGCATTCGATACGGCGTTCGCGATCGCGGCCAGCGGCGGCACGATTGACGTCTCCCCGACACCGCGCACACCGTAAGGGTGGTTGGGATTGGGAATTTCCAGAATTTGCGTGTCGATCATCGGCAGGTCCGAACAAACGGGAATACGGTAATCCAGAAAACCGGGGTTCTGCAAACGACCGTCTTCGCCGTAGATGTATTCTTCGTTCAATGCCCAGCCGATGCCTTGTGCGGCACCGCCTTGATACTGTCCTTCGACATATTGCGGATGCACGGCCTTGCCTGCGTCCTGAATGACGGTATAGCGCACGATCCGTGTTGATCCGGTTTCGGGATCAACTTCCACATCACAGATATGCGTGGCAAATGAAACGCCCGCACCATCGGCGACCATTTCGCTGTGTCCTGCAATCGGGCCACCTGTATTACCCGCTTCTGCGGCGATGTCCCTGACAGACATCGGTGCAAGGTTGCCGTATTTGGTGCCCATCGCTTTTGCGTGGCCATCCTCCCAAAATACGTCATCAACTGGGATGTCCCAGGTCAATGCTGCGCGCGCGCGCATAACCTCAATGGCATTTCGGGCCGCCGATATTGTCGCCATAGAGGTCGAGAATGTACCACGGCTGCCGTCAGTCATATCGTTGTAACCCAGCGTTGCTGTGTCTGCGATCACTGCTTTGACGTCCTGATAGTCAATGCCCAGTTCCTCTGCCGCAATCAGCGACAGAGACGCACGCGACCCGCCAACATCAACCGTACCAACGGCCAGCGTCACGGTACCGTCCGCGTTGATGTTCAGGTCTGAACAGGTTTGCCCACCGAAGTTGAACCAAAAGCCGCAGGCCATGCCCCTGCCCTGGTTTTCCCCCAGAGGGGCGCTCATGTGTGGGTGGGATTGTGCAGCTTCCAATGTCGGTCCGATGCCGATAGGGCCATAAACCGGACCGTATGAAGACTTTGTACCCCTCGCTCGCGGCATTCTTGATCCGGAATGCAACCGCATCCATTCCGATCTTATGGGCGAGCTCGTCGATTGCGCTTTCGACAGCGAATGCAGCCATCGGCGCAGAGGGTGCACGGTAAGCAGCGACCTTTGGCCGGTTCACAATGACCTCAAAACCGACCGTTTTGACATTGGCTAGATCGTAGCAAGCAAAAGAAGTCATCGCGCCAAGTTCCGCCCACATATCGGCATAGGGGCCGCTGGTGTAGCGCAGTGTCGCAGTTGCTGCGGTAATCTTGCCATCCTTGCGCGCCCCTATTTTTACGTCAATTGACGTGGCACTTGTCGGGCCTGAGGCACGGAACACCTCTTCGCGCGACATCACCAGCTTGACCGGCCTGCCCGCTTTTCGGGAGAGCGCCAAAGCGACCGGTTCCGCCCACACATGCGTTTTACCGCCAAAGCCGCCGCCAATCTCAGAAGACGTGACGCGCAGTTTCGACACCTCAAGCCCCAGCAAGTCCGCACAGGTCTGCCGGTACACGAAATGTCCCTGCGTGCAGACCCATAGATCAGCCGTGCCGTCAGAGTTGCAATTGGCCACGCACGCGTGCGGCTCAATGTATCCCTGATGCGTCTGTTCAGTTTTGTAGCTGCGCTCGACGATGACATCCGCCTGCTTAAAACCGGCATCCACATCCCCGTGACCAAATTCGGACCGGTTCGCGACATTCGACGGCTTGTCAGGTGTTGGCGTCACACCGCCGGTAAAAACAGTGTCATTCAGGATCGGTGCGTCACTGCGCGTTGCGGCATCCACGTCGACAACATGCGGTAGAGTTTCATATTCGATATCGATGAGTTTGAGGGCGGCCTTGGCGGATTTTTCGTCAATCGCGGCAACTGCAGCGACCGCGTGGCCATCATAAAGCGCCTTTGTGCGCGCCATGCAATTGTCCAAAACCGCGAACAAGGCGGCATCACCATTTGTCAGATCGGGCAAGTCTGCTGCGGTCACAACCGCTTTCACGCCTTTGACTGCTTCGGCGCGGGATGTGTCGATGGACACGATGCGCGCATGCGCGTGGGGGCTGCGCAAGACCCGCGCGACCAGTTGACCGGGCATGTTGAAATCAGCACCGTAGCGCGCCCGCCCGGTGACCTTGTCGACACCATCGGGCCGCAACGGGCGTGTGCCAACGGATTTGAACTTCTGGCTTTGATATGCTGCATCGAAACTCATGCTTGTTCCCCCTGCATTTCTTTGGCCGCGTCCTGCACGGCACGCACGATCTTATCGTATCCGGTACACCTGCACAGGTTTCCTGCAAGCCAGTAGCGAATTTCTTCTTCGGTGGGCGCTGGGTTCACGTCCAGCAGTGCTTTGGCCGCCATCAGAAACCCAGGCGTGCAGATACCGCATTGCAGCGCCGCATGTTCGATGAACTTTCTCTGAAGCGGGTGCAGTTCACTGCCGTTGGCCATGCCTTCGATGGTTTCGATCGTGCGGCCTTGCGCCTCGGCACCCAGCACCAGACAGGAACAAACGACGCGACCATCCAAAATGGCACTGCATGCGCCGCAGTCACCGGTCCCGCAGCCTTCCTTGGCCCCCATTAGGCCCAGCCGGTTGCGCAGAACATCCAACAGCGTTTCGTCTGCCTGACACAGGTATTCTACATCATCTCCGTTGATCGTCGTGGATACAGCTATTGAAGACATCAGTTTCCTCCTGCGCGTGTCGTACGCGGTTCGTGCGGCCCGACGCGCCAGCACGCCGGCAACCTCTTTTCTGAATTCTACGGTGCCACGTTTATCGTCTATCGGGTGGCTTGCCGCCGACGTCGCAGCCGCAAAAGCGTCAAGTGCCGCATCGTCTAGCTTTGTGCCGATAAGACAGTCCGCCGCGTCCTGCGCCACGACGACGGTGGGGCCCACCGCCCCCAAGGCAAGCCGCGCAGACTGCACGACACCCGCCCCGTCCAGCGACATGAAAAGGCCAACTCCAACAACCGCGATATCCATTTCTGTGCGCGGTGTGAACCGCAGATAGGCATCCCCGTATCGCGCCTTAGGATCGGGCAGAACGATGGCCTCAATGAATTCGCCCTTCGCCAGCGAAGTCTTGCCCGGACCTTGGGGAATTTCCTCAACGGGCACCGACCGCGTGCCGCCCGGCCCTGCAATTTTGGCCTGCGCGCCTGCGGCAACAAGTGCAGGCACACTGTCGGCGGCCGGCGACGCGTTGCACAAGTTTCCCGACATGGTGCAGCGACCTTGTATCTGTGTCGAACCAATTAGGTTGGCCGCCTCGACGATGCCCGGCCACGCCGCGACAAGTGCTTCGTTTTCCGCCAAAGCCGCACAAGGAACAGCCGCGCCGATGATAAAGGCATCATCCGTTCTGACGATTTCGTCCATGCCTGCAATGGATTTGATATCGACGACCAGTTCCGCATCGAAGTCATCGCTTTGCATACGCACCAATAGGTCCGTGCCCCCCGCCAGTACAAAGGCTTTATCTTGTGCCGCAGCCAGCAAGGCGGTTGCATCCTGAATTGTCTCGGGTCTCTCGTAGCGCATTGGAAGTGTCCTTCTTGCCCTGTCTATTCGTCGCAGCTAGAGCGACTGACTGTTAGATCATTGGTCATTTCAGCAGCCCTCTGCAAGCCAATAGGGTATTTTTTCCGCATAACAGCGCGTCTGAGGATGATGCAACCCGACACCTGCGAAGCACCAGACGAAACCGCATTTTTGCCGGTCGCCGCGGCCTGCACCGCTTCAGTCCTTTGATACGGTCTGGTAAGCTGTCGCCGTTCTTACAAAATACAGCCGAGTTTTAGTGCAGTTATCTTACGCAAAGAGCCACCACGAACCCCTCGTCATGCGGTCGGCTGTTTCACCATATTGCAGAGGATTTCGAACATGATTGATACGCCCAGAAAGGCTGTTCCGCCTGATTGATCAAATGGCGGAGACACCTCAACCAGATCCGCGCCGACGATATTGACGCCCTTGAGCAAGCGCGCCACTTCAATCGCCTGAAAAGAATTTGGCCCGCCAACCTCGGGCGTGCCGGTTCCCGGCGCAAAAGCAGGATCAACAAAGTCGATGTCATAGGACACATATGTGGGCTTTGTGCCCGCAATGCTGTGCGCCTCCTTCATGACGTCTTTGACGCCACGGTCGTGAAACTCTTCGATCGGGATGACACGAATACCCACCGACTGCGCAAAGTCGCGGTCTTCGCTGTCGTATGTCGTCCCCCTGATCCCAATTTGCACGACACGCTTGGGGTCCAGCAGACCCTCTTCCACTGCGCGCCGGAAGGGGGTGCCGTGCGTGTACTGCGTCCCCCCAAAGTAGTCGTTGAACAGATCCGTATGGCTGTCGAAGTGGATCATGCCCACAGGTCTTTCTTTGGCGACCGCGCGCAAGATGGGAAGAGAACACAGATGGTCACCGCCCCCTGTCAGCGGCCGGATACCAGCAGCGACAACCTTGTCATAAAATGCGGTGATCCTGTCCATACTGTCGAAGATATCCGCGGGGTTTGGCCCCACGTCGCCCAAGTCAGCGCAATTCGCACATTCAAAAGGCCTTATCCCAGTAGCGCCATTCTGCGCACGGATCATGGTCGACAGATCCCGCAACTGGCGCGGTCCATGGCGCGGCCCCGGCCTGTTTGTGGTCCCACTGTCCCAAGGTGTCCCGATCAGACCTATTTCCACGTCGCGGAACCGCGGGTGATCCAGATCGACGTGGGGCAACCGCATGAAAGTAGGCACACCGGCAAAGCGTGGCACATCAAAACCGGAAACCGGATGGAAGAAAGGGTCACCCATGATCTAGCTCCTTGGATCATAACAGCATGTTGCCACCGTCTACACCAATAGGCTGGCAAGTCACAGACGGCACAACGACTGTCTCTTTTTGGCTACCGATTATAAGGATCGAAACCGTGCAGTCCGGTGGTGCCTAGTTAGTCTGAGTGCTTCGGTGAGAGAAGTTAACGATAATTCATAAGAGGCAACAGTCGCAGCGTGATGCGAGCCCACCACCGCCCGCTAGAAACAAATCAGTACCTGATATATCGTCCCCGCTTCATCATGCACCAACCGTCCGGGGCGCAGCAATTTATTCCTGAAGCATATTTTCAGCGATTCCCCTACATGGAATGACATGTGGCGAATTCATCGCGGGGTAAGCCGGTGGACATGCTACGTAAACGCAAGTGCCGTAAGGCCAAAATGCCTTCGCCGCTGTCCGCACTCACCCCATATCTATGTGATGTAAAACGGTGCGCGTCGAACACCAAGCAACATCTATCCCAATTTCGCTGTTGCAGCTGTCGCCAAAACGGATGTCCGGGAAAGATGAAACAAACGCTCATCTTGTCCTGCAGGGTCGTTTGCTTGAACGTAGCGCGCATCTATTCCTAACGCCGGCACAGGTTTTCAACCCGTCATTTCACTTCTCGACCTGTTAGGGCGCGTCATTTTTCTTGCGATTCCTCAGTCGCTTATAACGGTGCGTTCGGACCACGCTTGCCGTCAAATCATCGTACCAGAGCGCGCATTTCAACATGTAATGCAATCTAAGATTGCATTACACTTGAACGAAACCGTACCGGTAACAATTTTTCAACAGATCTAGGAACCCCCTTAAAACCGCACTCTGCGACAAAAAAATGCGTGGGTGTAAGTCGAAAATATTTCGTAAATTAATTTGCAAATCAATAACTTAAAGTGACTAATCAGTTTGAATCCAATGCGTTGGCATCCTGACGCCAAACCCCGAGAACCCTAGCAAGAAACCCTTGGCTGTACGCCCAACAGCCCCCCGTTAATAAAGTAGCACTTGTTTGCGCCTGACTTGGCACTAAAAATACCCTTGGGGAAGGATTTGTCTTACAGCACACATTGGCATCGAGAAGTTACCATGTTGGGCTGCCAAGAATCTGACCCCCCTAAAAAATTACGCGGGCCCAATCCATGTGCCGCAAACGCGTCAAATTCCTTGGGAGGAAACATGAAAGACACTATCAACCGTAGAAAATTTCTGCGCGGTTCGGCTGTTGCCGGTGCAGCAGCACTCGCAACACCGGCCATTGCACAAGACAGTGGCACAACGATCAAGATGCAAGCCGCCTGGGGCGGCGGTATCTTCCTTGAGAACGCACAGTCCTTCGCGGCACGCGTTAACGAAATGTCCGGTGGCTCATTGACAATCGAAGTTCTGTCAGTGGACGCGGTCGTCAAGACAAGCCAGATGCAAGACGCTGTGCACCGCGGTGTTCTGGATGCAGCCCACTATGTTCCAGCATACTGGTACGGCAAGTCGAAAGCGGCTTCTTTGTTTGGCACAGGCCCTTGCTTTGGCTGGTCGAGCCAAGAAGTGTTGGGCTGGGTTTATGCCGGCGGCGGCCAAGAGCTGTTTGACGAATTGATGGCCGAGCTGCGCCTCAACGTTGTATCCTTCTTCAACTCGCCGATGCCTGCGCAGCCATTGGGCTGGTTCAGCGAACCGATCACAGATGCGGCGCAGATGAATGGTCTGAAGTACCGCACAGTTGGCCTGGCGGCTGACGTCATGCTGGAAATGGGCATGTCAGTTGTTCAGCTTCCAGGTGGTGAAATCCAGCCGGCAATGAAATCCGGCCTGATTGACGCCGCCGAGTTCAACAACCCGACCTCGGACCGTGACTTCGGTATGCAGGACGTGTCGAAAAACTACATGCTGGCGTCTTACCACCAGTCACAGGAATTTTTCGAAGTCACCATCAACAAGGACAAGTTCAACAGCCTGTCCGACGAGCATAAAGCTATCATCAAGAACGCGTCGATGGCTGAAAACTCCGGTTTCTACTGGGGTAACACCAAGCGCTACTCCGATGACCTGCTGAAACTGCAAGAAGCAGATGGCGTAAGCGTATATCGCACACCAGATTCGGTTATGGCGGCACAGCTTGAGGCTTGGGATGTGGTGGCAAACCGCATCGCAGAGGACGACCCGTTCTTTGCCAAGGTGATGGAATCGCAGAAGGCCTACGCGAAGGATGTGATGAACTATCTCAACCTGAACCAGCCTGACTACAAACTGGCATACAACCACTACTTCGGTTGATTACGCGCGTAATATAAAGTGTCCGGGCACCGTTATAGTGTCCGGGCATTTAACGCGTGAGAGATTGCAGGAGCATCTGGCAATCTGTTTGGGGAGCAACACACATGAAATTCGTTCACGCCATCGAGGGACTTAGTCTCTGGACAGGGCGCGCCTTTGGCTGGTGCATTCTGATCCTGACACTGTCCGTCTCTTATGAGGTTTTTGTACGCTACGTCCTGAATTCGCCAACGGTTTGGGCATTCGACATGATGGTCCAAATGTACGGCGCACTATTCCTGATGTGCGGCGCGTATGCGCTGGCACAGGACACACATGTTCGCGCGGACGTCGTCTATCGCCTTTTCCCAGTGAAGGTGCAGGCCGGGTTGGATTTCGTGCTCTACTTCATTTTCTTTTTCCCCGGTATCATCGCTCTGGTCTGGTATGGATACGAGATCGCATCTGACAGCTGGCGCTACAAAGAAGTGAGCTTTAACAGCCCTGCCAGCATCCAGATTTACTTTTTCAAGTCGCTGATCCCGCTGGCCGGCGGATTGCTCGCCATACAGGGCGTAGCCGAGCTTGTGCGCTGTGTCATGGCGATGCGTTCCGGTCAATGGCCCGAACGACTGGCTGATGTGAAAGAAACCGAAGACCTATTGACCGACGCAGATCTCGAAGCGATCCGTGCCGTGGCACCGGGCAAGAAATAAGCCGCTCAGCGCTTCAAGAAAGAAAAAAAGATGACAAATCCCGAAGTCGCCCTGCTTATGCTCGGTCTGTTCATTGTCCTGGTTTTGCTGGGATTTCCTATTGCTTTCACGCTGCTCGCGATGGGCGTGGCCTTTGGCTACTATGCCTATCATCAGGGTCACCCGATCGAGCAATTCAGCGATATATTCAACAATAACATCTTCTACCTTCTAAACCAGAACACCTACTCGGTGATGGAAAACCCGACACTTGTCGCCATCCCGTTGTTCTTATTCATGGGATATGTGGTCGAGCGTGCGAACATCGTCGACAAGCTGTTCTTCTCGCTTTATCAGGCTGCGCGCAATCTGCCAGGCAGCCTTGCAATTGCTGCCCTTCTGACCTGTGCGGTGTTCTCAACAGCTTCCGGCATCGTGGGCGCAGTAGTAACACTGATGGGCTTGTTGGCATTCCCGGCCATGGCGAATGCCAACTACAATAAAAGCTTTGCCTCTGGCGTGATCTGCGCAGGCGGCACTTTGGGCATCCTTATCCCACCGTCAATCATGCTAATCGTCTATGCAGCGATCGCGGACTTATCCCCGCTGCGGCTTTACGCGGCGGCTGTCTTCCCAGGCTTGCTGCTGGCGGGCCTGTATATCGTCTACGTTATACTACGCGTGTGGTCGAACCCTGCCCTTGCGCCCAAGCCTCAAATGGAGGACGTACCTCCCCCACGTGAAATCTACTGGAACCTGCTGGTAAGCTTTGTGCCGCTGACGGTTTTGATTGCACTGGTTCTAGGCTCAATCCTTGGGGGTCTTGCGACACCGGCGGAGGCCGCGGCTATGGGCGCCTTAGGCGGTATGATCCTCGCTGTACTTTACCGGTCTATGTCGTGGACCAAGCTGAAGGAAAGCGTGTTTTTGACCGCTAAGGCCACCGCGATGGTCTGCTGGCTCTTTGTCGGCTCATGGACCTTTGCATCTGTGTTCTCATACCTCGGCGGGCATGACATTATTGCCGACTGGGTCGGTGGCATGGACCTTGAGCCTTGGGAATTCCTTGTGCTGGCGCAGATCATTATCTTCTTGCTCGGCTGGCCACTGGAATGGTCGGAAATTCTCATTATTTTCGTTCCGATTTTCTTGCCGCTGCTCGAAGTATTCGGCGTGAACCCATACTTCTTTGCCATGCTGGTCGCGCTGAACCTGCAGACCTCGTTCCTTACCCCACCGATGGCCATGTCAGCCTATTATCTAAAAGGGGTGCTCAAGAACCAGATCGAGTTGATGGAGATTTTCAGAGGCATCATGCCGTACTTGGGCATTGTGATCCTGACCATGGTCTTGATGTATCAGTTCCCCGGCATCGCTTTGTGGTTCCCTGACTATCTCTTTGGTGAATACATTCCGTGACCAAAGACGCCTGGAAATTAACCGCAGCGGAAGCACAAACCGCTTTCGCTGCGGGTCGCTTAACATCGGTTGAGTTGGTACGCGCCTGTCTTGCACGTATCGCTGACACCGACGACGTCATCCGTGCCTGGGCTTTTCTGGACCCTGATGCAGCCCTTGCACAGGCCGCAGAATGCGATCGCATCCGCAAGGCGGGCATGCCGGTTGGCCCTTTGCACGGTATTCCGGTCGGCCTGAAAGATATTATCGACACTGCCAAGATGCCGACACAGCGTGGCACCCCGATCTTCAAAGGGCGCGCAACGGAAGATGTCGCGCGCCTTGTCGAGCATTTGCGCGAGGCGGGTGCCGTTATCATGGGTAAGACCGTCACGACCGAGCTTGCCTTCGTACATGCTAATGAAACGCGCAACCCGCACAATCCCGAACACAGCCCCGGCGGGTCCTCGAGCGGGTCGGCAGCTGCCGTTGCGGCGCAGCAGGTTCCCTTGGCAATCGGCACCCAGACCAACGGCTCGGTCATTCGCCCTGCGTCGTTCTGTGGCACCTTCGGGTTCAAACCGACACGCGGCGTAATTTCACGCAGCGGTGTTTTACAGACCTCTGTATCGCTAGATCAGGTCGGTTGTTTTGGCCGCACACTTCAAGATGTCGCACAGCTGACAGATGTGATTGGCAGCTACGATCAACATGACCCTGCAAGCTATGCGCGCCCACGCCCCGATATGTTGGCTGGTGCTATGGCAGATGTGCCGGTGATACCGGATCTGGCTTGGTTCAACCTGCCCTTTTACGACCGCCTCGGCGAAGACGCCCGCGAAGGCATGGAGGCCGTTCTGGATATACTCGGCCCTCAGGTCACTCGGATGGACCCGGCGGATACGCTATCCAATCTGGTAGCGGTGCAGGCGCGCATTCATGAATACGAAATAGCGCAGCATCAGGCCGAGGTATTCGACAACCATTGGGATCAAATCAGCGATACGCTCAAACCGGTGATCGAGCGCGCGCGCAAAATCACAAAGACTGAATACGAGGATGCGCTCGAGGTGAAAGCCTCTGCAGAAGCATTCTTCGCTGACTTTTTCCTTGAATTTGACGCCATCATTGCTCCATCCGCCTCGGGTGAAGCACCACGCTTTGGCAATGGCACTGGCGATCCGATTTTTTGCACGCTTTGGACGTTGGCAGGATTGCCCTGCGTGACCCTGCCCTTGCTGGTGGGCGAAACGGGGCTGCCAATCGGCGTGCAGTTGATCGGCTCAGTGGAAAAAGACGACCGCCTCTTGCGCACGGCACGTTGGCTACAAGCGCAGTTCGCGCAGGCCACGAAATAACAGAAAGGACTATGAAATGTCATACACAGTAAAACTGATTGTCGGGCTTATCGGCACTGCTATGCTTTGCATATTTATCGGCGGTTTATCTCAAAGCATTTCAAGCGGTTTTGCGGGTTTCTACGGCGGCCTGCCATTTATGATTATCGGGATTATCGTCTGTGCAATGGCGATTTATGATTTCTGGGACGAGTGCATTCGTAAAAAAAATGACCCGTAAACGCCTTTGGATAACCCGCCGTCTGTCTGATGCAACGCTCGAACGCGCCAGCCGTGACTATGATGTAGTTATAAATCACGCAGACACCCCCGGCACCGCCGACGAACTTATTGCGGCGAGCGCTGAATTTGACGCAATCATTCCGTGTCATTCAGAACATTTCAGCGCTGATGTTGTGGCCCAGTTTGCAGACCGTTTAAAGATCGTGGCCAACCACTCGGTCGGGGTGGACCATTGCGACTTGCCAGCCTTGAAGGCGCGCGGCATCGCGGTGACCAACACGCCGGATGTGTTGTCTGATGCCACAGCCGAGCTTGCGATGCTCTTGATGCTGGGGGCCGCGCGCCACGCCGTTGCCGGTGACCGCATCGTGCGCACCGGCGCATGGGACAGCTGGTCGCCCGCCTTTATGGTGGGCAAGCAGGTAACCGGTGCGCGATTGGGTATTGTCGGCATGGGCCGCGTCGGACGTGCGTTTGCCGCCAAAGCGCGCGGCTTCGACATGGAAATTCATTACTACAACCGTTCTGAATTATCGCAAGATCAGGCGCAGGGTGCGGTGTACCATGACACCGTCGAAAGTCTGCTTCGTGTCGCGGATTTTCTGTCACTGCACTGCCCCGCCACCCCCGAGACCAACAATCTGATGAACGCCGAACGCTTTGCCTTGCTTCCCGACGGTGCGATTGTCGTGAATACCGCGCGCGGCGCGCTGGTCGATGAAGACGCATTGCTTGAGGCGCTGTCGCAAGGTCACGTCGCGGCTGCAGGTCTGGATTGCTTCAAGGTTGAACCGGGCGGCAACCCCGCTTTCGCCGCACATGACAACATCTTTATGCTGCCGCACATAGGAAGTGCCACACGTGCGACCCGCGACGCGATGGGCTTTCGCGCGCTCGATAATCTGGATGCATTCTTCTCCGGTAAGACGCCGGGCGATCTGCTCTAAGCCGTCCAATAAGGTACGCAGAGTAGCTATGTGCCAGTGTAAAACCGACAACGTCAGCAGACGATCCGGAAGCCTTTAACTTGTATCGCGGTCACCGAACCGAAGCCTTACGTTTCTGCAAGTCCGCATTTGAGCACATTGCCCCACCGCGAGTGGATACTCGACCGCATAAAGGCTGCTTTGTTGAAGTGCAGCGCAACAGGCCGCTTCCATGTCGCGTGATGTGCTGTCACTCTGGCACAAGAAGAGTGAAGCCGGAAGCCTGACCGCAGATGAGGATCGCAAGTTACAACATTCGCAAAGCCGTGGGCCTTGACTGGCGCCGCGATCCGCACCGGATCGTCGATGTCATAGGTGAGATAGACGCCGATATTGTCGTTCTGCAAGAAGCAGATAAACGGCTGGGACAACGCCCGGGCGTGCTGCCTTTGGACAGGCTGGAAGCCGAACAAGGGTTTGTATTGGCCAATTTAAGCACGGGCGCACAAAGCCATGGCTGGCACGGCAACGCTATTCTTTATCGTGCCGCCCATGTATCAATGCCACGTACTGAACGTATTCCGCTGCCGGCGCGCGAACCGCGCGGGGCAATCGCCGCACATTTTCAGCCGCAGGATTTCATGGTGATCGGGGCACATCTTGCCCTCACATCCGGCATCAGAAAGAAACAAATGCAGACGCTCTGTGCACATGCGGGCCATGTCGGAAAACCGACAATCATCGCAGGCGATTTCAATCATTGGGCACGCACGCTACCTGCCGGTCAGAACGAGGTCATCACACCCGGCCTGAGTTTTCATGCTAGTCGGCAGGTGGCGGCCTTGGACCGGTTTATCCTATGTGGTGGCATAACCGCCATCGACGCGCGTGTGCACCGTTCTTTGAAGGCGCGCCAAGCGTCCGATCATTTGCCCGTTGTCCTCGACTTTGAGCTTTTGGAAAGGCCTGGCGCATGTTGACACTAATGGCCCTTGGTCACGCCTCACTGGTCATCGGATTTACGATCAGGATCCTTCTGCGAGACGATCTATCGCCACCGGCAAGGCTAGCATGGTTCATTGTTCTGAACATCTTGCCCTATTTTGGCATCGCAGTTTACTTCCTTTTTGGAGAAGTCGACATCGGTCATCGCCAAACCAACCGGCACAAGCACATCTTTCAGGAAATCAAGAAGTCCGCAGGCGCTTTGATGGGCTCGCAAAAGATCAGCGATAAACTGATCGATCAGGCCTACAGCCCTGCATTCCGCTATGCCGCATCCATCAACGGATTTCATCCGATGCCTGGCAATACTGCCGAACTGATGGGGACTGCAGATGAAACACTGAAGCGGATGATCCAAGACATTGATGCGGCTGAGGACCACGTGCATGTGCTGTACTACATTTGGCTTGATGACCACACGGGAACAGCCCTGTCCGACGCTCTGATCAGAGCCACGGCGCGCGGTGTAACATGTCGCGCCATGGCTGATGGGCTTGGGTCGCGCAAACTGGTCGGTTCTAAATTGTGGAAGCGCATGAAAGATGCGGGCGTTCAGTTGGCGGTGTCTATGCCGCTCGACAACCCGATCCGGACGATACTGACCAGCAGGATCGATATGCGAAACCACCGCAAGATCACCGTGATCGACGGTCTGGTGACGTACTGCGGTAGTCGAAACTCGGCAGATCCCGAATTTCGACTAAAACCAAAGTACGCGCCATGGGTCGATATCATGCTGCGTTTCAAGGGTCCGGTCGTCGCACAAAACCAACTGTTGTTCATCTGTGACTGGATGGCTGCAACCGGTGAAAAGCTCGTCGCGATGCCATCGGGCGACGCGTCAAACCATAAAGGCTTCCCCGCCTCAGTGGTCGGAGACGGCCCCACCGTTCGTCGCGGCGCCACGCCACAACTGTTTTCCAGTCTGGTATCTTGCGCCCGACACGACATCACGATTTCGACGCCTTATTTTGTGCCCGATGCCACGCTTTTCGAGGCGCTCTGCTCTGCGGCGCACCGCGGTGTAAAGATTACGCTGATCTTTCCAGCACGCAACGACAGTTGGGTTGTTGCAGCAGCCAGCCACAGTTATTACCGCAGGCTTCTTGAAGCGGGTTGCCAGATCCACGAATTCGAGGGCGGTTTACTTCATGCCAAGACCTTCACCATGGACGAAAAAATTCTGGTCATCGGGTCAACCAATCTGGATCTACGCAGTTTTGATCTGAACTATGAAAACAACATCCTGTTGCAAGACCGTACGATGACGCTTGAAGTCCAGAAAAGGCAGCAAGACTATATTGCGAGCGCGCGCGCCGTTAAGCTGTCTGAGGTTCTGGCATGGTCCGCGCCGCGCCGGATCTGGAACAACATCGTCGCGACGGTAGGGCCCATTTTGTAGCCTAGCGTCCAAGACCAAAGCAGAAACCGGCGCTTTCACGCGGACCTGCTCATCGCTGGAGAAATTATGAACCGGACGGTTCGACTATTGTAATCATTCGGTCGAACCCTGAAGTCACATATCCACTCCAACAGCTCGCGCAGCCGCAAGATTTGACCAAAGGGCTCGGATACCTTAGCTCAGAATAAGTTCGAAAAGCCAAAATGAGAGTGCAAGGCCAATATGCTAGTCGCACCTGAACTTCATGCCGACACAACGTCTGATCCAAAGCGGACACACTTGCTATGACCGATCCGGCAGGTGCCAAAACCAGCCCCATGGGTGTGTTTGAAAGATACCTGAGCCTTTGGGTAGCGCTCGCCATGATCGTTGGCATCGCAATTGGAGCGGTAGCCCCCGGTCTGGTGTCGGCCATCGCAGCCGCCGAGGTTGCCTCAATTAATCTTGTCGTCGCGGTCCTGATTTGGGCAATGGTTTACCCGATGATGGTCAGCGTGGATTTTGGCGCGGTGGCGGGCGTGGCCCGTCAGCCCAAAGGGCTGATTGTCACGCTTGTTGTGAACTGGCTGATCAAACCATTCACTATGGCGTTTCTAGCGGTTCTGTTCTTTGAGCATATATTTGCCCCGTTTCTGGCCCCTGAAGATGCAGCGCAATACATCGCAGGTCTTATCCTTTTGGGCGCTGCTCCCTGCACTGCGATGGTCTTTGTCTGGTCACAACTGACGCGCGGGGATGCTACCTATACGCTTGTTCAGGTCTCAGTGAATGATCTGATTATGGTGGTGGCCTTTGCGCCTATTGTAGCCTTTCTGCTTGGCGTAACCGACATTAGTGTGCCTTGGCAAACACTGGTTCTTGCAACCGTTCTCTATGTTCTGCTTCCACTTTTGGCGGGGCTGGCGACACGCCGCATTCTCGGCACGTCGGAACGGATCGAAGCGTTTACGACACGCGTAAAGCCTCTGTCTGTTATCGGATTGATTGTGACTGTAGCGATCCTTTTTGGCCTTCAAGGTGATACGATACTTCAAGAGCCGTTCATCATCGCGCTGATCGCGGTGCCAATCCTGATCCAATCCTATGGGATTTTTGCGATTGCCTATGGTGCCGCCTATGTCCTGCGGGTGCCACACCGCGTTGCAGCACCCTGTGCCATGATCGGCACATCCAATTTCTTTGAACTTGCGGTCGCTGTCGCGATCAGCCTGTTTGGCCTGAATTCAGGGGCGGCACTGGCGACAGTCGTGGGCGTTCTGGTCGAAGTACCAGTGATGCTATCGCTCGTTGCTTTCGCCAACCGAACGCGCGCACGATTTCCAGAGGCACATACCTGACGAACTTTATTGCTGCCAAACAGCCGCTTGATCGTTCGCAATGATTTTTTGGGTGCCACCACGCAAATTAAAAATTCATCCTAATTTCAATCAGTTAATTCTAAACGAATTCCTCAGAACATACGGGGCAAACATGTCTCAGCTCGCCGATATTTTTGAAAAACGCGTCACCGGCGACATCCTGTTTGATCTGTTTTCGCGGGGCCGCTACGCGATGAATGCATCGCTCTGCCAGATGACGCCGCTAGGGATTTTTCCACCCAGGTCAGAAGATAATATAAGGGCAGCGATTGAAACAGCCCGAGATCAAAGCGTGCCGGTACTGGCGCGCGGCGCTGGGACGTCACCATGCGACCAGACCGTCAACGAAGCACTGGTTCTTGATAATACCCAGTATTTCAACGAAGTTCTTGAAGTAGATGTGGAAAACCGGCGTTGTGTTGTGCGCCCAGTCGTCGTACCGGACAAGTTGAACCGCGCATTGAAACCACATGGGCTTTGGTTTCCGGTAGACATGTCTACGACATCGCGTGCACCCATTGGCGGCATGGCTGGCAATCGTTCGTGTGGCGGCAAATCCCTGCGTTAAGGGATGATGCGCGATAACGTCTTATCCATTGACGGCATCATGGCGAACGGCCAAACGCATTATTTTGGGCCGGTGAGCGGGACAGATTTCCCTTGGACCGGGGAGCTATGCAAGGATTTGTTGGCGTTAGGTGCGCGCGAAGCTCAAGAAATTGGCGTGTGGCGTCCCAAAGTGATGCGGCGCTTGGGCGGCTATAACACCAATGCCCTTGTACCGGGCGATACACCAAACAACTTGGCGCATCTGCTGGTCGGTTCCGAAGCGACGTTGGCGTATTCCACCGCGATCGAGCTCAAGCTCTGGCCGCTCATTACCGAAAAAGTTCTGGAGATCTGCCTTTTTTCAACATTCCGGCAAGCGATGGAAGCGGCGCAACATCTTGTGACGCTAAAACCGCAAGGCAAGAAGCTGGTCGTTTCATCGATGATCGCACTAGCCCGCGACATCCCACTTTTTCGACATACCATCGAAATAGTTGTCTCCGCCCCTCCTAGGCATTGCCGTTGGTGGAATTTGCCAAAAACAACCCTGGCCAGCACATAACAAAGCTAAAGCAACTCGACGAGACAATGGGCGATCTGGGGTATGCATGGTCAGGTACCGGTCAAAACTGGCGCGGGGTCACACACGCCACCGACCCTAAGATGCAGGCCCGCATCCCCGAGTTCCGCAGCTCAGGGCTCAATATCATGATGTCGACGAAGCAGGACGGCAAACCTGTGTCTTTTGTAGAGGACTGCGCTGTAGAACTGCCCAATCTGGTCAACTACCCCCACGGTTTAACGGCAATTTTCGAAAAGTACGGCACAAAGGGCACGCGGTGTGCGCATGCGTCGGTCGGCTGCTTGCACGTCCGCCCTGTCCTGACTCTAAAACTAGACGAAACCGTCAAAACGATGCGCGCGATCGCGGAAGAGTGCTTTGATCTGGTTGCCACATACCAAGGGTCACAGTCTGGCGAACATGGTGACTGACTTGTCCGGTCAGAGTTTCACGAGAAAAAGTTTGGCCCGCGCAGGGTGGCCAGTTTTGCGGAGGTGAAACAGCGCTGTACCCAGCAAAGGCTGTTTGACCCCGGAAAGATTGTGAACCCGCCAAAAAAGACGACCGCAGCCTGTTCAGATACGGGCCGGATCACGCGGCATCAGACTTCAAGACCGATCTGGACTGGTCTGAATGGATAGGCAGCGGGGGCGGTTTTCAAGGTGCGGTCGAGATGTGCAGCAACAACGGTGCCTGCGGTAAACTGAAAGGCGGTGTGATGTGCCCGTCGTTCCGCGTTACGCGCAAGAAACAGGACCTTACCCGCGGGCGCACCGACACTTTGCGGCTCGCGATTTCAGGCCAGCTTGGGCCGGACGCGCTGACCTCTGACCAGATGGCTGAAACCATGAAGCTTTGCGTGTCGTGAAAAGGGTGTAAACACGAATGCCCGACAGGCGTCGACATGACCCGTATCAAGATCGAGGTGCTGTCTGCCCGCGCCAGGAAAAACACAAGCAGTCTCAATCACAGGCTCGTCGCCTATCTACCGCGAAACGCACCTTGGGCAGCCCCCTGCCCTTGCTGGCAAATCTGCGCAAAATCGTTCCGCGACGTGGAAGCGGCTCGGCAAGACAAGCCCCAGGCGGTATTCTTTGCAGATTGCTTCAACCGCTATTTCGAACCGGAGAATCTGCGCGTCATTCTGTCCGTCCTGGATGCTGCCGATGTACTGTCCATATTGCAGCAGCCCCCAAGGGCGAGCGGCCTTTATGTTGCGGTCGCACCTTTATATCTGCGGGGCTTGTGGATGAAGCCCGCAGTGAGGCCCATAGGCTTGTTGATGCCGTGCTGCCCTTCGCAGAAAAGGGCCTGCCCATCGTCGGGTTGGGACCCAGTTGCCTGCTGACCCTGCGCGATGAGATTCCGAGGCTTTTGCCGGGGGCTGATACTGAACTCCTGGCAAAACACGCGCGCATGCTTGAGGGATACATCGCAGATCAGGACGACAACCCCGATTTCAGCTTGCCCCTGAAATCCCCTGCACCACGGATGTTGCACCACGGTCATTGTCACCAAAAGGCAATAGGAGCGATGTCGAGCATCGAAAAAACGCTCGCGCGGCTACCGGGCACCGAAGTTGAAACAGTAGAGACCAGCGGTCAGGAAAGCTGATGCCGAGACGCTGATTGTGGCCGATGGAACATTCTGCCGACATCAGATCTCAGACGTGACGGACCGCAAGCCTATTCATATCGCACGCCTATTGGAAAAGGCTTTGGATTTTTAGTGGGGCGCGCGCGTGTGTGAAGAGGTATGGTAGGGCAAAGATGAACTCTTTGGCAAAATGCTGTTGATCAGATAAAGAAACCCCGTGCAATAATGGCTGCATGCACAGGATAAATAACGCACGCTTGCGCACTTACTTTATCGGACCCGAAGATTAACCCAGCGCCTACATCTGCAACACCGAAAAGGGACATCATGCCGTCTGCCGCGTCCGAAACCATGGGCTATATCGAAAATCGCCCCTTTGACGAGATCCACGTCGGTGATTGCGCCGAACTGGTACGGACCCTGACAATGCTGGACATTGATGCCTTTGCAGTCGTGTCAGGCGACGTGAACCCTGCCCATGTAGATGAGACCTTTGCGCAGGGTGATATCTTTCACAAAGTCGTTGGCCACGGCATGTGGGGCGGTGCGCTGATTTCAACTGTATTGGGCACGCAGCTGCCGGGGCCCGGCACTATTTATCTCGACCAGTCTTTGAAATTCCTAAAACCGGTCGGTGTAGGGGACACGGTAACCGTGCAGGTTACCGTCATCGAAAAGCATGAAGACAGCAAAACGCTTCGCCTTGACTGCATGTGTACGCTCGGAGATGGCACGCCGGTGATTACCGGTCAGGCGCACGTCATAGCACCCGACAAAAAAGTCCGCAGGCCGCGGATAATGATGCCAGACCTTGTGATGCATAAGCGCGGTGCGAACCACGACAAACTACTATCGGCTGCACAGGCCTTTGCGGCGCTACCGACAGCTATTGTACATCCTTGCGACACGGCTTCGTTACAAGGTGCGCTGGAAGCAAAAGATATCGGCCTGCTTGAGCCTGTGTTGGTTGGGCCGCAAGCGCGCATACGCGCCGTTGCGAAAGAAATCGGCGCGGACTTAAACGGCATAGATATCATTGATACACCCCACAGCCATGCATCTGCCGAAACCGCTGTGGCGCTGGTCCGCGAGGGTCGCGCGCGCGCGTTGATGAAAGGCGCGCTTCATACAGACGAGGTGATGTCAGCGGTCGTCGCCAAAGAAAACGGCCTGCGATCCGAACGCAGAATGAGCCACGTCTATATCATGGACGTGCCGACCTATCCCAAACCGCTTTTGATAACGGATGCCGCCATCAATATAGCACCCGATCTGCAAACGAAGGCAGATATGATCCAGAACGCCATCGATCTGGCCCACGCCATCGGCATCGATCTACCCAAGGTCGCGATCCTGTCTGCCGTCGAAACGATTACACCGCGACTGCAATCCACGGTCGAGGCAGGTGCCCTGTGCAAAATGGCTGACCGGGGACAAATCACAGGCGGCTTGCTGGATGGTCCCTTGGCCTTTGACAATGCAATATCGATGCGCGCCGTCGCTGCAAAGGGCATCGCGTCGCAAGTTGCCGGCCAAGCCGATATCCTCGTCGCTCCCGATCTGGAGGCGGGCAACATGATCTCCAAACAGCTTATGTACCTCGCCGGGGCCGAGGCTGCGGGGATCGTCCTCGGCGCGCAGGTGCCCATCATCCTAACCAGCCGCGCCGATGACAGCCGGACCCGCGTGGCATCTGCCGCGATTACTGTCTTGTTTGATGCCGCAACCCGGCACATAGCCCCGCGCTGATCCAAAACAGTTTCAGCCGTTTTGTAGATGCAGCGCCCGCCCAGTAATGTGTAGCTGGCGTCTGAGCGTCTCCATAAGCTGCGCGTAGTCCATGGTGTCGTCAGTCACAAACATCATGAAGGTACGATCAATGATATTGAACGTCGTAAGACCTACATCCTTTGGATCGACATCTTGGCGAACGTAGCCCAAAGACTGCAAAGCCTGTACCAGGTCAGCTATTTGAACACGCAAGTTCGCGTCGTTCTGCGCGAACTGGATCGCAGAGGGCGTATCTGGGCGTTCGATCATCATGGCGAACGCATGACGCCAAAGTTTTTTGTCCAAAAGCCTAAAGGAATGGCGATACCAGGCACCGGCCAAAGCCAAGAGAGCTTCGGCAGGATCATCTGGCGGGTTTTCAACAATCGTGTTTCCGGCAGCCAGCGTGTCTTCGGTTTCCAGAACTACAATGGCGACCAGCAAATCGCCCTTAGTGGGAAAATAATTATAAAGCGTTCCAATCGACAGGTCCGACATTTCCGCTATCTGATCCATGCGCGCATCGTCAAACCCACGGGCGCGGAAGCTAGACAGCGCCGCATCCAAGATGCGCGCTTCGCTTTTGGCTTTTTTTCGGGCTCTCAGACCTGCCATCGGCTGTTCATTCTCCTACGTCACATTTTGTAGTTGACATAAAATTGTATGTCATTCAATTTTTGACTTCATTCAAAAAATATTCTCAAGGGAGTTTTCTATGTTCCGCGCTTTACTGACCTCGGCTTCGGTTCTTGCTTTTGCGACCGCCGCTCATGCCACGGAAGAACTTAACGCCCTGATCTGGTGCGACCACGCGGACCCCGGCCTGCTTGAGCCGTTCGAGACGGCCAATGACGTAAAAGTTAACGTGCGCGAGTATGAAGGCACAGGTTCTGCATTGGCCTTGTTGGAGCAGTCGCGCCCCGGAGACTGGGATGTGTTCGTCATCGACGGCATTGATGTGCCCCGCGCCATTGACCTTGACCTGCTTGCAGAACTGCCACGCGATGCTTTGCCAATGGACGATATTTTCCCCGAAGTCCGCATGGAAGAGCTGAACGGCCGTGACGGCAAGATCTACGCGGTCACGGAAAAGTTCGGCTACAACACGATTGCCTACAACTCTGCCAAAGTTGACCCCGAGGATATGAAAGATGCCTCCATCGTATTCTCTGACAAATACGCAGGACGCATCGCAGTCTATGACTACTACCTGCCCGTCATGGGCATGGTTCAGATGGCTAAAGGGGGCCAGACCGCCACCATGACCGAAGCGGATGTTTCGGCAATGCAAGAAGACCTCTTCAAGCTTAAGGACAATGCAACCGGCGTATTTGGCGTTGTTGCCGCACAGACCGCATTGGCGACAGGCGAAGCTGACATTGTGGTCGGCGGTGGCGAATGGTTGACGGCGGTTCTGTCGGAAGAGCAACCAGAACTTGATTGGGTCATACCGGACGCGGGCGCTGTCCGATGGTCGCAGTCGATTGGTGTATTTAAAGATAGCACCAAGCAAGACCTTGCACTGAAGTTTGTGCAGTACATCCTGTCACCAGAAGGTCAGGCCCGCCTTGCAACGTCGTCATGCTACTGGGCCATGCCTGCAAACGCGAAAGCAGGCGAAGAGCTAACAGATGCACAGAAGGGTGCGCTGCGCTGGGATGAGCAGGCAGGCTATCTTGCCAATACGCAGCTTTACCCTGCTCCCGATGAGGACCTGGACATCGCCATGCAGGACGCTTGGGCAGAAATGCTTCAGCGGTAATTGAATGCGCAGTGCAAAAACCGGCTGGGGCCTTCTGGCCCCGGCGCTTTTATGGATCGTTGCCTTCTTCACGGTCCCCATGGCGCTTATGGTTGCCGTCAGTTTGTGGAGCCGCGAAAAGGGCAAAATCGTCCAGACATGGGATCTGGGGAATTATGCCAATTTTCTGGAAAAATCTTATTTTCTGCAAGGTTTGGTCAACTCGCTTGAGATCACGGCCATTGTTACCGTCATCTCGGTTTTGCTGGCCTACCCGCTTGCGTGGATCATCGCCGAGCAGGTCCCCGCGCGGTTCCGCCGTCTGGCACTTATTCTAGCTATTCTGCCGTTTTGGACGTCCTACGTTGTTCGGTCTTACTCTTGGCTTTTGGTGCTGGGCAAAGGCGGCATCGTCAATCAAACACTTCTCTCGATCGGGCTGATCGCCGAACCGCTTGAGATTGCATCAACCCGCGCGGCCACTGTTATCGGGTTTGTCCATTTTTTCACCATGCTGCTGACGTTAACGATTTACGCCAACCTCGTGCAGTTGCCGCGGAACTACCGGCGCGCGGCGGCCGATCTGGGTGCAAGTGGCTTTCAAACGTTTCGTCATGTGATCCTGCCCCTTACCCTGCCCGGCATAATGGTCGGTGCTTTTCTGACTTTCGTGCTGTGCATTGGTGACTACATCACCCCGCAAATTCTTGGCGGAAACAACGAATTGACGCTGCCACAAATCATCATGCTGCAAATTGGACGGCGCGCGGATTTCCCCATGGCGTCGGCTATCGCTCTAATCCTGATGGGTGTTGTCACCCTCGCCTATATCGCCTGCGCCCGCTGGCTTCGGCTGGAGAGGGTGTAATGCGCGTTCTGTCATGGTTTTACCTCGCCGCCGCATACGGGTTCATCTTCCTGCCCGTCATTGTATTGGTCACCTTCAGTTTTCAGGATGGGCGGCTGCCGGTCCCGCCTTTCAAAGGAGTAACACTAAGATGGTACGCGGAAATCTTCGCTGATGACCGTTTGATGGCTGCACTGTTAAATTCACTGATCGTGGCTCTGGGGTCATCAGTGGTGGCCGTCACTTTGGGATTTCTTGCAGCATTTGCGCTTGCGCGTTACGTGCTGCCCGGGTCGGTCTGGATGCGCGGGCTTATCACCGCCCCTCTGACCGTCAGCTATCTGGTTATCGGTCTCGGTCTTTTGATGATGTTCAACCAAATCGGTTTGTCGCGGTCCTTGTGGACGGTGGGGATTGGTCATGTCGTCATTAACCTGCCCCTGTGTTTTGCGATCATCTACGCGTCAATGGGCGCGCAACAGGACGCAGCAGAACGCGCAGCACGCGATCTTGGCGCATCTACTGCGCAGGTGCTGATGTTGGTCACCGCACCGATGCTCGCCCCATCAATCTTTGCCGCATTTTTTCTTTCGGTCACCTTCTCTTGGGACGAGTTCATCATTGCCTTTTTACTGGCCCGCTTTGACGTGACCCTGCCTGTCGAGATATGGAACATGCTCAGGTCCGGTCTGAACCCCAAAACCAATGCAATCGGATCGGTGGTCTTTCTGATCTCAATCGCTTTGGTGATTGCCCTTGAATTTACAGTCTTTCGGAGACGCAGATGACGTCATCTATTGCAGTTGAAAACGTAACGATGCGTTTTGATGGGTTTGACGCGCTGAAAGGCGTATCGCTCGAGGTTGCAGCAGGTGAATACGCCGTCTTGCTAGGGCCATCCGGATGCGGCAAATCCACTTTGCTTTCCATTCTGGGCGGGTTTCTAACGCCGTCCGAGGGTATTGTGCGCTTGGGGGGAACGGATGTGACCCGCGTGCCGCCCGCCAAACGCGCAACGACGACAATGTTTCAGGATTATGCGTTGTTTCCTCATATGACGCTGGCCGAGAACGTGGCGTTTGGCCTTCGGATGCGCGGCATCAGCGCAAGCGTCCGGCGTAAGCGTGCCACGGAAATGCTCGCTCTTGTTGGACTACCAGACGATGGTGACAAGAAACCCCACGAATTATCAGGCGGGCAACGTCAGCGGGTAGCACTTGCACGGGCCTTGGTCGTGGAGCCGGAAGCTTTGCTGCTGGATGAGCCCCTTGGCGCGCTCGATCTGAAACTGCGCCGCGCCATGCAAGACGAGCTCAAGCAGATCCAGCAACGGATTGGCACAACCTTTGTTCACGTGACGCACGATCAGGAAGAGGCAATGGCGATTGCGGATACCATCGTCGTGATGAATGCAGGGCAAATCGAGGATAGAGGCGCACCTGAACGTGTTTACAACGCGCCGGCTACTGCCTTTTCGGCAGGCTTCATGGGCGAAATTAACATGATCGGAGGCACCGGGGACGGATCGAAGATATCCACGGGTTTAGGACATGTCCCAAGCTCGCAACTGGGACCGGTCCAGATCGCAATTCGCCCTGAGCATTTGATTGCCGGCGGAGATGTGTCGCTTGGTCATGCTAGCGTCGCAGAGGTCTCTTTTTTCGGTACGTTCTGCCGTGTTCGGCTCAGCTCGGATGCTGGCACGCTGTTTGCCCATGTGTCGCCCGCCCAAGCCCCCCAAACAGGTGCAACAGTGCCCCTAGCCGCCCAAGCACATCAAATTAAGGTCTTTCCATCATGAAACGGATTGCTGCGCAGGATTGGTACCGTACGCGTGTAGTTGGCGATGGCATTACCTTCATAGATGAGCCATTTATTCAGGAATTCTATCGATGCAACATCTGGCACGTACGGGGTAGAGATCGAGATATGCTTGTCGACAGTGGCATGGGCGTCGTTA
This sequence comes from uncultured Alphaproteobacteria bacterium, assembly GCA_963796445.1. Classification (GTDB taxonomy): domain Bacteria; phylum Pseudomonadota; class Alphaproteobacteria; order Rhodobacterales; family Rhodobacteraceae; genus Roseobacter. The sequence goes on along the minus strand of CAWCLQ010000009.1, from coordinate 67,527 downwards.
GTCTGACCGAGTGGGTGCCTTTGGTCACGGAACGTCCCCTGACAGCGGTCGCCAGCCATACGCATTTTGACCATATTGGCAGCCATCACGAGTTCGAAGATCGTTGCGTACACAGTGCCGAAGCGGAACTACTGGCGCACCCGACACGGTCCAATACGCTCGCTGACCCTTACGTGACAGACGAGATTTTCGACGCACTGCCCCCTGCCCCTTATGCCTCGACCACTTACGCCGTCAAAGCAGCCCCCGCGACACGCCTTCTCGAAGACGGTGACGTCGTAGACCTAGGAGATCGCCATTTCGAGGTGATCCACACCCCGGGTCATTCCCCGGGTGGCATCGCATTGTTTGAAGCAGCAACGCAGACGCTGTTCTCGGGTGACATCGTGTACGACGGCCCCCTTATCGAAGACACCTATCATGCCAACGCGGACGACTACGTTCGGTCAATGAAGCGGCTGCTTGAAATGGACATACGTTGCGTACACGGCGGCCACTTCCCCAGCTTTGACGGCGCGCGCCTAAAGCAAATTGTGACGGATTGGCTTAAAGGCAAAGAATGACACCCACCGATTACCGCCCGCGCCCCATCCATCGATGGCATTCGATGCCGGTTGACATAGGACAAAGCGACCAGGCGATACGTGGTTAGGGTAGCGTCATGGAAATGCATGAAACCTTTCTGACGCTCGGCGCGCTTTTCCTGCTGGGACTACTTGCGGATCAGATTGGGCGACGCACACGGTTGCCGCGTGTCACTCTATTGTTGATTTGCGGGGTCGCGATTGGCGCGTCGGGTCTGAACCTGCTCCCACTAGAGACTGACTATTGGTACGCCTTCCTGACAACGACAGCGCTGACGATGGTCGCTTTCCTGCTTGGCAATTCGCTGTCACTCAAGAACTTGCGCACGCATGGGACGACCATCATGGCGATCTCATTGTCTGTGGTCATCGTGACAATTGTTGTCGTCGGTTTCGGTCTTTGGGCCGTCGGTGTTGATTTGGGTCTTGCACTGTTGCTCGGCGCGGTTGCAACCGCGACCGACCCCGCCGCCACGCAAGATGTCATACGCCAAGCCAAAGCCAAAGGCGGCTTTACAAAATCGCTCACAGGCATTGTCGCCATTGATGATGCTTGGGGCGTGCTGGCTTTTGCTTTCGTCCTGGTCCTTGCCGGAATGCTGAATGGTGCACAGACACAGGGCGCGCTACTTTACGCCATGTGGGAAATCCTTGGTGCAGTCGCTTTGGGTGTGGCCATTGGTTTGCCTGCCGCTTATCTGACCGGTCGGTTGGCCAAGGGCGAGCCTTTGCAGACCGAGGCTTTGGGCATCGTCTTTTTATGCGCTGGCCTGGCTCTTTGGCTTGAGGTTTCCTTTCTCATCGCCGGTATGACGACCGGGGCAATGATCGTGAATTTTGCACGGCATCATTCGCGCGCCTTCCACGAGATTGAACACATTCAATGGCCATTCATGATCCTGTTCTTTATTCTGGCGGGAGCGTCACTGGATCTGGGCGCCCTTGTCCAAGTGGGTTGGATCGGATTGGGATATGTGGTCTTGCGCATCGCTTCGCGGATCATCGGCGCATGGCTTGGCAGTGTGATCGGTAAAGCACCGCGGGTTGAGCGGCCTTGGTTCGGTGTCGCGTTGCTGTCGCAGGCGGGTGTTGCTGTCGGTATCGCACTTATTGCCGCTGAAGAATTTCCTCAATATGCCGATACCATCCTCGCTGTCACAATCGGGACGACCGTCATATTCGAACTCATCGGCCCATCCGGCACGTTACTGGCGTTAAGAAAAACCGCATCTACAAGAAAATAGTCATGCGCTGGGTGAAAAGACGGCGGTTGTCATTGCAACAATTGCTCAAATTAGTCGGCTGATTGATCCATCTCATGGCGGCAGATTGCAATTCGTGTTCTGCAGAAGTTGATCCGTGCACGTTGCCACTCGCTTGCAAGCGGCAGGCGGGTTTGTGCGGCTAAATGATATCACGGGAGGGGGACGGCGCATGAAAGCCAACGAATACTTGAAAATTGAGAGTGCGACCAATCTAAGCCGCACCGAAGTTGGCCGGATGGGAACGGCGATCCTGTTTATCGTGGCCGTCATGATTTACGCCGGATCGAAATTTGCCCATGTGGAGCAGTCCTATCTGCTGGTCGCCGCGGCGGTAATTGGGGCCTATATGGCGATAAACATTGGTGCCAACGATGTAGCCAACAACGTCGGTCCAGCGGTTGGATCGTATGCGCTGACACTTACCGGTGCCATTGTCATCGCAGCCGTTTTCGAGGCTGCAGGCGCTATTATTGCAGGCGGGGATGTCGTCAGTACGGTCAAAAAAGGGATCATCGACCCCGCAGACGTGGCCGACCCGCAGGTTTTTGTCTGGGTCATGATGGGCGCTTTGACCGGTGCTGCGATCTGGTTAAACGCCGCCACGTGGCTCGGGGCGCCGGTGTCGACGACACACTCGATCGTCGGGGGCGTCATGGGGGCAGGCATCGCTGCGGCGGGATGGGACATCGTCAATTGGGACGCCATGGCCAAGATCGCGGCCAGTTGGGTGATCTCACCCGTGACCGGCGGCGTTATCGCGGCCCTGTTTTTGCTTTTCCTGAAGCGCTCTGTATTTTTTAAGACCGAACCTGTGGAAGCCGCGCGCAAAGTCGTGCCTTTCATGATTGGGATCATGGTCTGGGCCTTTACCACGTACATCGCCCTCAAGGGTATTAAAAAGCTTGTTGCCATCGACTTTGGCAACGCGGTGTTGATCGGCCTTGTCGCCGGTCTTGCCTCTATCGTCCTTGTGCGCCCGATGATCAACCGCGCGACCCCTGGCCTGCAAAACAACCGCGATGGCGTGAACCAGTTGTTCACCATCCCGCTCATTATCTCGGCAGCCCTTCTCAGCTTTGCGCATGGTGCGAACGACGTGGCCAATGCCGTGGGTCCTCTGGCTGGCATCGTCGACGCGCTTGCTGCTGGCGAAGGCGGCAATTCAAAGGTTGCCATCCCGCTTTGGGTCATGGTGATCGGCGCGTTGGGTATCTCTGTCGGGCTTGCTTTGTTCGGGCCCAAGCTGATCCGAACGGTAGGCTCCGAGATCACCGAGCTTGACCGGTCTCGCGCGTTTTGTATCGCATTGGCAGCGGCCATTACGGTGATCATTGCCAGCCATTTGAAATTACCCGTCAGCTCGACCCATGTGGCACTTGGTGCGGTCTTTGGTGTCGGGTTTCTAAGGGAGTTTCTGGAGCTTCGTATGGGCAAGGTCGTTGAGGACGTACTGCACCAACACGAAGGCGAGCCCAATTTCGACAAGGTCGAACACGTCCTGATGGACTTTCAGAACGCACCACCCGAAGAGAAGCAGCGCATCCTGAAAGAACTGCAGAAGATGGGACCCGAGGCTGTCATTGACGCGGCACAACGAAAGGTTTTGCAAAAGGCGCTTAAAAGGCAACTGGTCAAACGGTCGGCGCTTTTCAAAATCGTATCGGCTTGGATCATCACCGTGCCGGTCTCTGCTGTTCTGGCCGCGCTATTCTACTTTGTCCTGCGCGGCATGATGTTGCCATAGGGCATATCCAACCATGCTGAAAAGGCTTTTGCTTCCAATCATATTGCTGGTTTTGTCCCTGGGGTTCTGGGCCAGCAGTGACTTTCAGGAAATCGCAGCAGGTGTGGCGATCTTCTTATTCGGCATGTTGATGCTCGAGGATGGCTTCAGATTATTCAGCGGCGGTCTTCTGGAACGCGTGTTGGAGAAAGCCACCGGATCAGTTCCGAAGTCACTTGGCTTCGGCATTTTGGCCACAACGATTATGCAGTCCAGTTCTCTGGTATCAGTGATCGCCATTTCGTTTTTATCAGCGGGTTTAATCTCGCTTCTGGCCGGTGTCGGCATCATCTTCGGGGCCAACATTGGAACCACCACGGGCGCATGGCTGGTCGCAGGCTTTGGTCTGAAGGTGAATATTTCTGCCTATGCCCTACCGATGCTGGCCATCGCTATAGTTCTGGTGTTCCAGAAATCAAAATACCTGCGCGGCGCAGGCTTTGTGTTGGCCGGACTTGGTTTTTTATTCCTTGGCATCCACCATATGAAAGAAGGATTTGAAGCCTTCAAAGATCAGTTCGATCTAAGTCGCTTTGCCTTAACCGGATTACTTGGGTTGGCGGTCTATACCTTGGTTGGTGCGGCAGCGACAGTGGTCATGCAATCCAGTCACGCCACAATGGTGCTGATCATCACGGCGCTTGCCGCAGGCCAAGTCAGTTATGAAAATGCGCTGGCGCTGGCCATTGGTGCAAACATTGGCACAACAATCACCGCCGTGATCGGCGCAGTGACCGCGAATTTTCAAGGCAAGCGTCTGGCACTTGCGCATGTCATCTTCAATGTGGTGACTGCTGGTGTCGCACTGGTTTTCATCAATCAGCTTCGCGATGCGGTAGATTTCGTAAGTTCCTTTATGGGCATCGCGGATACCGACTATGCGCTCAAGCTGGCCGTATTTCACACAATCTTTAACATCTTGGGCGTGTTGCTAATGCTGCCGTTGCTAAACCGGTTGATCGCCCTGCTCGAGCGTACGATCGTCCAACCGAAAGAAGACTTGAGCCAGCCCAAGTTCCTGAGCGAAGCCGTTGATGAATTTCCGCTGACCGCGCAGATCGCCATGCGGCGCGAAGTCTTGCATCTATATGAAAATGCCACAGAGCTAATCGCCCACGGGTTGAATTTGCACAGGCACGAACTGTTTGAGAGCAAGGACATCGCCGCGACTGTCGCCGCCAGCCGCACCGCCGTCGAGTTCGATATTGATGAACGCTACGAGCATCGCGTCAAAACGCTCTATTCCGCCATTGTCGAATTCGCGACACGCGCCGGTGCAAAGAACATACCGTCCGAGGTTATGGATGATATTTATACGATGCGTGATGTCGCGGGGCATATTGTACGGGCCGTCAAATCGATCAAGCATCTTCGACGCAATGCAACCCATTACACACTGTACCCCCAAGGTGTCGTCACCGATCTTTACAACGGATTGCGCAGTGAAATTGCACGCATATTGGTCGAAATTCACAAGCTGGAACACGCCAACCCCGAAGATCGCTCTAGCCTGTGGCTGGATCAGGAACGCATTCAGGTCGAGCATGACGCACAAGATACCAACAACACAATCGAAGCGCTTATTCGCGACCGCCAGTTGAACGCAGCCCAAGCCACGTCCTTTCTGAACGATTCCAGTTACGCTTATGGTGCGATGCGCGATCTGCTGGCAGCCGCCCGCGCCTATTACATTGAGACAGAAGACGCGATGGCAGAAGTCGAACAGATACTGATGCTGGAGGATGACGAACTGCAAGACGTGGTGCGCGGCGGTGGACTAAAAGGCCAAATGGGACCATCAAATGACCTGTGAAACCGTTACATCACTGTTTCAATTTTGTGCTATGCGAGCCTATCGCAGGAGAGATTTATGGGACTGACAAAAATTGGCGAAAAGCTGGACAAATACTTCGGCCGCTTGGACGATGGCAAAGCTGTGAAGATCAAACCCGCCCATGTGGAAAAGGTCATCGCCAAACTGCGCGCAAAGCAATCGATATTGCAACAGGAGATCGACACGGCAACGAAGCCATCCCAGAAGGAAAGGCTTAAGAGAAAGCTATCCGTGGCCGAGGATCAGATTGAACGGGCGGAGTGGCTAATGGAAAAAATCGGGCGTCCTGAGGGGGCTTAATTGGCTTTAGCCTTCCTGCATACCAATCACTACGATCGCCTGCTCTATCTATAGCAGCTACTAAAATCGCGCTTTTTAGGCTACGCAGCGGCGGGCATCTGGCAAAAGCCAGCTGACCCACTCGGAATGAAATTTCAACTTAACTTCAAAGCCTTAGCGCGCATCGGTCGCCCCAACACAATCCAGATTTCTTGTTCACTGCATTTTAAGGCGCACCGTTGCCCGCAGCACTCTACACGAAAAATATCGTTGCACCGTCCAATTGCTGCCACAGTTTAGGATAACCTATAGTTGCGTTCTAAGCGCATTTTCCCTCGTCATATGAACATCCTTTGAGGGGACAACAATTGGATTTGTCATGAGAAATTTCTCGGAATACTTCGTGCCTTTGGCACAAGACACGTCTGTCAGCTGGATTTTCAACTTGCAGCAATCAAGACCGCCAAAATACTCTTCGTCAGGCGCAGTCGCATGACGGTGCATTTAAATCCTGACAACGTCGCCTACTTCTCAATCGATATCCTTTTCGAAGAGGCGCTTGACTTTGATCTGTCAGAGATCGCAGAGGCGGTATCCGAGGACTATCCACTTACTCCAGTTGAAGTCCATCCCGTCGATATCGGCAAGAACATCAAAACCGATCAAGTCATTTTCGGCATGCTGAAACCACAAGATGCGCGAAATGGCCATGTGGTTCTTATGAACGGCACAGGCTCCCCGGATGAAGAATTTCGCGCGGCAGATCACTCGGAAATTGCATGGCGGTCTGGTGGTTATGCGCATTGCGCACTTGATGCGATCAAGTCCCACAAGAGTTACATGACGCTGTCTATTCAGACATTTGACCAATCGTTGGAAGGTAAGTTCCGTGCGGTTCGGCAGTTGATGGCAGTGTCAGCCGTGTTCGCGCAATTGCCCATCGCGATTGGTATATTGGTACACTGGTCGTCGCATATGATCGCAGCGAGCACTTGGGTCAAAGGCGTTCAAAAAACCATGCGCGGAGAATGGCCTTTGTCTGAATGGTTTTCGTTCCGGTGCGGATGGGAGGCGACAAAACACGCATCAAACCGCAATGCCGTCGGATACACCAAGGGGCTCAGGAATTTCCTTGGGTTTGAGCTTCATGTCGCCGCCGCGCCAATAAGCCCGTCTGACGCCAAGAGCCTGCTGCGCAAAGCTTGTCTGGCCGCTCTGCAAGACACCAGAAACTTGCGTGACCGCCATACCTTTACGATTGAGAACGATCAGCTACGGTACAAAGCGCACAGGTCGCAAAACGCGAACGGCACACCCGGTGCCGTGATGGTCCTTTTACACCCCGCCATATCAGACCATGACACCGCTGACCTAGATCTTTGGTTGCCCAGATCAGGATCAGACAGGGTGTACAGATTGTAACGCCCCAACCCGAACTTATGCAAACGCTGTTTGCAAAGGTGAATTGAACGATACTCCGGCACCGTTGAACGGGTCACCAAGCCGGAGCCGCTGAAGCAAAAACGACAACCCTGTCCTTTATAGCGCTTTCCGGTCGCTGTTTTGTCGTTGCGTTCCCCAGCATTGGGATGGCCATCCCGAGCATGCTTTCTGCTTGGCACGGAACGTTTGTCAGACAACTGTTTTAACCTGTTTCCTTTCCTATGCGGCGTTTTTGGCAACGAACTAAAATAATTGTGGCCGCTCGCCCAAAGCAGCGGCCTGGCTTGGCGCAACTATTGTGTCTGGGCCGATCCACGCCCACGGCTGGGGCAAATCACAAGGTTTGCTCTAGCCCAAAGCGCCTGAGACCCTGACGACAGGGGACGCTTGGCCAGTTGACAGGAATATCTTTTCTCATTTTAGTTGAGGCGCGACCCACTGCTGCTTGCACACCTCGCAAGACGCCGACTTACCGGCGCGCACCCGCTAAAATTTGACGCGCCATCGCGTCCAACCAATAGGCTGCTTCTCTTATGTTTCGCTCTCTGCTTCTCCTCGCCAGTTTTACTGTAACTTGTTTTGCAACCATGACTTTTGCATCGCAAACACCAAATCCGGCTGCCACGTATTGCACCGATCAAGGTGGTACTTATTCGATTCTCGAAGAAGCCAATGGCCAACGCGGGATCTGCACGCTAACTGATGGAAGCGGAGTAGATGCATGGACATATTTTCGAGAGCAGCACGCGTCGGCCCTTCAGACCAGCCCACCCGCTTTGGCCGATCGCATTTGGATCGGAGGACCGATCCTGACGATGGTTGATGGTGCAATGCGCGCTGAAGCACTGGCAGAAAAGAATGGCGTGATTTTGAGGGTTGGTGACGCAGACGATGTGATGGCGTTACGCGGCCCCGAGACAGAAGTCATTGATCTGGCGGGCCGCACCATGATCCCCGGATTTGTCGATGCCCATGGGCATGTATTCATGACTGGCATTCAGGCTTTATCTGCCAACGTTTTGCCCGCGCCCGATGGCACGGTCAACGATATCCCGGCCCTGCAGCAGGTTCTACGTGACTTTGCCGAAGCACAGCCCGAACGCGTTGCGGGTGCGGGTCTGATCCTTGGCTTTGGCTACGATGACGCGCAACTTGCCGAACAACGCCACCCTACCCGTGACGAGCTTGACGCGGTTTCCACCGACATTCCAGTTTATGCAATTCACCAGTCCGGCCATCTGGGTGTTGCCAACTCCAAGGCACTTGAACTTGCAGGCATCACGGCAGACACACCGGACCCTGCAGGGGGTGTGATCCGGCGGCGCGAAGGCAGTTCCGAGCCGAACGGCGTGCTTGAAGAGAATGCGGCGAATGTCGTGATCGGCAAACTCCTTGGCGGGCTCGATGAAGCGGCCAACCGTGCGATTTTCCGTGCTGGTACAGAACTAATCGCCTCTTTTGGATACACTACCGCGCAAGAAGGCCGGTCTATTCCAGCCGTTGTGCAACTTATGCAGGCCGTAGCCACCGAAGAAGGTTTGGACATCGATGTGGTGACTTATCCAGACGTGCTTGTGGACCGTGATTTCATCGTCGAGAACCATTCCCGCACGTACTCCGATCGGTTTCGTGTCGGCGGTGCCAAACTCACAATTGATGGCTCTCCTCAAGGTTTCACCGCTCTGCGGGACCGTCCCTATTACAACCCGCCCGAAGGATTCCGCGCTGACTATATGGGCTACGCTTCGGCGTCCGGCGATCAGGTCTTTGACGCGATTGACTGGGCCTTTGCGAATGGTGTCCAGATCCTGACTCACGCCAATGGCGAGGGTGCGTCGGATATTCTGATCGGCGCCATTGAGACCGCAACTAACACACACGGGCGTGCCGATCGCCGTCCGGTCCTGATCCACGGTCAGTTCATGCGCGAAGATCAAGTCGATGCGTACAACCGCCTTGATGTTTTTCCATCGCTGTTCCCGATGCATACGTTCTATTGGGGGGACTGGCACCGCGACCGAACGGTTGGCCCCACTGTTTCAGACAATATCTCGCCTACCGGGTGGGTCCGTGAGCGCGGGATGATGTTTTCCAGTCACCATGATGCACCAGTGGCGTTTCCCGACAGCATGCGCATACTTGATGCCACGGTGACACGACGTTCGCGATCCAACGACATTATCGGGCCTGCACAGCGGGTTGATGTGCTGACCGCGCTTAAATCTCTTACGATCTGGCCCGCCTACCAGCATTTTGAGGAAGACCGCAAAGGTTCCCTTGAACCGGGTAAGCTGGCGGACCTTGTGATCTTGTCGGAAGACCCCACCGCTATCGACCCCGAGATGCTTGATAGCATCAGCGTCCTGGAAACCATTAAAGAGGGCGAAACGATTTATGAGGCGGGTGTGCGTGAAGGTCGTTTGCAATATCGTCCACGCGATGATGGCAGCGATCCCTATGCAGACTTCTTGCGTGTGTTCGCTATTTCACATGAAATGCAGGGCGCATCCGGTGCCTTCAGTCAGGTACGCCCAACCATATTTGCCAACGCTCCCCACTCCGGCGCTTGCGTGGCGCGCACGTTGGGCAACCTTATCACATCGTCACTTGTTAGGTCGGACATAGAAAAAAGTAAGATAAGTCCCTGATAAAATTCAATCCCCATCCGAATTGAAAGCGCAGTTTGTAGCCCTGCCACTGTGGCTGCGCAGGCCGCATTGACAGAGATCAACGCAGTTTCCGGTCATTTGGGTAGCATGTGTGAACGCAACATGAGGAGGACGTCACGTGTATTCACGTATTATGGTACCTGTTGATCTGGAAAACGCCGACAAGCTGACCAAAGCCTTGGACTTAGCAGGCCGAACCGCGCAGGAAAGCAATGCGGAAGTCATCTATGTCGACGTTGTCGATGCCGTACCAACCACATCCGCACGCACCGAAGGAGAGCGCATCGCAGATCGCCTCAGGGCTTTTGCCGCCGAACAAGCCGCGCGACATGGCATCAAGACCAAGGACCATGTCGCCTTGCGCAGTGACCTTCACCTGAACGTAGGCTCGGACATTGTCAAAGCAGCAAGCGCGGCCGATTGCGACCTGATCATCATGGCGAGCCACATACCGGGATTTAAAGAACATATCCTGTCATCGAATGCTGGGTATGTCGCATCTCATGCGCCAGTTACCGTTTACGTAGTTCGGTAATATCGCGGGTCGCGCGCGCAGTTCTTAGCCATTCGGCCTTGAAACCAGATACAAGAGGTTTGGTTTGTTGCAGCTTGCACAACGCTGGTTCAACACAATGTGAGCGGTCAACAGCATTGCCCGTTCCAAGCATTCAGACACCGCCCGGTTGCGGTGATAACCGCACTGATGTGTTGGTATTCCGAGCCGCGTTCTGCGTATCCGCAAAACGCGGCGTTTATGCTGCCACGGTGCAGTCTTCTGCATCCGATATCTGACACTCGACGATGTCTTGTGGGTAGATACAGGTCTCGTCGAAACCTTCGGGCCAAACAATGTGCAGTCGGTCATTCCGGCGGTGAATACCAACGCCGGTTTTCTTTGCAATTTTGTACAGGTTGGCCATTATACGGGCTTTGGACCATTCCGTTTTTTCGGCGATTTGTTCAACCGTCCAACCTTCGCCAAGAGCGTCAATCAAATACGCTGCGGCGCTTTCGTTTCGTGGCAGACGGAGTTCCGACATGTGTCTTACTGGCGAGACAAGCAACCGGTCAGATTTACAATCAGAGAGGGCTGCAAGACGGCGCGCTTTAGCATGTTGTAAATTCATTCTACGTCAGTCCTTGTTTGTTTTGTTGCGCCCCGCAAAGTACTTTCGATCACATCAGTCACTGTAGAAGATAGAAGGCTTTGTTAAAAAGCATCTGAATGCTCATCTTGTGCTGACTGCTCGTAAACGCATCCGAGAATAGGGTGAGCAGCGTCAAGGTACACAGCATGGAGAGGGAAAATCGGCGCTTTTCCATCGTTTCCAGCAAGTGCATGCGTGTGGGTTTAACATGAAGATCGTAGTTCTGGGCAAAGTGCACATTTGGCATGATTAAACCCTCACTGCGCGCTAGCTTTTGGACAAGGGGATGATGAAAATTGTACGCGGCCCCGGCCAACAAATGAGTGAGGAATGCGCATATTATCGAGACGTTGCAAGACGAGCAAAAGGGCCGATGGCTGCGCCGAAGAGACGCCTGCCCTGTCCACTTCACCTTGTGACTTGAGCTCCGGCAGGCTTGAATGGTTTGCTGCGGGCGCATCGTACCCGGAAACCTTCAAGCCTTCACCGTGAACATCAATTGTCTTTTCCAAAATAAACATGGAACAACTGTCCTACTCGTTACTCTTTAAACAGAGCCGCAAAAACACACGGCTTACTCGTTACTTACTTTTAAATACACGACTTACACTCGTTACTCTTTACTTATAGGAGACCTGCTGGCGACCGAACAATTCTCTAAAAACTTTACGCAACCAGTATGAAATAGTTCAGTTATTGGGTGATTTTTTTACCTATCAATTGAGCCTCATCAAAAACGAATAACACACTGTAATTTATGCTTTTTTTATCATTTAGCATTCAACCTGAGCAGATGCCATAATGCTGCCGCATTTAGGTCAGATTTATGCCCTAATATTACCTTGAAATTTGCACTTTTCAGGGCCAGGAAGCGGGTAAAACCGCCAATAGAATGCGGCGAATATAGCGCTATGCAGCGGACTTGATCTCTTTGCACGGATAGATATTTGATTGCAGGCACTGTTATCACTCGCCTATCCATCGCTGCGTGAGGTGATTTTTCAGCGCACGAATAGTACGCGCTAGCTTACTACGCGTTTTGGTTAGGTCCATAAGGCCAAACGCTTACTATGAATGGCTGTTTGTTCTAAATTCTTGATAAATGTGTTGATAAGCCAAGCCAATAAAGCGGTCTTTACGGGGAATAATTCAGCCAAACAATAAACTATTGTATTGTTTTTATTGTATTTTGAAATCAATTATGGCGGAAGGAACGCGACTTACGTCCAACGTTCTCTGACATTCGCATTTTCACAAAATCACCCGCTTTCATCTGCATAGGCTGTCCGCGTCCCGCCGAAAGTTTCATGAGCAGCGCGCACCATCAGCGTATTTGACCCGCGTCCTGCGCATTTTGCTACTCGCACCCGATAAAACTGAGGAAATTTTGGAAGGAAAACAGGGGCCGGCAGAAACGCTGGCGCGGGTGCTGGAACCATTTCCTGCGGATTGGATAGCTGATGCACAGATGGGCTGAAGCGGTCGTTTAAGCAACGTAGGGCAAACGACTGCCGTGAGATCAAAATAAACCGCCCGGACGCTTGGCATCTAAAGTTACAAACTCGGTTGTAGGCAAAATTTTGCTGCCATTGCCGCCGAGATTCGCATTCTCCTAAAGCAACGCGTATTCCCCGTTGGGGACTGTGGGGGAGGAAAGAGACATGTCAGCGTCAGTGATTCAAGAAGATCTAACCATTCAAGGTGATTTGGTTGCCAAAGGAGGAGCCATCTCCATCGGCGGAAAAGTGACGGGCAATGTAGACGCGAAGGCAGTCGAGGTATTTGCCCAGGGATCTGTTAAGGGCGGGATCAATGCTGAAGCGGTGAAGATCGGGGGGCTCCTCGAAGGTAGTGTGAATTGTAACGCGCTGTCTTTGGATGAGAAATCCGAGCTGAAGGCGGATGTGACCGCCGGAACAATGACCATGAGTTCAGGCGCCAAGATTAGCGGGCGCGTAGAAACCCGTGGCGGCTAACCTAAATAGGAATGTCCGAGAAACCGTGTTATGACAAAACCTTAGTCTTGTGTTCAGTCGCACGCTTTGTACACCTGATCAGCCGCAGTACTTTCGCACCTCGGTATTCCGAAGCCCCGTCGCCGCAAGCATGCAGCGGTTCCGCGCCTCGTAGTAATACCCGCGCGCGTACCACATCACCGCGTCGGGTTCGCTTCCATCCGATACCATCCACGCGCCGCGCAGATATTTGACCGCGTAGTTCAGGTTGGTCTGTGGGTCCAATAGATCCGAGGCCTCTCCCTGAAAACCCATCTGGCGGGCCGTTGCGGGAAGAATTTGCATCAGCCCATAGTAGGGACCGTTGCGGGCGTTTGGACGATAGTCGCTTTCCCGCTGGATCACGCGATGCACAAGGCTCCGGGGCACATCATGGGCATCTGCCGTTTCGTTTATAATCGCGCGAAGCTCGGCTGTTTCACCTGGATAAAGCGACGCTGCACGGGTCGCGGTCTCGTTAGGTGCACCGCCACAAGCGGCCAGAGATAAGGTCGCGATCAGGATCAGATATCGCATCGGTTTACCATCTTGTTGCGCCACGCCAGACACCTCTACCTGACCGCGGTTGATGTTCAATCGCCTTCGGCATTGATGCGCGGATTTCTGCTTCCAATTGGATCAGGTTTGATCCTCTCAAGACGCTATAAATCCACCCTGCCCCCCTAAGCCTATTTCTTCTCCCAAGACCTATGTATTGGCCAATGTTGCCGCGATCAACAATTTCGATATGGCTTCAGTTGACTGGGGATTTTGTCCCGTGACCAAACGCCCATCGCGCACTGCGTGACTTGTAAAATTTTCACTGCACTCAAATTTGGCGCCTAGTTCACGCAACCTGCTTTCGAGCAAAAACGGCTCAATGCCCGTAAGACCAATCTGATCCGTTTCCGCGTCTGTGAAGCTGTTCACTTTTAAGTCTTTGACAAGTGGCTCTCCGTCGGGACGTTTGGCTTGAAGCAGTCCAGACGGGCCATGGCAGACCGCACCAACTACAGCGCCCCTTGCCCACGCGTCGCTTACAATCTTGCCGATAGTATGCGTATCAAAGTCCCACATTGTGCCATGGCCACCAGGCAGAAAAACACACTGGTATGACGCACCTTCAATTTCTTCAGCTTTTGGTGTGTTGCGCAGTTTTTCCATCGCTTCTTCATTGTCCATGAAACGCGCAACCATCGGGGGACGCTTATCAGGTTCGACCAATGTCTTGGGGTCTGGGGGAGCTTCGCCGCCTTTGACCGATGCTATATCTACTTCAAACCCGGCATCGACTAACGCCCAGTATGGCGCTGCCATCTCGTCATAATAAAATCCCGTTCCTCGCCCTGTAGTGCCAAGCTCGGTGTGCGAAGTTAGAATAATCAGTGCCTTTTTTTCAGTCTTCATTGCCTGTTCCTATCCTTAAAGGATTAGAATGGTAGCGTTCGTTCAAGAATAGGACAGCCTTTAGTATCCAATGGGGTGCTGTCAGACCAATTCGAACCAGCCTCAGTTTGCCACAGAAAGGGTGAACTTACCCGGACCAATGCTGACGCACCTGAGAGAGAGCGGCGGTTCGGTTCAGCTTAAAATTATCTCTGTTGTTGAGAGCGCGTTCCTGGTTGAAGTCGTTATGGACGCAAGAATGAACGGCGGCGAATTTCTGCAGATATCGCATTTGCCGAAACCAGAGCATGCCCCGTTCTCGTGTTCGAAACGGCAAATGGAATTTCTCGGCCCGATTGTTTAGACAGCGTCCCGTTTCCTGCTTTGACATATTACCAATGACTTTCATCGCGACGCCGTACGACCGCAGTTTGTCCGTCACGATGATCTCTTGCTTGCCGTAGCGCTTCATTGATTTCTTGAGGAGTTTCAGGGCGGCTTTGCGATCCAAGCGCTTGGTCACGTAACTTTCCAGCACCTCGCCCTCATGATCAACCGCCCGCCACAAGGAGTGCGTCTCACCGTTGATCTTCGCGAAGACCTCGTCCAACTGTCAGCGCCACTTGCTCGATTTCATGCCAGCAACATGTCGTTTCCGGATCTCCGTGGCAAACATTGGACCGAACCGATGCCTTCAAAAGCTCACAGCCTCATGACTGACATCGATGCCGCACTCGTGCAGCAAATCTTCGACATTGCGAAGGGACAGAGGAAACCGGACGTACATCATAACCGCCAGGCGGATAACCTCTCGGCTCGCTTTGAAATAGCGAAATGGATCAGATTTGGTCATCCGGCGAGGCTACGAAACCGCCCTGCCCGCCTCAAGCCGGTTTAGTCTGACAGTGCCGATCACGCGGATTGGGCACGGTCCCGAGCGCACGGGCCCAGTTCAAGCCGATCGCAGCCAGATTCCGGCCTCCGAACAGATCAAACTGGTTCCGACGCTGACGGCACGAAACCACCTCACCCATCTCAGGTTAGTTTGTTTTGGCAATACCTCGGTGTTTTTCACCTTTGATGCATTTGCCATCACAATCGGATGGGGTGGCTCCGATCCAATACGCCACGGTAGATATACTTTAACTGTCCACTCGTTCCAGTTTCAGTGTTTGACCTGCCAAGGTTATGCCAAACCCTGATTTCGATTCAGCGGACAGTGGTTGCAGAGAGGTTTTGCAGCTTACAAAGATTGTAGTAAATGGCCCAGAACCAAGTAAGACACAAAACAGACCATCAAACGCCTCCATCAAAGACGTCCTTACACTTGCGGTCGTTTTAAATTCGCAAACCGGCGAGTGGCGCGCAATGACCAACGGGGCAAACCGACCCCGGTGAACTGATTGAAAAGTCTCGCTTTGTGCAATGGGAATGTCAGGTAATATAATTTTGAATGGGAGGCACAGACAAAATGAACGCACGCTTCCGGTGCTGGTATAGCAGACAAGGTCTCCGATGTTTCGGGGGCTGGATTTTGCGATAAGTCACTGTCTTGGCGAGCAGTCTTGCGTGGGTCAGTCTTTCCGGCGCAGGGCCAAATCGGATAACAGGTCAAAACGTGCAAGGTATCAGACACTTCATTCTGTTCTCGCTTCTCGGATTTGCTACACCATCGTTGTCCGACTCCACCGCCCCTACTTCATTCGAGAAATGCCGGTGATGCGGGCGAGTGGGAAATTTTGGTGAAATGGCAAAAAACAACGGCTGCCTTATTCAGAAACTTTATCCTGATGGTACTTTCGTGCGACTTAGGCAACTTCCAGCCGAAGGCGGCTCGTATTTTGCTGCACTTAATCGAGACCGAACGCATATCGATAAATCAATGAGTGTCCAATTCTGCTTTGACTTTGGAGATGAGCTTTTTGCCGGTGGAGTGGTTCGCGCCGGGCCGGCCTTCAACACGAACCTGCAGGTCGGAAACACAAATTCAACAATTTCAGGATCACCCGAGGCAGGCTCAGGCGGTCTGGAACATGACGCCAAACTAACTACGCAGTTTACCTCACTCGGTGACTTTCAGGAGGCCATTCGTTTGAAGTACGGCGAATGTCGGCTCGGAGCCCAAAGTGATAGATGCTGCGGAACGGATTAATGGCACATCTGGCAAAAAACCTTACTGTCCAGCGACGGTGATTTATTCGCTTGATCCTTCAGGACCGCTCCGAAACTCTCGAACTAAAAAGTCCACAAATGCGCGGGTTTTTGGGGCGAGGTTACGCCTGTCAGCAAACATCACGACTATGTCGGTGCTCGTTGGTTTGTATTCTGGCATGACATGGACCAGTTCGCCCGACTGGAATTTCTGATTTGTCATGTAGCATGGTAGTCTGGCAATCCCGATACCCGCAAGTGCCGCGCGAAAGATCACGTCGGTGCTATTCCCTTCAAAGTTCCCATGCGCCTCAAAGCTCTCTTCCCTCGAAGCATCTGTATTGCTCCATTTATTTCGAATGCTGTTCCCGGCAAATCTGAGGCAGTTGTGTTCAGCCAACTCGGCGAAACTTGTCGGTGTTCCCATCCGTTCAAGATATGCTGGAGCTGCGCACAATACCCGGCGACTGTGCATAATTCGTCGGACCACAATATCAGGGTCTTTGAGTTGTTCGCCGAAACAAATAGCGACGTCAAATCCTTCATTTCGCAAATCGACCTCTCGATCCGTCAGGTCCAACGAGACCTGGACTTCCGGATTTTCGTCGATGAACTTCGGGAGTGCAGGAATTAGCTGTGATTTTCCGAATGCCACCGTGGACGTGATTTTGAGTGTACCGCGCGGGATGCCATCCAGATGCGAGATAAGAGCTTCAGCCTCTTTGAATTTGTCGGCCATCGCTTTGCACTTTTGATAAAACTCCCGACCTTCCTCAGTAGGTGAAACACCGGTTCTGGTCCGGTTCAGCAGGCGATAATGAGCATGATCTTCCAGCAGACCAATCTGCTTGCTCACCGCCGAAGGGGTCTGCCCCATCGACCGTGCCGCAGCGGAGATACTCCCCCGCTCGACTACAGTTGCGAAGATCAACATCTGAGCAGAAATGTCCATGTCACACCCAATCACCTGTTCCTGCTTGGCACAGGCCCTATGCCAAAATGCGAAATTGTCAGCGCTACCATACACGTCTATTTCTGCATTGCAGCATAAATACTGCATCGCAGCAAAAAACGAGGCACTATCATGGCAATTACACGCTCACGTAACGGGCTGGAGGTCCTTCTGGATGCTGGCCGCACACTTTTTCATCAAGAACGCGATCGCACGCGAGATGCGCTTGCTAGGCGCAAAGTCTATCGCGCGACGTATCACGAACTTTCGATGCTTACCGACCGTGATCTCGCGGACCTGGGGATTCCCCGTAGCAACATCAGGAGACTGGCTCTGGAGGCAGCGTATGGCAGCTAAGTCACAATCAGTCCGGTTCATCAACCGACACGCTATCACCGCTTCAGCCACCACATCAGGCTTCCTGACGGACTTGGGTGCCAAAACGTTGGCAAGCGTAAAGTCCACACTCAGAGCACTTCAAACCGCCCGGATGATGTCGGTTCTCGCAAGTATGAGTGACGCCCAACTCGCTCAGATTGGGATCACGCGCTGTGAAATTCCACGTCACGCAGAAAAACTGATAGCCGACGACTAAGAAGCGGCTCGAGGAGTTCGCTGAAGATACTTCTGACACGGAAAGCCTGCGTCAGATTACGTCGAAGTGCTGGTTCTCGCTCCTCCGAGCGTAAGTCAGCATGAGCGCCGGCCGCTAACGAACATTGAACGCCGCCGCAAAGGGCCAGCATGTTTACCTCCTCCCTAAGGTGCTGGTCCAACCTTTCTTGTAGTCAGAGTGACAAATGGATGGACCAAAATAAATCTGCACAGTACGTCGTCGTTCGTAGGCTCTATGCGGTGGACCAGGCGGAAATCTGCGACCATTTTCGAAGGCTCGACATCGCCTCTCGGCGTGCACGGTTTCTTGGGGCCGTCAGTGATGAAGGGGTCGCAAGTTACGCTCGGAGCATCTTTCATTTCGACAGCATACTCTGTGGCGCGTTTCTCGATGGATATTTGCGGGGTGTCGTCGAACTCCGTGGCATTGTCCATTTTTGGCCTTCAACCACCGAGGCCGCCTTCTCTGTCGAACATGATTGGCAGAATATCGGCATCGGTGACGCATTGTTTGAGCGAATGATGGCAATGGCCCAGAATCGAAGCATCAGGTCGATTCAATTGATGTGCCTAAAGAAGAACGCTCGCATGAGATATCTCGCGACAAAGCACAGCGCACGACTACATCTCGATCAGGATGTGGTTGAAGCTGTCCTTTATCCATACTGGCCAACACCAGCCTCCGTAGCGAAAGAAATAATCGTTGAAACCATCGGGGCCGCACACTTGTTTTCTGCATAAGCCGACATTCATATTGGACCTGTCACGGAATTGTTCCGCTCCTTTGACTTAGTATTTTGCCACCAAAATACGCACATGACATGTTGCAGGACAATTGACAAAAGCTCAGCAGGCTCAATATGTCTTGCCGAAAACCCAATCGGTCGCTTCCGCCCAAAATCAGGGAGCGGAATGGTACTGAGGAGTTTCCAAGCAGCTTTAGCCGAAACTTATGTTTTGTCGCCTCGTTTTCGCCAGACTTGCCGAAGCGATGCCGCAAGCGCATCGACGTTTTCGTTTCCCGTCATGCTGCCATCAAAAGCGTCAAGACCGACTGACGCGTAAACATTGGCAAAAGCCCCCTGCATCTCAGCGTACGTCGCGTCGTAACGAAGAGATGCAAGAATGGCATTGAGTTGTTCTTCTACAAGTTCGCGCTCGGACCCGACACCACTCTCAAATTCGTTGCCGGCCTGCTCGTAGATCTTATCAGATACGCGATAGTTCTCGCGGGCTACACGTGTCTCGCGTTGAAGACTGTGGAACCTTTTATTGGAGACATAGACTTGTGTTGCAATTGCCTGCGTTAGCGCCAGTGCACGGGCGTCCAGCAACGCCTCTTGTCCGCTGACAACAGCTTGGCGGCGCGGGAGGCGCGCAATATTCATGAGATCCCATGACACGCGCGCGCCCCAACTCGTCCAGTCATCATTCAGCAAGAAATCATTGGTGTCGTAGTTCAAGCCCGCGTAGGCCTTGATCGATGGTAGCAGTTCCAAGACAGCTGCGTCGTCTTCAACTTCGTTGATCCGAAGCCGGTACGCGATCTCACGCATTTCAGGGCGATTCCTGAGCGCCATTTCAGTCATTTTCTCGGAGGACAGCTCTGTAATCGGGGTGCGCAGATCGGAACGCGCAGGGATGCGCACTCTGAACTCTGAATTCTGAGGCAGGTTCATCAAAGCGGCGAGTTGGTTCTTCGCAACGCTCAGATCACGACGCAAGGTCTGTGCACGCTGGATAGTTTCATACATCTCGCGTTGATATCTCAGCGCCTCGAGTTGATCTCCCTCGCCGGCAGCAACCTGACCTTTGGCGTCTTCAAGCGCTGCGTTTGCACTTTTTTCAAGCGCGCTGATCGGGCCTAGCAAACGTTCCGCTGCGACGGCCCGCCAGTATGCTGTGCGGACATCTTCGATAACGCGATTAATTGTGGAACGTCGTTGTTCTTCTGCGATTAAAACCCTGTCTGCATTCTGTTTTGACCGATAATACGACAGGCCGTAGTCGAGGACATCCCAGCTTAACTCCAGCCCAGCATAATAACTGCCCGGATCCTGACTGGATGTAAGCACGTCGCTTTCCTCACCGTCATTGGTGATTGAGCTTTGAAAAGGTGTGTTCGATCGATCGGACCAGTCAACGCGAGCGACAAGGTCCGGCAACATATCAAACTCACCATCTGAAAGTTCGGCATATCTCAAAGCGACTTCCGACATCTCGAGCTGGTGATCGAGGTTGTACTTCAGTGCGCGGGCCATAGCCTCATAGAGGTCTATACTTTGTGATACAGGCTCTTGATTTGCGGACACTGCACGCCGTCGTTTGTCGGCTGCAAATACATCGATTTCCTCGTCAGTAAACGGTGTCGGTGACACCGTGCACCCCGCCAGCGTCAGACCCAGTACGCAAATAACGGTGGCTTTGAGTGTTTGATGAAACCGCATAGCCGGTGGTTTCACATTGACTGATCTGCCCGTTTGAATTCGATCGTTAGTCACCGCTCGCCCCATTTCATTGCCTGTGTCAGTTTTGCTGTTTTGATATCGCCGTCGCTTGCAATCCGATCGATGCTCGCGGTGAAGCTGCTCTGCGGTTTTTCCGTCACTTGCAGTGCCTCTTCGGCCATGTCTACTTCGCCCGGCAGAAGAATGCCAAATGCCAAGAACTCTCCGTTTTCCAGCATGATCTCCAGCTTCCAGTTCGTATTGATCATCGGATCTTTGATCAAAATGGCTGGGCTCCCGTCTGCTGAATCTGCCAACTGGGCGTCATTTGCATCGACTTTTGCTCTGATAATACTCAGGGCTTGGCCATCCTCACCCGAGAGAGAGATATGTAATGCGGATGCAGTGGCTGTTTTGAGCAACCCGAAGTTTGCAACCAAACCGCTTTGCGTTTCAACGGAGACAAGGCCTGCCAGTGAGTTATCCGCCACTACAGCGTCAAGCCTCATGGGTTTCTCATCTGCCAGACCGTCCGGAAAATCCCGGTTAAAGATCTGATCGTTATTGTAAAGATCATCAAAGCCTACCGTCCGAACAGTTTCGACGATCGGGCCATCTCCCGCCAGCCCTCCGAAAACCTCTTGGTTCTGCACAGTGAGGGGCGCAATGCCGTCAAGAGACTGCAGTGCATTCAAAGCAGTCAGAATAGGGTGATCTACGCCTAGCGTTGTGTTCACGTCGGAAAGCAGGTCGGGGGTGCCGTACAAATCACTCACCGCATTGGCCGTTTCATCAACAATGTGATCGACAATAAGAGGCGGCCGGGGCTGTTCTTCCCGCTCGATGGTAGCGAACGGGGTTTCACGGTTCACGTCGTCGGTGTTTACGCCGTCAGCCACGGGGATGATGGTAATATCAAGCGTTGACGACGCCGTTCCGCCTTCGCCGTCTGATATGGTATAACTTACTTGTGGAACCAATCCATCATAGTTGCGTGCGGGCGCAAAGGTGTAAGTGCCGTCCGGAGCGAGCGTAAAGGTTCCGATCTCTTCGCCCAGATCATTGAAAAGCTGTGTCGCAGCGCCGATTACCAGTGGATCGTCGAGACCATCGCCATCCACGTCGACTGTTGCCGCGATGACTACGAGCGGATCACCGTCCGGGTCACTGTCGTTTGGCAACACGTTCCCCGATACGCCCCTGTCTTCAAGTGTTGTAACAGCATCTGGCACGGCGACTGGGGGATCGTTCGATCCTGTTATCGTCAAGGTCAGCGTTGCCGTCGCACTATCCCCGTCGCCATCGGTGATCTCGTAAGTGAAGACCTCGGTCAGGGTTTCACCTGTCTGCAGGCCCTGAACGTTCGTGTTTGCTGTATCCAGCACATAGCTGTAACTGCCATCGTTGTTCAGCGTGACTGTACCGTAAGACCCCACCACCCCACTTCCAACACCGCCCGTGGGCGTGCTGTTGCCCGCACTCACTGCCGTGACCGGCGAAGCCGTTTCATCTGCGCCAACGGTATCATTGTCCGTCACCACATTGCCCGTGACCGGCGACGCGTCGTCTTCGCCAAGGCTTGCTGTGTCAGCCACCGCAACGGGTGCGTCATCGACAATTGCAATGCTCAACTGACCTGAACTGCTATCGCCAAGATCGTCCCTAAGCGTCACCAGAAAGTCGTCCGTGATGGGCCCGCCAGAGTGATCGGTATTGTCAGCAAGTGTGTAAGTATAGGTTACCGTGCCCGTCGCCTGATCAAAGCCGTTGATCTCAAGCGCGCCAAGGGACGTATTGATCGCGATCGGTATCGTACCGCTATTCAACAACGCCGCTTCGTCGATTTCATTGCTATCGATGAATATCCGGTCTACCCCGTTCGGTGCCGCCAGAGAGAAGGAGCCGTTCAGCACGTCGCCGGTGCCAGCAGCATTCGTGCCGTCTGCCAGATCGCTTTCCAGCACTGACCCATCCGTGCCCGCGATTCCGCCGTCACCCAACCCAAGCACCGCCGGCGTGCCGAAGATAGAGATCGAAAGCGTCGTGGTTGCCGTGTCGCCATCTGCGTCGGTAATCTCGTAGGTGAAAACATCTGTCAGGGAGGAACCCGGCGTGAGCGCCGCTACCGCAGGGTCGGCAAAGTCCGGCACGTAGCTGTAACCGCCGTCATCGTCCAGCGTCAATGTCCCGAAACTTCCCGTCACAGGCACGCCGACGTTGACCGCGAGAGGCGTGCCGTTTCCGGCCACAACGCCAGTGAGAGGTGCTGTCACGTCATCCGCACCCACTGCGTCAGCGACACCGTCCAGCGTGTTGGGATCGCCCGGCGCGCTGCCAGTTACTACATTGCCGATGGCAACGCTCGACGGGTTACCCGCTGTGTTTATCGCTTCATCGGTGTCCGCATTTGCCTGCGGGGCATCATCAATCACAGCAACCGACAAGGTGCCAACCGCCGTGTCGCCATCGTCGTCGGTCAGAATAAGCGCTATGTCGTCCACCACCGGCCCGCCGGAGTGATCGGTATCATCCGTCAATGTGTAGCTGTAGCTGACATCGCCAGTGGCATCGTTGTACCCGATGATAGAGAGCGTACCCAGCGGCGTCACGACGTCCACGGGAGCACCTGGTGTTGCGGCCAACAGGGCCGCTTCCGAGACTACCGTTCCGTTAAAACTGAGCGAAGATACACCATCTGCCACCGAAACGACAAAGCTCGCTGTCAGCGTTTCGCCCGAACCAGCCGCATTCGTACCGTCCGCAAGATCGCTTTCAAGAACCGATCCATCTGTACCAAGGGTGCTTCCATCCTCAAGGCCGGTGATGGTCAGCGGGTCATCAACAGGGACAATCGGGCCAAAAGTGACCGTGGCGGGGGTCCCATCGTCGGTCCCATCATTCGGGGTGTAACCCAACACAGGTACAGGGCCGGTGTAGTTCGGCGCCGGTGTAAAGCTTACAATACCGTTGGAATTCACCGTGATGGAACCGATCGGATCACCCGTCGCATTCGTCAAATCCGTGGGGACACCCAGAACAATCGCATCAGGTGAGCCATTTCCGTCGATATCAATTTCCGCCGCACTGATGGTCAGAGGATCGTTCTCTGCATCCGTATCGTTGCCGAGTACATTCGCTGATACAGGCGTATCTTCTGTCACGGGCAGCGTATCGTTCACGCCCACGGGAGGATCATTGGCGCCTGTTACGGTAACGGTCAGTGTCGCCGTATCCGTTCCGCCTTCGCCATCCGAGACACGGTAGCTCACGCTGGTCGTGCGGCTTTCGCCAACCGCGAGATCGTCGAAGTCGCCATCGGGGTCAAAGTCGTATGATCCGTCAGGGCGGATGGTGAACTGCCCCCCGTCGCTGCCGGTCACACCGCTTCCGACATTGCCGCTTACACCATTCACCTGATCCACCGTCAGCGTGTCGCCGTCCGGTGCCCCGTCGCGGTCATTCGGGTCGATCACACCAGCGGCTGCCGGGCGGCTGATGGCCGTATCCTCATCCGTGGTGTCCGTGTCATCGACCGCCACGGGTGCGGGGTTGGTCACCGTCCAGGTGAAGGATGCGTCAACGCTTGTACCTGTCGGGGTGCCGTCGTCCGTGCTGTCGGTCGCCGTCACCGTTACGGTGTAGGGCCCGCCCGTCGCAGCGTCGAAATCAATGGTTCCGCTGATCTCGCCCGTGACCGGATCAATCGAAAGCCCGGGCGGCAGGCCCGTCGCCGAGAAGGCCAGCGTGTCGGTGGCATCCACGTCCGAGAAACTACCCGACACATCTACCGAAACCGTTTCGCCATCGGTGCTGCTCTGGTCCCCAAGCCCCGTCGTGGTTGGCGCGTCATTGGCGCCAGTCACGGTAACGGTCAGTGTCGCCGTATCCGTTCCGCCTTCGCCATCCGAGACACGGTAGCTCACGCTGGTCGTGCGGCTTTCGCCAACCGCGAGATCGTCGAAGTCGCCATCGGGGTCAAAGTCGTATGATCCGTCAGGGCGGATGGTGAACTGCCCCCCGTCGCTGCCGGTCACACCGCTTCCGACATTGCCGCTTACACCATTCACCTGATCCACCGTCAGCGTGTCGCCGTCCGGTGCCCCGTCGCTGTCATTCGGGTCGATCACACCAGCGGCTGCCGGGCGGCTGATGGCCGTATCCTCATCCGTGGTGTCCGTGTCATCGACCGCCACGGGTGCGGGGTTGGTCACCGTCCAGGTGAAGGATGCGTCAACGCTTGTACCTGTCGGGGTGCCGTCGTCCGTGCTGTCGGTCGCCGTCACCGTTACGGTGTAGGGCCCGCCCGTCGCAGCGTCGAAATCAATGGTTCCGCTGATCTCGCCCGTGACCGGATCAATCGAAAGCCCGGGCGGCAGGCCCGTCGCCGAGAAGGCCAGCGTGTCGGTGGCATCCACGTCCGAGAAACTACCCGACACATCTACCGAAACCGTTTCGCCATCGGTGCTGCTCTGGTCCCCAAGCCCCGTCGTGGTTGGCGCGTCATTGGCGCCTGTGATGGTGATTGTAAACGTCTGATCGGCACCGGTGTCATCGCCACCATTTGCCGTACCGCCATCGTCAGTCACACTGACCGTCACGGTTACAGTTTCAGTCTCGCCATCTGCCAGAATGTCGCTGGCTGTGAATGCAATCGTATTGTCGATATCGGTTGCATCGGTAAACGTTGGAGCCGAGGCGAATAGTTCAGTGGCCGTAAAATTCGCACCGTCGGACACACCCTCTACGTTGAATGAAACGCTCTGGCCCGCTTCATCCGAACCACCACCCGGATCAATCGCCTGCATAAAACCGGTAACCGTCTGGGGGCCATCGTCCTCTCCTATTGTAAAGTTCTGAGATGGGTTTGCAGACGGCGCGTCGTTAACGGGAATAACGGATGTAGTCAGGGCAACCGGCACGGACCATATATCGGTATCACGAGACGGATCATCGCCGACGACACCGGAAATATCCGTGCTGGCGCTGAAAAGTTGTGGCACGTCGGCAAGCCGGACGCCAAGCTCGCCGGGAGTGCCGTTAAACTCCGCAACAGGCACAAACCGCAGTTGCGCGCTCGTAGGTAATAGAATTGCAGACGTGTCATCATTCAGCCCTTGCGGAATGCTGGTCCAACTCGTTCCGTTGTTGGTGGAATACTGCCATACACCTTCGTTGG
The DNA here is from genome assembly GCA_963796445.1 of uncultured Alphaproteobacteria bacterium. Taxonomy (GTDB): domain Bacteria; phylum Pseudomonadota; class Alphaproteobacteria; order Rhodobacterales; family Rhodobacteraceae; genus Roseobacter. Next base: position 41,801 of record CAWCLQ010000009.1, on the reverse strand, counting down.
CTGCGTCCGCTGCGCTACCAACAATCGCGATACCCCCGAGCGGTGAACTCGCGTCGTCACCACCAGTGGTTCCGCTTTGGTCGTCAGTAGAGTCGTCGTAAGCCGGGGAAAACAGATTGCTCACAGTGTCGCCGGGCGGTGTCGTGTCGTCTTCGTTGATGGCGGCGAGTATCGCATCCATTGCGCTTGGCGGATCATTTTCGTTGCTGACAGACGTCTGGAGCGTGACTGCGTCCGCCGACCAGCGACCAGTTTGACCCGTACCACCTTCGCTGGAAAGGTCTTTGAGATCGCCAGCGCTGGAACTGGCAGCGATACCATCGACAGGATCACCATCCGCAAGTCGGACATCAAGCGTGCCAGGTGTACCATGGAAATCGGCGGCTGGTACAAAGCGAATTTCCCGACTCGCGTCGACGACCAAGGCGTTGCTGGCATCTAGCCCACTGGTAGGCACGTCAATCCAGCCGCCGCCGCCGTCGCTGACTTGCCAGGCGCCTTGTGCCGCGTCGTAGTCGGTTGAGCCGACGATTGCCACGAAGCTAAGCGCGGTGGAAGTGTCGCCACCATCAGGCGTTTGATCATCTGTGGAGTCGTCGAAATTTCCACTCAGCAGGCTTGCCAGTGTCTCGCCTGCGCCCGTCTGATCTTCGCCCACCACCGCCACGGCTTCAGGACCGCCGGACGCTATTGGCCGGTCATTGACCGGGGTCACACCGATTTCAGCTGTTTTTGTGTCTGATAGGGCACCTCCGGTGCCGGTATTACCCTGATCGTTAATGCTGACCGTGATGGTGTCACCAGCCACACCCGAAGTGTGGAAATCGGCGTCCGGCGTGTAATCAAGGCCGTCGAGTGCCGCATTGATCTGGCTTTCTGTCCCCGTGATGGTCAGCGAGCCTGTCCCGTCACCTGCCAGTGTCGCGCCGGAACCGCTGGCCGCCGTCAATACCCCGTGATCGACCGAAACTGTTGCAACCATCACCGTGCCAAAATCATCTGTGTCGCTTATGGTGAAGGCATTGCCGTTGCCGCTGGAAAACGTGAGGGTGCTATCCTCATCGACGTTTTGGTTTGTAAGCGCATTGACTGAAGGGCCGTCATTAACACCGGATATCTGAACGTTGAAAACGTCGCTTGCTATCAGTGCATCACCGACGCCATCTGTCAGTTCCGTCCCGCCATTCGCTAGATCGTTGATTTCGACTGTGATCGGAATCGTTATGTCAGCGTTGGAATTAGTTGGTGTGAAGGTCAGCCCGTCAAGTTCACTGTTGATGTCAGCCAGCGTGCCTTCGAGCACGAGAACCTCGTTGCTTCCATCCAGGTCGATCAGCCCAGGCGTCCCGGATGCGTTTAGGGTGCCCGCACCTGTCGGGATGCTTACGGTCACCCGTTGAAAATCAACAAACGGTGTTTGTCCAGCGTCGTTTGCATCACCAACCGATGGTGCATTTACGCCGCTGAATGTGATGAACGTACCGCTGGCAAGCGTTTGCGTACCGGGCACACTGACGGTTGGAGCATCATTAACCGGGTTAATCGCGATATCGACCGTCGCGGTGACATCTCCGCCCCCACCGTCACCGTTGGCGCCACCGTCATTGACCGTGATCGTCAGCGTATCGTCATCGAAATTGTCCAATCCGTCGGGGCTATGAAAGTTTTCATCCGCGATATAGGTGAGGGCCGCCAACTGGGCGTTTATCTGGTCCAGCGTACCGGTCAGCGTGAGGTTCGAGGGACCGCCCGTAGTGGCATCGCCAGTCACGCTTAGATGGCCATTGTTCACCGAGAGATCGACGGTCAGAACGCTGTCAAAAGCATCAACATCGTCAATCGAAAGGCCGGCGATGCTCAGAACGCTGTCTTCGTTGACGGTTTGTGGTCCCGGCGCGGCGATCGTTGGATCGTCGTTGTCATTGGAGGCGCGGAACGTGATGCTGACCGTGTCGGTATTGTTGGCTGCACTGATCGGCGAACCATCTTCGTTCGCCGTACCACCATTGGCACCGGACGTGAGCACACCACCGCTGTCGCGCAAGCGATCATCGACCGTAACATCGAGCGTGAAGGTGTCGTTGTGGTCCACATTCTCCAACTCAACGGTCAGGTTGGTCAGCGCGTCCTCAATCTGCGCATAGGTACCCTGAAAAACCAAGGTGCCGTCGTCATCATTGCCATCTATCAGACTGAAGCCAACCGGATCGGCCAGAGGGCCCAGCGTGATGCCTCCGGATGCCGACAGATCAGCGTTCCCGCCGCTGCTGTCTTTCAAAGCAACCGTGACTTGAACGAAATCAGTCTCGCCAACACCACCGTCGACGTTTCCATCGTCAATGTCAGGATCGACAATGGTGAGATCGGCTCCAAAATCATGAGTGAAAGTCCCAAACAGATCGATAGTGCTGTTTCCGGCGTTCTCCAACTCGGGCGGATCGTTGCGCGCTGGATCGACAAAAATATCAAAGGTCGAGACACCTCCACTGCCACCCGGGGCGTATACGTGGTCTGCCACGGAATCACTGACGATGAATTGGAAGTTGTCCGCAAAGTTTTCGGAGCCGTCATGTTCGTAGTTCAGGCGCCCGGTGTTGATGTCCGCCTGAGTAAAAGTTGATCCTACACCCAACTGGCTTCCGCTAAGTGTGAGAGAGCCGTATTGAGGAGTTTCGGTTAGGCGATACTGCAGCGTCTCGGGATCGGTATTGTCGGGATCGACGGAATTCAGAAGGCTGGAGCCAATGATACTCGAGCCACCTTCCGGCAGGAAAAGCGGGACGTTCGCAGTGGTTTGTTCATTGCCATCCCTGTCCGTGATAGTAACATCCGCTCCGGCTTCGTTTACGGGCGAAATAGCGGGATCGTTTTGCGGCGCGAGGCTCACATTCACGGTCCCCGTACCGCTCAGATTTCCGGCCGCTGCCGGACCTACGCCAGATGGGCCAGTTTCACTCAGTGTATCAAGCGGGTCAAAAGGAGCGGTCAGGTCGTCCCGGACCTGAACGCTGAAGCTGTCAGAGTAGTTCTCGGAGCCATCATGCGTGTAGCGCAAGCCGCTGATCCCACCATCCGCGATGGTGTTAAGGAGGTCCGAAGACAGCAGATCATTGGTGGTTACCGCAACCCAAACGCTGCCATCATACCTTTCAAGCGTTCCAAAATCTGGCAAATCCGTGATCTGAAACAGAAGGTCATCGTCAACTGCTTCTCCGTTCGGATCGCTTGACCCTCCATCCTCATCCGCCTCATTGGCAGTATCCACGTCCCCCAATCCGATTTGTGATGCCGTAACCCGTGTTGTCGCCCCTTCCGGCAACAGTGGCAGGCTGCTTGTTGCAACTGACGGCGCGTCGTTTGTCGGAATGGCATCGAGTGTAAACGTGTAATCGTAAGCAGCGCTCGTGCCGGCGCTAACACTGAAATCGAACCCATCCTGATGGTTTTCTGATCCGTCGTGCACGAATGTCAGGTCGCCTGCATTGATGTCCGCCTGAGTAAACGTGTCGTAGTTTCCAAGCGCGGCGCCATCAAGAAAAAGAGTGCCATTGCCAGGGGCGGCTGTGATCCTGAAAACCGTCTCTTCCGGAGGCAGATCCAGCGTATTGCCGTCTCCATCAACGGTCTGGAGATTGATTTGCAGTTCACTCGATGTGATCGTCACGGTGTCAACGCCACCGGATACACCATCGCCTTCCGTGACTAATACACCTGCAACCGTTGAGGCGTCAGTATCAACTTCGACCGTGCCTGAGCGACCAGGAGCAGGTGGCTCGGGCGGCGTCCCTATTAGTTTTTCACCCCTCAAATCGATAGTGAAGGTATGTTCGGTGACCGATCCGTCCGGGTTGCGATCTGCGCCCTCCAGGGCCGGATCATTGTATGCCCTTAGGGTCGCATCCCGCACTTCGAACGTAAAGGCGTCGGTCTCGCCGTCATTAAACGTCGAAGTACTGTTGTAGTCTATTCGACCAGCATCGATATCTTCCTGCGTAAAGCGCGCACCAACTCCGAGAACTTCGCCGTCAATGCGCAACTCCCCTTTGGTCGGGACACTGGTCACCTCATATACAATACCGCCAGTTCCGGTATCGGCATCAGTGGCCTGAAGATTTGCAGTTTCGATTGCAACGCTGGCGGGACCCGTTGCAAACACCGTGATCGGCGCATTGGTGACTAGTTCCGGATTGTCGTTGTTGGGCGTAACCACGATGTCGATCGTCTGAGGTCCAGAACTCTGCTCAGCACCGCTGCCAGCGCCGCCGCCGGCATCGGTGACTTCGATGTCAAAGCGGGGGTTGGTGCTGTCAACTTCGTCGCCGTCATGGGCAAAGCGCAAACGCCCGTTGGAAAGTTCGCTGGCCGCAAAAGTCTCGCCCCCGGTCAGCGCTTCCCCCGCGTCCAGATCACCGTCACCATCTGCATCCCAGAACAGGACACCTTCATTGGCATTATCGATATTCGTAATGGTGATTTGCGAGTCTGCGGCGGCATCGTCGCGGTCTGAAATGCTCAGACTGGCGCCGATATCGGCGGACTCAGTGATGGTGCCGGGATTAGCAAATTCATCTTCCGTGCCCTGCCCCTCGAAGACCGAAGGACTACCGCCGATCGTAGGCGCCTGATTAACCGGCAGCAAATCGATAGTAATCACGGTCGGACCGACATCACCGCTTCCGCCGCCGTCATTAATTGTCACCGAAAAATCATCGGTATTGCCGGGTGCTACATTATCGCCGCCATGCGCGTAGGTCAGGTTGCCATTCTGGACATCCTGCAGGGAAAACGTGCTGCCGCCCAGCAGCGGCGCACCGTTTAGAAACAGGTTCCCCTCTTGGGGCAAATTGCCGGCATCAAGCTTGAACACCAACTGTTTGGCCTGTTGCGGGTTCGTATTCAGAGAGATGTCCAGATCAGGATCAATGACCCCAAAATTAGCTTCGGTGAGGGCCGCGTTTCCGCCTTCGTCCACTGACAAGTTGGCGGGCGTCAGGGTCGGTGCGTCATTGACCGAGGCCACTTCAATCCCCACGCTTTGGCTGGAAACCGTGTCACCGTCGTCCGCCGCAACAACAAGGGTATCAGCGCCGTTGAAGTTGCTATCCGGGCTGTAGACCATTCCCAAAAGCGCATCATTCAGATCGGCCACGCTGCCGCTGAGAGACACCGATCCGGTCCCATCACCGGACACCGTCAAATTGGTTGTCTGCGCGAGCGTGATCGTCCCACTGGTGACGTCAAGCGACACCGACAGGTCGTCGCCATCGTCGTCCCCAACCGATACATCAGTTATCGAAAGATCCACGTCCTCGGATGTTACCAATGCACTGTCCGGGACAGTTACGTCGGGCGGCGCCAAAATACCGTCCCAAGCCTCGGCTGCAAATGACTGCGCTTCAATCCGGCCAATCTCGGTTTCAAGTATCCAGTCGCCGCCGCGGTCAACATGCCCGGTCAAATCTTCGGATGCTGCGATATCGGCCCCCGTCTTACTGGCCAGATACTCCGCGGCCGCAAGGCCGGCGGTTCCGCCGGTAAAATCGCAGCCATAAATCAGAATATCGCCATCCGGTGCCAGAGCCTGACCAATTGCCGTCACCGCTGTACTGTGTTTGCCGACCATGCTGTCGGTGTTGAGCGTCGTATTCCCGAGTACAAGTTGCCCTTCTTGACCATGCGCAAGGATATGCACCGCATTCACGTCGGTGCGGTTTTCCAGTACGGATGCGATCTGCTCCACACCATCAGTCGCTGCGTCAAGCAAAACGATTTCCGCACCTTGTGGTGCGGCTGCAATCAGTTCATCAGAATTCTGAACGGCCGCATCCAAAAAGTATATTTCTTTTTGTTCCGGCTGAGGCATTTCGCCCACCGCAGACAAGAGTGCGCCCTCATCAGTTTTTTCGTCAGCAGTTGGCGTGTCTTCGACCGTGCTCAGGTCTACAGCTGCATCAGCAGCTTCGGCTGCTGCCGCACCATCGAACATGATGCGTTCTTCCAGCGCCAGCAGTTCAGAGTCTAAGGGTATAGAAGATGGTGTTTCAGTTTTGGTTTGCGGGTTGCCGAGTGCCTTGTTCATTTTGCGAACTCTTTATTTGCACGGGCCGCCACCGCCTTCAGGGCAACGCTACTGCTTGGGTATGTTGATTCCTTCCAGGACCGACAAATCGCACGACACCCACTGAAATTCTGGATGCTCTCGGTCATCTTGCCCACATCTCAAGGTCAATCACCGCGTCAGCCCCAAAAACAGATCGCCATACCGCAAATATAATTGGACACTTTGCACATTCATCCCCGAACCTCCGACCCGTTACTCGTATGGGTGAACATAGCATATTGTATATAATGCCGACGTCGACCACTAAATTTGCTTAAAATTCAACCTCCCGAACAAGCACGCGTGCAATGCGCCGTCCAATGCGGCGTGCGACTGATTCTGGCTTGCTTTGGGTCAAGATCACGCCACGATGTACGGTCTGGCCCATTAAGCGACTTGGGAGGATGTCCGGTGATGGCCGCCCCGACAGCGGATACCACACTTCTGCAACGACAAGCATTTTGGGGTCAGATGTTGATACAGCAATCGATCCACCATTCGGGTGAGCCAGGTATCCATCCGCGAGTTTCTCTACAGAGAAACCTGAAACCTCTAAGCCATCGACAGCAACCACGGGCACCATGATTTCGTCGGCGATGAACTTGGCGGTCTTGGTCGGATCGAGACGTTCTAGATTCGCTTCACTGACGTAGCCGCGTACAACAGGTGATCCACTCTGTATGATCCGCCCCATCAGGTGCGTCCGCGGATACCAAACACCAGTATCCAAGTCGGTTGACAGCTCTCGGATTTGACCGTCCATAGCAGCAGTAACCAGCAAACTTTCTTGGCGGTCTTTGAGCGCTGAAAGGTTCTCCAGCTCCTCGTCGAGCATTCGTGCGATTACAGCGCCCTCGGCGCGCTCCCTGCTGTCTCCGGCAGCGCTCAATTGTCGGGCTTTGAGCATAGCGATCCGGGTTTCTGCCTGATTGATACGAACAGGCAACTCAGGGTCGGAAAATTGAAAAAGCGGGTCACCCTGCATGACGTCGTGACCCTCTTCGACAAAAATGTCTACGAGGCGGTAGGCATCTGGCGGGAAGATTGCCTGCTGTCGCGCTTCTTCCAGAACAGCGGGAACTTGGATGCGCGCAGACATGGGCCAGAAGAATAACAAAAGCAGGACCAGCATGCAGGACAGGGTCACGAGGCTTCGCCGCGACCTGCGTATCCGATCACGCGACCGAACCCAGAAAAGCACCTCAGTCACCACTGGTTTCACGATGAAAGCGCTGACGGAAACAGCCAGAAGAGCGATGCCCGCCAGTTTAAAAAACATGGAGTACAAAAGAAGCGCGATCGCCATAAACAAGAAAAGCCGATAGACCCACACGCCATAAGCATAGGCTATCATGCCCCGTCTCGTTGTTCCGCCGAGGGCCTCCGGAGCAGGATCATCAAGCCCGAAGAGCACGCTGCGCATCGCCCATTTCGCCAGCGCGAAAGACCGGTTCTGCAGGTTTTGGATTCCCAGACTGTCCGACAGAAGATAATACCCGTCAAAGCGCATGAATGGGTTGAGATTTACAAATAGCGACAACACCCAACTCGATGAGGCAATCGCAAAGGCGATGGTTCTGCTGGATCCATCCGGCAGAAAACACCACGCAAGCGTCGCATAAACGGCTATCGTCAACTCGACAAGAATGCCGCCAAGATCCACCAACACCCGGTCGCGGCGTCGACGCAGCCGCCAAGCGTCTGTAATGTCAGTGTACAGCAATGGCAGGAAGGCGAAGAAGGCAACACCCATCACTGGAACGCGCAGGCCACGCGCGGTTGCCTGATAGGCATGCCCAAGTTCATGCAGCATTTTCACAAAGGCAATCGCAGCGATGAGTACCACCGCACCGCCCCAGGTAAAGGCCTGACGTAAGTGAGCTTCAATATCAGCCAACTGTCGGCCGGCCAGGTACAGGCTGAACAGAAGCACCGCCGCGCTGATTGCAATGAACGTCTTCGAAAACAGTGGCTTTACCAATGGCCACGTGGCTTTCAGAAAAGGTTCGGGTCGAAAGAGTGGAATCCGCACAAAAAGCATCTTTTGAACGCCAAACCAAAACTTTTGCAGGGGATTTTTGTTGACTAGGTTTGCATAGTGCTTTGCCGTCCCCGTACTGTCACTCTCAAGAAGCTGGTTCTGTCTGAGAAAATTCAAAAGTGCGTCAATTTCGGTGTCATCGACTTGTATAGCTTTTTCGCGAATAAGCTTTGACTTCAAATGCCCGACCGTTCCGGCGGACCAGCTGGACAAAACATCTATTGCACGTTGTCCAATCTGAAAGAATTTGTGGCGTACCGGATCATGGATCACCCATCCGGGCGCGCCGTTGAGAAATGGCGCTCCCAAAGAGATCTCCAGATCATCCCGGAGCGGGCTCAAGGGCCGGTCATCGCGCGCAATATCGGTCAAAATTTAAAACCCAAATCTTTGCCGCACCCAACTTATTGGTCGCCTGAATACAATGAAGAATAGCGTGTGTCGGTCTCCGAACAGTTGCGCTGTTCCCTGCGCACCAAGCCGGAGCGACCCAATGTTTTCGGAGTTACCCGTTGCAGTGAGCGTATAGGCAAAGCTGCCGTCTTCACGATATGTTGCACGATAGCTGCGACGAGACAGAACTGCGCTGACCGGGTTCAGCGGGTTGCTGTCCTGAAAGACCCTGACACGCGCGCCGTCTTCAAGCATTATGCTGTCACTGACAGGCAGTCTTATCGTAAATTCCAGATCATCCGGATCAACAATCTCCATAAGTCTTTCACCGACAGAGACCGGCCTTCCGATCAGGTCGCGCGCGTCCTCGAATACGACGAGACCCGCCCTGCTTGAGCGGATTTCGACCCGTGCAAGCCTGTCCCTGGCGAGCGCACTTTCAGCCAGTGCCAGCTCCAATTCGGCCTCTGCGATTTTTAGTTCCCGGGCTGCCAATTGATCCGAGAATGACGCGTTCTGCAGCTTTTCCAGTTGTGCACGCGCGACAATGGTTTCGCGATCCGCGATCTCCAGCGCGTTCCTTAGTTCTGTGTCATCATATCTTGCGAGAAGAGTGCCTGCTTCGACCAGTGAGTTTGGTGAAACCGTCACTTCTTCGACAACACCCGTTATAGCCGCTGCGACCGTAACGCGGTCGCGTCCAGTAACTTCACTTGGCGCCAAGACTGTTAAGGGTGCCTTGAACAGTCCAAGCGAAAGGAGCGCTGCTGCAAAAACCGGCAAAAGAATCCGTCGGGACACAATGGTTTGGCGGTTGAGTTTTCGCCCGGACAATGCTTCCCAAGCGTGCCCGTAAGTTGCCACCACCCTTTCCGCGAGCGGAACAATCGCCTTCGGCCACGGTGCCTCGCGCAACAACAGCAAACCGGCGTATAGTTTGTTTTGCCGTGTCCGCATCGGCAGCCACAGCGCATATCGGAACGGATGCATTTTTAAGGTGTCTGTATCAGAGTATTCAGACAGATCAACGCTAACGGCCTGATCCTCAGAAGCGGTCGTTCTCAACGACTCGGCAAATTGCACAATGGCGAGATTGAGCGGCGCGTTGCGGTCGAATGTACTGACAGAGGAAACCACAGCCAGCCGCCACCGACGACGCCGGCGCAGGACAAACGCCTGTCGGAAAGCAAGAACATTGCGGCTCTCATTCGCCATATGGAAAAGCAATTCGTGCTCAGTTTCCACGCTGCGGATGTCCGCTTCAAGCTGAAGCAGGCGCAGCATGGCGTCCGTTTGCACTTTGCCTTGGTCGGCATGAACGGAAGAAGGGTTGGGCTTTTGTGCCCCCTCGCCGATTTGCCGGTTCATCAAGGTTGCTCCAGCGAAACTAAACCCGACAATCCCGGCAGTAGGTCGTTTGTGCCCTCTTCAAATGATGCCTTTAGCTTAACGGTTCGGCTCACCGGATCGACAGTTGCACCTATTGATGTAACTGAAACACCCACTTCTCGTTGCGTCGCTTCGAGACGCAAAACACCCTTTGTTCCAGGCGTGATCCAACGCAGCCACTCGGCGGGAGCAATGATCTCAAGATCGGGCTCTCCAGTCGAAACGATCGACAAAACGGGCTGACCTGGCTCGACAAACTCAAAGCTGTTAACCACATGCTCAACCACGCGCCCGACATAGGGTGCACGAACTTGGCAATATCCAACCCGAATATCTGCGGTATGAGCCTGTGCAGTTGCTGCGGCAGCTTCAGCTTTCGCAACGTCAACCTCGAGTTGTCCAATTCCGCCTCTTCGAAAGAGATTTTCGCGCGCTTCGACCTGTGCCACAGCAGCCAGCCTTTCGGCCTGAGCAGCGGCCGCGTGTGAACGGTAGATCGCACAATCAATTTCCAAAAGAACGTCACCTTTAAGGAAGCTCTCCCCCGTCTCGAAAGGCATGCTGATGATACGTCCGGGTATCAAAGTTGACAAAGTCGCTTGTTCTTGCGCGCGCACGACGGATGGCGCGCTGACCTCTTTTGCATAAAGTGGCCCACCGAGGCTCAATGCGGCGATCAGCAACAGCCCCCAAGACTTCTTTCTTCTTTGATGGTCATCCCGTTTGGTTTTCATGATCGTCACGCCATCGCCTGCTTCTTTGGGTCTGCTGTTCGCCGCACTCAATTCAATGATGGCCCATCTCAAGTTGGAATGGAAGGTTCGCATTACTCCGCCGGAGTCGACCCGGATCTGCGTTCCGATCGTCGGAACATGACAAATGATGACAACGGTTGACGGCGAGAAGGTCTCCAGTATCGACGGACGGGCCGAACACGGGCAAGTCAGGTTGAACTATCGCAGCAAGAACTACGGCGACGAATGGGAGAGCCACGATGACCCGGCGCGCTTGCTTTCTCAACCATGTCACTACGGTGGCTATCGCGAGTGGTTCGCTAGCCCAGCGCAAGGGTGCGGGAGGCGAAATTGTATGGCGGTCGGATATTCGCGTGCCGGCATTGCTATCAACTAAAGAGCGGTTGGGCTGGGCGCATGACCCAGACCTGATGGAAGGCATCAAGCCGAAGGGAATGCATTAGCGGACTTATCATCGGCTAATCGATGAACTGGCTGACATGGAATACCGTAGCAACCATGGGTGAGCGCACTTAATCTCTGAAAAATTCGGTTTCTTTACGGATTAACGACACCCCTTTTTGAAAGCCCTGAAGTGAGCCAGATACTAAATTATAGACCGCTTTCTAAAGAAGCCGACCTTTGCCGAAAAATAAGCAATGACCGAGTTGCGGACAGAGCAGCCACCCGATTTATTGCAGAAAGTGTTGATTAGCTCTTTTTCGGGCGGCGAAATGTAGCGTTAAAGGCTATAGTTACTCTTTCTTCATCGCTCTGATTGGGGTGAACCCAGTGCATTAGGTAGGACGGAAACACTATCACCTCACCAACAGCAGGTCGAAAGCTCCGCTTTTGTTGAAAGGCGCTCGCGCCAAGAATTTTCCAATGTTGCAGATCAGAACGGGGATCGATGAACTCGATCATACCTGACGACCCTTTATCGACGTTTGGTTGAGCGACGTAGTAAACACCCGACCAATGTGCACCGGGATGCGTGTGAGGCGCATTGTAGCCGCCAGTTGGATTTGCGTTCATCCATGCGAAGAGTTTCAGGTTGAACTCTTCAGGGTTGAAGTCGGCGTTGACCTTTCGTGAGAGTTGGAAAACTGCATCCTTTGCCGCGTCTCGCACTCTTTGTATGCTGGGGGCATTGCTCTCGAACAAATTGCCTTCCGAGTGCCACCCGCCACGATTGGATTTTGCAACACCAGTACTTTTTGCACGCATTTGCTCTGCTTCCATCAGAAGTGCTGCGTTTAGAACCGCGCAATCTGGTACTTTGAACCGAATAAACGGGGTGGAGAAAAGTTTCTGGTATTTTGTCTGTTCTATCATGTTCAGGCTCTTTTGGTTCTTTGCTGAGCCCCGAAGTGTTCGCAAATTGGCGTTACAGTCATGTTTTTATGGTCTTTCCGCGATCTAGCCCGGGGCCCTAGACCTTCGACTGTGGCCTTTCCTGTATCGGGAAAAGAATTATTGCTGCCAATGCCTCTTTGGATGATTTCAGTCAATTTCATCCAAAGTTATATTCCCTAGATAGTCTTTTACGTGCTTGTCTCGGACAATATCAAAAAGTGAGGAAATACAATGAGAGCGAAAACTATCCTGATAAGCACGTCATTTGCCTTGATGGCGAGCTACTGCATTGTCTCAAACAACAAGGGATCAGGTTGTTGAAGAATTGACGCAGCAAGGTTTCAAGCGCATTGAGATCAGTCGCACGCTGTTCGGCAACACGCGCTTTGAAGCAACGGGCCCTGGTATCGAACGTGAAATTGTTCTTGGCAAAGATGGCACTGTCGTACGCGACAGGTCCGAGACGGATGATGAAGGGGACGATGAAGACGACGATTTCGACGATGATGTTGATGATGATGAAAACGACGACGATGAAAATGATGACGACGAAAATGACGACAGCGATAGCGACGGTGAAAGCGACGGGATAGCGACGGCGATAGCGACGGTGAAGGCGATGGCGACAGCGATAGCGATAGCGATGGCGATAGCGACGGTGAAGGCGATGGCGATAGCGATGGCGATAGCGACAGTGGCGGCGATAGCGACAGTGAAGGTGACAGTGATAGCGATAGCGACGGTGAAGGCGACAGCGACAGCGATAGCGATAGCGATAGTGAAGGCGATGACTAAACCGTTTCCAAAAACTTCGGCTCAAGGCTTTAGCTTTGAGCGATAATCAAGGAACAGATAAAAAGTTCAATGCAGGAGTGGCGTTATATATCGCTTCTGCATTGGCTTTTCTCTCCGAATTAATCGGCGAGATTACAGGGTATTATTTGTTCTCCGCCAGTTGGCTTGTTCACGAGATCATAGCACTTTGCACCTTTTTTGGTTTTGTCATCGGTGGTTTTCTTATTTGGCGCAGCTACCAGTTCTCTCAAAAAAGCCGAGAGGAGATTGAAAGGCTATTGAGGTCCGCTCAGGGTGAGTTTTTTGAAATGCTCAACGTGCAGTTTGACAGATGGCACTTGAGCGATGCTGAAAAGGATGTCGCGTTGCTTACTGTGAAAGGTATGACTGTCAGTGAAATAGCTGAGTTGCGCAACACGAGCCCTGGCACAATCAAGTCACAGAACAATTCAATCTATCGAAAAGCTGACGTTAAGAGCCGAACCCAATTACTAGGTAAGTTAATAGACCGGCTTTTGGTCGAACATCCGCTCTAACCACGCTGAGTGAAAAATCAATCACGTAACAGCTTCGGTACTTTTCGCAGATCAGGTGCGACGGCGCGCGCCGTATGTACGTCTGCTCCGGGCTTGGAACGGACCTACGCTGGATTTTGTTGGGTATCTGTAATACTGCGCGAAGCTGCCGTTTACGACTGGAAAACCGAAACTTGGTTCTCAATGATTGCTTTTTCAAGCAGCGGACGTTTCCTCTTTCACTTCGCAATCTCGAGAATCTTCTGCACGAACGCGGCGTTAACGTAAGCCATGAAGCCGTTCGATTTTGGTGACATCGCTTCGGGCCAATGTTCGCCCGTGAGATCCGGAAACGGCGGATCGAGGGTATCAAATCCAGTCGCTGGCGCTGGCATGGCGAAGATCTAGAAAGCTTTGTGACGAAGACGCGCGACAAGAAGGCCGCATTGAAATTCCTAACGACGGCAATGCGTAAGAATGGTCGACCGGAGGTATTCGTCACGGACCGGCTGCCTTCGTACGGAGCGGCGCTGAAGGAAATCGGCGCAGCGCGCAGGCAAGAAAAAGATCTCTGGATGAACAATAGAGCAGAGAATTCACATTTGCCGTTTCGACGACGCGAGAGGGCCATGCTTCGCTTTCGGCGGATGCGAAGTCTGCAGGAGTTCGCCTCCGTTCAAGCCTCAGTCTACAATCACTTTAATCAGGAACGCAGTCTCTACTCACGAAACAATTTCAAACTCAACCGAAGCGCAGCCCTTGCCGAGTGGCGTCAGCTCTGTTCCTGCTAAGTTCCGGTATTTGGCGGCCAACTGAGACTGGTTCGAATTGGTCTGACACTACCGCCATTAATCTAAATTTATACAAATAATATCATATACTTGATGGCTTTATAGAACTTTTCGCCCCCTATTAAATCCGCCATTATTTATTGGTATGCCGTCCATCCTATCCATAGCGTGCGGGGCAGACCTTGAAAAATTCCGTGTCGCACGGGCGATAAATCCGCGCTTTATGTGCTCTCATCGCTCAAGAAGGAACACTTGGGGCATCAACATTTATTCTTCATTTTGCCCATGTAAAAATTTGATAAACGCCACCGGTCCCTTTCACTTTAGACCGGAAACCAGATGCCCACCCAAGTGCTTGGGCAACACCAATGACTACTTAACGCGACAAACCGGTCATCAAAGAAAATCAGTCAAATGACTGCATCGCGCCCAAAGCGGACACTCTTGGCAGCTTAAAAATGTGCAAAATCAAAGGTAATTTTAATGCAGTAGTTTGGTCGGTTTGTGACCAGTTTATGGCGCATATCAAGAGCAGAATATCAGCCAAGTTATTCTTATTGTTTTCAGTATCTTAAAGCCACCTCTCGCATCTTATTTGGTTGGCACATAAATCATCCATCAATGGTAATGATTTAGGTTCTTAAAGTAGAATTTTAGCGAATTGTTCGGAGCGCCAGGGATCAATTAAAAGTGAGTTTATCGAACGACAGTTTGATTTCAAAAGGTAAATAACGAGTTATCCACGTGGGTTTGTGGCCGCTGTCTGATTGTAAAAAATAAGTCTGTTAACCAACTAAAATGAGGATGAGCTAAATGACCTTGGAACACGCAATATCACGTCGCATTGAAGCCCTTCAGAACTGTAATTCTGACCGCAAGCTTGTCTCGCCAACAAAGCAGTACACGGAGCTTCGGCTTCCAGATCAAGGTACTGTCGCTGCGGACGTGATAGATGCGTTGTGCGAAGGTTTAACGATTGAGCAATTCAAGGCGGAAACCTTTTGGTCCAAGTACCAAGTCATGGAAAATTTATATAGAGCTGCCAAAAAGGCAGGCGTGGGCATCGAAAGACGCAGTGAGAGGCTGCATATTGTATGGCCCGAACGCTCCAAAAATATTTCTTCAAACGAAAGCGAAGCCTTCAAAGTAGAACTTATGAGCGATTTGGGGGCTGCCTGCGCCGCTTAACAGAAGAGCTCAGGTAGATGGTTTAAAAGTTGGGAAACCCGGACCATGCAAAAGATGAAAATAGCATATCAAGAGATAGACGCCCACGATGAAAAATCGGCCTACGTCTCAGCTACATCTGTCTCGCCGTCCCTGTCAGGGTATCTTGTCTTGCTGGCCTCTCTGGTCGTTACTTTCGGAACTGCCCATGGCGAAAACCTCACCAGCGCTGCCGATTTTATTCCCGGCGATGAACTGAAACTCCGACAAAAATACACCGCTGCCCCGGTCTGCTTTGACAATATGTCTGAAACAGAAATCAAACTTGTCTTTCCCGATGCAGAAGTTGGGCAAAGCGTGATGTTTATGCATAAACTTCTATCGCTCACTTTGATGTCGAACTTTGGGCAGGTGGTCCACGCGTATGTTCTCCACGATCAGCAAAATAATGTCGCGGACTCATCCGTATTGCTTGATGACTGCTTTGATCCCTCAGTCAGCTATACCCTAATCGAAGTTGCGAAATAAGAGACCATCAGGTCGACAATCCGTCAACCAAGCACGAATGAAAGCTGAGACTGGCGTATGTGGATCTGATTTCCACCACCCGCTTTTCGTGAGCCTTGTCACAAAGACATGTAGAAAGTCGAGCGGTCGTACCTATATTCCCGGGTGCGCACAATCTGTCGTAGTGGCACGGAATAGATGTGTTTCAGTGCACTCATGAGTGCTTTGGTTTCGATTGGCGAATGCAGACAGGTTAATGCGCCTTTGAAAGCCAAGCTACGTTCCACCGATTTGGGCCGTCCTAAGTCGTTCGGCCTCATAGCCAAAAGTCTGCTATGTCCGCAACTCGGACTCTCGTCACGTTGTGATAAACCGCACGTACAGCATAACCGCCGGGCGGATTATCTGACGGCTCGTTTTAAAATAGCGAAATCGATCAGAACTGGTCATCCCACAAGGCGACAAGTCCACCCTGCCCGGCTCAAGCTGGTTTCTTCTGGCAATGCCCCGAGCGCCTTCAGGATCATCTTGTGTTCCTGAAGGGTGGCGAACAGCCACTGATCAGGTAAGGGTTAAGCCTCTCATAATATCTATAAGACGCCGGCAATATGCGACACGTTTCGACAAATCGGCCTCGTCGGCGGTGAAGGTGTTCAAATCCGGGAATGAGGCGGAGAATGCGGTTTCATGACCTGCGATTAATCCATGCAAGCGATGCGCGCTTTGCATTGTCCGTCGTATCCAGATCGCGGCCTTTTGTTCTTCGGCTGTATCAATTGCTCTCTCGAGATAGGCGCAGATCGCGCCCGTGCCTTCGCACTCTTGCTTCGCCCAGAGGAGTTCCGCCTGCAAACGGTAGATTTCCGCTAGATAATAGGTTTCGCCTTTGTGTTTCGCTTTATCCAAAGCGCGGGTCAACATCGTCTGCGCATCTGACGGCCGGCCGTGACGCAGACTTACATCGGCCATCATGCACATCACGCGCGTCGCACCAATGCTGGTGTGCGACGTCAGGAAAGCGTCTGCCCGGCTCGCCATTTCGGCGATAGCACTCGGGTCGTTCAGCGTGTGCGCCCAAGCCTTAACCACTTCCTGCTGTTTGGCGAAGAACTGGATGTCACTTTTACCAGCACAATCGATCGTCTCCTGCGCGAGACGTCCAGCCTCTCGCGGCATTTCAAGGTTCACGCGCACCAAGGCCGCAAAAGCAAGCGCGAAGGCCTGACTGTAAGGGTGCCCAGTGCGTTTGGCTTCCGCTACGGACTGTTCTGAGGTCGCGATCGCCTCTTTCGTATAGCCGAGAAAAAGCTGCGCATAGGAGAGATAGGCCTTGCAACAAACCAGCGGGTCAAGGCCGAAACGAAGCGCGTGCCGCTGATGATGATGCGGATCATAGAGGTCCAACGTCCTGGCAATATGAGTTAGAGCTCCGCTGAAATTGCCACGGTAAAACAACGTCATTCCGCGGACACGATTGGCTTCCAACGCATAGGAGGCATCGTCCTTGCTGTCAGCGATCTGCATGATTTCCTCGGTGACAGAATGCGCATCGTTCAGATCGCCGCCCATGAAGCTGTTGCTCCAGACGCCGATCATGATCGGAAAATGCTTTTCCGAATCAGCCTTATAGGCGCTCAAAGACCGCGACCTAGAATAATTGTAGCCGACCTCTTCGGAGCCCGCACCGTGGACGGCGGTCAAAGCGAGCGCCAGTTTGGTGCGAAGCTCGATCTCAGTCTCGTCCCTTGTTTTCTCCTTGGGCATTTCGTCCAGAAGTTCTATCGCACTGGTGAAGTGAATGATCGCATCCGAGTTCGCGCTGCGGTCGCGCGCCAGATCGCCAGCCAGCCGCCAGTTTTCGATCGCCTTATCCGGCAGCCCGCCGAGCTCATAGTGGCGCGCTATCAGCTCGGGCTGGCTTTCCGGACTGTCTGCCAACTCATGCTCCATCGTCTCTGCCAGACGCGCGTGAAGTCGCACGCGTTCCTTTCGCAGCATGCTGAAGTAGGCGGCGTCCCGCGTCAGTGCGTGCTTGAAGACGTAGTTTGGTTCGACCGTCTTTTCGCGGCGGATGATCAAATCAGCGCTTATCAGTTGCGCGAGCGCTTCGTCGAGTTCGCGCGCGGATTTCGAGCAGAGTCGGGATAGAGTGTTAGCGGAAAACACCTGACCAACGACGGAGGCAACCTGTGCTACCTCCTTCACTGCGCCGAGCCGATCCAAACGCGCCATCAGCAAACTGGCCAGAGATATCGGCACGCGGGAGACCGGATGGGAGCCGCCTGCTCGCTTGCGGGAAACAGGATCGCGGACCAAGCGCGACAGGTTTTCGCTTGTGGCCTTACATATTTCTTCCAGAAACAGCGGATTGGCGTTGCTATGTTCGATGACTTGGCGGCGAATGTCTTCCGGCAAAGAGGCCGCCGCCTCGATATGGTCCAGAAACCGAGCAGACTCCGCCTTGCTTAGCGGCCCTACCTCGATGGACGAGATGGGCCTGGCGTTTGGCCAGTTTGGCAGAAACTCCGCACGGGCTGTCAGGATGACAAGAAGCGGCAGGATTCCGAGCCGCTCCAACAGCAGGCGCTCCAGCAATTCTAAGGTCGCGGAATCCGACCAGTGAATATCCTCGATCACAAGAATAGCAGGCTGGTTATGCGACATGCGGGTCAGGTAGCGCTCTAGAAGGTCAAGTATTCGCGCCATGTTCGCCTCGTTCACAGAAACCGACCGTCTGACACGGTTGAGCGATAGAAACTCGCGCAGTAGCGATACCTCCGTCTCCGACGCACTGGTCGCTTCCTTGAGGTAGGCGCCAATCTGCCGAACAGCTTCTGCTTCGGACATGTCTCCTGTCAATTTGGACATGGTGAGAATATCGCTCGCAATAGGGCGGAATGGCGAGTTCCGACCGATATCGGAGCAATACAGTCTAACCAGCCCCGGAGCATCGTCTCCGCGTGTAAGCTCATCGCAGAAATCACTAGCGAGACGGGACTTTCCGATCCCGGCCTCGCCCGTTATCAGAACCGCCTGCCCCTGGCCCGCGCGCGCCTGGCGCCAAAGGCTTGCGAGTTTTTCCATTTCCTTCTCGCGACCGATCAGAGGTACACTGTGTCCGCGTTTCCGAACGGCCGGAGACAGCATATCAAAGTTCGCGGCCTTCGTAACACGCCAGGCTGTCGTAGGCTCCGCGAACCCCTTTAGATCGTTGTCCGCCATCTTCTCGTATTGGAATTGATCCCCGGCAAGTTTTCTGGTCTCGCCCGAGGCGATGATTTCCCCCGGCTGACCGAGCGACACCAGACGAGCGGCGAGATTGGGCGTCGGACCGATGGCTATATCGTGTTCTGTGGTATGTCCGGCAACTAAGTCTCCGACGACGACGTCACCGGTTGCAACGCCTATCCTGGCACGCATCCGCTGGTCGTTGAACCGATCCAGTTCCCGCATGATCGACTGCGCCGAGCGCAAACAATTTCCGACATCGCTCTCAAAGGCTTGTGGATAGCCGAAATAGGAGACGATTCCATCCCCAAGATATTTAGCGACGAAACCTCCGGAAGCCTTCACCTCGCCCGCACAGATTTCACGGTAGCGCAACAGCAGGTCCCGCATGTCTTCGGGATCCAGCTGAGTGGACAATTGCGTGGAGTTCAACAAGATCGCAGAACATCACTGTCAACTGGCGAAGTTCGCTCTTTGCTTTCTGACCAATTTCCGATGTTTTCCCTGATAACATCCCGGCATCTTACTCCCGTGGTTTTGACGAAACTCAATTCTCTCTATGCAGTCATTGCGCGAGAACCGCACCCTATCTCCTCTGAACGCATTGGGGCTTCTAGCTTAGAGATAGTCAAGTTTTCGCTGGCCCTGTCAGCGCATATCGGTCAGTTTGGCCGCATCAATTTTTTTTTGACCGTTTATTCATGCCAATACGCTCCGATGTTGAACGCTCTGACGAGGCGACCGCCCTCCTGCCGCTTCATGCGCTGATTGCAGAACGTTCGGTCAGGGCGCCTCATTCGCCTGTGATCGAAGCAGATGGAATGGAGGCTTTGAGCAATCTAGCCCTGTATGAACTTTACGAGCGAACGCGCGCAAAGCTTGCCGCCTTAGGGTTCGGTGCGCATTCACGGATCGCGGTGACAGCATCTCCCGGTCCCGAGTTCGCGGCTGCCGTGACTGTCATCGCCGCAACTGCGGCCTGCGCTCCGATAAATCCGGCTCTCGGCAGGACGGAATGGCGCGAAATGCTTATTCATCTTCGCATCGATGCACTGGTCGCGCCGAAGAACTCGTTTTCCGCACGAGAGGCTGCAGAAGCGCTCGGTCTGCCTCTTTTGAACCTTGTTGCGACAACAGAATGCGGCGCAGGGACATTTGATCTGGTCTCAGCAAGCACGAGGGTTGCGACGGGCGCGCCGGAACAAGTTGCCGGTTTGGATGATACCGCTTTTGTTCTTGCCACCTCTGGCACAACCTCGAGACCCAAGGTGGTGCCGCTCACTCATCGCAACATCGCCAATTCGGCGCACAACACTGGCGCAGCACTCATGCTGACGGAAGCGGATCGCCTGATTGGCGTGCTTCCGGTCCACCATGCCCACGGGCTTATCTCGGGACTGATGGCAACGCTCTACGCCGGCGGATGCATTATCATGATGCGGGCGTTTTCCACTGATACATTCTTCGAGCATCTGGCGCGCTTTCGCCCGACCTGGCTGACCGCTGTACCGGCGATCCATCAGGCCATTCTGGACGCTGCACCGAAACATCGGATGGCGCTGCAAGGGCATAGGTTACGGCTGGTCCGTTCGGCCTCCGCACCTTTGCCTGCCGCGCGATTTAAAGCACTGTCCGATCTATTCGGCGTGCCTGTGATAGAAACCTACGGCATGACGGAAGCCGCCTCGCAGATCGCTTCAACCCCCCTTGAAGACTGGTCGCGCAAGCCCGGTTCGGTTGGCAAGGCAGCAGGTCCTGAAATAGTAGTTCTGGACGAGAACGACGCACCCCTCGCTGCAAACCTGGTTGGCGAGATAGCCCTACGCGGGCCGAACATGACCCTCGGCTACGATGATCAAGTGGCATCTGCCGAGGCGTTTACAAAGGATGGATGGTTTCGCACGGGTGACCTGGGGCGTTTAGATGACGACGGCTTCCTTTACATCGTTGGCCGGTTGAAGGAGGTGATCAATCGCGGCGGCGCTAAAATCCTGCCGGGGAAGATCGAGGCGGTACTCACCCGTCATCATTCTGTCGCTGAAGCAGCTGCTTTCGGCCTGCCACACGAACGGCTTGGAGAAGACGTCGCGGTCGCAGTGGTCGCGGCGAAGGACGCGGAGATCAACGAAGCCGAACTTCGTGCCTTTGCGCTTGCCTCCGGAGACTTGTCGGAAGCAGAAGTGCCGCGCCGCGTCATCCAGCTCGCTTTGCTGCCGAAAACCTTTACCGGTAAGATCCAACGAGCCCTTTTGGCGGAAAGCTTTCGCGCACCGGCACCTGCCGCCGAACCATCCGCCACTATCGAGGAAGCTGCGATCATCGAGATATGGCGAGAGGTGTTCGGTTTGTCTAAAATCGGCGCAACCGATGACTTCTTTCATCTCGGTGGAGATTCCCTGATGGGCGTCGAGGTCGCCATGCGCATTGCCGAAGACTTCGACGTCAAGCTGACCTTGCGCGCGCTGTTCGATGCGCCAACACCCCGATCCCTCGCCAAAGCGCTGCGCGAGACGGTGCCGCAAGCAGCCCTGTTCCGGATTCGCAATGCGCCAAAAGGCACCATGCAGAAAACGGTTTCAATCTCGCAAGAAAGGATATTGTCGCTCGAAGCGGCCATGCCGGGCC
The DNA here is from genome assembly GCA_963796445.1 of uncultured Alphaproteobacteria bacterium. GTDB lineage: Bacteria > Pseudomonadota > Alphaproteobacteria > Rhodobacterales > Rhodobacteraceae > Roseobacter. Next base: position 20,160 of record CAWCLQ010000009.1, on the reverse strand, counting down.
TTCCCACCCATATGGTGCCCATCGTCTACTTCATATCTGGACAATTCGATCCCATGGCATTCGAAAAAGCGCTTCGAATGCTGATAGCAAGGCATGAAGTCTTCAGGACGATCTATCGCAAGGTCGCGGGCAAATGGACAGTGATCCCAACTGCCGCCGTCAACCTGCGTCTCACCGTCGAAGACTGGTGCTGGGCCTCAATTCTGTCGCGCGAGAGTTTCATCAACGACGCACTGGAAAACGAAATCTGGGACGTGACGGACCCGACCAGATCGGCCCCGCTGCGGACACGCCTGCTTAAGTTCGACAAGGAAAGCCATGCATTGGTTCTAATTTTTCATCACATCGCGATGGATGCCTGGACCATCAGGACCTTCATTGAAGAGGTTTTTCAACACTATGAAGACCTCGTGGCGAACCGTCCGTTGTCCCGATCCGACCCGACTTGCCAGTTCGCGGAATTCGCTGACTGGCAACGTCGATGGTCCGAAGGGAATGGGGCGGCAGACCAGCGTACATACTGGATGGAGCGTCTTGCGGGCCTGAGTTCGATCTTCCCGAAGCGAGATGGATTCACCGCAACCGGGCTGGGCTTCACCATGGGCCGCGCCAACTTCGCCATTGGGCAAGACATCGTCGACGGCCTTGTCCGACGGTCCAAGGCGGCAGGAGCGACGCTTTTCATGGGACTGCTCGCAGCAACGAAAGTTTTTCTTCATCAGAAAGTCCGTCGCAGCGACATAGGCATTGTCATTCCTATGGCTAATCGCTCTCGACCCGCAACAAGAGACGTGATGGGTCTAATTGCGAATAATGCCTGTATCCGGACGAACGCCGCGGCGCAAGGATTCGACGCGACGCTTTCTGCCGTTCGAAGTGCCGTTCTTGACGCCGATGCCCATCAAGAGCTGCCATTCGAGATCGTATTGGACGATCTGGGCGCGGCCGACCAGGCCGCAGCCGCCGCGCTTTCGGATGTCTATCTGAGTCTTGTAGAACACTTCGAGCCGGAGATTTCCGGCGCAGGACTTTCACTATACAGGATGGAACACGATCAATCTTTCGAGATGCCATTGCCGATGGGAAACACAAAGCTGCTGTTCCTACTCAAACTGGTTGATGGTGAGGTCATCGGTTCATTTCAGTTCAAGACCAGCCTTTTCTCTCAGGAGAACGCAGAGACATTTGTTGAAGAATTCGTGGCGAGTATTGTCGCGATCGGTTCCGGCGACGATGCGGCCCTTGCCCTGTAGAGGCGCTCAACTTTCAAAACGGTTGCATAACTCAGGCCCTTCGTCTACGGTAACCCATTGGCAACACTTGGGAGATGGACATGGGTTTTCTACCATCGCCGGATATTGATTTCAGCAAGATGACACGTGAGGAGAGCGAGGCTCTCGTATCGCACCTCAAGGCCGAGCTGGGAAAAACAATCGCACGGAAAATGCATATCGAGGAATTGTTGGCGCGACTAGCCAAGTAATATCCCAGGGTTATGGCAACTTGGACGCCGGTTATGTGCGGCCAGGGCTTTTCACATTGGCGTTATATGCCATCGAAAAGATGCGTCGTGATATACCGCTCTGCAGAGCTTGGTAGAAGCGTGACAATCCTGGATCCTCGCATGTCGTGGCGCGAGGCAAGGCGGAGAGCGCAATTCAATGCTGCTCCCGAGGAGATGCCTGCTGGTATGCCCTCCTGAAGAGCCAGTTCGCGGGCGGTTCTGAGCGCGTCTACCTCGCGGATTGTCATGACTTCGTCTATGATGTCGGTATTCAGTACTTCCGGCACAAATCCTGTTCCAAGGCCCTGTATGCCATGGGGGAAGGCTTCCCCTCCCGAGAGGATAGCGCTGAGTGCGGGTTCCACGGCGATGACCCGGATCTCCGGGTTCTTCGCTTTGAGCACCTCGCCTACGCCGGTAAGCGTACCTCCCGTACCAACGCCCAGAACGACCGCGTCAACCCGGCCGGCAGTATCGTTCCATATCTCTTCTGCAGTTGTGCGCCTGTGAATTTCGGCATTGGCCGGGTTGCCGTACTGCCAAGGCATGACGGCACCTTCCGTATCCGCCACTATTTGCATCGCGCACTCAATTGCACCGCCGATCCCCTGCTCGGCTGGCGTTAGGATCAACTCTGCTCCGAGAAACCGCATCATTTTTTCGCGTTCCGTCGAAAATCCTTCCGGCATAACCAGAATGCAGCGAAGGCCGCGCGCCGCACAGGCTGCGGCGAGGCTGATGCCCGTATTTCCAGCCGTCGGCTCCACAATCACAACGTCGGGAACAAGCGCTTCGTTTGCCTCCAGCCTGTCGAGCATAGCGACCGCGATCCTGTCCTTCACACTCGCGAAGGGATTGAAGAACTCTAGCTTCGCAAGAACCTCCGCCTCTAGACCCTCAGCCATCCGGTTGATCCGCACCAGTGGCGTATCGCAGATGGTTTCGAGGATCGACCCGTAAATCTTGGCCCGGCCCGGAGGTCGCACATGAATGTTCTCGTTAATATCGGACTCCTTTGCGCCGCAAGGTCGGTAGCCGCCATTTGAAAGTTGCTGGAGGTATCATTCCATGTTTGTGGCCATCAACAAAGGATTAATGCGGTTAGTATGCGCCGGTCTTGTCAGAAGGATTTGGCTTAAGGCAGGCTGGGCAGTTTTGTAACCTTTGCTCATGAAGACCCCTTCAAGTACTTTCAGAGCAGCCGGGGGATCATTCGCCTGGCGGTTATGATGTATAGGCGCATCGATTAATCCGCTCGAGCCTGGCATCCGGTAGCACCCGGCAAGGCGGATTTTCGCTGACGTAGTTCCAACTGCCAGACGTGCCAATTCACTGAATCAATGACAAAGTGCACTTATTACTAGAATATATTTATATTGTTTTCCTTAGTGCGCATAGTTTTTTGCCCACAGTTTGTGCAACCGGTTGGCGGGCGAAAAGCCATTTGGGGAGGCATATGCGCTGGGTTTTTCTGGATGGATGCCGTGTATCTGGGCTTCGTGGGTCCGCAAACGTACCGTCGGGCAGACTGTGCACGTTGTCTGCTGTACCAATCCTTAATGAGGGCCGTCCGGTACCCCGCGGAACCGGATTGAGGACATTGTATGGGAGGGAGACCGCCCGGATCGTGCCCGCGACCGGCTTGACACAATGCTCTGGCGGCTGCGCAAGCTGGTCAAGCAGGCCGGAGGGGAAAAGGACGTATTCCGCAACCATCGGGATTTTCTCGTTTATGAGGACAAGTCCGGCGAGGAGAGCGACCTTGCCGAGATCGGACGCCTGGCGCGTATGGTGATGCGCAGCGGTATTTCGACTCAGGACGAGGTTTACGACTGCATGGCCATCGTTCAGAGCTGTCACACTGAATTTCTACCTCACGCCACCGATCACTGGTCAATCATCACGCGGGAATCTCTTCGTTCCGCTGTTATAATGATCATTGAGGCCCTGATCGTTATCTGCGTGCGCGCAACAGATGGGGACGGGTGACCGAACTGGCGGAACGGATGCTGGCGCTGGACCCAACACTGGAAATTGGACATAGGCAGATAATTGAAATGCACAGCGAACGCCATGATACGCAGGCGCGTCTTACGGCACTATGCCGTTATGAAAAAGGTTCTCAAAGCCAGTATGGATGTCGAGCCGGGGCCGGAAACCGCAGCGGCCGTCGACGCGCTGAAAATCGGCCGTCGCCAGGCAGAACGTGAAATACCATGCCTGACAATGGCCCTGCAGCACCGAAAAGGGCGAGGCGCTGATCCGGCGCCCCTCACTCAGGTCGGCTCAGACCGCATTGGATTATATAAACGCCGCCCGGGATTCTCTGTTGCGTTAGGACGACCTCTCAGGTTGTCACAGAACCACATTATCTGACCAACTGACCACGCGGGGTGCCTGCGTGCCAACCGTGTTTTAAAGCATTCCGCCTTCACCCTGAGAAATATCCGGCAGCAGTGCAGTAGTTCCAGCACTCTTTCGCGGAGTACGGGTCGCAGATGTCTGCAATGGCTGTGAACATGTCCGTGAAGGCGCGCGGCCGGTCCGGCATAGGTGGGCTTTGAGTTTGGACAATGCCATTTCGCTCGGGTTGTGGTCGGGGGAGTACGGCGGCAAGAAGAGGAACCAACATCCTGCATTTCGCATGACCCTGGCAGCGGCGGCGTTCTTGTCGGTGGCCAAGGTTTGCGATCAGCGACTTGGTGCGGCTGATGATAAGGCTATTCCCCCAAAAGGTGCAACGTAAGTTCTCACATCTGCTCAAACTCTATTGGGGAGGCGCTTGCTGGAGGAGCGGGCATTTCTCAACATCCAACGGCGCCCCCACAGAAAACATCATACTTCAGTAGCTCGAACAGAACATCGCCAATTCTATCGGTGCCAGCCGGTAGTGGTTCAGTATCACGTGGCTTTGTGCCCAGCTTCGCTGTTCTGCTGAGACTTTCAGCAACGCTGAGGGAAGCTACGCTTTGGCGCCAAATCGCAGATGTGAGGCCTCTGTGAGACTGATGTGAGAGTTGTCTGAGAGTGTTGCGCCCATAGTGCCGCTATGTCGAAAGAAAGCTTAAACTCCGGTTTCAGAAACGGACGATTTCTCGTCTCCGTCTGGTATCAGCCCCATCTGCGGTCGGAATCAGACAGTTTCGTAAATCTGCGCGGAACAGTCTGGAAAGCGGATCCCGGAAAACCTGGCCGCATCGTGCTGCCGGAAAGCTTTAACGGCCTCAGTGCCCTGTCCGGTGTCCTCAGAACGCTCCTGATGGAAAAGGATGATGACAGACCAGATCAATCCGGAGGGGAGACATGACATTTACTCTCAAACCCACCCGGATGACCAAAAGTGACCTTCGCCCGTCGCTGTCCTATCGGATCGGCGTCGAAGTCAGGTCGCGAACGGCGTGTCACTGGGCAGACCTTGTGCTAACCAACCACCCCGCGCTGTTTGAGCCAGATCAGGCCGACCGTCGTACCGCCAAAAATTTCCTGCGTTTTGCCAGCCGGTTTGCAGTGCCGGATGGCGATGCGGTTATTCATGTGCCGCCTTCTGCTCTGCTCGCAATAGCGGGCGCACGACGCATCTTTGCAGGCGCGGCTCTGTTCGACCAGCCGGAAGGCGGCCAGCCACTGGCCGTGCTCAGACCGGAAAGCCGATCGGTCTACGTCGACGCAACCGGGTTTACCGACGCCGGTTTGCAAAACCGTTTTGGATTTTCCGCCCGTCCCGGCGTCACGGGAAAAGTCGTGCTTTCAAGACAGCCGATGCCAGTCGCATGGCCGGGCGATCTGCCCGTGCCCGGCGTTGCAGCGGCTCTTTCACCACACCAGACCGGCCAGTTCCCTGTCGCGGCCGGCGCCTCAGCAGAAGAACTTATCCAAATGCAACAACCTCAAGGATTTATGCACAAAGGAGGTGCCGCACCGATGGCGCCTGCACAGCCCCCGCATCCTGCCGAACAGCCGGCCACCGGAGCGCCCGGAAACGTCAGCGGTCAGGCGGCGCCGGTCGATTGTGACGACGGCTACAGAGCCCCACCTGCGACGATTTCGCCTCCAAATGGCCAGTCGAATGCCATGCCCGGTGTTGACAACGTTGGATATCTGTCACGTAAACGGCAAAAGGTCATCGCTTCGCTTCTGACGCTTGGTATCAATCGCCTGTTGATTGACCATGGCAAGATCAAGGCCGAAATGAATTTCTCCATAGACGCACATTCCGCCGCTGAGGAGAACCGGGCACGGCGGTTCGAGTTTCGACACACTTCAAGCGTTGGGGGATCGGCCGGCATCGGACCTTGGTCGGTGAATGCATCGATGAGCAACTCGATCGGGATTGTAAACACTACCCAGTCTCATCGGCGCGAGGAGATGAATCAGCAGGTCTCTATGAATGCGGATATTGAGCTGCATTTCCACAGTGGTTACCTACCATTGAACCAGTACGCTGCAACAGGCAGCGTGCAGCGCATTCGCGCCGTCAGTGTCAACCCCAGTGCCCCGGTGGCTCAGGCGCCGGCCCGGACCTCGGATCGTTCCGCGCAAAACGCGGCCCGCTCGGTCGCTAGTACACCGATCAATTTCGGCACGCCTCCAACGCCACACCCGATCCGCCGGACAAACGCCGGCGATGACAGTCAGCAGTCCCGCCACCGTCGGGCTCAGGACCGTCGGCAAGACCGCGCCGCTGGAGCAGCGCCCCCGCCGGGGCGCAACAAGGGCCGGCCGGCCAGTCCCCCCGCAGCGCCGGCAGACGCACGACCCACGGGTCAGTGGCCTTTTGTGAATTAATCGACTTTCCTTCGCAGCAACTTGAACCATTATACGCCAGCTCTCCGGCTCCGCCCGTTCGCATTCAGATACTTTTCAGTCTTTTCGGCTCGGCTTCGATGGGTGGTTTGTGAATCAGTGCTGTGCTGATCCAAAATTGATTTCAGACCATTTATCAATCGCACTCAATAGCTCGGATTTATTGATTGGCTTGGTTAAGAAATCGTCCATTCCAGCATCGAGGCATCGATTCTGATCATCCTTCATGGCGTTCGCTGTCAGGGCGATAATGGGACAGCTTTCACTATTCGTTTTACTTTCAAACTTTCGAATAGCGTGTGTGGCTTCTAGTCCGTCCATATTTGGCATCGACATGTCCATCAGGATCATGTCGGGTTTGTTATTGGCAAATTTGTCAACTGCATCCAATCCATCGTTGGCAAAGCAAATGGTTATTGGTTCGTTCTTGAGCATGGATTTCACAATAAGCTGATTGGTTTTATTGTCCTCCGCCACAAGAATAGTTATTTTTTGACAGTGATCTTTCGGCTGTTTGGATACCTTTGCAACAGGGGCAGTAATTGGCTGTAGCTTGAGCGCTCGACTGATTGCATTTTGCAAACTCGCAGAACGCACCGGTTTGAGCAGCCATTCGCAGCGTCCCATATTGGATTGGGTTCGCCCATCGATGGATTGATCCGCAGAAGACAAGACGATTAGAGGGGTATTTTCACAGCCTGAGAGTGCCCGGATTTGGTTGGCCAATTCCTCACCATCCATGTGCGGCATCTGATAGTCTTGGATGACCAGATCGAACTCATCCGGTGCCTTTTCAAGAATTTGCAGAGCTTCAGGACCGGAAGAAGCCTCAACCGACGTCATATTCCAAAAGCTCAATTGTTCCGAGACAATTCTTCGGTTTATTTCCAAGTCATCAACTATCAATGCGTGCCGGCCTTGTAGTTTTACCGTGCCATCTTTGCTTCGTTCGATCTTCTCCGATCTGGTTGGCAATGAGATTTCGACAGTAAATGTCGATCCTCTATTCGGCTTTGAGGTGACCGATATCCTACCACCCATTAACGCGATCAGCCTTGATGAAATCGCTAGTCCCAGACCTGTCCCCTCAAACTGTCGGTTGCGAGCACTGTCGACCTGTTCAAATTCATGGAATATCTGATTGATTTTTTCTTCGGGAACACCGATCCCGGTATCGGTCACGTCGATGCGCAAATTGTAGCCATTGCGACCCTCGATCCCGGTGACATCAATGAAAACATATCCATCAAGCGTGAACTTAACGGCATTTCCGGCAATATTGGTTATGACTTGTCTAAGTCGACCTACGTCGCCGTCAAAAACTTTAGGGAGATTTGGGTCATAACGCAAAGACACCTCAACTGACTTTTCAATAGCTTTTGCAGACAAGAGAGTTACCACATCCTCCATCGCGTCCTGCAAGTCGAAAGGCGCCGTCTCTAAACTCAGTTTGCCAGCTTCAATCTTTGAGAAATCGAGAATGTCGTTGATTATGGTAAGCAGGGCCGCGCCAGATTTTGAAATGGTGTCAGCATACAGCTTTTGATCTTCGTTCAGATTGGTTTCAAGGATCAGCTCCGCCATACCGATCACACCATTCATGGGAGTGCGGATTTCGTGGCTCATATTGGCGAGAAAATCTGACTTCGCCCTATTGGCCTTATCAGCATTATCCTTTGCAATTTTGAGTGCTTCTTCACGTTGTTCACGCTCAGCAAAGGCATCTTCTAAAACAGTGACCGACTGGTCGAGCGCCAAAAATTCTTTAGACACAAATGACGCCAGATGCGTTTGCTCTTGTTTCTGCCGCGCGATGACAGACGACATGCGACGATGAATGTTGCCAAGTGGTTTCATTGCCAGAAAATGTGTCTGAAGCAAGAAGATTGCAGAAAGAAAGGCCACTGTTGTTCCTATGGTGATCCGGGTCTGCCAGACATTGGCGTCAATCAACGCCTGCCCTTCCGAAGTAGACCAATCGACTTCCATGACACCCAGAGGTTCATTTTCAAAAGCAATGTCACGCGTAAAATGGCGAAACTCCGCTCCTGAAGTTAAAGCATCACTCTGAATATGCGCGATTGTATTTCCGAAGTCATCTTTGATGGAAAGAGCGAGTATTTGGGCATTGCGCGATATCGCCTCATGCATCGCTGATTTCAAGACAGGCGTGTCCTGAACAATAATAGGCTCAATCATCAATCCGCTAATAAGTGAGACTGTCAAATCCGCCTGAGCCAGCAAGTCGGCATTCATCCGTGTTGTTTCTGCCCGCCGCTCATATTCGCCGATGACGAATGTAACGAGAATTGCCGCCATGGCCATCGAAACGGCAATCTGCGTCTTAATGCCAAGTTTTCTAACCTGCTGACCCATCAACTCTATCAAAACATACTGCTATGCTGCATGGCATTTCGTATGAAATCATAATCTTCGTCAGATCCTTCGGCGAAACCGTCTTTTGCAATACTGTCCAAGATTTCAGGGTCGTTTGTGGTCAGCATAACTTGTCGCATTGCGTCCAATACTCTTGGCTCCATGTCAGAAGCTGCAAGCCATGGTTTCGTAACATTTTCGAACTCGAAGAGGGCTCGGATTGGTACGCCGCTTTTGACCAGTTTTTTGAAGGTGCTTTCCTTCAAAGCTCCGGCTGTGAACCTGCCTTCGCCAACCGCAGTGCCCACCAGATCATGTCGACCGAGGTAATCATAACCAGCCAAATCCTCGCTGGTAATACCCGCTTCAAGCAGATGGCTTTGCGCTAGATAACGACCGATTGTGGACAGCGGGTCGCCGAATGCGAAACTGTGCCGGACCAGTTCTGCCAGTGACTGCAAACTGCTGTCAGCGTGTACCGCAATGATACCATTGAAGCGCTTGTTCCCGTCTTGGAGCTCCATTGCGACAATCTGAATGCCTTGGTCACGCTCTGAAACCGTGACGTAGGAAGCCGGTCCAAACCGGGCAAAATCCACTTCACCATTGGCCAGTTGCTCGATGCCGGCTTCGTATTCCTTTGCAATTTTCATTCTGATGGTGACCGGTTCGCCAAGAACTTTGGTCATTTCTGTAGCCAGGTAATTGAGGAACGGCTTAAACTTCCGCACCGTCACGGTTGGCTTGTCTGCTGCATAGGTGCCGAAAACCAGAGTTACGTCAGCCTGTGCTGGAAGTGCCAGAATCGCCGCTAGCATTGCCGTCGCCAACGATTTTGCCCATTTGGATCTGCTCAAAAGATGTGATCCCAAATAGTCGCCTGCGCGACTAAGCAAGTAGCATTTCATAGTTCCTCCTAACGGTATTTCGACGTTCGGGCCGATTTACTTTCCAGCACCGGTTTGGACATCGGTGACACGTCAGGCCGAAGATTTCATTAATCTGAAAATGTGTTCCATTACAAACTAGCTAAAAATAGCGATGACATCGCGATGCGTTAACCATTTGTTTATAAATTATTAATCTCCGTATTTTATCTCGTATTGTTCGTATCAATTTTAAATTCAGTGGCGAGGGTAGGCTGTGACAATACTTCTGAGTGCGAAGTCGAAAAGGCCTTTTGCCGCTCCCGCAACTGTGTTGATGTTATACCTCGGACTGCTAATACTTGTTCCCGGAACGGCGGTCGCTATTCCGTCCCCCGAGCTTGTGATCGGGTCGGTATCTTCGTTGACCCAAGTCTTTGCAGTGGGGGTTGCCGCTGTCACCGGTGCCGCCGCCGTAGTTGCCAGACGTTTTGGATTTGTTCCAAAAAAGGGCCAAGGTCATTTGCGGTTTTCTTTGCGATTTATGGCAGCGTTGCTGCTTCTGGTAGCAGGGCTCGGTATGCTGAACATATGGCAGTATCGTGCACAGAAATCCGATGAACTGGCGCGTTTGCAAGCGACTTTGGTCCGTCCGGCCCAGTTCGATGGGACCAAGATACAAGACGCCAATCTCAAAGAGACGAGCTTTGCCCGCCAGACAAAGAGCCCACTCGCAATAAGTACGGAAGACGCGGGGCGTTTGCTTGTCGCCTCACAAAGCGATGGTGCAACCCTGTTTTTTGACGTGCGTGAGACAGCCGAGCATCGAACAGGTAGCTTGCCCGGTGCGCAACATGTGCGGTTTCCGGATTTCCTGAGATCCGGCATTCCGCTGGAGGGCAAGAAGGTTGTCCTGTTTTGTCATACGGGAAACCGAAGCAGCGAAATTTGCGCCGAATTGGCGGCGCGCGGCATAGATTGCCGGTTTATCTCGGGTGGTATCGAAAAATGGATTGTCGAAGGCCGCGGGTATGGAAACAAAGACGTAAAAACACTGTCGGACCTCAGAGCGGTTCCCGACTATCCCAACAAAGACACGCTTCTTGGCACCACGAACTTCGAGGACTTGCAGACCCGTGTGAACCTTCAGATAGTCGACACCCGTTACCCTGGTGATTTTGCAACAGGCCACTTGCCCGGAGCAATAAATATACCCCTAAGGGCTTTACCAACAGAAGAACTCAAGAAACGCATCGCGCAGTTGGAAGACAAGCCAACAGTTGCGGCCTGCTATGATCGTCGCAGTTGCTTTATGGCCCAGGTTCTGGGCTTTGAGCTTAGTCAGTCAGGCATAGATTTTATGGGCCGTTATACGACGCCATGGGAATATTTTGTCGCTCCAAAACCAAAACCGCATGTAGAGCAATGGTTGGCCGCACAACAGGTGACGCTTTTTCAAATGGCAGCAATAAAATTGGCTGGAGCGCTAAACTGGTTGAGCCGGCAGTCACATTTTGTGTTTGGCCTTTTGGTAATCGCGCTCATTTCACGTATTCTGGTGCTGCCCATTGCGATCAAGTCGGAACGCGATCAGATGGTCATGGCCAAGCATGCAGACGAACTGGATACGTTGAAAAAAGCGCTAAAGACGGACCCAACCCGAAAAGCCCGTGCAATTCAACAATTCTATGCGGACAAGGGATTGACACCGATGCGCAATCTGTTGGCTCTCCTGTTCCTACCCCTGATGATGCTGGGCTTAAGCTCCGCAGAAAAAGCAGGCACTACGACCGATGCATCCTTCCTATGGGTACACAACTTTGGACAACCGGATGGCCTGTACTTGTTGCCTGGTCTGTTTACTTTAATGGCCTGTGCATACCTGCATTGGGCGGTTGCCAAATCTGGAAGGCAGGTCAAGTTGGCATGGCTCTTGGGAGGGTCAATACTCTTTGGTTTGGTTTTTCAGCTAAGTGCAGCGGGCAATCTCTATCTTTGCTTCAGTCTGGCGCTACTGTTGCTTCAACGCGCTTATGTTACCGGTGCAGTCACAAATGCCGTCAAATTCATTGGAAAAACACTGCGGCAATGGAAAACGCGCACTCTTCCACAGGGCGTTGTCCCGCTTGACACCACCGATGTCCTGAGCGCCAGCGGCAATAAGTCTTATCGGTTGTCGAGTGCTGAAATCGGCTGGAGTACCTGTACCTGACGGCGTTGTCGTGCAAGGTGAAGCAATCAATTCCTACAGCGACATGGCTGCAGGAGAAAAGGACGAGTTCTGCCAGCTTATCTGGCGGCATATGGGCAACGCACCGTGTGCTGTCCGCAGTTCAGCTTCAAACGAAGATGGCGCAGACGACAGCTTTGCGGGGGTATTCGAAAGCGTTTTAGAAGTTGAACAAGACGGATTGCGCAGCGCGCTCGACGAGGTGGTTGCGTCATTTTCCTCAGCCCGCGCAATGAGTTACACTGCAAACAGCGCGCGCGACAGCGAAGGCAACATCCTTATTCAAGAGATGGTGCGTTCAGAATATGCTGGCGTGCTCTTTACGCAAGATCCAACTGCGCCTGGATTGATGATGGTAGAAATAGTTGAAGGTTGCGGCGACGATCTGGTTTCGGGCAGGAAAACGCCGCAGTGCTTGCGCTTCGGGCGGTATACGCAAGCCCCATTTGACGATGGAAATGCGCCCGTCAATCTGCAACCTCTGTTGGCGCTTGGGCGGCAGATTGAAGACATTTTTGGATTCCCGCAGGACATTGAATGGGCATATGCCGATGGAATGTTCCAGATCGTACAAAGTCGCGACATCACAACACTGGCTCGAGGCAGCCGCACTGATCTGGCCAGAACTCAGGAATGGCAATGTCTGCTGAACAATTACAAAAACACCGATCCCGACAAGGTGATCTTGGAGCAAGACGAAATGTCAGAGGTCTTACCCAATCCTACGCTGGCTTCGTTTTCGCTTATGGGCGCTATCTGGGCCCCTGGCGGCAGCGTGGATATTGCATGTCGGCAGCTGGGACTACCGTATAACCTGCCAGAAGGGCGCCCTGGGCACTTGGTAAGTTTCTTTGGGCGGACCTTCGTGGACTGTAATTTGAAGCAAAGCATGGCGTTGCGTCTGAGCAACGCAAAGGCCCGGCAGCTCCGTAAACTGGCCGTTCAAACGATTGTTGACTACCGTGATCAAGTAATCCCCGCCTTGGAAGACCAAATGGCGCTGTCACGTGCCACTGATTTCGCAAAGCTGCCAACACAACAAATCATCGGATGTATCTCAAGATTGAAAGACCAGCTGGTGAGCGAAGTCTATGTCGAAGCCGAAAAGGTGAATATCTTGGCGAGTTTCACGATGCGCGAAGCGGAAGCTGTGGCCGATAAGAACGCAGATGCACGCAACCGATTGATGAATCCGGACCTTACACATTCGCCAGTTGCACTGATAGACGCCTGTGCAGGCCTCAAGGGCGAAGCTCAGAGAAACACTCTAATGGAGTTAATGGGCCATCGGGCGATATTTGATTATGAACTTAGTACACCGCGCTACAGCGAAGCCCCAAGTTTGCTCTGGTCCATGTTGGATGGCGCGAAACCTCACACAAATTCTGAAATCTCAAAGCCAACGACAGTGCCTCATGACGCTGTCGGTCTGGCTATTGCGTTTCAAGACCTGAAAGAACAGGCAAAGCATGAAACGCTCAAAGTCGTTGCTGAAATCCGTCGTGCAATTCTGGCATTGGCAGAGCGCACTCAATTCGGCGATCTGATGTTCCACTTGGACATGGAACAGATTCTGAACTTTGAAACCGCAAATTCTGCCGCGCTCAAAATGGAGGCGGAGACGCGCAAAGCCCAACGAGAGGATCTTCTCAAACTTGCACCGAGGAATGTCACCTTGACCTTGCGCGAGTGTGAGCGTCTCTCCTCAACTGTTGGCAGTCATCGTAAACCCGGTGACCTTGTCTTAGGAGGTACCTGTGTCGCGGGCAGTCATGATGCCACCGGACGCGTATTTGTGGTGCAAGATGAGACACACGCTAACGAAAAAGCATTCGATGGATTTGAAGATGGCGACATCATTATTTGCCAAATGGTAAATCCAGCGTGGTTACCCTACGCTCTGCGATCCGGCGGCATTCTGAGCGAAGTGGGCGGATGGCTCAGCCACATGGCGATTGTCGCACGAGAGAAGAACATTCTGATGCACGTGAAATGTGCCGGATTGGAAAACTTGAGGAACGGTATGACAATTACCGCTGGCACGGACGGATCGATCACGATTTCAGTCAAAGAGAATGAGGAATATAGAGAAACCGCCTGAGGTTTTTCCTACGATCAGTATTTCAGGTACCTCGGCTTTGACCCACCAGAAACTGGTCACGATTTCGTACACGCCTGGCCGATAGATACTCTGGCTAGGTGTTCAGTCCCGTTATGTGATGATCTATTGAACTGGGACCATCAGAAGGATGCACTACGGGACAAATTCTTCACGGGAGCGCCAAGACGACGCACGCCGTCCGAGCTCTCATACAGCGATCGTGCGCTTCGAACGCGGCGCTGAGCCGGGAGCTGGGCGTTAACGTCAAGACGGTGGCCAAGTGGCGGAAACGCAATCACGTCTAAGACATGAGGATGGGGCCAAAGGAAGCCAAATCAACGGTCCTCAGCAGTGAGGAGGAGGCTGTGATCGTGGCGTTTCGGCGGCACACACTGCTGCCGTTGGATGATTGTCTCTACGCTCTGCAACCGGCGATCCCGCATCTCACCCGATCTTGATTGCACCGCTGTTTGCAGCGCCACGGGATCAGTCGCTTGCCAGAGGTCGAGGGTGACAAGCCGAAGAAGAAGTTCAAGCGCTACCTGATTGGCTATTGTCGATCAAGCACCGAAAGCGGATCTAGGAGGCCTTCGGCAGGGACAAGACCGTCGGCTGCATAGCGCAAACCGTATGTCGGGGCGTCGAACGGGTGCGATCCCGCTTCATTCTGACGATGGCTGCCAATACCCCTGCCCGACTGCCCAGATTGCTGGGGGCATGAAGACGACGGCGACTGCATGGGGACCGAAAATCTCGGACCCCAGTTGACCAGCGAAGGGCGCATTCACCCCATCGGCAGAATAACGTTCCCGCGCGTCGACTAATTCAGCGGCCTGTTAGAGCATCTCGAAAAGGCCAGACCGCCTCAGTATCAGCGAAGAGGCGATCCATGCGACAACGCCACCCAAATATGGTCGACCGATTTAAAACTGCCAGTGTATACCATTCATAGTGCCGGACACCGAGAATCCGTCGATGGCGGCGTTGTTGTCGAATTCATAATCCAAGTATCTGCAGCTCAACGAAACGTCGAATTTCTCGAATGCGTAACCTGACCCACCCTCTGCGGTCTGCGCTTTTTGCGAAGTGGCGATTTCGCCGCCTGCATCAGCACCCTGTGCTGTGTCGGGCTATTTTAGAAGCGTTTAGTGTAACGCAAGACAAGCGTTTCACTGCCCGGGTTTTTATCTTCAAGACCAGCATTTGACTTGTGGTCAATCGCCAGAGAAACCCTTTGGGTATTCGATATCTTGTACCCCACGCCAACCAAACTTCTGAATTGTATGTTTCCACCAAGAGGCGTTCCGTCGGATCCCCGGCCATAGTACCCCGGCATAAAGCTTCCGTCGAAAAACCAGTTACTGTCTCGAACTGACCAGAGAGCGTAAACGCCGATCCCAAGCCATACATCACTATCCCCGTCCACCTGGCCTGCGACAGCTAATGAGTAGTCAGAAATATCACCTGAAAAGAAAGGGTTTGCGTGATACTCGATGACAAACGCAACTGATTGCGTGTCAGTTGCATTGAGGACATCATCCTGACCCAGGCCAATGACATATTCGTCTGCGACTACCTGGGAAGTAATTGTTGGCACCGAGATCATGATCGCTGCCATAGTGTTTCTTACATTCATTCTTTTGCTTGGTGCGGTCTCATGGGACCGTGCTTCCCTCGTCGCCAGTATTTTCTTCATAGTGCACTACTGCGTACAGATGCAAAAGTAAGAAATTCACAAAACTCGAAAACAGTTCTTAACCGACATTCCCCAAGTAGAACACCGACCAGTTGATGCTGATACCGTTTTGCATCCAGATCAAGCCTTTTGGGTACGCCGTGCCGATGTCTGGGAATCCGGCGCGCGAGTTGAGCGTGATTTCTGGCCTCGACGGCAGGGGTGATCCGGACTTTAGGCTGATCAACATTCGCATGTACAGGGCGTTATTGCACGGATCGCCTCTTCGCTGATACTGAGGCGGCTTGCGTGCGGAATCAGCTCTGCCACACGATGCGATACTTCCTCAGGAGTGCTCGCGCGACCGCCAGCCTTTCGTACGATTTCAGTCAGTGTCTTGATCGACAACACGCCGTTGCCTGGCAAATCATGTGGGCAGACGCCCGTCTCGGCGATCTCTGTCAGAACTGACAAGACTGGGTCGGATGACACTTTGTCCCGAGCCTTCGCCGCGGTGCCAAAACCATAGGTCAGCGCCCTGCGATCGACCGGGTAATCCAGAAGATACTGAAGCACGATACTTGGGCCATCTGGCATCGACGTCCGCATCACGATCACGCAACCCGCTTCATCGGGTGGAAAAGTCCCTCAAAAAAACTGCGTGAGCCGGAAACTTACGACATGGATCGTGTCGTCATCCGGATTGAAACTTGGATCAAAGATCGCCTGATATCCGAACGAAGCGTCCACCCTTTCGAAGAGGTTGAAGCGGTAAAAAGTGTCGATGCCCCACTCGTCACGGTCAAGCGGATTGGCGAGCGGTTTCACGTAACTTGCGGCAATACCGAACCTGTCGTCGGTCAGTCCGAATGGATCCGGCGGGTCGATCCGCACATAGCGAACAGAGCCCTGTTCGGTGTAAACCGCAGCGTCGTCGTGTGATTTACCATAGCGGATAGCAGCTACGTTCTTGCCGTCACGGGTCAGGTCCTGCTGGAAATTGACAAAGTATCCCCAGCCGTCTTCACCTGTCATCGAGCCGTTCGCATCTGATGGATCGTCCGTACCATCAGTGTGCCAGACAGTCAGGCTGGAGTAAGGGGCGTTATCCGAAACGGGAAAGAGGCGCGCCTGAAATTCGACGGCCGTGAAAAAGTTGCCCTGTCCGATATCGCCAAGGTTGTAACGATCTCCCGCAGCATCGGCTACGACCAGTCCGGCGCGGTAGTCTTCGCTGGGAAACCATCCTGCAGCAATTCCCAGACCGGAATCTGGCAAGGCGATCGCACCGGCACCCTGGCTGCCGACGGGAAAGCCCAAGGATACCGGATCAATGAAATCAGAGGCCGTCAAAAGCCTGTCCGGGGTGATCTTGCCGATCCGGTAGTTCCATCCTTGCTCTTCGGACCCCTGACGCCAGAAAAATTCGCGCAACACCACTGTCGGCGACGTGGCTCCATAGGGATCAATAGTCCCGGTGGCACTGCCAATGCCGCCGAGCCCCAGTTCCGAGGGCGTCAGCTTGTTGCCTTAGCGCCAGCGTGCCTCCAGCTCAAAGCTGATCTGTCCCGCACTGGCGTCGCCGATCCGGACCGCATCCCATGTGCCATAAAGACCGCTGATCGTGGCAACGCCGTATTTGTCCTAGTCGCCCGCCGCTCTCGATGCATATTGGAGAACAGTGCTGTGGAAGAAGCCGGCTTTCAATCCGGTGGATTTGAAGAAATTCGAACGCCGTGTATCGAGCCCCTCGTAGAACCGCTCCAGTGCCTCGGCGCTGAAAAGGTTCTTGCGATCGGCTTTGGGTTGGCTGGCCGCGGTCCGCTTCGTCGGGTCTTGCGGACTGGCAAAGCTGGTCTCGGCGTAAACGGGATGCATTGCACCCAGACACAAAAGCGCCGCCACTGACTGGCACAGCGTTGCCCGCCTTATGGATGCACGGCAATCAAACTGCCGCTCTCCGTGCGCAGTGGTCAATGACTTCATCAAGATTTCCTTCCGTTTCTGAACCGAATAGCTGGGTGGCCACCGGATTGTTCTTGCCTGATTGTCCGGCGGCCAATTTCGCATCGACGGGTTTCCCTTTGGTCAGCGCGACGGGTTTTCAGCCGTGCCGCAGATCTCGCCGTTTGTGCCGCCGCCGCCGCAATAGCTGAGGTCTTGCACCTGGATGATGAGACCGTCGGGATCGGTGATATAAATCTCGAAAGAGCCTTCCGGTTCACCGCCGCGATCGGGGCAGCGCGAGGTGTAGTAGTGCTGCAACGGACCTGTGGCGCGGAGTTGGTCGCCCAAATCCTCGAGCCCGTACGCTGACAGTGCGTTACGTACCTTGTTGAAGTCGTAGGTTTCCAGTGCGTAGCAGGTGTGGTCCACTTGGGGCGTCACGCCCAACGCCTGCGCATCCGGGTTTCCGGTGTAGTCGAACATCACGAGGGTGCTGTTGCCCGATACGGTGTAAACCGGCGTCGTATCGCCCTGATAAGCGCGGATCGGCATGTCGAAGATCGACTGGAAGAACTGCTTTTGCTTTTCGGTTTCGTCGGTCCAGGTCGTGCAGTGGTTGACCTCGATTGGCTTAAGCGGGCTGTCCAAGGGATATGTCAGCGGGCATTCGGTACCAAGCGGGCAGCCCCCGCCGCCGTTTTCCTTGTGGGTCAGCGAGTATTTCAGCCCGAAGGGATCATGAAAGCGGACAATCCACGTCCGTTCAGATAGGCCAGCGCCGCCCGGTTCTCGGGCAATGCCAGCGTCTCGGTCTCGAACCGCCCCATCTGCGAGGCCGAGGCTGCATGCGCATCGACGGCAGGGTTGCCGACAACCTGGCGCATGACGGGATCAAGAGCCAGTCGGTCGGCGTCGTTGACGTCCTCGTAGCCCGCAAGCCGACAATAATCCGATTGTCGAAAAAGCCCGTCAAACCGGTGAACGGTGTTCTTGCCACGGCGGCTGTCATTGAGCCCACCCGACGCAAGATCAGACAGACCGAGCACGTAATCCAACTCGCGCATCACCAGAAGACCGCCGTCGGAACTGATCTGCGTGCCACAAAATACCAGCCGCACCCGTCGTTCAAAACTAAGCCGCGCACCATCCGTTTCGCTTGCACCCTTTGGGTGATCCATGACCCGCCGCCCTCGCCCCCCATTAACAACACATTACTGGCTGCAGAGGGATGAAATCACCCAGTTCCTTAGAGAATGCGGGTTAAGGCTAGAATGAACGATTTTTCGAAGTCGGTTGCAGCTACTGCTATGCAATTGCAACAATTTTCGGACAATGGCTGACACCGACAACCACTGGACGACGCCCTGGATACATTGCAATCGCGCCACAGTTTTCTAAGGCACAAATTACGTAATTTTCACCTGCCAAAATTGCGGCTAAAGTGCCCCCAACTAGTGCGAAATTTGGCAAAAGCTCTCAGCGTAATTCTCTTGATGGGTGATTGCGTCAGGCCAAACAGCTCTTGAAACGCGCCGCACAATCGAAGCCCGCTCTGTAAGGAACGAAACAACATGGAAAATTTTCACACATCATGGGCAGTACTCAAACGCGGCAAAGTACTGCGGGCTTGCACTTCCACCCTTGCTGCAATCTTCATTATGACCAATTTTGGGGCCAGCAGTTCGGCGTTGGCACAGGAAGAGGGAGGGGGACAGGGAGATTTGGCGACCCAGTCACAGAACCCGATCGCCTCGCTGATCAGTTTGCCTTTCGAATTTAATAGCTATCAGAATGTCGGGGAAGACGAGAAAACCCAGAACGTTTTACTCTTTAAACCGGTGGTTCCAATCGATATTACCGAAAACTGGGAACTCGTTTTGCGCGGCATCATTCCTTTCATCGACCAGCCAGATTCTGGTCCGATTGATGGGAAAAAAGGCGTTGGCGATATCCAGCTGCAAACCTACTTTGTGCCGAAAAAGACCAACAGTTTGGGCGGGGACAACTTTTGGACCTGGGGTGTCGGACCGGTACTTCAGTTCGATTCGGCATCCGACGACATCCTTGGTACAGGCAGAAATGCCGCGGGCATCGGCGGCGTCTTTTTCGCCAAGATTAACAATTGGACGGTGGGTGCATTGCTCAACAACGTTTGGGATGTGGACAGCTCCAAGACGCGCGAAGATGTAAATCTGACGACATTCCAACCCTTTGCCAACTACAACCTCGACAACGGTTGGTATCTGAAATCTGGCCCTGTCATAACCTACAATCATGAAGCAGATAGCGGGAACAAGTGGACTGTTCCGGTGGGCGGCGGCTTCGGCAGGATCTTCAATTGGGGAAAACAGCCCGTGAACTTGTCAGTAGCAGCATACGGGCTTGCAGAAAAACCCGATGGCGGTGCGAATGCCCAACTTCAGGCAACGCTCGTCTTCCTGTTCCCTAAATAGGGACACGAGCTTTTGTGAGCCCGCCACTTGAAACGATAAAGAGCCGCCTTTGAGGGCGGCTCTTTTGTATTCTGGAGTGAATACTCTGGCTGGTGGTGTCAGACCAATTCGAACTCGTCTCTGCAAGGACAGCGACACTGTCCATTAATTCGCGCAGAGACCGCGCCACTCGGCTAGAGCGGCGGCGCGGTTGAGCTTGAAATTG
>CAWCLQ010000008.1:0-49648 GCA_963796445.1 uncultured Alphaproteobacteria bacterium | reverse complement strand
GCTATGTCACGTTTAGCAGCCATTCGCGTCGAAACAAGTGCACAAGTCCCAGCGAAGCGTGAACCTGCGGCAGGTCCGGGTCGATCTCAACTGCCTCGACTGCAATCCGGTACCCTTGCTCCAGCACCTGTTCGTTATCAAGATGCGCGACGCCTGCTCGGTTCGGCATGACTACATCCCATTAGCGGTCCTCAGTGCGAAGTGCAGCATCCGGTACTTATGGCGAGAACCGGACCTTTGCTGTCAGTGTTTTAAGAGTTTTGATGGATCGCTTGACTGTGCATTGCGGGCCTTCACGCAAGTTGCACACAGACCGCACGGCTTCCGAGAACAAGCTCTTGGCTTCACAAGAGAATCTGTCCCACCCTCCTTGGGCAGGTAAGACGACGGTGTGGCCTTGGGGGCTGCGCAAAATAGCGGTCTGCAAAGCACTTTGCGGGCAGGTCGGCTCGAAGCGTACCAAGAATTAAATTATGTATTTTCTAAGCAGTGTAGGTTTTCCCAAAAACCGAAAATTAGCCAAGTCATTCAGTTCTGGTCATCAGCCACCGGACCTTGGTCAATCTTGAGCGGCGTCTTCACGTGCAGATCTTGCTGGGGAAACGGCACTTCGATCCCGTTGTTTTGGAACTTGTGCCAGATCTTGAGCATGACTTCACTCGCGACGTTTGCAACGCCGTTCTCGGGGTCATCGATCCAAAACCGCAACTCCAGATCAATGGAGCTGTCGCCAAAGCCACGCATAAGGCAATTCGGAGCCGGTATAGTAAGGATCCGCGGAATTTCCCGCGCGGCTTCCAGGCAAAGGCTTCGGGCAAGCTCGACGTCAGAGTTGTAGGAGATTCCGACTGGAACACGGCGCCGCGTGGGCTTGTCAGAGTGGGACCAGTTTGTAAGGGGATTAGCCATCAGGATTTCATTTGGGATGAGAGTTTCCGTACCGTCGCGTGTTCGGACCGCCACGTAGCGCGTGGTCATCTTGCTGACCTGTCCGTACGTCGGGCCACTCACCGTCTCGACCTCGATAACGTCGCCAGGCTTGATGGATTCATCCGCGAGCAATGTGTAGCTTGCGATCAGATTCTCGACCGTTCGTCTTAGGCCGAGACCCAGACCGACCCCCAATGCACCTGAGAAGATCGCGAAGACCGTTAGATCAACGCCGACCGCGGCGATCGCAACGATCACGGCAAGGAATATCAGCGCCAGACGAAGCAGCCTGACAATGAGCAGACGAAGGGCTGTGCTCATCTTCGTGGATTTCTGAAGCTGCCTTTCCACCGTGCCCGAGAGTGCGTTGGCCCCCCAGAGGAGCAAGGTCGCCAACATGATCCCCTTCAGAATGGTCCAGGCTGAAATGGAAACGTCGCCGACTGTGAAGCCTGTTGCGCGCAACCATTCGATGACGATATCGAGAACGCCAACGGCATTTAACGCCGCTGCAAGCAAAGCGACCCACGCGAAAACTTGGCTCCAGTAAGCCGAAGGTATGAAGATCGAAACGATCCGGATAACCACAAACGCCAGCACAAGGCTGAACACAAGACGCAGAAACTGAATTGGCAGCGCGAAACCTTCGAAGGCTGCAATGATACCGCTAAGCAGTATTGCCCAAACGACGGGCAAAGATATAGCCGCCACTGTCCGTATTAGGCGCAGGAACGCCGGGCCAAGATCTGTTTTCCGGCTCAAAAGCTCAAGAACACTTTTGAACCGTCGGTGCATGAGCCAAGCCAGAAACAGCGTAAGGACGATTGCGGCGACCTGATAGATGGATTCAAACGAGAAAAGGTTTGTTTGAAGCCACTCAAGGATCAGCCGTAGGCGAGTAGTGACAGCTTCCGCGACCACCTCAACCTCTTGTTCCACGATCGATTTTTCTTCTTTTTCCACGCGTCGGACCGCTCCTTAGGGAAACTCGGATTTCACTGGGTACCCGCTTTATGGCAGCTTTACTTGAATTGACCAATCTCGGTGCGCCAAAAGATAGGCTTGGCACGCCCAACCTCTACTTTGAGGCGCGGCCGACTGATACTGAAATAGGCAATATTCAGATTCGAGAATATCGGCGATAGGTTGAGGCCAAATAATATCCCCGGCCATGTCTGCCCATTCTTGACGACGGAACTCATAAGAACTGCATCAAGAGTGTCGCGATCCCCAGGAAGGCGAAGAATCCTGATTGCCAAATGCTCCGCATTGTTCGAAGGACAGAATGCTTGCCAATTTAACCGATTGCTGCAACAGACTGCACGTCAGAAAACCCGCTGAAATCTGAAGTTACGCATCCTCACCCATCTGGGTTGAGAATTTTGGCCTAGGCCAGACGGCTTTTCAAAAGGTCACCGGATTTGAGTAAGATTGGGTGGCCTACCATCGAAAATGCTGTGTTTATCTGCTTTAGAGCCCGGAGCGTTTCCTGATGGATATTGCTGGTTTCAATACTTTCTGCCAGCCCCTCCCGCAAGCGGCCGATGTGGCTGCGTTGCAGTTTCTGTTCGACTTTACGCACTTTTTCCTTAGCCGCCACAAGCTCGCGCGCTTCAGCCGGATTCTGGTTCATCATCACATTCAAGGCAAGTTGCACGTTGCTTTGGACACGATCCGCAAAATCTCGGATTTCATCGCGACCCTGCTGCGAGATTCAGGAGGCCTATGACCGGCTTGCGGGACGAAGCTGGCATTCTGTATCAAGTCGCAAATTTGAGTGAGGTCGCCCCATTATAATCCCACTCACCGACAAAAACCGCGCCAAGTCCGTTGAGCGCACCAAGGTTCTTACGCGACAGAGGCAGCAGAAACGTCACGAAAGGAATACGCTCGTCGGCAATGGCGAAGTCGATTGCCTTTCTTGAAATGCGTGCACCAAGTCCGAAAGATTGTGGCTTGAGGACCAACCCGTAATCCCATTCGTCGCCCTCTTTCTGAAAACCACCCCAACCAACATATTCGTTGTTAGACAATATAGCCCAATGGCCAAGCCCATCGCGCTTCCAGCACGCTTCCTTGGTGGCTGCGAATTTGGTGACAGTGGCCTCATCCCATTCGAAATTCAGCAAAGGCATGTGCTTTGCCACACGCGGGTTGGACATGTGCGCGACAATCTCGGCTGGATCGATCTCGGTCAATCTGGTGAATGTAATCTCGTGTATCGCTTCGGCGTTTGCCCAACCTTGTTTGCATTCTCAAATATGAGCCTGCTGCTCTCCGAACAACATCAGATGGCGTCTCAGGCACCGACGACACATCAATTTGAATGTCTTAAACGGTCTAATTTTGTTGAAAAACTCTCCAAACCCACAATCGCATCGAAAATTTAGAACCTCGTTCTTGTAGGGCGCTTTATCACAAATATTGTTCGCTATATGCGCTTTTCGCAGGAAGGTGTTCTGCAGATTTGAGGACCATCGCCCGAACACTGAGTTTTTCTACGCAATCAGCTCCAAGCCGCCATCCGATGCGGCGCAGCAATGCCAGCCTGAGCCAAACAGAAATGCGAGCTTACGGCCCTTACCGGCCATTGACCGGGCCTTGCCAATGCTGCGGTGCGGCTCGCCTGAGCCGGCCGTTCGTGCATCCCGCAGCATTTTGTCAGTTAGAACGTCGGTCAGCGGGACAAAGCGTCTAAACATGAGCTTAAATGGCAGCTGTTTCTGCGGACAAATCCGCTACCGAATTCACGGACCGTTGGAAACTGTTCTGAATTGTCATTGCAGCATGTGCCGCAAAGCGCACGGCGCTGCATTCAGGACGCGTGCGGCTGTAAGAACCGCTGACTTTGAATGGCTTGGCGGAGAGAGCCTGTTATCGCGATTTGAGTCGTCTAAGGGCGAGCATCGGACGTTTTGTTCAGTGTGCGGCTCAAATCTGGTAACACTCTTCGAAGAAAATCCTGAATGGCTTGGATTTGCCTTGGGTACGCTGGACGATGACCCCGGTGTCAAACCTGAAATGCATGTTTTTGTCGGCGACAAGGCACCTTGGCATGAAATCACAGATGACCTCCCAAGGTGGCAAGAGGTGCCGGATTATTGAAAAGTCAAAACTGATTGAGAATAGAGTTCAGCCAATTCTGATATTTATTCAAGTCGCGGCATTGGTTTAAATGGCACATAGGCAAGACTTCTCTGTCGACAACTGGGCAACCGATGGAGGAGTGGAACGAAATGACGCTAGAGCAACGGGCTAGGTACAGTGCGTGTTCAAGGGCTGAATCAGGTATTGGATCTGGCATCATCCGCGTTCGAGAACATGCATCGGCGAGCGGAAAGTGCGGTCTTGGTTAAGGCGAAACCGACACCCGCGAATGACCGGTCTGGCGACATCAGCCGCAACGCAGCGACGGGTGTGCAGCACATGCGAACAGATGCTGCGTCAGCAAGTAGCTGCATGAGCAAAAGGCGGGTTTGTCCTGCAGCTGAGACATTCGCGGAATTTTGACGAACGTCCGGTGCTGACGAAAGCGGTCGTTGACAGTCCCTGATTTCCACCTTTGTGAGCGAAGGTCGGCTTATGCGGTGTAAGCAGACCTTCCTCGAAAAAAGCTCTAGGTCCGAGTTGCGGGACCAAGCCGCCTTACGCAAATGCATCTATTGCTGACGCAGCATTTACCGGGGTGGGCGGCGACTCTGGCTCTACTTCGCGGCGGAAATCGTCAGACTGGCCATTCGCAGGTTTCGCTTTAGCCGATTTCAAAAGGTCATAATCGCTGCAATTTTGTCCGAAAACCATGGGGCGGACTTTTCTGATTTTTGCGCTTGCAGCTATGGCTTCCGCAAACAACTTTTGTGGATGTAGCGCGTTCTTCGCTTCAATTCAGAAAAAAGCGCGATACCGACCAGTCAACACCACAACAGTGCCCAATCTCAAATTGTAGTCTAACTCTGACTGGAATGACACAACAGTTGCGGAATAGTTGGGTTTAATCAGGCGCAGAGTAAGCTGACGCTGCAATTCTTCGCACCGGCTGTGATCTAATTCCTGCAATTCAGTACTTATTTTCTGAGGCGCTCGTTGAAGGCTCTCATGGAGCCTAGGCTCAACTCTCGTCCGGCTGCATAGCGCCGCAGTCACTTCTAGGGATCATTGGTCCAATGATCGATCAGAGTTTTTGCCAACTGAACCTTTTCATCGGCATAAATGACGACCTGTAGAGGCTCCTTTCCATACTGCTTCGCAAGCGAAATCAGGACACCGCTTTCGATTTCTTGATGAATCATACTGAACGGCAGCCAGCCGACGCCAAGTCCTTTCAGGATCATTTCCCGAGTGCCGCTTGAAAATGCGGTCATGCTGAACAGAGGCGCATCAGAGTCTGGCGTTCCAAACAGTCGCTGACCTTTCTGCAGAAGCTGCCCAAAGTAACTGTCATCGGGATACACAATCGCTGGCGTATTTGCTGGCACATGCCCGTTATCCGTTACTTTATAGCGTAGCGCGCCACCCACCACCGGGATCAGGTAGTCGTTTCCCCAAAGCCCCCGACGAATATCGGGCCCGAATTGCAGCGAGCCAACGCTTTCGGCCTCATAACACAGCAGCATACTGGTATCGCCGCGCAGAAACATTGAAACGCAATCGTTCAGGTTCCCCGCACGAACCCGGAACTGGATGCCGGGGAAAAGCGATCTGGCCCGCAATGCCATGTCAGGAAAGGCAGAACAGGTGGCGGCATGCTGTGCGGCAATTGCCAAAGTGGCGCGAGATGCATCGAAATGCCCGATCTTTGTGCGCAGCTCTCTGAGGCGGGCAATCAAGGCGCGGATTTCACCCTCATTGGACAAAAGCGCGGGGCTAAGCGCAACGCGGTTGGTTCCTCGTTCCAGCACCTCGACGCCAAGCCAGTCCTCGAACCCGCGAATCCGCCTCGAAAAAGCGGGCTGGGTGATGTTGCGGCGCGCAGCGGCACGGGACAGATTGCCCTCTTCCAACAACACCAGCACGTCGTCGAGCCATTTCAAATGCATCTTTTCTTCCATTCACCCAAAGCAAGAGTATGAGCAGCCATAGAAAAAAGCACTGTTTTTTTGCTTTGACCCAGAGGATGCTTTGACCGACGGAAAAAGGGGGCTGAAGTGGCTACAATAGAAAACCTTGTCGATCACCATGAAACCGGCACGTCCGATCTGGCGCTAAGCCACTGCAAAGATCTTGCTATTCGACTGGAGAAGTTTCCGCGAGTGGCATTGGGCCATCTGCCGACACCGCTTGAGCCGATGGACAAGCTCAGCGAGCTTCTGGGGGGGCCGCGGCTGTGGGTGAAACGCGATGACTGCACGGGCCTGTCCTCTGGCGGCAACAAGACCCGCAAGCTGGAATATCTGATGGCAGACGCCCAGACAAAAGGCGCCGATACGATCATTACGCAAGGTGCGACCCAGTCAAACCATGCGCGGCAGACGGCAGCAGCAGCGGCGAAGCTGAGCATGGGCTGTCATATCCTGCTGGAAGACCGGACCGGATCGAATGATGAGAATTACATCATGAGCGGCAACGTCCTGCTGGACCGCTTACATGGTGCAACCGTGTCAAAGCGCGGCGGCGGCACTGATATGAATGCGGAAATGGAAGCGCTGGCGAACACGCTGCGTGGTGAAGGCAAAACACCCTACATCATCCCCGGCGGTGGCTCAAACCAGATTGGCGCGCTTGGGTATGTGAATTGCGCCAGAGAATTGGTTGAACAGTCCAGCGCGATGGGACTGCAAATAGACGCATTGGTTCACGCCACAGGCAGTGCTGGCACGCAGGCGGGACTGGTGGCGGGTCTGGCCGCAATCAAGAGCGACATCCACCTTCTGGGGATCGGTGTCAGAGCCCCGCAGGAAAAGCAGGAAAGCATGGTTTACGATCTTGCCCAGCGAACCCTTTCGCATCTGGGTGGGTCAGTGGACATTACGCCAGCGGATGTGCGTGCGAACTGTGACTATATCGGGGCGGGCTACGGCGTTCCAACCGAAGGCATGGTTGCCGCTCTGAAACTCCTGGCAGAAACTGAAGGGTTGCTGTTTGATCCGGTTTATTCCGGAAAAGGCCTTGATGGCCTGATTGATTTGACCCGCAAAGGGCATTTCGACGGCATGAGCAATGTCGTTTTTTTACATACGGGCGGCAGTGCCGCATTGTTCGGATACCCCGATATTTTTGATCTGCCCGGATATGTTACCTCTTAAGAATACAAGAAAAATCACCAACAAGGAGACCATTAAATGACCCTCAAAAACAATCTGATGGCCGCAGCTCTGGCAAGCGTGATCAGCGTGCCGGCCTTTGCTGAAGAAGTGAGAATCGGTGTGCCAACGTGGACAGGTGCGCAAGCCATAGCCTATGTGCTGGGCGAAGTTGTTGAAACACGTATCGGCGGCACAGTTGAATACGTGCCCGGCAACAACGCCACGATCTTTCAGGCAATGGATCAGGGCAAAGGCGATATCGACGTACACCCTGATGTCTGGCTTCCGAACCAGGAAAGCTTCACCAAGCAATATGTCGACGAAGCGGGCACCGTCACATTGTCCTCCAACCCTTATCAGGGCAATCAGGGCTTCTGTGTGACCAAAGACTTCGCGGCAGCCAATAACATCACTGATATTACCGATCTGGGTCGCCCTGACGTGGCCGCACTGATGGACAGCGACGGCAACGGGTTGGGCGAGATGTGGATTGGTGCACCCGGTTGGGCGTCTGCGAACGTGAACGAGGTCAAGGTCCGCGACTACGGCTTGATGGACTTTATTGAACCCGTCCGTGCAGAAGAAGCAGTCAAGACAGCCCGCATCAAGGACAGTATCGCAAAAGGTGAAGGCTATGCGTTCTACTGCTATGAACCGCACGCTGTCTGGTTCATGTTTGACGTGCAGATGCTCACGGAGCCAACATTTGATCCCGAAAAATACGTGATGGTGCAGCCGTCGGATGATCCGGATTGGTTCAACAAGTCGATGGTCGCGTCAAAGGATGCTCTGAAAGACGTGCAAATCGCATGGTCCAATTCCTTGCCAGAGCGGTCCCCGGCCATTGCGGAATTCTTCGAGAACTTTGGACTGAATGCTGAAGATGTAAGCCAACTTGCGTTCGAGATCAGCGCGAATGGCCGCGATCCGGCAGAAGTGGCGGCGGAATGGGTCAACGCAAACTCTGACCGCGTAGACAGTTGGTTGGGCCTTTGATCGGCTGACCTGGTCTGATGGGCACCGGCGATGGTGTCGGTGCTCGTCTCTTTCCAAATTCCCAACAAGGCGCAGGCTGATGGATAACGACGTCGTCATAAAAATTGCGAACGTCTGGAAAATATTCGGGGCCAAACCGGAATTGGCGCTGCAAGCGATCCATGATCGTGGCCTGACCAAAGCCGAAGTGCTGGCCGAATTCAACTCAGTGGTAGGCGTTGCGGACGTAAGCCTTGACGTGAAACGGGGCGAGATCTTTTGTATCATGGGTCTGTCGGGCAGTGGCAAGTCCACCCTCGTGCGACACTTTAATCGCCTGCTGGAGCCCACGGCAGGAAAGATCGAAATCGAAGGCACCGATGTGATGGCGCTGGGTCCGAAAGAACTGCAAACTTTCCGCAACCGCAAGATTGGCATGGTGTTCCAGAACTTCGCGCTCATGCCGCACCGGTCCGTGCTGGATAACGTAGCGATGCCGTTGGAGATCCGGCAAGTCGCGAAGAATGAACGTATGCGTCAGGCGGCGGCGATCCTTGATATCGTTGAGCTTGGCGCGTGGGGATCGAAATTTGCGCACGAACTTTCCGGCGGCATGCAACAACGGGTCGGCCTTGCACGTGCGTTAGCGGCCAACCCGGATGTTTTGTTGATGGACGAACCGTTCTCGGCACTTGATCCGCTGATCCGTCGGCAGCTGCAGGATGAATTCATCCGTCTGAGCAAAATTCTGAAGAAATCCACAGTCTTCATAACGCATGATCTGGACGAAGCCGTGCGCATCGGGGACCGCATCGCAATCATGCGCGACGGTAAGATGGTCCAGATCGGCACTGCCGAGGATATCGTCATGCACCCGGCCGACGACTATGTGGCCGACTTTGTCGCGGGTATTTCGCGTCTTAAGGTGGTTCACGCCCATGCGGTGATGCAACCATTGGACGCGTATATCGCGGCGCATGGGTCTGTTCCGGCAGACGCCCCGCGCGTGGACGAGACCGAAAACCTGAGCAACCTCATCAACCTCGCCATTTCAGACGACAACCCCATCCTCGTCAAAGATGGTGACGCTGATGTTGGTTTGATCACTCGGTCAGATCTGTTGCGGACCGTGGTCGAAGGGACGGAAATGTCATGAACAAAGAAGACATCAACCCTCTCGAAGATACTGAAAGCGAAGCAGCGCTTGCCTATGCCAAAGAGCGGCGGGAGAATATTCGCTCCTTCGTGCGCACCAGCCCGGATTACTACATTCAGAACTTTGACAAGATCGGCGCGTCTTCGCGTTTTACACCAACGTTCAACCTCATGGCCGGCCTCTTTGGCCCCATCTGGTTCGGCGCGCGCGGGCTGTGGTCTTGGGCGCTTCCTTTCCTTATTCTTGAAGCGCTTGCATTTGTGCAAATTGCTCGTGGCCTGTTTGGAGATTTGGCAGCCGACGCAATGGCGCGGATTGCTTCAATTGAAGGCACACTTGATTTGCGCCGGCAGCAGCTGGCCGCGGCCATCGAAAACGGATCAGACCGCGTTAATGCGTTCCAGCGGACTGTAGATTCGCTCGAAGCAAATATCGGCGGGATCCGGGCTGAGGCCGAGGCATTGGCCGCCGAAGGGCCGACCATTGCCCTGATGGGACTAGTGCTATTAATCGTCGTCAAAGTAATCCAGGCCACCGTTGCCAACTGGGCACTGGAGGCGCGGTTTTCAGATTGGCTGTCTGACAGCGCTGTCCGGTCAGGACTGCCGCCGCAGCACATTGTTTTAAGTGCCTTGTTCATGATCATCATCGTGGCCACAGCGATGGTTCACTACAGCTTCCCGGGACGGTTTTCGTTGTTGAGTACGTTTCCAACCGATCCCGACATCCGGCTGACTGGCATCACGTGGGTAGAGAACTTCATCGCTTGGTGTGTGCGCAACAGCGAAGCTTTCTTTGATGGTTTGACCTTTGGTATTCGGACGTTGCTCGACACGCTTGAAGTGATCCTAGTGCAGACACCTTGGATCGTGATTTCCAGCCTCATCGTCTTGCTCACATGGCTGACAGCAGGCCTACGTACTGCGATCTACTCGGGTGCGTTCCTTGCCTATATGGGCCTCCTAGGCTTCTGGGAGGCGGCAATGACCACGCTTGCTCTTCTTGGCACAGCGGCGTTGTTGTCTATTATTATCGGCATCCCGCTTGGCATGTTCGCCGCGCACCGCCCTAGGTTCTATGCCTTCATCCAGCCGATCATGGACTTCATGCAAACGATGCCTGCTTTCGTTTTCATGGTCCCGGTCATCGCCTTCTTTGGCGTCGGCAAGCCAGCGGCTGTCATAGTTACCATGATCTTTGGCGGCACGCCCGTTGTACGCCTGACGGTGCTTGGACTGCGCGGCGTACCGGAAAGCGTTCGCGAGGCCGCCATCAGTTTTGGTGCGAACAAGTGGTATCTGCTAACCAAGGTCGATCTGCCACTTGCCAGCCCGTCAATCCGGGCGGGGATCAACCAGACGATCATGCTGTCGCTTGCGATGGTTGTGGTTGCGTCCTTGATCGGCGCTAAGGGGCTGGGCGAAGATGTGTTGGAAGCCTTACAATATGCCAATGTGGGCCAAGGTATTTTGGCAGGCTTTGCCATCCTGTTCTGCGCTATGATCCTGGACCGCATCGTACAAGGCCAGCGCAAGTGATACCCTTGGTCTTCGTTCATGGGTTCATGGGCGGCAGTGCGCAGTGGGACGACCAGACAAAAGCTTTAGCGGAACACTGCGAAACTATTACCCTCGACCTTCCGGGTTTTGGCAGGAATGCGCATTTGCCCGCACTCAACACAATTGACGGTTTTGCTGAATGGGTAATTGCGCAACTGAACCATCGCGACGTCAGCCGGTTCAACCTGCTTGGTCACTCTATGGGTGGGATGATCGCACAAGAGGTTGCCTTTCGCGTTCCCGATCAGATTGAGAAACTGATCCTTTACGCAACAGGGGCCGTTGGCGTTCTGCCCGGCAGGTTCGAGACAATTGCGCAGAGTAAAGCCCGCGCCAGTGCTGAGGGTGCACAGGCCTCAGCACGGCGCATCGCAGCGAGCTGGTTTTTGCACGGTGCTGCATCACCCGCCTTTGAGGCCTGCGCAGCTATTGCCGAACGTACAGGGCTTGATGCAGTTCTCGCAGGTCTGGATGCGATGGAAGCCTGGTCAGGGGAAGATGCGCTGGGACACCTGACGTGTGATACGCTATTGATCTGGGGTGATCGTGATCGCACATACCCGTGGTCGCAAATTGAAAAATTATGGAAAAACATCCCGCAAACCAGCCTTTCGGTATTTCCAAACAGCGCGCATGCAGTACACCTTGAATACCCTGGGCCATTCAACGATGTGCTGCTGAACCACCTTCAACAAGGTCACCAATAACCGCCCCCGTAATACGAAAAAGTGTACCTGTTTCTGTATTAATGGTTCGATTCGCAAAGGCCCTGACCGGAGGCATTCAATATCGCGACGCAGCAAAGTGAAAAACTAGAAA
This sequence comes from uncultured Alphaproteobacteria bacterium, assembly GCA_963796445.1. GTDB lineage: Bacteria > Pseudomonadota > Alphaproteobacteria > Rhodobacterales > Rhodobacteraceae > Roseobacter. The sequence continues at coordinate 37,967 of CAWCLQ010000008.1, read as the reverse complement.
AGTAGAACTCTTTTCATGAATGGCCGATTTGAGCACTACTCTGCAACGCTGAAGGCTTTGAATTTAAGGGATTTCATGTACCGCTTGCGCACGCAGCAAGTGAATCGAATTTCCAGAATGGGCGGCGATTTCAACCGGCCGATGCCGGGGCGCTCGAGAGGTTCGCAGCGATCGGGGTGCGCGCCGGGCGCCCCTTCGACCCGGCGACGCTCGACGACGAGAAGGCGCGGGTCATTCAGGACGTGATCAACGCGGCCCTCAAACGGCTTCGGGCGCGTGTCGCCACGAACAAGGACAATGTCGGCCTGTTCGGCTCGCGCGACTATCTCGGAGAGGACTACGAAATCCCGCGCCGTCGGGGCGATGATCGGCATCTACGGCCAGAACGAGAGCGACGCGATCTACTTCTCATACCAGACCGACGCAGAGGGAAAACGAGCGGCATTTGTTTATTTTGTTTCGGAATAGCGAAACTCGGTTATGGTCACGTCTTATAAGCAATAAATTTCTTGGAGTATGGGCATTGAATAATCCTCTTGGCGCGTTGATGGTTTGTCTAGTTGCCGGATTTACAGCGGCACCGACAATATCCCTCGCGGACACTTCAGAAGAAGTGGAGTTGGGCAACCGCCTTGCGTCAGTTTTGCGCGCAGGACGCAGCGTCATATCGAACAGTCAGTCACTGATAAACGATCCAGATGTTGCAGACAAAGGGCTGACGGGCGAAAAGTTTTTTGAACAAGTCATTGAGACCTACCTCAAGCAAAACGGCCAGTCGCCGCTTAATGACGATATCACAGAATACGAGCGTACGTTGACCGAAACACAGTTGCAGGCGATGGTTCAGGTCATTGACGAAAATCAAGAAATCATCAACGCTGAAGGCTTAGGGTTCAAGGGATTCATCCCAGCGGTATTTGCGAGACTGGTTAACGAAAAATTCGGCGAAGAAATGGCATCGCAAGCTGCCGTGAAGGTGACCGCGCCAAAAGAGCTTGTTCGAAACCGCAAAGCGCGCCCGGACGCTTGGGAAAATCAGGTCATCGTTGAAAAGTTTCAAGATTCAACATGGCCGGTAGGTGAGGCATATTTTGAAACAACGAGTGTTAACGGGCAAGATGCATTCCGAATGCTGATCCCTGAGTACTATTCAGAATCTTGTCTTGCCTGTCACGGTTCACCGACCGGTGAAACGGATGTGACCGGGTTTCCAAAAGAAGGCGGTCAGCTCGGTGATCTAGCAGGTGCGATCAGCATAACTCTTTATTGATGGAAGATACGACACCGAAACGCCCGCTGAAGCAATGGATTGCTGAAAACTCGATCCCAATGCGCTTCGGGTCGCTTTCGGCCGTTTTGTTGGCCGCACTGATCTTAAGTACGATGGTCATGGCCTATGATCTGATCCGAAATCAACAACGTATCAAGGACGCCAACAATGGCTTCCATCGTTTAGAGGTTGCCGGACGAGCCGATCGTTATTTCGGCGAGATGCGTTATTGGATGACAGATCTGGCGGTTAGCCAACTCACCTTGTCCGAGCGCCGTGCCGATGACGCCCGGGAAAATCTCGAAGCAAGTCTTGACGCGCTAGCGGATTTCGCACCTGACGCCGCAAGAAGCATTCGTGACCAGACAGACGCCTATTTTGAAATGTCGCTGACAGCGGCCGACTCGTATACCGACGGCAATCGTGTCTTAGGCAATACTTGGTTGGCACAGGCACGCCAAGCCAGTGACGCCGTAGACGAAACACTTTCTCAACTGGTATCGGATTTGTCCGACAAGGCCGACAGAACGAGCACAGAAGCCACGGAAGCTGCGCGTACGGCCCTGTTGAGGGCGATCATCGCATGCGTCGTCATTGTAATAGCAGGCGTTTTCCTCACGTGGCGCGCGCTGCGTTCAATTCTTGTTCCGATGCAGGGCATAAGCCGCGCTATTTCAGGTCTCATAAGCGGCAATCGGGATGTGGTGTTGCCGCCGGAAGGTCAGGATGAGCTTGGTCAGATGTCGCAAGCCTTGCGCGCGTTGCGAGATAGCCAAGACCGTCGGCGCATATTGGAAGATGAGGCGCGCGCACAGAGGAACACAATTCTAACGGCCATCGAAACGATACCTGACGGATTTGCACTGTTCGATGAACAGGACAGGCTATTGCTGCACAACAATCAATTCGAGCGTGTTTTCGACCATGTGAAAGATGTAATCGAAGAAGGGATGCCTTTTGAGAACATGGTTCAGGCTCAGGTGAACTCTGGAGCTGTGGAACTAGACGGAATTGAACCTGACGAATGGGTAGCCGAAAGGCTAGAACGGCATCGAAAGCCCAGCGGTGACCGGCTAGAAGCACGCATTGGCAACGCATGGATACAAGTTACCAAGCGCAAAACGCCTGACGGCGGTACCGTTGCTGTTTACAGTGACATTACGGACCTCAAAAACAAGCAAGAGCAACTGGAAGATGCCAGCCAGCGGGCTGTCGCGGCCAGCTCGGCAAAAAGCCAGTTTCTTGCCTCAATGAGCCACGAATTACGGACCCCCTTGAACGCAATCATTGGCTACAGCGAAATGCTATCGGAAGATGCCGCCGACATGGGGTTCGACACGGCCATTGAAGACCTTGAAAAAATCATGGCATCGGGACGGCATTTGCTGTCACTGATTAACGACGTTCTGGACCTGTCCAAGATTGAAGCGGGCAAGATGGAAATCTATGTGGAAAACTTCGATCTGAAAACTTTACTGGATGAAGTGACCGCCACAGTTGAGCCCCTTATCGCCAAAAACGGCAACAAGCTTGAGCTGATTTGCGATTTGTCCGGCGGACAGATTGAAACGGACAAAACAAAGCTCAGACAAAACTTGTTTAACCTCCTTTCGAACGCTGCGAAATTCACTGAAAACGGCAAGATTGAACTGAGCGTTGCCGAGATTGTCTCGGACGAGAAGGCAGCCTTCAGGTTTGCTGTGCGCGATGAGGGCATTGGTATGTCTCCAGAGCAAAGCGGCAAGCTTTTTCAGGCTTTTGTTCAAGCGGATCAATCCACCACGAGGAACTTTGGGGGAACGGGTTTGGGGCTGGCCATTGCGCAGCAGTTCACACGTATGATGGGGGGGCGGATTTCGGTTGAGAGCACACCGGGCGTTGGTTCGGTTTTCTCCTTTGAAATTCCGGCTGTTTTTGATGCCGAAGTCGACGACGTCACGCTGCACAGTAACGATGGGGAAAGACATGGCACCGTGCTGATTGTAGATGACGAAGAGGACGCGAGATCAGCAGCCGCAGCCATCGTTAAGGCCGAAGGCTACGACGTCTTGATTGCAGGCAATGCTGAAGTGGGGCTTCGGATGGCACGCGAACAAAAACCTGACGCGGTGATCCTTGATGTCATCATGCCCGAACGTGACGGTTGGTCGATGCTCAAAGAAATGAAATCGGACCCGATACTCTGCGAGATGCCGGTCATATTGGCCACAATTGTTGCTGACCGCGAAATGGGGCTCGCGTTTGGCGCGGTCGAGCATCTGACCAAACCCATTGACCCCTCGGTATTGGTCAAAACACTTAACGCTATTGCCGACGGACAGGAGAAAGATGTTCTGATTGTTGATGATGATGTCGCGACAAGGAACCTGTTCCGGCGCATCCTGACCCGAGAGGGCTGGAACGTGCGCGAGGCATCGGATGGCAGGCGCGCGCTCACTCAACTGGAAACCCGTAAGCCTACACTCATGGTGCTTGATATCATGATGCCCCACGTGGACGGGTTTGATGTGCTAAAATCGGTCAGGGCAACAGAAGGGCTTTCAGACCTACCTGTTATTGTGGCAACCTCCAAAGACCTGACACGTGAAGAGTTGTCTTGGTTAAAAGACAATACCAGTGAGGTGATACGCAAAGGTGAAACAGGTCGTTCAGACTTGCTAGCGGCACTCAAACGCCGACTTGATTGCTGATTGCGCGAATGAAAGAGAGTTAAATGGCATTGATCCTGATTGTTGAAGACAACGATATGAACCTCGATATGTTGTCGCGTCGGTTGCAGCGGAAAGGCTATGAAGTCGTAGCCGCTCGCGACGGCAAAGATGGTGTGGAACAGGCGCGGCTTGTGAAACCTGATCTGATCTTGATGGACATGAGCCTGCCTGTTATGGATGGATGGGAAGCCACACGTACACTCAAGGCCGATCCTGAGGTTGCAGGCGTCCCCGTGGTTGCCCTTACAGCGCACGCTATGGCCAGTGATAAGCAAAAAGCTTTAGATGCAGGCTGCGACGACTTTTACACTAAGCCGATTGAATTGCCGGGGTTGCTTGCGATTATCGCCCGGTTGCTCGACGGATAGATCATTATGGAAAAACCTGACCGCTCACAGAAACTTGCCTATGCTGCGCGCATATCCCAAAAGTTGAGCGGCCCAGCCGAAGCTATCATAGGGTTTCTGGGGCTTTTGGCCGATGATCTCGAACGCTCTGGCCCTGCGGATGTTCTGGAGGATCTTGGCAAGGTACAGGCAGCAGCTTCGCGGCTTGGCGATATGATTTCCAAGCTTAGCAATGACCCGCGCGACATTGCGGCTGATGCACAGTTGCAGGCGCGTTTGCGGCATGACCTGCGCTCGCCCATTAATGCGATTATCGGTTATCTGGAAATGATCTTCGAGGATTTTGAAGATGAGCTTGCGCCGTCCGCTGTGGGTGACATTAATTCCATATTGCGCGAAGCACGACTGTTGGCTGTTCGGATTGACGAAGTTGTTGACGGGACAGAGCCGGCGCAAGCAGAAACCGACACCTTCCTACAAGCGGAAATGGCGGCTGGCCTCGCGCAATCCCTATCCAGCAGGAACCAATATCAGACTGCTCTGACAGGGCATCTTCTGGTCATCGATGACGAGGCTCCCAATCGCGAAATTCTCCGAAGGCAACTCGAACGCAGAGGCCACACCGTAACAACGGTTAGTTCCGCCAACGAAACTTTTGCCGCGATGGCAACGGCGCGCTTTGATCTGCTTTTGCTCGACATCCTGATGCCAGATACGAACGGCATCGAGATACTTGAAAAACTAAAGGCGAACCCTGAAACCAAAGAGATCCCCGTGGTAATGGTGTCTGGACTGAAGGAGACGGGGGCAATCGCTCGGTGCATTAGTTCTGGAGCAGAAGACTATCTGCCAAAGCCGATCGATCCCATCCTGTTGCACGCACGCGTGGATGCTTGTCTCGAACGTCGGCAATGGCGGGCCCGCGAAATTGCTTTCACTCAAGAGATCAAATTTGAAAAAGACCGGGCGGACACTCTGCTAAATTCGATGTTGCCCGCCCCGGTGATTGTGCGTTTGAACAATGGTGAAAAGCATATTGCGGACCGGTTTGAAGGTGCCACGATTATATTCGCTGATATTGTCGATTTCACGCCCTTGGTCAGTCGCATTGACGCTGGCGATTTGGTCAAAGAACTCTCACGAATATTTACCGCGTTCGATGAATTGGCCAGCATTCACAACATCGAAAAAATTAAAACGATTGGAGATGCTTACATGGCGGCTTCGGGCATTCCTGCACATCGGCATGACCACGCTTTAGCAGCCGTTCGTTTTTCGCAAGATATACTAAAGGCGATGTCGGATGATACCGTAAGTACTGCAGGGCTTCAGATCAGAGTCGGTGTGCACTCGGGGCCGGTCATTGCTGGTCTGATTGGACGAACGCGTTCCGTTTATGATGTTTGGGGAGAGACCGTCAATTTGGCTAGCCGTTTGGAGACGACAGGCAGAGCTGGAAAAATTCATATTTCTGGCGCGACAAGGCAACAGCTTGGCGAAGAGTTTTTTGACGTAATCGAGCATGTACATGACGTAAAAGGTATCGGGAGATTAACTTCGTACTTTATTGCCTAACAGCTGCGCGAAGTCTTTTGACCCATCCGGAAAAAGTATCCCTCAATGCGCCAACACTAGACAGGTGTTTTGTCCGGATACCGTTTAAAAAGTCCGCCACCCTAAAAATGCGTCGAAATTCCGGAACATTGTTCTCGTTAGCGAGGCTCTGAAAAACAGTATTTGCGAAATGGTCTTTCACAAGAAGGATTTTCCACAGAATCCGCTGTTGGCAGTCGCGTAGGGACTTTTTCAACAGCATCAGCCCGAAGCAGACAAAAGGCTTTCGTATCAAAAGCGCATGTGGCAGGTGTTGCAATGAACGTCTTTCATTCCGCACCGGTCGAAATCGGTGACTTGCCTAATTCATGATGGGAAAAACTATGATCATTCGATTTCTGACTTGCGCCATATTGATTTTAGCACCGGTGTTTGGACTGGCGCAAACTGCGGAACGCGGCGTAACCATTGAAGTTGACGCCACTGTGCGGTCCGTAGATGCAGAAACACGGCGCATTGTCCTCGACAACTCGACATCCGGCGAGTCAGAGATCATTTTTGCGGGACCTGAAGTGGTGAACTTCGACCAGATAAAAGCCGGTGACAAAGTCAAAGCGGTCTATACGCTCGGAATTGCAGCGCGCATGGCCGATCCCGGGGAAATGGACAGCGCCGTCGAGGTTGACGGACAGGCTATGGAAGGTGAGAAGCCGGGTGCGCTATCCGGCACGATGGTCACACTTGTCCTCGAATTTCTTTCCTTTGATGCAGTCAAATCAGTTGCAACCGTCAAAGACAGCTCCGGTATGGAACAGATGATAGAGGTCGAGACAGAAGCCGGTCGCGAGTTTGCTGCCGAATTGGAAGCTGGCGATAAGGTTGCGCTGACCTTCACCGAAGGCCTTGTCGTAGGCATTGTAGCAGACTAACGGTCCAGGGGTTTTACCTAGTCGGTGGTTGTCTACTTGTAAAAGGGTGAACGACTGTCCTGCAGGCGAAGCGAAATAGACGGCTTCAAGACAGGCCCTTTAGTTCCAACCAGACCAGCGGTTGTGGCTTGGCCGATTACAGACGTGCTGAGAACGAGAATGCCTGCTGTGAAAAGTCAGGCCACACCCACCAGAAATAAACCACTGAATATTGTTTTTTCCATAACGGACACCGGCCGTTGCACGATGTTTGGATTGCGTCGCACGGGTCTCAGCTACTCGATATGAACTCAGACCAATACAGGCTCTGGTCGGAACTTATAGAAACCGTCAGAATGGAACTGCATATCAGGTATATGGTAGAACAACATGCTTCCAACACTCGGACTTCTTCTCGCCTGCCAGTTGATCGGAGAGATTGCCGCGCGCGGTTTGGGCGTGTCTGTGCCTGGACCCGTACTGGGCTTGGCACTTCTCTTGGTTCTACTGGGCCTGAGGCCAACGCTCTGTGAAACTCTAAGGCCGACAGTTGGAGTGATCCTTGCAAACCTGTCGCTTATGTTTGTTCCGGCGGGCGTTGGTGTCATTGGTAACTTGGATGTTCTGTCAGAAGACTGGTTTGCACTGCTTGTTATTCTGACGGTTTCTACCGTGTTGGCCATGTTGACCACAGTAAGCACATTTATCGGCGTGCGTCTTCTGACCAAAAGGCAGACAGAATGAATGAAGTAGCAAATCTCTGGAGCTATCTGTCCACGACCCCACTTCTTTGGCTGACAGCGACTGTCATTGCTTATGTTGCAGCGGATAAAGTAGCGCGCAGTCTCAGCAATCCGCCTTGGGCCAATCCAGTTCTTATGTCGGTTTGTCTAATTGCACCGGTTTTGTGGCTAACCCGGACTGACTATGCCACTTACTTTGAAGGCGCCCAGTTCATTCATTTCCTGCTGGGGCCTGCGACTGTAGCTTTGGCCTTACCGCTCTGGGACAATCGTGAAACCATTCGTCATTCGGTTATGCCAATTCTAGTGGCTCTTTTGGCAGGCTCAGTTGTGGCAGCTGGTTCAGCGATCCTATTGGCGCGTGCTTTCGACCTTCCTGCCGAAGTCATTCTGTCGCTTGCACCAAAATCCACAACTGCACCTGTTGCGCTTGGCATATCCGAAGCTGTTGGAGGGCTCCCCGCGCTGACGGCAGTGCTTGTAATATTGACCGGGATTATTGGGGCGGTCACCGTAACACCGATGATGAATCTGCTTCGCATCGAAGACTGGCGCGCGCGAGGTTTCGCTGCAGGAGTAGCCGCCCATGGGATAGGAACGGCCCGCGCGTTTCAAGTTAACCCGGTCGCTGGCGCCTATGCGGGCATTGCAATGGCATTGAATGCAATGCTAACGAGCATTATTGTGCCGATAATGGCTCGGTGGTTGCTGTAGCAATTTGGCTGAACGCGACGTGGGGCACAGTAAATACTCTGCGCCACGACCGGAAACCGGCAATCTTTGAAACCAGCAGTTTTGGATCTTGATCACCGAAACGCAACGGTGTGCGATTAAGATCGCACATTTCCTATTATGTCGCGCGCAAGTATCTCATATTAAAATCGACGTGGACCAAAATTGGTCAATACAAGGCGAACGGCAGGATTGGATGGCTCCTGCATAGCAAGACATTTTTGATCGGATTTGTGCACTTATCAGAATCAGTCATGTGTCAGGCATGTTCCTATGCGCAGGTTTGTGGCTCTTCGTAGCTCACAAAAATCCAATGAACCGATTTTGTTGGGGCCGCTCTAGTGTTGCGTCGCTTTGCGAAGAGTTTGGAATTTCAGCTTGGGACACGATCCAACACGAAATGCTTCGAGCAATATCCCTCTGGCTAACGTCAGGCATCACGAGCTCTTGAACCCAAGCTGCAGCATCCCGGACGAGGCCCGTATCCGGTTCTCTTTGCGGGTATTCCGCGTACTGTCGACACGCTTCGCTCACAGTGCTGCGAAAGACTGCGAGAATCAAATCATGAAACCTGTAAAAAGGTGTTTCCAGATCTCCGTCTCTGGCTTTCTCATTAAACAACTCATCTGGGTTCAGTACTTGGTTCATATTGTGAAGCATGCCAGCCGTTCTTGGCTACAATATGGTGGGATAGCGACAATCAAATGAAAAATCTCTGCTTAAAAATGCTCGCATATGCAAAGCGGGCGCTCATGCGAAGTGCAGCGAATGACGGCAACGAACGGCGGACTCAACAGGTCGACGAAACACTGCCACGCGCCATTTTGCGCAGAAAGTCCGGTCCTGAGGAAAGCAATCATTCAGAACTACGACTTCTAGCTTTGAGCCATGAACGGCTGAATAGTGCGACGAACTGGTCATCAGAGAAAAACAGTCGAATGACTGCATCGAGCCCTACTCAGACATCGGTGGTTGTTGTGGCGTCCCAAATTGGTCAGCCCTACTTGAGTGGTCCAGTTTGAATATCAGTGCAAGATTGGCCTGGTTGCTACCGGCACGATGGTTCCCGGAGCCGGTGATCGGTAGCCCAATGCACTGCGCGGACGTTTGCTGTTGTCGTGTTTCTCCCATTTTTGATGATGATCTGCGCTGCACGTAGCGCGAGTAGAAGACCTCGCCGTTGAGCAGTTCGTCGCAGCGCCTCGCATTGACCGAGGACACGGCAGAAGCGTCGCTCAGACAATCACATTGTGCTGCGGATTGGATCGATACAGGCCCCTCACATCGTTTGCGCTGCAAACGACTGCCGGGCAGTGGGGCGGCGAGAGGGGCTCAGAAGTGTCCCCGCGCAGCTTCCGACAGGATGAGCTTATCCAGCGTCAACTCCGAAACAGCTCTGCGCAACCGGTCGTTCTCCTTCTGAAGACGTTTGAGTTCCCTAAGTTGATCGGTTCCCATCCCGCCATATTGCTTAAGCCAGCTATAGAACGTGTGTCCGGTTATCTGCACCTGCCTTATTGGATCAATGCGCGGAATTCCTTGACAGCAAAGCACCGCAACATGCCGTAGCTTCGTGACAATCTCTTCCGGCTTGGGTCTCTTACTGGCGATCTCAGGTCCTCCGTTTCCCAACTAAAGGGGCGGGCCACTTCAAAGGGGGAGGAGCAAGTGCAATTGACCGCCAAGGATCCGATCCGAGTACAACGCCTTTTGCTGCTTTATAAACCTTATTACGGATTAATACCGCTCAGCCATTCGATGGTGACTGCTTTAAAGCTCTCAAACTCAAACACAACAGTATGGATACTATGCCGTCAAAGGCCTTGGCTGAAGTCTGAAATCAGTGATCGTACAACCTGCTTTAGGGCCTCTTTTCGCGTAGCGCCGCTCTTGGTTGCTTCGTGATAAACACTGACCTGACGTTGAGAGCTTGTTCCCTGATCCAATATGTCGCGCACATTCGTCACTTCGTCCAGACAGCCCAAGTGTTCGGCATGTGGTGCGACCAGATCAACGATTTCCTGCATCAGTTCGTCAAACGGCACAACCCCGCCAACGCCAAAGTCGATTAGCCCCCTGCGCAAGCCATAGCGTTGCGCACGCCATCGGTTTTCCTCGATTAGGAACCGGTCATACTGACGCCATCGCTTATTTTCCCGGCCAAGAGTGTACAGCATTTTCATCAGGCTTTGCGTTAGCGCAGCGATTGCGATCGCGTGGTCCAACCTCGGGCTGATATCGCAAATACGCGATTCAAGAGTTGGGAAACGCGCAGAGGGTCGCAGATCCCACCATATCTTGGTCGCATCCTCAATAATGCCTGTGTTGATGATCGTCTGGATCGAATGTTGGTATGCAGCGTAGCTGTCAAAAACAGGTGGAATGCCCGTCCTTGGAAGGTTGTCAAACACGCTCAGCCGATAAGAATGCAAACCTGTTTCCAGCCCCTCCCAGAATGGTGACGAGGTCGAAAGTGCGAGCAAATGCGGCAAGAAGTAAGAAAACTGGTTGAGCAGGTCGATCCGAAGATCATCATCCTCGATGCCAACATGAACATGCATTCCACAAATGAGCATTCGGCGGGCCACGCCCGCAAGGTCCTTCTCGAGCGCGCGGTAGCGTTCCTTGTCGGTGAATTGCTGCTTGTGCCAATCTGCAAAAGGATGCGTGGATGCTGCAATTGGCTCTAGCCCGTAGGAATTGCATAGCCCCTTCACTGTTCGTCTCAGATGCGCCAAGTCCTCTCGGGCATCCGCAATCGTTGCACACACACCCGTTCCAACCTCAATCTGGCATTTTAAAAATTCTGGACTGACTTTTTTTCCAAGTTGATCCGTGCATTCCCGCATAAGTTCTTCGGGGGCTTCGACCAAATCGAGTGTGTCAGCGTCAACAATTAGGTATTCTTCTTCGATACCAAGTGTGAATGACGGGTCGGAATGTCCCATAACAACTCCCCAGGCTTCTGATGCCACAATTTGTACTCTACAATAAGTATGACCACATTACTGAAGGCAACAATCTTGGAGACTCTAAAATTTAACTTTCGCACGCTGCTTTCAGGCCACTTGCGTACAGAAGTGTTTCGATAGTTTGCGCACAAGGTGCCCGAACCTGTTCACGCAACAAGGAAAAAGCTCCGGCGGCACTAAAAGCACCTCATGAAACTTTCATGCAGCATCATCTGCCCTGCCTAGATGAGACAGCGTCGACACCTTCGCTAACCGGACCGCCGGTCAAGACGAATGGCGCAGTTTCACCGCCGTACAATTGACAATGATTCTGTCCAGTAGGAAACGAGTTCGAATTAGTTTGGTTGGCCGTGCACGCAGCCGGCGGCAATGGCACCGTGATCATTTTGAAACACCCACCATTGGCTGGTGTAACTGCCGACGCCGAAGGTCGGGATTGCTGAGCGCGTCCTCCAACTCGACGCCGAGTAACGAACTTTGCTGTCAACTTTCGCATGGCCTGGCAAAAGCTGGACTGCACGCAGGTTTCCGGTCTTGCGGTATATCTGCGCCGCCTTCGTGCGTCTCATCGAATGCGTGCCGTAACCGCTCGGATCAAGACCGATCGCGGAAACCCAGTCACGAACCAATCGTGCATATTGACGGGTCGATACATGCGGCCTGTCATGCAGCCGACTTGGAAAAAGGCAGACACAACCGAGCATCTCGGGAGCACTTACCCAATTCCAAATGGATTCACGTGTGTTTTCAGAGACTTCAAATTGCACCGGTCGGTTCGTCTTGCTTTGGGTAAAGGTTACACGATCTCGGACCCTGTCTCCAGAAACCAGATCGGCGAACGTCAATCTAACGAGGTCGCAGCCCCGCAACTTACTGTCGATCGCCAGATTGAACATCGCCAGATCCCGGAGATTACCCGCGAGTTCGAGCTGGGCACGGATAGCCCGGACCTGTTTTGGTAACAACGGTCGTTTCTGGCCAACCAGCCGTCCCTTGTTCCAAGGGGCGCGCTTTGGTTTGACTGCGGGAAGTTGGATTCCGGACATGAGCTTTCCTCAATCCATCCCTCCCGCTCCATACATCAACACCGCGTTGACCGGCTGATTCTACGCGAGAAGCTAAATGGCGGGTTTAGGAGCGCCTCAAACGCTAGCGATGCTACGCTGCTGCAAGGCAGCTTCGAGCCCAAATGAACCGAATGCTGCAAGCCGTTTCAATGTCCGCTTCTGCCACGGGATAGTGCCATCAAGGTTAACAGTCTTGTTGATGTGCGGTTCGCTTCAATAGATTTCTGATGACTTCGCTTACCCAATGGCGGTGCTTGTGAAGCTGGCATCTGCGCTCGTATAGATGCTGCAGCGGTTCTGTTGATCGCTTTGATTTACCCAAGAGGACCACACACCATGGACGTTGCTTTCAACTTCGAAAAAAAGCGCATCATTCTGACTATTAATTCAGTTGTTGTTGCCGGGTGGACAGGTCGAAATATGACAGCAGTTCAACACCATATCGACGAGTTGACAGCCTTGGGTATCGCACCGCCGAGCCAAGTGCCACTTTACTATCGTGTCGCAAATACACTGCTGACCCAAGGTCCAACCATCGAAGTGTTGGGGGACAGCTCGTCTGGAGAGGTCGAACCTTTGCTGATCCAATCAAGCGGCAAGATATTCTTTGGCTTGGCGTCAGATCACACGGACCGAGATCTCGAAGCGCATTCCGTTGCGGCCTCAAAACAAGCTTGTGCCAAACCCATCGCTCAGGAAGTTTGGGATTTCGACGAGATCAAAGAACACTTGGAGGATATCACTTTGAGATGTTGGATCGAGGAGAACGGGCGCGAAATCCTCTACCAAGAAGGCACTTTGAGCAGTATTCGCCCATTGGCAGAGCTTTGCGAAGGGGCCAGTTTTGCAGATGGTACGGCGATGCTCTGCGGAACTTTTGCTGCAATAGGCGGTGTGCGCCCCGCAGGCAGGTATCGGATGGAGGTGTCCGACCCCATAAATGGCAAGACAATTGCGCTGTCTTACGGCGTCACGACGCTTCCGATCATTTCGTGAAATTGATACCTCACGCACCGGATGAAATCTTGAATTGCTGCGCGCGTCACACCCTAGCAGTTAGTCAAATACGCAACCATGTATCAGATTTTCCTGCATAAGCCGCTGCTCCAATGATCCCCGCGGCACAGAAAGTCGCTCAAGGTAGAGCGTTTTCCGCACCATGAAGCTTCTCACATCAACAATCGCTCGCTGACTTGAAACGGATGTAAAGCGCACGGACTGACCGGTGCGCCACTGCGCCAACCTGTCCGTATCGCATGAGATAACTGTTGCAATCTTGGGGTATCCACCGGTCGTTTGATGATCGGCCAGCAGCACTGTCGCAACACCATCGCCTGACACTTGCACCGATCCGCGCACAACGGGTTCAGAGGGGATCGACAAGGCTCCATCCAACCCAAGCAGAGGACCCTTCAACCGCATGCCCATCCGGTCATAGGCGTCTGTGACCGTGAATGCGTCAGCCAAAAAACACGCGACGGCGTTCTCCTCAAAATGGTGATCTTGGGGGCCAGTGACGGCGCGAATGGGGCCGTTCGAGGTAAACTCGGCTTGAGGTATAGCGCCCAGCCGATCGTCCCGAATTGCGGCTTCGGAAATCACCAAGGATTGCCCCGTTTGCACCGCCCCCCCGCCAAAGCCGGAGGTCGAATGAGTTGCCTGACTGCCAAGCCAATCCTCTGACTCCAACATACCCGCAACGGCGAGATAGGCCCAGCTTCCCGCAGCTCCTGCACGGACCGCAAGCCGCTCGCCCTTATGTATGGTGAGGACCGTCCAAGAGCTGGTTTCTTGCCCGTCGTACTCAACCACGAAGTTACCGCCCGTGATGGCAAGGGTTACGGCTCCCTCTGTGCAATGCAGTATCAAGCCGCCAAGGGATATTTCAATGGCGGACATGCCCTGCGGATTGCCAAGCGCGGCGTGCGCAGCGTCGAATGCCAAACGATCCATCGGGCCAGACGCAGGCACGCCATAGCGCATATTACCTGTGCGTCCCGCATCCTGCACGGTGACCAACGGCCCGGCGAACGAAACAGAAAGCACAGCCTCAACCATGAGACGTTTCCCTGCGGAGACGCTCGAATGACGTTAGGTCGATGCGCTGAAACGACACGCGATCCCCGACGTCGAACAAAAAAGGATGTTTTGGATCACCGGTTAAGATCGGCGTTGGCGAACGCCCGATAATCGACCAGCCCGTCGGCATCGTTAGGGTCGTGATCAGGCATTGCGCTCCTGCGATGATGACGCTGCCTGCCGGAACACCGCGGACCGGTGTCTGTTTACGGGGTACATGGATGTGTTCTGGTGCGCCGGAAAGATACGCATAGCCTGGTGCAAACCCGTACATCAAAACGTCGAACGTCGCCGCAAGATGAGCATTGATGACGGCGTCTGTCGAGAGGCCCACCGACGATGCGACCGCTTCCAAATCCGGCGCAAAGGGCGCCTCGTAACACACATTTACCTGTCGTACGGCACCCTGTGTTGCCTGTACTTCCGCGACAGCAAGACATTGGCGAACATGTGCTTCCACTGCGGAATGGTCCGTCAGGACGGGATCAAAAGACACCAAAAGGTTCACCAGCGCGGGCACGGTTTCAGTCACGCCAACAGGCATGTACGCAGCAATCGCCTTGTCCAAGGCAATGACGAGATCATGGGCATCGTCGCTGATGTCATCTGCAAATGAGACCAGCAAAGCGTGATCTGCGATAGATTTGAAACGAGCATTCATTGGGAATCCAAAAGGCCCGTGCTACTGCTGATCCGAACGCCATGTGCGCTCAGCCTCGCCCGGATGTCACGTGCCAAGTCGACTGCGGCCGCACGGTTGCCGTGAACACAGATGGCATCTCCCATGGCCCAAGGCCAAAAGCCTTCACCAAGATCAGGCGTGAGATCGATCCGCATCCGTCCCAAGCCTTACTGAAGAGCGTTTGGCAGGAAGAGCGCGATACTCGGGAAAGCGATCAATAGAAAGGCCATCGCCAGCATGGTCAGGCAATAAGGCAGCGCCCCCAACATGACCTCGTTCAGGTTGCCAGATTTGCGCGCGCCCTGCACCACATATAGGTTCAACCCCACAGGCGGTGTGATCAGCGCCATTTCAATCAGCACGATCATCAGAATGCCAAACCAAACCACGTCATAGCCTTGCACCAAAACCATCGGCACGATGATTGGGATTGTGACAACCATTAGCGACAGGGTTTCGATGAAAAACCCCAGAACGATGTAGAGCACCACCACCACAAGAATGAAGCCCAACGGCGACAGGCCGAGCCCGTCCATAAAGGCGGTCAATTCGCGACCCAATCCGGCAGAGGCGAGAGTGAAGTTCAGGAATGATGCGCCAATGACGATCAGCATGATCATCGAGGTGATCTTGACCGTCCCTGTCAGGCTTTGCGTCAGCATGGACCAAGACACCCCGCCAAAGGCGAGCGCGATGACAAAGGCACCCGCGACCCCCACGGCAGCCGCCTCGGTCGGCGTGGCCCAACCCGCATAGATGGAGCCGACGATCATGCCAAACAGCAGCAGGATGGGCACCAGATCTACCAACGCGCGCAGCATTTTCGCAAACGGAAACGTCCGACGCACGCCACCCAGATCAGGCCGGATCATGCAGATGATGATCGTGATCAGCATGAACATCAGCGCAAGTGCCAGACCCGGAATAAGACCCGCAAGGAAAAGCTGCGGGATCGAAGACTGGGTGAGAAATCCGTATACGATCAGGTTGATCGACGGTGGGATCATGATGCCCAGCGTTCCGCCCGCCGCAATTGCACCTGAGAACAGCTTGGGGTCGTATCCCAGCTTTTCCGCTTGCGGCATCGCCACAGTCGCAACAGTTGCGGCAGTGGCAACAGAGGAGCCGGAGGTGGCGGAAAACATGGTAGCCGTGGCGATATTCGCGTGCACCAAGCCTCCGGGTAGCCAGCTAACCCAGCGGTCAAGGGCTGCATAGGTGCGTGCGGCGACACCGCTGCGCACTAGGATTTCACCCAGCAGCACAAAAAACGGGATCGCAATCAGCGTCGCGGAATTGGACGCGGACCACACCATGTTCCCGAGGCCCTTGGTGAGCGGGAAACTGGAGAAGAAAGCATCAATGCCAAAACCCAGCAGAAACAAGACGATGCCCACGGGGATCGACAGGGCGAGCAGACCCAAGAGGCCGAGGGAAACATAGCCGATCATTGTAGCGTCTCCTGCTCGGCAAAGGCACCGATGAAGGTCTCGGTCTCTAGATGCCGCCGCTTGAAGAGCAGGCTCAGCGCACAAAGCGTGACAATGGTGGACATCAGCGCAAACCAGACCCAGCCTGCAAACCAAGGCGTGTGAACCCAGACCAAGGGCGTCTCAAGCGGGGTATTGGCGGTCGAGCCGTTCTTGATCGAGCGTTCCAGCACCGGCCACGCCTTGATCGCGATGGTGACGATGACGCCACTCATGACGATCATTGAGAAGACGTCAAAAAGCGCGCGTTTGAAACTGTCTGCGCGGCTGCGCAGGATGTCGATGCGGACATGGCCCATCTCCAGAAGGGTATAGGCCATGCCCCATGAGGTCGCGAGCGCCATGGCGTAGCCTGCGATCTCCTCCGTGCCGCCAAGGGACGTGCCGAATCGACGCATGATGATATCTGTCAGCACGAAGGCCGCGCAAATCAGCAGTCCAGCGCCGACACACAGAGCAACCCCTTTGTTCAGCCTACGCAGGATGTCTATCATCTTGAGTTCCATGTGTCGTACGCCCCTTGGCCTTTGGATTTACTTGATCTCGACGCCGACAACCTTGCCAACGCTGTCGTTCCAGCGCGCGGCCCAGTCGTCACCGGCACGCTCGGCCCATTCGGGCAGCACTTCGGATGTAAGGATGTCACGCGCGCGGCTGAAATCCGCATCACTTACCGAGACCAATGTCATGGAACGCGCATCACCCGAGGGGCAGTCTCCGTTGCCGGTGAGGCACGCGATGTCATTGACCAATGCGTCTTGCGCGCTGGCCCATGCGAGGTCCTCAAAGCCGGTCTTGATCTGATCGGTGAGCAGCGCCTGGTTTTCAGCGGACATACCGTTCCATTTGTCGAGGTTGATCGCGGTCACAACCGAATCCCAGCCACCGAGCGGGATCGGCAGAAGGTGCGTCGATACTTCCCACCAACCCGCAGAATAGCCCGAGCCGGCACCGGTGACGGCACAATCGACAACACCTTTTTGCAAAGCGCCGGGCACTTCAGAGAAGGACACATTCACCCCCTCGGCACCCAATGCTTCAAGCAGCTTGGCGGTCATCCGGCCAGAGGCGCGGACCTTGAGCCCTTCCAGATCGGCAAGGCTGGAAATTTCGGCGTTACAAAAAACGACCTGCGGCGGGTAAGGTGCGATGGCCAGAACGTGGCTGTTGAAACGGTCGCGGTAGATGTCGGAGACCATGGGGCGCGCGGCATCGACCATAGCGCGGGCTTCATCTGCCGTCAGCGCGATCAGCGGCACATCGAGGCCTTCCAGCTCTGGCGCGTCGGATACGGCATAGTCCGCGACCGTCATCGCCACGTCATAGACGCCTTGCCCCAGCAACGGATAGATATCGCCCAGTCCAAGGCTCATCTGGTTGTGCGTGGTCAGTTCGACGTTGAAATCACCCGCGGCGGGCAGCGTTGTGCTCCAGAAAGGCGCTTCGTACTGGTTGTGCAGCGGCAGGCTGGACCAACTGCCGACAACGGATAGGTCTTCGGCAAAGGCTGGGGCGGCAAGGGCGGTCGTTGCGGCCAGAATGGCAAGCGTCTGTTTCATAGGATTTATCTCCTTGTTGGATTGCTTCAGGGTCTTGTTAGGATTGTTGTCTCAGCGTCTTCGGCCACATCCGCGATCAGCATATGACCGGGCGAATGGGTGATGCAGATCGGCAGACCTGCCTTCAAGAGCACGTTTTGCGGTGTCACACCACAAGCCCAATAGACAGGCACCTCGCCCGCATTGATGTCGACGGCGTCTCCCCAATCAGGCTGTGCACAGATCGGGGATGCCGATTTGGGCAGGATCGCCAAAGGCAATCGGTGCGCCATGTGCTTGGGGATAGCGACGGCTGATTTCGCGGGCTTGATCGACCTGCGCTTCTGGGATCGGGCGCATAGTGACAACCATCTTGCCGCTAAACCGTCCCGCGGGGACAAGCTCAATGTTGGTCCTGAACATCGGAACATTCAGGCCCTTTTCGATGTGACGCACGGAAATGCCGTTGCGCAGCAGTGCGTTTTCAAAAGTAAACGAACACCCCAAGGCAACAGTGACAAAGTCATCGCGCCAGACATCGGAAATATTCGTGACCTCATCGCTCAGCGTCCCATCGCGAAACACTCGATACTTCGAAACATCGCAGCGGATATCAATGTTATGCCCCAGTGTCGGCAAACTCGGATCGCCGCTATCCCCCACGCCCACGATGGGGCATGGCTTGGGGTTGCGTTGGCAAAACCGCAAGAAGTCCAAGGCAAATTCTTCCGGCAAGATCGCAAGGTTGCATTGCAGCTTTCCGGCTGCCAGCCCCGCTGTGTGACCGGCATAGGACCCGCAGCGAATGGCGGCTCTGACGTCAGCCGCCGAACGACCAACCAAGTCGGAATGTGAGACGGATCTAGATGTCATGCAAACTTCCCCAGAGTTGGAGAGACTATCACACGGAGGTGCCTGCCAATCAAATTATCAATTTATATCAATATTGATAGATTTTTTGAATTCACTGAAAGTGTGTGCCGTTCCATGTTTCAGCCACCTCGCGCGCGATTTGCGCACTGTTTTCAGTAAGAAAACTGCGCGGCTCTGACAGATAGGACGCTGTGAACGACAGCGGCTGCGGACGAAACCCCGGATCAAACTCAACAATTTGCCCCGCCTCAAGAAAATTATTGGCTAACGCCCTTGGGTATGGTCCGACAGCGATTCCCGCCGCAATCATCTTCAAGCTTGCCGATAGGGACGCAGACGCATAGACCCGCACTTTCGGCCCAATCCGACGTGACAGTTCAGACATCAATTCGCGGTGAGGTCTGGTCTTGCTTGAATAAGAAATGACCGGAATTTCCCCCAGATCGGTCTGAGGGTTTGTGGTTGAGCGGTACCAATGCAGGTCGAAAGACGGCAAGGTCACGTTCTCAACGGAAAACTCGGACACGGGGCCCATAAGCAAGGCAAGGTCTAGCTTTCGCTCCAAAAGCTCCTCGCGCAAATTCAATGAAATGTCGACCGTTAAATCAACATTTACGCGTGGGTATTGCTCGCTGAACGCCTTTAGGAAATCTGGCAACCATGCTTGTGCAATCGTCTCGGCGGCACCGACACGAAACAGGCCTTCTGCCTCTGACGGATTGGCGACGCGCTGTTTGATTTCTTCTTCGACGAACAACATCTGCTCGGCATAAGACAACAGCAACGTCCCTTGTTTTGTTAGCACAAGTTCGCCCGAACCTCGCTCAAACAACGGGGCGCGCAGTTCATGTTCCAAATTCGAGATGCGGGTGGAGACTGCCGGTTGGGACAGATTTAGCCGGTCTGCCGCCTTACGAAAGCCGCCCAGTCGCGCCACCCACAAGAAAGTTTTGATCTGATCAAATGTCATGCGCCATTTATAGAATGGATCACCTCGACGCCAAAACTATAAAATTCAATTTTGCATAGGGCCGGAGATCAAGTGCGGATATCGCGCCTTTGAAAGCAACCCGACAAAAGAGCATAACCCCCTTTCTGGCTGAGCGGTCATTCACCCGGGCGTAGTCAAGTTCCGCTTCGGCCGCAACTCGGTCATAGCCCCTGTCCAGCGTGCTGCGGATTGCACCAACGGCCGCTTTTCCTTCTGCAGCGTAGCTGATGGTTTCACTCAGTTGAGTTGCTGCATCTGCGAGCATCGGTGCCGGACCATGTCTGCATTGCGCTCTGAGCCGTCATTCGCCGCGCGCTGTCTGAACGGCAGGTCTAGGAATTCCGGTCCTTCGCTGCGCCGCGGTTGAACTGGTAAGATGCGGACCTTGCAGACATTCGTCAGTTGGACTAGCTTTTAGGGAGATCCAGCATTGATTTTAGCCCAGCGGGCCCGAAGTCGCCGTAGAAATCCGCCGTCAATCACCATGAGCCCAGCAAAGATAATGATCATGCCCGTCAACTGAAAGCCGTCGACACTTTCGTTGAGGAACGCCCACCCCAAAAATAAAGCCGCGACAGGAGCGATAATTGTCAGCAATGACGCATTCGTCGCCCCTACGCGTCGCGACATTACTAAGGCTGCAGTGAAACCCAATCCCGTAAGAACCGGGCCCAGCACGATCAACGCGCCATAGGCTTCTATCGTCGTGATTACAGGGAAACCTTCGACCAATAGCATGACTGGCACCAAGAACAGCGTTGCCGCAGTCATCGAGACAGCTACCAACAATAACACATCCGTTCCCGACACCTTGCGCATGTAATTCATCGCGACGGCGTAACTTAGGGGAGCAAGCAGCGTAAACAGAATACCTAAAATTTCTCCGGTGCCTTCGCTGATAAGTCTAGGCGTACTAAGCACAACGATACCCAAGGCTCCAAGCGCTACACCAGTAAACTTGCTCCAAGACGCGCGTTCTCCCCCTGCCCAAATATGAGAGACAAGAACAACGGCAACTGGTGTCATCGCATTCACGATGCCCACCATACCAGTCGTCACATAGCCGATGCTGACGGGATATACGGCAAAGGGAATGGCAAACATGAAAACGCCGAAGACAAGGCAATGCGATAGCTGGGGCAATGACATCCATGCCGCGCGACCGTTCAGCATTACAAGCACCCATACCGCCATAGCCCCCAGACCCACGCGCAAGGCTGAAATGCCCAATGGCCCAACTTGGGGCACTAAAATCGCGTTGAGAAAAAAGGTTCCGCCAAAGCCAATCCCGAGGGCAGCTATGATGATCCAGTCCAATTTGCGCATTTCAGGGCCCAGCGATTTAGCCAACATTCCCTAATAGAACGCTATCACTGTAACGTTGCCGCCGTTTTGCGCCTCATTCAACCCTCTTGTACGGGCCAATGCTGGTATTTAGCACGCAATTCACTTTCGGGTCGCGGTTTCCGGTGCATCCCTTGATAGCAGTTTTCAGCCTGATCGGGCGCGGCGCTTCCGTTCTTTGCGCCATGCTTTTAGGATGGCCATAAAGTCTCAAGTTGTTACTCTCGGGAAGGTTTTGAACGACTGGTACAGTACTTTCTCGATGCCTGCGGGACTGACAGGAGAATTTTTGAAATGGAATTGATCTTTTTTGACGAGATCGAAGTTCCGTCTCGCGTTGTGAAGGACCGAGTCAAACTATCGACTGGGAGGAAATGGTTGAGTTTGCACAAGTTTGGGACCCGCTGCCAATTCATCTTGATGAAGATTTTGCGCGTGAATATGGGGGCATAACCGCATCTGGACCATATCTACTGGCATTCCGTATCCGCCTGATCCATCAAATGAAGCGTCAACCTGCCGTGATTGCCTCTTTCGGATACGACGAAGTCAGGTTCAAGGCCGCTGCCCACGCTGGCGACACGGTTTCTCTACTTCTTGATTTCGAGAACAAGCGCTTGTCTTCCTCCAAACCCGACCGAGGTATCGTAACCTTGCGCCAGACTCTGATCAATCAAGATGGTCAAACTGTCCTAACGGTCTTGGACAACGTGATGGTTAGAAAGCGTAATAGCTAATCAATGTATCAAGGTGTGTATGGGCTCAAACCGGTCGATCACTGCACCAAACTCCAGCGGCTGGAACGCCGGATCAACAAGAAGTTGCGCGCAATGACACGCTATTCCTATCTAACTTTAGCGCGTTGGTTTCAACTTCCGCTACCCACCACTGCTATGGCTTCAACTTCAACCAATAGCGCAGGCATAACGAGCGCAGGTGTTGCATAGGCCGCGCTGGCCGGGACACCAGCCGGGAAAGCCTCCGTTCGCGCTCTGCCAAATTCGCCATATTGCGAGATGTCGGTCAGGAATGTGTTGATCTTGATGACATCAGCCATTGTGGCGCCAGCGGCAGAAAGCACTTGCTCGAAATTCTTAAAGGTTTGCATTGACTGAGTGTAGACGTCCTCACCTACCACATTCCCGTCGCTATCGAATGCCACTAATCCTGACGTGTAGACGGTATCTCCAACCTTCACTCCGGCAGACAGGGTGGATTGCGGGGTCGCTGGTGGCCACCTGAGAAGGATCAGGCATACTTGACGCAAAATTCAGGTCAAACGAGGCCGCTTAGGCATACATGGCTGCAATCATGGCCGGTACGCCCATGATCTTCATCACGCGGGTCATGTTGTAGGCAAGTACGTGCAGTGCCATCTCGGTGGCGACGTTTTTCAGGGTGCGCATCTTGAAGTGCGTGGGCCCCCATCCAGGATTTGATCGTGCCGTAAGGATGCTCGTCGGTCATGCTGCGGACGGCCAGTTGCGTTGGGTCTTCGTCCAGCCGTTCCTGGACACGTTCCAGCACGTGTTCATGTTCCCACCGGCGCACGCGCCGCTCTTTTGAGGTCGTGCATTTGGTCATGATGACGCAGTCGGCGCATGCGCCTGATCAATAAGACCTGATCGCCTTGCCGTCTTGCTGGCCGGTAAATCTGTAAGTCAGGTTTTCACCTGCTGCCACGGCTTGCCGAACAATGCGTTGTTACATCTGGCACTTACATAAGGGAGACACTCAAAACAAATATTGTCCAACTAGAGGATGGAAGAACTAGGTAGAAGCTCGGGAGCCCATTTTTTGATGCGAGCTTCGCAGAGTGCGCCAGCGTGACGTGTCAAAACGGTTATCTCTTCGTCTGCCAGCCGTTTCAAGTTTGTCCCGATTCTCGAAGCAAAAGCTGCGTCGCCTGAAATTAGTTGCCCATCTTTGCTGTCAATTGAGAACCACAACGGAACAGGCCCGCCTTTTGCCTGCGCGGCTATTGTTCACGCAGCAGCCCTTTGCTCACGCAGCAAGACTTATGCTGCGATGCAGCGCAAATCCCGGAAGTGGTCATTGCCCTCTGGTTTTGAAAGCCTGACGCAGGACGCACGTAACTCACCTCTCAAAAAACTCAGAACGAGTAGCGTTTGGCGGTAACGAGACGTGCTTTACAAAACGCCTTCGCTCGTTTGTTTGGCAATGCAAAGCTGGAAGAAGAGGCTTTCAAAACCGATATCTGGTCAACTTAGTTTTGGTTGGGCGGATCAGGTTCTGAAACATAAACCACCAATCTCGGGTCATCTGGGCGGATCAAGATCCATCTTCTAAATAACAGAAACCCCGCATGATTGCCGGATGCACCAAGAGCAGCAATACAAACAGGCAGAGACCGATTGCAATGCGATATATGAAGTTTGACCATGAGCTTGGTGGGTGGAACCATGGTGCTGCACGGCGCGCGTTTTCAAGCCTTTGCCATTCCGCCGTGCCAAGAGAGTGCTGTTTGCGCTTATTGATCAGGCTGGGTCCTGCCAACGCGAAAACTCCCAGAAAACCAAACAGCAAGACATGCGCCAGATCACCGTTCGGAAAGAGATGCACGCCCGCCCACAACGCAAACGCAAGCAAGATGGGATGGCGGGTCCAGCGGGTGATCCCCGGGCGGTTCGGATCGTACCGATCATTGCGCGCCCCGCCGAACGAAAATGGGTTCGGCCGCCCGATGCTGAACGCGAGAAGCGTGCACGCCGCAAGCATCCCCAAGTGTGTCACGTGCTGTTGCCATGGCAGTTGGGGCCAGAGTTCCACGAACGGGGCTTTCCTAGTTGCCCATATCAACAGCGCGAGCATAGCAAGTGAGAGAAGCGAATAGGCAAACCTGAACCCATTTGGTCCGATCATCGCCGTCACGCGCGATTTTGCGGCAGGACGTACCGGGATCGAATGCGTCAAAAAGAACAAAGCCAAAATCGCGGCAAATCCTGTCCAGGTCATGTCTCGCTCTCCGGTTTCGCGCGCAGCAGCAATGGTCCATAGGCCAACGCAAAGCCGGAAAAGGCGACAAGCCACAGGATGCCAGAGACATAGGTCATGTCCCACCAAACCGACGTGCCAAGGCGCGCGACGACTGATCCAAACAGACACAGGTAAACCGCAACAGTCATGCGGTCCGCTTTCAGCGGTTTCCCTGTGTGCCCCAGCGTGGCGCGTGTCATCACGGCCAGTGTCATGGCTCCGATGGCCCCGGCCATCCACAAGTGTTGTGCGCCTGCAGTGCCGGGCATGCTCAACAGGTGGGTGAGGCCAAGTGCGAAAGCACCAAGCGGCACGAAGGCATATGCTGCATGCAAGACCCACACCAATGGATCGCGCAGCGTATGGTGGCCCTTCCAGCGAACCATTCGGGCAAGATGCAGGGCACCCATGATAATCAGTGCGAGGCCCGTTGAACTGTCGTGAGGCTGCATCACCCACAAAAGAAGGATAACGATGCTCAACAAGAGCACAAGTTTGTCAAACCGCTGCATTGGTGCTGCCGGACGTGCCGGACTGTCAGACCGGACCAACCAATTGCGTGTGAAGGATGGAACGATACGGCCGCCAATCACTGAAATCATCATCATGGCTGTTGCAAGGCCAAGCCTCAGACCAACCCCTTGCGCGGCAGGCTCGCCGCGGATCGCTTCAAGATGAAACAGACCATTGGCGAGGGTGAAGATCGTCAGAAGTGCCAAAACGATAAGGTTGCGCCAGTTCTTTCCCGCCACAATCTCGCGCAGGATGACACCGCCGAGGACCAGCGGAAAAGCCAGATCTATGATCGGTGCCGCTGAGGCAGGAACAGTCGCGGAAAAGAACACGGCGATCCGTCCGGCGACCCACAAGGCAAAGAGCGCGGCCAAGGGCCATCCGACCAACGGCAATCGTCCAGTCCAGTTGGGCACAGCCGTCAGCAGAAAACCGGCCAGCACGGCACCCAGATAGCCGAACAGAAATTCATGCGCGTGCCATGAGACACTGTCAAAACGGGAAGGAATATCCAACCTGCCACTGAGTGCAGCGAGCCAGACCAGCATCGCGAAGACGACCCAGAGAGCACCGAACAAAAAGAAGGGTCGAAAGCCATAGCTGAAAATTGCGGGGCCTTGCCATTCGCGCATTTGCGCTGCGGATGTCTGTGCCATGAGCGATCTCCTATGTCCAATCTTAGCGGCTTGGGGATTGTTCCGGCTTTGTGTCCGCAACATCCATCAAATGCCGGATGTGCCGCGCAAAGTACCATGTGGCTGGAGCGCCGATGATGCCTCCAAGTACAACCGACCATGTGGTTGACGCGACAGGTCCGCCCCACCAGCTGAAGATCAGTGAGGCGAAGAAAACATTGACCGCCACTGCCCCCGCCCCGAACGGATAAAGCGCCAGGGCGATCTGCCCTGTGGACCAGCCCGCCCGTGTCATCGACGTGCGACCAGCCGTTGCACAGCAATCATCGCCACGACCAGTGCAAGACAGGCAAGCGCGTACCAGAATTCGGCAGTTGCCGATTGCGCCTGTGGGATCGGGCGGTCAAACGCGTCTGCAGACACGGGTGAGGCCAAAAAGGCTGCGGTCATCACTGTGAGAAATCTTTGCATGTCAGGTCTCCTGCGTAAGAGTGCGATAAATGTCCGGGAGCGCCTTGGTCAGGCGTTCCGGGTTGGGCAGCAGCGTGAAACCGCCGCGCCCGAAAATGCGGGCAAACCAGTCCTGTCCGTCTTCGTCGATGACGATTCCGTACAGGCTTTGACCCCCATTGCGCGCCTCGCGGACGGCCATATGGCTGTCCTCTATGCCATGCTGGCCTTCGTAGTGGTCCAGATCATTCGGCTTGCCGTCTGTCAGCACGATCAGCAGCTTGCGTGCACTTGGCTCATCGGCCAGTTGTGCGCTGACATGGCGGATCGCCGCACCAAGGCGGGTATAGTGCCCGGATTTCAATGCCCCGATATTGGCGGTGATCTCAGGCGATATTGGTGCATCGAAATCCTTGCAGCGGGTCAGGAATACCCGGTCTCTGCGCAATGAGGAAAAGCCCCAGATGGCCAAGCGGTCACCAGCGGCGTCGATTCCTCCGGCCAGAGCGGCCATCGCTTCGCGCGCGACCTCGATCACTGAGGTGTCACCGATCGCGGCTTCGGTGGACCGGGATGTGTCGATCAGGAATGCAACGGACAGGTCGCGCTCTGTCTGCCGGGCGGATTGCCAGATGCGGTCTGACCCCCGGCCCGTTGCCACAAGATCAGCACGCGCGGTCAAAAGCGCATCAAGGTCAAGCTCTGATCCTTCGATTTGACGTGGTTGCAGGATGCGGCGCGGGCGCAAGGCTTCGAACTGACGGCGCACCTCGCGCATGCGTCGTTCATTCGGCGCAAAACGCGCAGGACCCGTTTGTGCGGGTGCATCCAGAACACGGCAGTGATCAGGCATGTAGCTGCGGCTGCGGTGGTTCCATTCGGGGTAGGTGAATTCCCCCGCCAGCGCTTCGTGGTCGGCATCGGCGGGCGACAGGTCTAGATGCAGGCGCAATCGGGTCGCGGCCTTGCGGTCCTGCTTTGACAGGGTGATTTCGTCCTGGTCTTCCGCCGCTTTCTGCGCGTTTTCGTCGTCGTCATCGTCCACAGAACGATTGATGTTCATGGATTCAACCCAGGACAGGATCGATTCAAAGCGGTGAATGATAAAGCTGTCCTTGCGGTTGTGCTGGTCCTGATCCTTGCGGTTGCCCTGTTTGCGATTGGTGTGGGCGGCATTGGGCGGAGGGGCTGCGGGATCGGCATGTTCATCGCGCGCGGCGGTGCCGGAACCCGGCTGGCCAAAGTGCAGCCAGATCGGCACCGGGGCCATCCGCATGTAGCCACGCGATGCCGCTTCTGGTGTCAGCACTGGCGGATTTCCGCGAAGCTGATCCACAATCGCGGTTTCCAGCATCGCTTCTAGCGTTGGGCGTAAAACGTCGGGCCGGGCATTAATACAAAGTGCGGCCATGCGCGCATAGGCTTGCCTCAGGCCGGGGCAGGCTACGTAGGCTGCATCCGTCGCACGTGCATTTGCCCTGAGTTGTGCGCAATCATGCGCAAGTCCGTCGCATTTTTCACCAAAATCGGTAGTATCGGCCAAAGCCGCAAGTGCCGTGATCCAGAAATAGGCGGCGCGGTTTAATGCAGGCTCAGGAAAGGCCGCGATGAAGGGCGGCAAGGAGAGCCGTTCGCCATCAAACCGCGCCACCCATTCGCGATCCTGGTCCGCCCCCAGCTTGCGCCGCACGGGCTGGCGATGCTGGACCACAGTGGCCGCGCCCTCTGATATCTCCACGCCCGCAGCACCACCAAGCGAACGAAAAAGCAACGCAAGACTGTGCCGGACGGAGGCAAGCGCAACACCGTTTAGGGGATAAGAGACCGTCGCGCCAATCTCACTGGCCATCGTGTGCCAGAGGTTGCCGACCGTCTCTTCCGGTTCCATCAGGTCCATGAGGCGCATCGCAATCACCCGTAGATGGTCGCGACCAGATCGCGCAACGCCTGTTGCACGTCCGGCTCATCGCTCAGCGGTTCAATAATCGCGGCTTCAATAGCCTGATCGACGTTCATACCGCCGGCCATCAGCGTCGCGGCATAGATCAGCAAACGGGTGGAAACACCTTCCTCCAGATCCATGCCGGACAGCTTGCGGATATGACCCGCAAGCCGCACAAGCGAGGCCACGCGCGCGCGGCGTCCAGCCCGCTTTCGCTGGTCGACGACCGCCAGTTTCGGTTTCCGCATCCGGGAAGTCGAAGGAGATCGACAGAAACCGTTGCCGAGTTGAAGGCTTCAGACGCTTCAAGATGTTCTGGTAGCCAGGATTGTAGCTGGCGACCAGCATGAAGTCTTTGGGCGCCAGCAATTCTTCGCCTGTGCGGTCAATCATCAATGTGCGGCGTGTGTCCGTCAGCGGATGCAAGACCACGGTGACGTCCTTGCGGGCCTCGACCACCTCGTCGAGGTAGCAAATGCCGCCCGTCCGCACCGCGCGTGTCAGCGGGCCATCAACCCAGACGGTTTCGCCGCCTTTCAGCAGGTAGCGCCCGATCAGGTCCGCCGCCGAGAGATCGTCGTGGCAGGCGACGGTAAAAAGCGGCTTGCCCAGCTTGCGCGGCCATATGTTCCACGAACCGGGTCTTGCCGCAGCCAGTCGGCCCCTTCAAAAGAAGGGGCAAACCGTTGTTATGGGCCGTCTCGAACAAATCGCATTCGCGTACCTGTCGGCTGGTAGAACGGCAAGGTCGGCGAGGGTTGCAACGTTCATGGCCTATTCCCCCGGCACTTGCGCTGGCGGAGCCGGGTGCAATGACCTCTGCCTTGCGCACGACCAGCATGGAATAGATGAACAGCAGCGCACCGATCACCACTGCAGACCCCCGCGCCAAAGCGCATGAGGTAAAAGACCGACAGGCTGTCCTGCACGTCCATGTAGTAGTCCCCAACCACACGCTGCATGTGGGTCTGGATGGTGCCCGCGAAGGTCAGCACGAAGGTCATAAAGGCCATACCACCGGTCATCAGCCAGAAAGACGCCATATTGAGCACCTGATTGTAGGGCGCACGTTCACGCAGCATCGGCATCGCATAAGTGAACAGCGCGAGGTTCAGCGCGACATAGGCCCCGTAAAACGCGAGGTGCCCGTGGGCTGCGGTGATCTGTGTGCCGTGGCTGTAAAAGTTGACCCCGTGCAAGCGTGTGCAGGAAACCCCAGACGCCCGCGCCGAAGAAGGCGACCGTGCTGGACCCAAGCGACCACAGCAGGGCGGCCTTGTTGGGATGGTTCTTGCGGCCCTTCCAGACCATGACGAAGGCAAAGCACATCATCAGGAAGAAGGGGATCACCTCGAAGGTCGAGAAGATGGAGCCGACCCACTGCCAGTACCCCGGCAGACCGATCCAGTAGTAGTGGTGCCCGGTGCCAAGAATGCCCGAAAAGAGCGCCGTGGCGACGATGACATAAAGCCATTTTTCCACCACTTCGCGGTCCACGCCGGTCAGCTTGAGCATCAGGAAGGCGAGGATCGCCGCCATGACCAGTTCCCATGTGGCTTCGACCCACAGATGGACGACAAACCACCAGTACATTTTGTCAAGGACGAGGTTGTCGGGGTTGATGAAGGCAAAAACCCAAAGCAGTGACAGCAGCCAAAGCCCCATGAGCAGGACGTTGGTGATTGCCGTTTTCTTGCCCGCCAGCACGGTCATCGATACGTTGAACAGAAAGATCAGCGCGGCAACGAGGATGCCGAACTTGACCCACAGCGGCTGTTCCAGAAACTCGCGCCCGCCGTGGATGCCGACGAGGTAAGAGCCGACAGCGCCCAGTGTGCCGACCAGCAGAATGATCAACTGGATGTAGGCGAGTTTGATCGAGTAGATCTCGCGCTCTGATTCCTCGGGGATGAGGAAATAGGCGGCGCCGAAAAAGCCCAGCAACAAGCCAGACGATCAGTGCGTTGGTGTGGATCATGCGGATGATGTTGAACGGCAAAAGCTCGGACAGGAAATTGGGCGAGACATAGATCCAGCCCGCCAGCAGACCGCCCAGCACCTGAATGCCAAAGAGCGCCATCGCGGCGAGGATGTACCAGTACGCCACCTTTTGAGATTGATATTTCATGGTCTTCTCTCCCTATCCCGCGTCATTGGGCGGCCAGCCCTGCGTGTCTGTTTGATCGGCCCAACGCAGGAATTCCGCGAGGCCGCGAATGTCTTCGTCGGTCAACTCATAGCGGGGCATCTGGCGGCGGCCCTCTATCCCGCTGGGCTGGCTTTCGATCCATCCTTTGAGTGTCTCAAAGGCGTCGTCGGGGTCCTCCAGCACCCCCCAGCGCGTCATCACATTGCCCACCTCAGGCGCGAAATAGGCGCCTTCGCCGTGCAAGCGTGTGGCAGTTGATGCAGGAATGACGCTCCCAGACATGTTTACCGTGTCTTACCTCGTCACTCAGCGGCATGCCGGCGGTTGAGTCTTCGACGACGTATCGGTGTGAATGCACGGTCATCGCAATGAAGACGACGACAAAGAAAACCGAGCCTCCGTAGAAGATGTTGCGCGCCCGCGATTTTGTGAGAAATTCAGCCATAGGGGGGCCTCCTTTGAATTCGGAATGGCCCATTTCTAGGGGTGTGATCTGCGTTGCAGTTTGTGCTGGCGCAATGTTTTTCGCGATTGACCGGCTAGGTTGTGCGAGAAAGGACGCACAATGCCCTGCCCCAAACTCACTGATCCTGATTTGGCTTTGGAAGACTTGATGGCCGAATGGCCCCAGACCATTTCAGTCTTTCTCAGACACAGGATGCTCTGTGTGGGATGTATGGTCAGCCCGTTTCACACTGTGACAGATGCCTGCCGAGAATATCACCTGAACGAAGAAGCGTTTTATGGCGAACTTCTGGAAGCTGCGCATCTTGTCTGAGTATCGTCAGCTTTGGCTCAGGACCACCAGCGCATGAGCGTCGCACACCGTGATCCGTTTGCGTTTGCTCAGAACCAGACCTTGCTTTTCCCAACTCGATAAAAGCCGACTAACTGTGTGCAGGGTCGTCGCCGTCAATTCCGACAGGTCCTGACGGGTGATCGGAAAATCGATCTCGATCCCCTCCGCCACCTTGCGCCCGGTCTGATTGATCAGCCGCAGCAGCGCGTTGGCCACCCGTTGTTCGACCTGTTGCGTGGCCATCTCAACAATGCGGTTGTTCATTTCGCCCACACGGTCGCCCACGGTCTTATATGTCTCAGTGGCAAACCCGTCATACTCCGTAACGAATGTGTCCCACAGTCGGGTAGGCCAGCTAAGTACGAGGGCCTCGCTCGCAGCCACCGCCGTTGCCGGATAGGTTTCCTTGCCCAGTGCCTTGGCGATACCAATCAACTGACCTGCCGGGACATGCAGCGCTGTCACCTGCTCGCCCGTCTCAGTAACCCGCACAACGCGGACATAGCCATCCAGCAGCATGTAAAACCTGCCCGCCGGTGACCCTTCATCAAAAATCGCCACGCCTGCCTCGAACCTCTTGGATGTCCCCTGATCCAGAATCGTGCGGATCTGACGCGCCCCAAGTTTTGAGAACGGCGGCAAATGAGTCAGAAGGCTTTCATCCAGCCGAGGGAAGGTCTTGTGGGCATTTGGTGCGTTCATGGTGCCGAACCTGACACACTGCCGTCGGCAAAGCCATGGCGCTGTTCACGGCGCACCACACCCGATTCTTTCGCGACTTTGCTCCAGCGCAATGTTCGATACCCGGACAAGACTACACTTCCTTTCAAGACATACAGATAATTGAAAAGGAAAAGCAAATGATCCGCACACTTGCAACTGGTATTGCACTCGCCGCACTGTTGGGCGGGGCTGCCTTTGCCGAAACCTTCGAAGTTCAGATGTTGAACAAGGGTTCCGATGGGGAACGCATGGTGTTCGAACCCGCTTTCATTCAGGCGGACCCCGGCGACACCGTCAGGTTCGTCGCAGCCGATAAAGGCCACAATGCCGAAATAAACGACGGCATGCTGCCCGAGGGTGCCGAGGCCTTCAAAGGTAAGATCAACGAAGAAATCGAAGTCACGCTGGATGTGCCAGGCGTCTATGGCGTGATCTGCAAACCCCACTTTGCCATGGGCATGGTGATGACCATCGCCGTGGGCGATGTGACCGCACCCGATGATTTCCTTGCGGGTCGTGTCCCAAAGAAAGCCAAGGCGCGCTTTGATGAGCAACTGGCAAATCTCTGACTTTTCGCGGCGGACACGACCTGTCCGCCGCCCCACACAAACCAAATGGAGAAAACCATGACTAAATTCATCAATCCCGGACTGGCAAAAACCAGCCGCCGCAATGTGCTACGCGGGTCTGTCCTTGCAGGGGCTGCCGCCATGGCCGGTGCAGGGGCCATGGCCCGGCAACTCCCACCCAAGTTTGACAAGATTAATGCGACATCCGCTAAGCTTTACAAAGCGGCTGGCGCACAGGATGCGGACAGCACTGCCAAGCCCGCAGACCTGTCTGGCTACACTCGTGTAAAGCAAGAATTAGTCGCACCACCCTTCGCACCCGTGCATGAACAGGTTGCGACCGGTGGCCCAAAGATCATTGAAGTGACCATGGAGACCACCGAAAAGCTAATGGTCGTCGACGAAGACACCGGTGCGGAGGTGTGGGCGTTGACCTATAACGGCTCAGTCCCTGGCCCCCTTATCATCTGTCACGAAGGCGACATGGTTGAACTGACGCTGCGCAATCCGGTTGATAGCGACATGGAGCACAACATCGACTTTCACGCCTCGACCGGGGCTCTGGGGGGCGGCGGCCTGACCCACGTCTATCCCGGTGAAGAAACCATACTGCGCTGGAAAGCGACAAAACCGGGGTGCTTTACCTACCACTGCGCGCCGGGCGGTGCGATGATCCCGTATCACGTCTGCCACGGTATGAACGGCGCTGTGATGGTGTTGCCCCGCGACGGGCTCAAGGACAGGGACGGTAATCTGCTGACCTACGATTCGATCGCCTATATCGGCGAGCAGGATTACTATCTGCCGCAGGACGAAAACGGTGACTTCAAGACTTATGAGGCTGCAGGCGACGACTATGCTGACAGCATCGAAGCGATGCGGGGTCTGGTTCCTACCCATCAGGTCTTTAACGGTGCCGTCGGTGCGCTTACTGGCGAAAATGCCCTGAAGGCCAAAGTTGGCGAAACTGTCCTGATGATCCACAACTCGTGCAACGTGGACAGCCGTCCGCACCTGATTGGCGGGCATGGCAACTATGTCTGGGAAACCTCCTTCACCGATCCTGCGCTGACCGGCGTGGAAACTTGGTTTGTGCGGGGCGGCTGTGCGGCAGCAGCGATGTACACCTTTGAGCAGCCGGGCGTTTACGCCTACGTCAACCACAACCTGATCATTGGCGTCCTGCTGGGGGCAACCGCGCACTTTGTTGTCGAAGGTGAATGGGACAACAACCTGATGGAGCAGGTGGTGGCCCCACGCGAATTCTCAACCTGAGAAAAAGACAAAGGATGACGCCATGTTCGCCACAGTGAGACATTCCAAACCGTTCCTTTTTATCGGTGCCCTGGGCCTTGCTGTGGCCGTCATCCTAAGCGGGGTCGCGCTGATGCAGCGCGACCTTGATCCGTCACTCAAGCCGATCATGGCCAACAAAGAAGTCGTTTTGCCAGACGGCCGCACCCTTTGGGTCCAAAGGCACGAAGTCACCATCGCGGAATGGAATTCCTGTGCGGCAGAAAGCGCCTGCGCCCTCAAGCTGAGGGCCAGACCCGATCAAGACCCCGAGAAAACCCCTGCCACCGGGCTCAGCTATCTTGACGTGCAGGAATATATCGCTTGGGTGAACCTGCGGACCGGCCACCGTTACCGCCTGCCGACAGCGGCGGAGTGGACACACATGGCGGCCTCTGTTCTGCCGGACAAGCCAGACCCGATCTTTACGGACCCGTCTCTCACATGGGCATCAACCTACCTGACCGAAGGTGCAAAGCCTCGCGCGTTGAAAGCGCAAGGCAGCTTCTCTGTTTCACCTGAGGGGATCGCGGATTTGGATGGAAGTGTCTGGGAATGGACCATGGAATGCTACGATGGGAATAAGACTGATCCTGACCGTTGTCCGGCATTTTTTGTCGGCGGTGAACACGTGGCGGCAATGTCCTATCTGATCCGTGACCCGGCACGCGGCGGCTGCGCCGTCGGCTCGCCTCCGGCTCATCTGGGTATGCGACTTGTGGCAGACAAATCCGTTTGAGCGCTTCAGAATTGCGCGTTTTTGTTGGTTTGAAGCAAGCGATCTAAAGCACACCAGTACGTTCCTTGCAGGCAAAAAAAACCTACAGACTTTGGAAACTCCAAGGGCAGACTAACATTCTTCAAAATACCTCCGAATGAAAGGCCGCTCCTTCAGCTGCGCGGCGGTATCCGTGAGCTATTCGATGCAGCCGCTGTTGGTCGAAGGGTACGGCGGATGATCGCGGCGTCGATATTTGCCGCTGAGGTCCGCCTGCAAACTCATGCACTGGCCTACAATCTCGGGGTCTTCCTACAGAACACTGGACTGCCAGAGGAAATAGCCGACTGGTCTCTGACCAGCCTGCAAACACAACTGTTCACAATCGGCGCAAGGGTTGTCCGCCACGCCGGCGCCATCACCTTCCGACCGGCCGAAGTCGCGGTCAGCTGTGACCTGTTCGCCCGGATCCTCGCAGCCATACATCGCCTTCGCTCACCAGCGGTTCCCGGATGATGACGTCAGCAACAAAATCGGAGGAAAAGCGGCGTGATTGGTCCGTCCAACGGGCTGTTGATCACAACAAAATCCGGATCAACCAAGCTGTCGAGGCCAGAAATCACGCTCAACTCGCGCGCCGGATTCCCAGACATCGGCACGGCGTACCGAAAAGGCCTGATCTGGATGCAAAACGGTATCAGCATCAACTGGTCGGTGTTCTGCTTGGGGGATGTCGGATAACACGGATCCCGAATAGACGAGCTTTGGCGCGTTTTCTCCAAACAGATGCTTGAGGCGCCTACGCGGCGAAGCCTCCGGGCCGACTGCGCGTCTGCCAAATTTGGATCGGCAGGGCGGAACCTGACGACTTAAACAGGATGCATTTCCAATGCGGATTGAGGGTGGCTGGAAATCGTGATAGCCATTGCCAACCCAATGCCTGCGGGATACTCTATCACTGATTTATAAACTTCAAAAAATGGAGACCTACATGCTCATCAATAGATTTTCGGGAGTGCTGGCCATGCTTGCGCTGGCCCTTTCCTTCACCGTTATGTCGGCAAGCGATGCTTCGGCCAAAAAGAGGTTGAAAGGCGCGGTAATTGGTGCCGGTGTTGGGGCACTTGTTGGCGGCAAGAAAGGCGCTGCAGGTGGTGCAGTAGCTGGAGCCATAATCGGAGGGTGACTCAGACAACACCTCCAGACAGGGAAATAATAGATATGAAAACAAAGAATATTATGTGCGCTGCCGCGGCAAGCGTGATGATGACAGCGGCGGTGGCGAGCGCCGAGCCGACGCTTGAGTTGATGATCCAGGAGGCGGCAGGCTTGCTGCACCACTCGTGCGAAAGTCTTGCCGAGGTGACCGGTAACGATGAAGAAGCGATTATCAGCGTGGTGGAGAAAATGGTCGCTGTGTCTTTGATCAATCGTGAGATAGACATCCTAGATCACGCTAACACCGAAGAGGAAAAGGAAATGCTCCGCACTGCCTTTATCGTTGAGCTGAAGGAAGGTTGCGAGGCAGACCGCAAGGCGCTTTTGGCGGGCATCGTTGATTCCGCGGTAAAGGACGTCCTTGGCCTTTAATTTAGCCCGGACAAAGTACCGTCCGTTGCAGCGATTTGCTGACAAATTTAACCGATCATGAATGAAGATGCAGTACAAGCGTACGTTCTGAACGCGGCGGAAGAAAACATTTTCGCGTATTCCGAAAACATGCTGTCCCAAAGTAATTTAATCGGCGGTTTTACTGGATCACACGTTGCTAATGATAGAGCATTCTGCACTCATGTCTATACAACACTCATTGGTTAGAATGTCATGTTGCACCCAAGTGGTTACATCTTTCTGCAGGCCATAAGACCATGTGAAATCGCAACAGGTTCACCGTATCATCCGCACTAAAAGGGGTGAGGGATCGGAATAGTTGAATCGGAAAGACCCCCGTAAAAACGAGGGACCTCATCTGCGCCCAGACCGGGACGATGAAGGAACGGCGCGGGATCCCCAGGTCGGACGGCTTGTGCCGAACACCCGCGCAGTATCTTTTTCAGGAAACGAACGCCACGAGCATGGCCAACAGGAACGCGCCGAGGATCGCCAGCTTGATAGCAGCTACTACTGCGTCTGCACGGGCTTCGGCTTTTGTCTTCGGACGGTTCACGGCGTGGTTCCAGCCAAGGTCCTGATCGTCATTTTGGTTTTTCATTGCGCCGCCTTTCTCTTTTTGACAGGCTTGGGTGTAATCGGATTAATGTGTCAATTGTCAAAAACTTCCGCTTCGGACCAACCGCGACTTATAGGGTTGGCCGTGACAATGATGTCGGCGATTTAGTTTTCTCTCGGATGGAAGAGATTGACGACACCGTGGAACCCGGCGCCTTTGCTGGCTAAGTGAGCAAATTGTCGGATGATATCCGCGACCGGGCCACATTTAGTGGTCAGATCGCCTTTGATGTAGGCGGCGTGCATTGCGGATATGCTGCAAGCATTAACGCAAGGCGGTGGCTGCCTGTCGGCAGGTTCGGCGCACTCGGGCAGAAGGCCGCAGTAACCTATGGGTCTGGTGATTACATGGACACATACTTTTCTGTATCACCAGTTGATGCGGCGGCTACCGGGTTGCCGCAACACAAGGCCAATGACGGGTTTCGTGACGCACGCCTAATGGCGATGTTCATTCACCCGATCACCAAGAATTGTGTGGCGGGTGGCGGAGTGCTTTATTCGCGCATTCTGGGTGACGCCGAAGACGGTCCGATCTTAGAAGATCGCGGCAAAAAAAAGACCAACTCATCTACGGCCTCGGCATTGGCTACGTCTGGTAAATCCGCCAACCTGTCTGCTTGGGCTCAGAGCATGCGTCATCGGGCTACCTCTGTTCTGGGTAGTGCCCCGGGACGTGCTGTAATTCCAACGGCAGCGCGGGCTGAGTGGAGCCTCGCGTAGCTCAGGCGAAGCCCGCGCGGTGGCTTGAGCGGCCATGGACGTTCTCCGGTAGGGTTTGGGTTGCAACCTGACCTACCGATCAAGGCGATCACCCATGACCAAACACACGATAACAGAAACAGCCGCGCTTAAAGCGCTTCTTTCGGAGACTTCCGACCACCAGATACTGGCCGAGATGCTGGGCTTTGTCGCCGACCGGTTGATGGCACTGGA
This sequence comes from uncultured Alphaproteobacteria bacterium, assembly GCA_963796445.1. Taxonomy (GTDB): domain Bacteria; phylum Pseudomonadota; class Alphaproteobacteria; order Rhodobacterales; family Rhodobacteraceae; genus Roseobacter. The sequence continues at coordinate 713 of CAWCLQ010000008.1, read as the reverse complement.
TGTGGACCAGCTGTGCGGGGCCGGTGCACAGGAACGATCCAGCGGCGGGTGAACCGCCGAAACGGGTATCGCGAACGCCCCTCTCGCCGCTGCAAGCAGCGACTGCCGGGCAGTGGTTGGGAAACCCGGGCCGGGTCCGTTGATGTGCAGATTCCGAAATTGCGGAAAGGCTCATATTTCCCCGAGTTTCTGGAACCGCGTCGTGCCTCGGAAAAGGCAATGACCGCAGTGGTTCAGGAAGCCTACATTCAGGGCGTTTCCACCTGATCAGTCGATGATCTGGAGAAGGCGATGGGCATGACTGGCATCTCCAAAAGCCAGGTCTCCCGCCTCTGCGTCGAGATCGACGAACGGGTTGACGCCTTCCTTGACCGGCCACTGGAGGGCGAATGGCCCTATCTCTGGCTGGATGCCACCTACATCAAGGTGCGGCGCTCGGGACGGTTCGTCAGCGTGGGGTTGCCGGGGGTTACCGTGTTTAAAGGGTTTGGTGCAGCCCTTGGCGTTGGCGCAGCCCGCGGTTATAGGGCCAATCCGCCTCCAAATTGATCCCTGCAACACGGTCGCATGCGATTAGTCGGAAAGCGGCGCGCGTATTTGGAGGTGATCCACGCACCGTGACCAAGATGTTGGCATTTTCTGTGCCTCCGGGATACCGGCGCAGCTAACCTGTACATCGCCCTAAGCTAGAGCGTTTTGCGTTTAATCGGTTC
>CAWCLQ010000007.1:0-342052 GCA_963796445.1 uncultured Alphaproteobacteria bacterium | reverse complement strand
GCGGACTTTTCTGCCTTCCGTGGTGCGCCGGATTTGGCAAAACATATGCCAGGCGGAATTGAGAGAACTGACTTCCTCACATCGCAAGAAATTTGTTTTCAAGATTTTCCTTAGTTTATGCTCTTCTCTGAGCTATCGTCCAATCATTGGTATGTAAATATTCCCTCAACCTAAAGGAACGCATTCATGAAGGTATTGTAGCACTGATCGTTCAGGCGATTGCAGGTATGGTTGGCGGCGGCGTCGCTGGTCAGGTGGTCAAAAGCGTTGGTATGGCAATTCTTCCAAAGTTGCTGTCCGGCGCCATCGGCGGGATCGCTGGCGGGTCCGCCATTGGCGCGTACTTGGAGGCGGCGATCCGATGGCGGCGGCCGACGCAGCCACTGCCGCAGGAGGCATGGATTTCGGAGCTTTGATCGGGCAACTACTGGGCGGCGCAGCTGGTGGTGGCGTATTGACTGCGGTTGTAGGTCAGTTCCTCGGTAAGAAGTGAAGTGAGCGGAATTGCGAAGCCGCGCAACTGCGGCTGAAGGCAGAAAAGTCTGCAACTCGGAAATTACACTCGTGTCGGCAAAGGCCTGTTTTTAGGACAGCAGTCGTACTGTTGTCTCTGGCTCACCAAATCTGAAGCTGACCCATCTATCGCGCCAGTTTGCTGAAAAGCGCATTGGGTAATCATATGAAAAATTAGATTAAATAGTGTTTATTGCTCAGTTGAGCCGTTTGGATATGCAGGCTGTGGATAAAACAGAAACAGACTGTTTCCCTTGTGAGCACCTTTTTTGAGCGGTTTCTTGCTTACTTTTTACTTTTTTGCATTATACTTTTGGTTGTAAGAAGTGCTGGTGGGGTAACTAGGAATTATTTCATACTTATCTGGGCGGCCCCTAGTTTATCGGGCGTCGCCCAATTTAATTGAGCATCACGTAACACTGAATCCTTCAAAAATGACTAGAGTGTTGCGACGGCCCGTTGAAACCGCCCCGGACAGGGTTGGTTCACCTGTGCACAGCAGAAGGCAGGTCCACTGTTCAGTATCAACAAACCAGCGCTTTTGGATGATCTTGTCGTCGGATTTGAACACAAATCAGATGCATCTTAGCCAAGCCTCAAAACTCTCCTAAAAAGCAGCACCACTTCACTTCTAAGGTGCTAGGCTTTGGATGTAAGCGCGCAGGTCGTCCACTTCGGGGTCGGCAAGATCCAGAAAAGGCATCGGTTCGTGGGGGGCCAACAACCACTGACGTAAAAACTCGCCGTCCGGTTCTAAACTTCCCGCAACCACGCTGAACGGTGGCCCCGCATCGCTGCCGGCATCGCCTGGGGCAACAATGTGACACTGTGCGCACCACGTCCTGGCAAGTTGAAGTCCCCGCTCAGGGTCCGCCGCCTGTGCGGCGCCGCCAAGTAGAACCAAAACTAAACCCAATACTAATCTGTGCATCATGCCCTCCTTTTATCGCCCAAGGTTGCTACATGCCAATTTGGGCTGATTGTGTTGAAAAACCCGGTGTCCGACCCAGAACGGTCAAATTCAGAGAACCTTTTCCCGCGATAGCCCGCTTTTGCAAACATCGTTTCATGAGGCCCAATCTGCAGGGATAATGTTCCAATATTTTGGACCAAATTTTGCTGCGCCGAGTTTTTCAACACAATCAGCTCATTCCGAACGTTCGCTGCGCTGTGCGGCAATGACAGCTGTGCGAACTTAGATATCTCAGGACATCCAACTAAAAAAGAGCCACAAAAACGGAAAACCCCCGCTGTCATCGGACAACAGGGGAGCATTTGTTCAGCATCGAGGAATGAAATACATCATCCTTCGCGTTCCAATTTTTTGCGTGCCAGCTTACGGGCACGGCGGATCGCTTCAGCTTTCTGGCGTGCTTTTTTCTCGGACGGCTTCTCGAAATGTTGCTTGAGCTTCATTTCACGGAAAACGCCTTCCCTCTGGAGCTTTTTCTTTAGAACCCGGAGGGCCTGATCGACATTGTTGTCACGAACACTAACCTGCATGTGGTTTACACCACCTTTCTAGTTTGAAGTTGCAATGATTTTCAGCATTTGGCCGAGCTAATTTTTGGCTTCATCCGCCACTAACTTAGAAAGAGAAAGTTATCTCACCGGATTGCCCGCTGATGCTTTCTGCGTCGACAATTCCCGCCGCGATCATTTTTCCAAATGCGGCTTTGTTGATTTCGGTTGCAGCCTCCATCTTGGCTTGAGTGTCATATTTGGCGATAACAATGCCTTTGCCATCGCCCACTGAGATAACATCAATAGATTCCGCGCCAGCAGCTGCCACTTCTTCGCGTAAAGTTTCAGCGAACTCAACCATCTTGCTCATATCTCGTGATGTAAATTCGGTAAGTCTAAAAACTGGCATCTTTTTGATCTCCTTGGCTTCTATTTGAATGGTGAAGGTTACCGGTTTTTCCAATCCGGGCAACAAAATCTAAGATCCTGCGGGTTTGCTACGCTTCATCTGCTTTTTGCCAAGGTCGCCAAGTCCGCAGTGTGGACCTCCACGCATGGCGCAACGAACGTCCTGAATCCGCCCTAGAAGCGGATACTGCACTTCGGATCGATGTCTGCAATGGGCCGAGGCTGTGTGGAAACTCTGATTTCGTCTTCGCTTCGAGTTTTCCGCTGGCTTCTTCGGCGAGCTTCGTTTCTCGTCCGACTATTTGCGCCCTGAGGGCTGGAGGGGCGCGGAGATCTGACTCTTTTGCGTTTATCGGCGGGTAATCTGAAGAATATGCCCGGTTCAGGCAGGAATGGCGCCAGAAGTCCCACGTACACCGATCAGGTTGATCATGCGCTTGATGTTGTAGGCGAGGACATGGAATGCCATCTCGGTACGGACATTTCTTGAGTGTGCGCATCCGGAAGTGCGTCGCCCCCATCCAGGCCTTGATTGTGCCGAACGGGTGCTCGACGGTGGAGCGGCGAAGTTTCATCAAGGCAGGGTCGCGGTTCATGCGGTCGCGCATCTCGTCGACCAGGTGCTCGTGTTCCCACCGGGAGATGCGCCGCTCCCTGCCCGTGGTGCAGCGGGCCTTGATTGCGCAGCTCAGACAAGCGTTCGTCCAGTATCGCCGCACCACCAGCCCGTTTTCCTCCGTCTTGTAGCGGTATGTCAGAGCCTCGCCTGCCGGGCAGCGGTAGATATCCGCATCTGCGTCGTAGGCAAAGTCAGCCTTCACATACATGCCCTTCTTACGGTTACCTGAAGTCTCCGGCCGTGGGAGGGTCGTGGTGATGCCCGCCTCGTGACAGGCCAAGATTTCCCGCCCGCTGAAGTAACCTTTGTCGGTGACTGCGCTCATTTCCTCGCATCCGAGCGCGGTCTTCGCCGCCTTGGCCATCGGCGAGAGCTGGTCGCGGTCATGCCCGGCATTGATCACGTCATGCGTCGACGATCAAGTGGGTCTCTGTATCCACCGCGGCCTGCGCATTATAGCCCACAAAACCGCTCCCCCTGGCGCTGGTGGCCATGGACCGGCTATCCGGGTCGGTCAGGGATATCTGGCTTTCCGGGCTCTCCTTGAGCGCCTGGCCGATATTCACCAAACGCTCGATCTCCTGACGAATACGCTCGCAGCGTCGCGCCAGATTGGCGATCTTTTCAGTTCGGACCTCTCCCTCCTCCTGGCGGTCGATCCGGACCATTTCATCAAGGTAGCGGTCAATGCTCGCTACAAGTGTGCAGTGCGGCTGGCGATTTTGCCCTTGGTGAAGTTCTTGTCGCGGTTGTTAACAGCCTTGAATTTGCTGCCATCGATCGCAACGCAATCCCCTTTCAGTACCCCGACCCTCCGGCAGAGTTCCACGAACTGAGCGCAGGTCTTGCTGATGGCCAGACCGTTGTCGCGCCGAAAATCGGCGATCGTCTTGTGGTCCGGGACGAGCCGGCCCGTCAGCCACATTACCTCGACATTACGCAGAGCTTCCCGCTCCAGGCACGGCTCGAAGGGACGCGGTTCAAATAACCGTAGATGAATAGCTTCAGCAGGACCGAAGGGTGATAACCGGGCCGCCCCGTTGGCGCCGGCGCCGTCACGCAAAAATCCAATTTCCCCAAGATCGATCGCGTCCACGAAAAGGTCAATTACGCGGACCGGACTGTCCTCGTCGATCCAGTCTTCCAAACGGTCCGGAAAAAGGGTCGCCTGATTGCGGTCCGTCCCCTCGATATACCCCGACATGCCTGCCTCCGTTCTTTGCGGAAAAGCATACATCATTCGGAGTTTTCACACACCCTCGGCTCAATTCGGTCATCCGAGTGTTTTGCTCAGATGACTGCTATGCACGGCAAAGCAGTCAGTGATGCCCACCGATCCGAATTTTCCGCTCAATTCTTGTAAAGTGATGGGGTTCACGCAATGATGTCACGGCATAAGTTCACAAGAGTGGACCGATCAGACGCTGAGTAACTTGGATGAAAATGCAAGATACCCGAAACCAAACTAAGGAGTAGTTAGGTTATGCAGCTAAAGAAGAATTTGGCGATTGCGGCGGTTTTTCTTTCAGCTTCCGCTGCCCAAGCAGAAGACGCAGCGATTGTGCTGGGAAAATCAATTTATAAAGAGCACTGTACAATTTGTCATGGAGACGATGGCAAAGGCGGCGGGCAACTCGGAGACTTGTTACGGGAAAGTCCTCCTGACCTGACAAAGATTTCTGAACGCTCCGAAGGCAGTTTCCCAATTGTTCGAACCTATAATGTCATTGTGGGTGGCGTGGCGATACCCGCACATGGCGGTGCCGGTATGCCAGTTTGGGGCAGATACTTCATGGCCGACGCGTTAAAAGCTGAAGGGGCTTCAGTCGTCGAAGCCGAACAGCAAGCAGCCGGTCGCGTCCTGTCGGTGGTTTATTACCTAGAGTCGATACAAGATTGAATTTGCGGTTACGGCACCGCGCATAGCATTCCATGCGCCGTCACCAATTCTAGCGGTTTGTGAAAAGTGCGCTCCACTTAATGCATTGTTTCCAGAAGCGTTGTCCCGTTTGGGTATAGCCTTTGCGGACTCTCAAAATGATGCCAAAAATGTCTCATTAGACTTCATGAATCATTTATCGGACAGCATACTATTATCGGACATTTAAATGGGACATATGGAGTTTGATATGAGTGAACTTATTGGATACGCGCTGGTTTCTTCCCGATCGCAATCTTTGGACGTACAAGAAGCAGCCCTGACGAATGCTGGTGTGAAACCAGAACATCTGTACATGGAAAAAGTGTCAGGCAGAAAACGTGAAGGACGGGCAGCACTAGAAGACATGCTGGCCCGTGGCGTGCGCAAAGGTGATACCGTCGTCTGCACGCGTCTAGATAGGCTGGCACGCTCCACCCGTGATTTGTTGCAGATTGCTCAGGCTTTAGAAGACAAAAACGTTAACTTGAAAGTGCTGGAACAGCCAGTCGACACGACGAACGCTGCTGGAAAGCTGTTCTTCACGATCCTTGGTGCCTTTGGTGAGTTCGAAGCTTCGATACGCGCTGAACGCCAACGTGAAGGCATTGATGCTGCGCTTGCCAAGGGAGAGGACAGTCCTTTCAAAGGTCGACCAGCGACCATCGATGGGGAACAGGTTGCTGAAATAAAGTCCAATGGCATGTCACCATCTGCCATAGCCAAGCAGTTGGGCATCGCACGATCGTCCGTGTACCGATATCTGAATGCGCAGATATCACCTGCTGCGTTGTCTTGATGGAAATTGCGTTGCTGTGATCTGTGCTGACAATGACGAAGAAAGCTGCTGACTTAATCTTCACCAAATTGACATGGCATAGTTGGAATCTCATTCTGTTTGAATTGGGCAGTCTAGGGTGGGGAAAAAGGTATGGGTGGAGATCAGCAATTTACTATTCAGGGAGGCAGTAGTCGAGGTATAGAGTTAGAGGCTGGGGAAAGCTTCCAGATCGTAAATATCGAGGGGTCGCAAGTTGTTGATCTGTGGGCTTTCGTTCAACCGGGTACTCAGGAATTTCTATCCACCGAACATACACGGTCATGTCTGCAAAAGCTGATTCCAGAGGTCGGTGACAATCTGCATTCCAATCAACGCCGTCCAATACTTACCATTACCGAAGACACCTCTCCGGGCATTCACGACATGCTGCTGTCAGCATGTGATATCCAAAGATACGAATTGCTAGGACATGTGGGATATCACAAGAACTGCGCTGATAACTTGACAGAAACAGCCAAAGAATTTGGGCACGAGTTGAAAGATATTCCAAGCCCTTTCAATATCTTCGAACGCGTGGAAATCAATCAAGACGGCCACCTAGCAATAGAACCACCATTAGTTAAGGCTGGTCAGCACATGACACTGAAAGCCACAGAGGCATTGTTGGTAATCATGTCCGCCTGTCCGATGGATATAGCCTTGACCAACGGCCCTGATCGGCGTCCAAAACCTGTTTTGGTGCGGAAATTGAAGTAAAAATGGAGTGCAAGTTTTCGATAGTGAAGGATTAGACCCCCCGAAAAGCAGATTTTCAGGTGTAAGGAAACGAATTACAGCTTTCACTCAAAGCCGACACTCACCAAAATTCGGCGAAGGACCGTTCCGAGCCCATACCGGAAGTGCTACTGCGCAAGCGCTCGCAAGTGCAGCAACGCGAACGCCGAAATTGTTAGCTGCGCCGCAGAGAGAAAAGCAGCTGTTCATTCGCGGCGCAGCGAGATTTGGGACATCTATTTCCGCTATGCGGATGGAATGGATGGCGTCTGCACCCAACCGTCGCGCAATGCGGCATTGGGAGCAGGTTAGCGGAACCCATCAAGGCCAGCGGCAAATGTCGACGCCGCGATCATCCGCCGTACCCTTCGACCGTGCGTATTCCGGAGCATCCGGCCGGTCATTCCGATAACATCCGGCCACCTAAACCGGGCTATCCGGCCACCCTTGTTTAGCGGCTGCGAGGCCTGAGGTTTTGGGTATCAGTTTTGGGTGCTTTCGTCACCTGTTTTGAGTTTGGTTTTTCGCATGCTTTGCCCGTCGAGTTCGACGCGGTAGGCGTTGTGTACGAGACGGTCGAGGATGGCATCTGCGAAGGTGGGTTCGCCGATCACATCGTGCCATGCGTCGATGGGCAGTTGGCTGGTGATCAGGGTTGACCCAACTTCGTATCGATCTTCGACAATTTCCATCAGATCGCGGCGCTGGCTGGCATCAAGGCGATCAGGCCCCCAGTCGTCCAGGATCAGCAATTGGGTTTTCGTCAGCGCCTTGAACAGACGCGGAAAGCGCCCGTCTCCGTGGGCCAACTCCAGCTCATCGAACAGGCGTGGCATGCGTTTGTAGAGCACGGTGATGCCGTCTCGGCAGGCTGCTTGCGCGAGGGCGCAAGCCAACCATGTTTTGCCAACGCCGCAGGGGCCGGTGATCATCAGATTGCGTTTGTCCTTGATCCAGCGCCCGGTCAGCATCTGCTGGAACAGGGCTTTGTCGAGGCCGCGCCGGGCTTTGTAATCCACGTCTTCCGGCGATGCACCGACGTGGCGCAGTTTTGCTGTACGCATGCGGCTTTCAAATCGTTTGGTCTCTCGGCTACTGCTTTCTCTGTCGATCAGCAGACCCAGCCATTCAGCATGGGTCAGATTGGCAGTGCCGTCTTGCGATTGCATCTCGGCAAAGGCTTCCGCCATGCCGTCGAGCCTGAGTGTTTTGAGTTGATCCAGTGTTGGATGATCAAGCATATCTTGTCCTCTTCAATGGAAGTAATCCGCGCCACGGATGTTGGGGTGGGTGATCGCGGGCTCGTCCGGGGCGCGGGTGCGAGGTTTGCGATCCAGACCATTCTTGAGAATGGAATGCAGTGATGTGTAAGAATGGGCGTTGATCTCAAGCGCACGTGCGCAGGCTGCATCAAGACGCTCACGTCCGAAGGGCTTGGCCAGTTTGATCACACCGAGGCAGCTGCGATATCCTTGTTCGGGGTGTTTGCGCTGGCGCATGACAACGTCGACAAAGGCCTCGACGTTTGGCCCGATGCGGGCGGCTTGCCGCCGGATGCGTTCAGGCGTCCAGTCTTCGCGGAAACGATGATTGCGCAGGCATGTGATCGCGGATCGTGGAGTGCTGGCGATTGCCCGAGGTTCTGGCGTGGGAGGCGACACGTTGTCCCTTAAAATATACCTCTACGGTGCGTGCGGTGATCCGGGCCCACAGTTTTTGCTTCAGTAACTGGTGTGGCACTGAGTAATAATGGCGGCCAATATCGACGTGGTAATCAAGGCCCAGCGCGGCACTGCTTCCACTCGGCATATACGTAAGGTGCAACGGGCAGCGCCTTCAGCGCAGGGCGGTCCAAGCGTTCAAACAGATCACGGCGGCTGGCCCCAAGATGGCGGGAGACCTTGCCATTGAGCTGATCCAGTAATGGCCGGATGGCGGCGTTCACCTCATCAAGGCCAAAGAACCGTCTGATTGCGTAACCGCGCCAAAATCCAGCGCTCGGCCAGCAAGACAGCGCCTTCAACCTTGGCCTTGTCTTTGGGTTTGTGTGGGCGGGCCGGAATAATAGCCGTGTCATAGTGAGCTGGCCATATCCCCATAGGTGCGATTGATGGCTGGATCATAAAAACAGGCCTTGGTGACGCCTGCCTTAAGATTGTCCGGGACCACCTGCGCAGGCACGCCGCCGAAGAACGTAAAGGCCCGCACATGGCTGGATATCCAGTCCGGCAGGCTCTGCGTCCACGTGGCTTCAACATAGGTGTAATTGGACGCCCCCAAACGTCGCGACAAAGATCTGCGCCGTGCGCACCTCGCCCGTCTTGGGGCAGACAACATCCACGGTGTGGCCCGCATAGTCGACAAACAGACGCTCACCGGCAGGGTGACGTTGGCGCATCACCGGCGACAGCTTGCCTTCCCATCGCGTGTAAAGTTCGCAATACCGGCTGTAGCCGTATCCATCGGGGTGAACCCCGCGATACTCTTCCCACAGCAGCGACAGCGTCACGCCCTTGCGCCGCAACTCGGCATGCACATACGCCCAGTCCGGCTGGGGAACAACGCCGCGCGCTCTCGCCGGAAGAATATGGAAACAGGCGGTGCTCAAGGTCTGCATCCGACAGATCGGCGGGCAGAGGCCAGCTTAAGCCTTCAACATCAGCACGCCGGAAATAATCCGATATCGTTCGCGCGCGCCCAACGACAGGCTCTGCGCCACACGGCGTCCTGAAAATCCATCTGCACGAAGCCGTAAAGCTTCCCGTATCTTCCGCATTGGCAATCTCTTCATGTGGGCTCTCTCTCGTTCAAAATGAACGCCAGAGTAGCCCTGCTACAGATCGCCTCGCAGTCGCCTAACACTCGGGTGAATTGGGGGTGGCCGGATGCCCCGGAATCCCCGGCCGGATCAAATCGGTATGGGTGGCCGGATGCTATCGGTACAGGTGGCCGGATCACCCCGGAATACGCAGCTGGTATTGTGCTGACAATGACGAAGAAAGCTGCTGACTTAATCTTCACCAAATTGACATGGCATAGTTGGAATTTCATTTTGTTTGAATTGGGCAGTCTAGGGTGGGGAAAAAGGTATGGGTGGAGATCAGCAATTTACTATTCAGGGAGGCAGTAGTCGAGGTATAGAGTTAGAGGCTGGGGAAAGCTTCCAGATCGTAAATATCGAGGGGTCGCAAGTTGTTGATCTGTGGGCTTTCGTTCAACCGGGTACTCAGGAATTTCTATCCACCGAACATACACGGTCATGTCTGCAAAAGCTAATTCCAGAGGTCGGTGACAATCTGCATTCCAATCAACGCCGTCCAATACTTACCATTACCGAAGACACCTCTCCGGGCATTCACGACATGCTGCTGTCAGCATGTGATATCCAAAGATACGAATTGCTAGGACATGTGGGATATCACAAGAACTGCGCTGATAACTTGACAGAAACAGCCAAAGAATTTGGGCACGAGTTGAAAGATATTCCAAGCCCTTTCAATATCTTCGAACGCGTGGAAATCAATCAAGACGGCCACCTAGCAATAGAACCACCATTAGTTAAGGCTGGTCAGCACATGACACTGAAAGCCACAGAGGCATTGTTGGTAATCATGTCCGCCTGTCCGATGGATATAGCCTTGACCAACGGCCCTGATCGGCGTCCAAAACCTGTTTTGGTGCGGAAATTGAAGTAAAAATGGAGTGCAAGTTTTCGATAGTGAAGGATTAGACCCCCCGAAAAGCAGATTTTCAGGTGTAAGGAAACGAATTACAGCTTTCACTCAAAGCCGACACTCACCAAAATTCGGCGAAGGGCAGTTCCGAGCCCATACCGGAAGTGCTACTGCGCAAGCGCTCGCAAGTGCAGCAATGCGAACGCCAAAATTGTTAGCTGCGCCGCAGAGAGAAAATCAGCCGTTCATTCACGGCGCAGCGAGATTTGGGAAATCTATTTCCGCTATGCGGATGGAATGGATGGCGTCTGCACCCAACCGTCGCGCAATGCGGCATTGGGAGCAGGTTAGCGGAACCCATCAAGGCCAGCGGCAAATGTCGACGCCGCGATCATCCGCCGTACCCTTCGACCATAAATTTTTTATCATTCTGCGTCCTTGCTACAGCGTGATAGTGCAAACCAACGAATTTTCGCGCATCATCACAAGCACGATCTTCTGGGTAAGCCACAAATTCAAAGTCAACGGCGCGCTGCATGTTTATGAAAAACTGCCGCAACGCTTCCGTTTCAACAAAGTCCAGATCCCTAACGGTTAAAGGTAATTTCCCCTCATCTTTTGATGTAGCCACTATTGGAAACTTGAACGTCATTTTAACGTGCCATGTAGCTTCATAAATTGGTTTAATTTTTCTTGTTTAGCCATTAAAATCCCATCTTTATCCTTCTTTATATATTTATAAAAATCCAAATCTCTGATTGCTGTTTTTGTGTAAAATTATTTATACGTACAAACCTTATCTGCTAAAATTTAGCTGGTAAGGTTTGCTGTTTTTATACATATTAGTTTAAAGCAATATTATTCAAAAATCGGCATTAAATATATTATCAATCATCTGACAGAATGTCCCTAGTCCAGGGAATATTTAGCTTGCCTAATTCAATTATGCACTGCTCTTCCGCAATGCGTTCTTCCCTAGATCGGCGCCTTATCTTCTCTTTACATTTCCAATCAGTATTCGGCTTTCTTGGAAAGATTCCATTAAGTTCGCGCCTCCGTTCTAGTTCGGCTCCAGCTAGCAGTCTGTACTTGTTCGTGGCTCGAACTCTCTCATTACCCAACGGATATAATCTTCATCCAATTGGCATAATTCTTTCCTTTATACTTCCCCAACCTCCAAACTTCTTGGCCTGTATATGTATTGGTCATAGTAATTTCCTTTCTAATTTAATTTATGAATTTATGTCGTGCATACATCACTAACGAGAGCATTTATTACTCTTCGCTTCACTGTTTTCTTAATGAATGTGGTATTTGGCCTTAATGGACCAGCAGAGTAATTCTAGTTATCTGCTGACGCATTTGTGAAACGGTCAAATCTAATAAAGTAGGTTCTTTGAAACGATCTCATTGCAGTACTGAAACTAATTCTTTCGGCTGGTCATCCATTCTACCACGTCTGCTTCCATCCATGCAACGGCGCGCTTACCAATCTTTGTTTGTTTAGGAAAGCCGCCGTTCGCCATCATGTCGTATATACTAGACCTTGATATACCTGTAATTTCTTCAACTTTTTTTCTGCGTAAAAACTTCATTAACTCCTCCATAGTTTTATCTATAGGAAGAAGTATAACATAGGCGTTTATTTAATTGGTGTGTCGTTTAATATTTAATATTGAGATAAGGCGATTATTTACTTTTCCGCGTGCCAAAGCTTTTTTAGAAAATCATACGAGTATCCAATTGCATACTCGGATTTCTTTTCGAGTGATAAAGCATATCTGCAGCCTTTTTAACTGCATCACACGCGGATTGTCGGCTTTTCGTCTCATCATTCCGTGTCGGCTTCATTCCATGTAGTTCAGCGAACTTGATGGCAAAATAGCGGAAGAGTTTTTTATCGTTCTTATTCTTTGGCCTTTCACGTTTACCAGTACCAGCCTCTTTTGGTGGGTTGGAGGCAATGAGGTGATCCACAAGAAATGCTCGTAGCCCCTTTGACAACGCTTCCTTGCGCTCCAACCGAATGGCGGCACCAAATAGGAGAGTGTTGTAGGCATATAAACTTTTGTCTTGGCGGTTGAGCAATTCCTGCTCATTAAATTCCATGTCGTGGTCGACAAACATTGTGATATTGTCTAGCTGATCCGGACAGGCATCGTATAAAGCGATAGCATCAAAGCGCGCGTCGTTTTTGTCCTCAAGATGTTCACCTACCTCGTTTCCAAAGCTAAATGCGATGCGTTGCTCTTCCGCGCTTTTCATGAAATCAGCCACTAGCGTTACAATTTCATCAAATGGCACATTCTGCGGTTTAGGATGCGACATAGTGTATCTCTCACTAATATAATGCATCTTTTTCATCAGGGGATTTTGTTTTGGGTCCATCTTTATCTCTTCAGCTTTAACTCGGCCTAGCCGCCACGTATTGCTCACGTCACCCTACGGATCAAAACGCGCAAGTCGACTCATTCACTGTGGCTATCGAGTGCTAAGCTTGCACTGCAAACGAATGCACGCATGGGGACCGAAATAGGGACGCATGACTGCACCCAGTAGCAAGTCACTGTTTTATATAAGTTTTTTGAAAAAGTGGCGGACCGAGGAGGATTCGAACCCCCGACCCCTTGATTCGTAGTCAAGTACTCTATCCAGCTGAGCTATCGGTCCACTGAGAGCGGGGTTTAGTCTTGCTGCGGTGTTTATGCAAGCCCAAAGACACCAAAAAATCGGATGGCTGTCGAAGTCTATGGTTGTGTACAGTTCAAACATTTATGTCAGATAACCCCGGGCGGCTTTCAACTACTCTCGAGGTGCGAGCGTGCCGTCCCCTTTTGGCAGGTGAACCGTAAAACAGGTGCCTTCTTCACCTGTGTGCGTTAAGTCCAGACGCCCCCCGTGGCCACGCACAAGTTCGGCTGAGATGGCAAGCCCCAACCCGGACCCGCCTTTACGCGCCCCACCCTGAAACGGTGTGAACAAAAACTCCTGCGCCTTGGGCGGCAGGCCGGGCCCGTCATCCCTGATCTCAATCCACCATGCACTTTCGTCTTCGCGCGCGGCCAGCGAAATGGTGCCCGGTTTTCCCGAAGCAACAATCGCCTGCCGCGCGTTGCGGGTGAGGTTTGCAAGCACGCGGTACAGCTGTTCGGGATCTGCACGCACCATCATCATCAGCGGGACATCACTGGTCAGCGTCAGGTCATAATCTCCTATTGCGAGCACTTCGCTTTCGACGACCTCATCGGCCAGATCGTGCAGATGCACCATGGTAAGTGTTGGGCTTGGTTCTTCTGCTTTTCCGAAAGCCAGCGTGCTTTCACACAGGTGCACCGCCCGCGTGATCGAACCCACAAGTTTTGGCGCCATCCGTTTGACCGTCGGGTCTTCGCTCATTTCGATACGGTCGGTAAATAATTGTGCCGAAGTCAGGATATTTCGCAGATCATGGCTAATTTTGCTGACTGCACTGCCCAATTGCGCCAAACGGTCTTTCTGGCGCAATGCTTGTGTCAAATCGGTCTCGAGTTTCTGCAGCGCCTCTTCCGCCTCGCGCAACTCTGTCACACTTGCCGAAGGCACAATGATCCTGCGGGCGTCCTCAGGGGCTGCCGCATAGTTTTGCATGTCCATGACAACCCGTTTGATGGGCTTTAGCAGCAAAGCCCGCATGGCGATAAACAGCAAGCTCGCTGTAATGATAGAAATTACGGCTGAGAGGATGAGAATACGGAACCCGTAGTCGATCATGGCCATGCGCAAGGGCTGAGTTTCCATCGTGATCTCGATCAAAAGGCCCGCATCGCGCACCGGTGCACCAATCACACGGATCACCTCGTTTTGAGGCGAAACGTAGCGTGCAATCGCATCACGTATCAGCACAAGCGCACTGTCATCGCGCATATCAAAGGTCGACGTGACCGTCTGCGGCATGTCCGATGACAGCACCAGTTGCCTGATCTGATCGCGGCGTAGAACCACGTTGAAAACACCCGCATTCTCAAGCAATTCCTGCTCGAGCTCGCTGTCGATCATGTCGTCCGCCAACAGGGCAAGGGATGCGATTTGAGCACGCTCCAGTCGGTTGTTCAGGTAGTCTTCGCGGAACCGTGCAATCGAAGGCACGAAAATCAAAATCTCTGCAATCATCACAAACACTGTTGTGAGGATGAGCAAACGACCTGATAGCGAATTAAACATATCCTAGCGTTTCACGGGATCAGCCGCTGGACAATACCCACAACCTTTTTAACCGTCGGATTGTCAAACAGCCGCGGGCTGAAATATGCGCCCGCCGCCCTTTTGTTGACCTCACCTATTGTCGGATAAGGTGCCACCATGGCTGCGATTTGGCTCATTTTCATCGAATTCGCCAATGCCAATGCCCAAAGGTTGATAAGCTCGCCCGCTTGATAGCCTACAATTGATGCGCCAACGGGGCGGCCCTTGACCACCATTACTTTGATGAAACCCTTGGTTTTACGTTCAGCGATGGCGCGATCATTATGCGCATAATCAAACCGGACAACTTCCAGCCGTGATCCATGCTCCTTGCGCGCCTGCGCCTCGGTCATGCCGACCTGCGCCAGTTCCGGATCTGTGTAAGTAGCCCAAGGGATATGAGATGTCTTTGCTTTCGACGGCAGCCCAAAGAGCATTGAACGTATTATCACGCCTGCGTGGTAACCGGCTACATGCGTGAACTGCAGCCCGCCAGCAACGTCGCCTATGGCATAGACTTTGCGGTTGGTCGTTCGCAGACCGGCATCCACGCGAATACCATTGCCTTGCGTCTCGACGCCTGCAGCCTCAAGACATAGCTTGTCGAAATTTGCCTTGCGACCGACTGCGATCAGCAGATGGCTCCCTTTGATCGACCGCCCGTCTTTGGTGACAACTTCGATCGCACCCGCCTGGCCTTTGATTTCCGATGCCATCGCATCTTCTTCTATAACCACACCTTCTTCACGCAAGCTATCCAGCACGATCTTGGCAAGCTCTGGGTCATCCTTTGCCAGTGCCTTGTCCCCCTCGACAATCGTGACACGCGACCCCAAACGAGCATGCGCCTGCGCCATTTCGACACCGATCGGCCCACCCCCGATGATAACAAGATGTTCGGGCTTTTCGCGCAGTTCAAACAGGGTTTCATTTGTCTCGTATGGCACTGCGTCAAGTCCGGGAATAGGGGGGACCAAGGCTGACGATCCCGATGCAATCACAATTCGGCGGGCAGTGATTATCGTCTCGCCCGCCTGCACTTCGGTGGGCGAGATGAAGTGACCGAATTCTCGGATCACATTGACGCCAAAACCCTCAAATCTTTCCTGGCTGTCAACGGGTGCAATTTGCGCAATCACGCTCTGTACATGATCCTTGGCAGCTGCGTAGTCTGCCTCACCGGCACCATCGGCTACGCCATAGACGCCGCTGTGCCGCTGGCTGTATGCTACCTTTCCGCTTGCGATCAGCGCCTTGGACGGCACACAGCCATAGTTGAGGCAATCGCCGCCCATTTTGTGCCCTTCAAGCAGAACAACATCTGCGCCCATTTGGGCCGCACCGGCGGCCACTGAAAGTCCGCCCGATCCCGCGCCGATAATCAGAACATCCGTTTTCAAGCGTTTCATATTATAGCTCTTTCTTGCCGGTCACGGCTTTGAATATCACAGGCAATAGCGACAGAAAGCTGAGGCCGAGAATCGGCAACAAGATGTGCGGCTCGAAAATAATGCCAAGGTTGGGCGTCTCGCCACGCGCAAAAACCTCGCCCAATCCCGCACCGACGGACGAATATACAAGAGAGCCCGGAATGATCCCCAAGAAGGTGGACACCACGTAGCGGTACAGCGGGACCGCGAGGAAAGCAGGCACAAGATTTGCCACAAAGAACGGAACGACAGGTACAAGTCGCATAAAAAACAGCATCGACCACTGGTTTTCGTCGATCCCCTTGGAAATTTTACCGACCGTACCCGGTGAGGCATCCATTCGTTCCTTCAATGCCTCGCCAAACCCATGGCGCGCCGCCAGAAAGATAACCGTCGCCCCGAGGGTAGCACCCGTGACACTCAGAAAAGATCCCCCAAGCGTGCCAAACATAAATCCACCTGCCAGCGTGGCTATCAGGGCACCCGGCAGAGAAAAAGCAACAAGGGTCACATAGGCCAGCACAAAGGTCACCGCCGTCAGCGACATGTTGCTATCCCGGAAGGCGATCAAAGCCTCACGGTTGTCGCGTAGCGCTTCAAAGCTGAAATAGTCTTTCAGAGTAAACGCGCCCAGAACAGCGACAGCAATGATAATGAAAAACGGCAGCCTGCGCGTCCAGGTCGCTTTAGGAGTATGTGTCATATCTGTCATTACTGTCGCCTTTCCGGCTGCCGGTTGCAATTGACACATTAGATGACGTCTCGCAGGAACAGGCGATAGCCCTATCACGACCGCTTGAACGGGCGTGACGCGGCGTGTAGGTTTTACCCAGCGTCACCGGGTTTATTGAAACATCTGTCGCGCTGTTCTGGCGTAATTATTGCAGTTCTGTGCATTTTCCCGCGCCAGAGGGTTTGACTTGGCCGCAGATGCGCTTTAGAGGACGGGCTTCGAATAGAACCGGCGTTGTGCGATTCCGTGCGACCCGACGTATAAATGGAGACGGAGCGATGAAACGCACCTTTCAACCTTCAAACCTCGTGCGCAAGCGGCGCCACGGTTTCCGCGCGCGTATGGCCACCAAAGCGGGCCGTAAGATCATCAACGCACGTCGCGCGCAGGGCCGGAAGTCGCTCAGCGCCTGATCCGACCTCATTGCAGGTCCGTAAGATATGACACCGCCGCAAGCTTCCCTCTCTCAGAATGAGGACGCGCCTGCGGCGGTTTCTTTTCGTTTGAGCACTCTTACCAAACGCGCCGATTTCCTGCGCGCATCTCGAGGGCAGCGCGTCGCGACACCCGGCTTCATTTTGCAAATGCGGACGCGGCAACCGGACGAAGCTGACGGTACAAGGGTGGGTTTTACCTGTTCCAAAAAGGTGGGCAACGCCGTTGCACGCAACAGAGCCAAACGGCGCCTGCGCGAAATCGCGCGTATCATCTTGCCCGCCGCAGGCAAGCCAGGTGCTGACTATGTGCTGATCGGGCGCGCGCACACGACTGCAGATCGCCCCTTCCAAGACCTTTTGGACGATTTGCACGGCGCTTTAAAAAAGCTGCACGGGTCCAGTCAATGACCCCGCTTGCGCATATCTTTGCCCTGCCTGTCCGTGCCTACCGGCTTATCTTCAGCCCTTGGGTTGGCCATAATTGTCGATATCAGCCGACCTGTAGCGTCTACGCCCTCGAGGCTTTGTCAAAGCATGGTGGCCTGCGTGGGGGGTGGCTAACCCTACGCCGCATTTGCCGCTGTCACCCCTGGGGGGCCAGCGGCTATGACCCCGTACCGGAATCCAAGCACAAGCCCGACTAAAGGCTACTGTACTTTTTCGAAATAGATGATGACCTCACCGATATCTGCGCCGAATTTCTTCATATAAGCGCGGTTCAGGACCCGCGTATCGCTCAACTGCCACATCCAGTCGTCGAAACTGACCCGCAGCGTGCCATCAGGCACTGGTAGGTCGATCATGTATGTCCAGTTGAACGTGTCACCGCTTTCTTCACCTGTTGCCGTGCCGATCACTCCTGGCGCCGACCCTTCCCATGTTTGCGCGCCGGTTTTGCGAAGCGTCCAAATACGCTGTTCAAAGCTGCCGTCAGCATAGGAAAAATCTTCTACAAGCCGCAGTGTTTCTCCATCCCACGTTCCGGCGATTTCTACGTCAAACCTGCGCCTTACAGTACCGAACACATCCTGAAATTGACCGCTCGCCACGACCTTTCCCTCGAAAAACTCTTCCAGATTAAACTCCCGACCAGATAGTTTGTCATCGTCGAGCGCGGGTTTTCCAACACAGCCCGCAAGCACAAAGCACAGGGCGACAAGTGTCATTCTAATCATAATGGACCTCATATTTCTCTAAAGGTTACGCACGCAAAGGGCTTTTGGTTCAACTGTGCTGTGCTTATAGAGGACGCAGACCTGGGTCAGGACCAAATAGATGCTGGACAATACCGACGATATTCATCCGCTCTTTGAAGGGGCGCCAAAGACCACAGAATTTCGCAAACTGCGCAAGCGCATTGTGCGCGGCGTCCGCGAGGCGATTGAACACTATGGCATGATCGAAAAAGACGCGCGCTGGCTGGTATGTCTATCGGGCGGCAAGGACAGCTACACGCTGCTCGCAATTCTACACGAGCTTAAATGGCGCGGATTGCTACCAGTCGATATTCTGGCATGCAATCTAGACCAAGGTCAGCCGGGATTTCCCGCCACGGTGCTGCCTGCGTTTCTAGAGAAAATGGGCGTGCCGCACCGGATTGAATACCAAGACACCTATTCGGTCGTCATGGACAAAATTCCTCAGGGCAGGACTTTTTGCGCGTTGTGTTCCAGGCTGCGGCGCGGGCACCTTTACCGCCTTGCGCGCGAAGAAGGGTGCTCGGCCGTCGTGCTGGGGCATCACCGCGACGACATTCTAGAAACATTCTTCATGAACCTGTTTCACGGTGGGCGACTGGCGACGATGCCTCCGAAGCTGGTCAACGAAGAGGGCGATCTGTTCTTATACCGACCGCTGGCCAATATTGCAGAAGCGGATTGTGAGAAATTCGCGTCCGCGATGCAGTATCCGATCATTCCCTGTGACTTGTGCGGCAGTCAGGACGGCCTGCAACGCCAGCAGGTCAAAGCGATTCTCGATGGATGGGAGAAAAACAGCCCCGGTCGCCGTCAGATAATGTTCAAGGCTTTGATGAACGCACGGCCGTCGCATCTGCTGGACCCAAAACTATTTGATTTTGCAGGCCTGACGCTGAAGTAGATCGAGTTTTACTTAAAGAGCTCGCCGCTCTCTCTCTGTCGTTAACCGGGATGTCAGGCATTTCGCGCTAAGCAGTCGTATCAGATGTGTTTGCCAGTGACCCTGCGAGGACCCTATATGCCAAACCGACTATCCAATGGCTGGATGAGGCTGCGCACGGCATGCCATGATATCATCTCGAATCCCGCCTGTCTGGCGTTCCTGCCGGCGATTTGCCTTGGCATGTTTTGGTTCGGCGGCGAGATGGCATTGATGGTGTGTGCTGTGTTTTTTCCTTTGCTGTTCATGGCATCAGGTGCAAATGGCGGCGATAGTGACAGCGCTTTATCACGCAGTGCGGTGGTTGGGATCATGCAGCGTGATGGCTTTAGTGCTTTGGTGCAGAACTTTTTTCGGCAGGCACGAGAACGCGGGCAACAGTCAGCCATCTTCCAGATCGAACTTGACGAACACAAAGACATTCTGGACCGTTATGGGCGCAGCGCTGCAGACAGGGTCGTCGAAATGACGGCAAATCGGATTGCATCAACACTTCGAAATAATGACGCGGTCGCACAAACCGGCGACTTTCATTTCTCCGCATGTCTCTCTCCGGTGCAGCAGCTGGATCTTGAACTGTGCATTCAACTGGCGGGTCGCATTCAGTCAGCGATTGAAGAGCCTATCGCCTTGGATGGCACAACACTTTACGTCACAAGCTGCATCGGCTTTTGCAAACAAACCGCCGCCCTCACCGGATCCGATTGGCCCGACGCCGCAGACCACGCGTTGCGTGAGGCGCAATGCAATGGCCCAAATGCCATACGTGCTTTTTCTGACGAGATGCGGCGCAGATCAAGGAACCGCGCTGAACTGAGAGAAGAAATCGTGACCGCCTTGGAACGGGGGCAGATACAACCATGGTTCCAGCCTCAGATTTCAACAGATACAGGACTGGTCACGGGGTTTGAAGCTTTGGCGCGATGGAATCACCCCAACCGCGGCATGGTGCCACCCGCAACATTTCTACCGGCCGTCGAGCAGGCCGGAAAACTAGAACGCCTCGCAGAAGTCATGATGTATCATGCATTCACAGCGCTCAAGGCATGGGATAGCGCAGGCATTCATGTACCGCACGTTGGCGTTAACTTTGCAGGACCGGAGCTTAGCAACCCAAGGCTCGTGGAAAAAATTAAATGGGAACTCGACCGGTTTGAACTGGCACCGGAGCGGCTTGTGGTCGAGGTCCTCGAAACTGTAGTTGCGGATTCGTCGGACGATACAATTACCAAAAACATTAACGGTTTAAGCCAGCTAGGCTGCCGGATCGATTTGGACGATTTTGGAACGGGCCATGCGTCGATCGCATCAATCAAGCGGTTTTCTGTACACAGGATCAAGATCGATAGGTCTTTCGTCATGAAGGCGGATAGGGATCCGGATCAACAAAGAATGATAAGCGCGATACTCACGATGGCAGAGCGTCTGGAAGTAGAAACACTTGCGGAAGGGGTGGAATCTGTTGGAGAACATGCGTTGCTCGCCCAACTTGGGTGTGACCACGTCCAAGGTTTTGGGATCGGGAAACCAATGCCATTTGACCAAACACTGGATTGGATCACACGCCACAACGCCAAACTGCAGGCAGCGCCCCAAATCATAGGGAACAAGTCCGGTTAAATTGCGTTCTGTTGGCTTGGATTTCGACAAGAATTTTGCGTGCCGCTTCGCAGGAAAGCGACGAAGCGTAGCAGAACCCGCGAGAAAAACGGAATCCGCTTGACCTTTTGTCTCACACTCTGTTGAACCACGCTGATACACGAACAGCGCGGGTGGCGGTCCCTATGGACGATCAGAACAAGAACCTCATTCTTGCAACAGCACTAAGTTTTCTTGTGATACTGGTGTGGTTTGTGGTCTTTCCTCCGCCCGAGCCGGAGCTTCCTTTGGAGGCTCAAGGAACGGGCGAACTGACGCCCGGTGCGACGACGGGCAGCTTACCCTCGGTCACGACTGAGGCACCGGCAACTGTGGCAACCGAGACTGAAACGCGCGAAGCTGCGTTGGAAACTGCACCACGGGTCGAAATTGAAACGGATCGCCTCAGCGGGTCTATCTCGCTCTTGGGGGGGCGCATCGATGACTTGTCCCTCAAGGATTATCGTGAGACGCAAGAAGAAGACGCAGAGATCGTCACGATGCTGTCACCGGTTGGCAGCGCTGGTGCATACTACGCCCTTTACGGATGGGCGGCCGGTGCAGGCGTAGACCCCACAGCCGTACCCGGACCAAACACCGAATGGACGCAAACAGGCGGTTCAGTGTTAAGCACGGGCGCACCGATTACCCTGACCTGGGACAATGGCGCAGGCCTGGTATTTACCCGCATTATCGACGTGGACGCGGACTACATGTTCAGCATCACACAGTCTGTTGCGAACACTTCAGACACAGCCGCGACAATGGCACCTTATGGCATCCTCGCACGTCACGGCGAACCGGCAGATTTGAAGAACTTTTTCATCCTCCACGAAGGTGTCGTCGCGATGGCAGACGGCGAGCTGACAGAAACCGACTGGAGCGACATGCCAGACTTCGCCTATGACGAGCGCGAACGCGCAAGGGCTGAGGTCACGCAAGTTACGCAAAACGGCTGGGTCGGTTTTACTGATCACTTCTGGATGTCAACGCTGATCCCCGCCCCCGGAAGCGCCTTTAAATCCGTGGCAAAATACGACGAGCGGCGCGACATTTATCAGGCCGAAACGGTGCTTCCAGCGCAAACAGTGGCCCCCGGCACATCCATCACCACCACCACGCAGCTTTTTGCCGGTGCCAAGGAATGGGAGACCATTCGTGATTACCAAACTGCGGGTGTTGACCGGTTTATCGACAGCATTGATTGGGGTTGGTTCTTCTTCTTGACGAAGCCGATCTTCTGGCTGTTGCACTACCTAAACGCATTCATTGGAAACATGGGTTGGGCGATCATCGGGCTGACCCTGATCATCAAGGCAATTCTGCTACCATTGGCGTATAAATCCTACGTCTCTATGGCAAAGATGAAAGAGCTTCAGCCCCAAATGGAGAAGCTCAAGGAAGATGCCGGTGACGACCGCCAGAAGCTGCAACAAGGCATGATGGAGCTTTACAAGAAGGAAAAGGTGAACCCTGCGGCTGGCTGTTTGCCAATCCTCATGCAGATTCCAATCTTTTTCTCATTGTATAAAGTGATCTTTGTGACGATCGAATTGCGGCACGCACCGTTTTTCGGCCCGTTCCAAGACCTTAGCGCGCCGGATCCGACGTCGATCATGAACTTGTATGGCTTGCTGCCGTTTGACGGGCCCGTACCGGGTTCGATTATGGCGCTTGTTTTCATTGGCATTCTGCCGCTGATGCTTGGAATTTCGATGTGGCTGCAGCAGAAACTTAACCCCGCGCCCACAGACCCGACGCAGCAAATGATCTTTGCATGGATGCCATGGGTATTCATGTTCATGCTGGGCGGCTTTGCGAGCGGCTTGATTGTATACTGGATTGCAAACAACACGATCACTTTCGTGCAGCAATATATGATCATGCGCAGTCAGGGGTATAAACCCGACGTGTTTGGCAACATCAAAGGTAGCATCGGCAAGAAGTCCAAACCGGATACGGAATGACGCAGATCACGGGCCTATTAAGGTACCCTCTCAAAAGCCACGGTCGGGAAAATCTAGAAAAGGTTGCCCTGACAGCCGGGTGTTCCATGCCCTTCGATAGGCATTGGGCCGTCGCGCATGACGCGTCAACGGCGGACGGCTCAGAATGGGTATCATGCGCAAATTTCAGCCGTGTATCCAAAGCGCCCGCGCTTATGGCGATCACATCACGTTTTGACGAAAGCACTGGTCTACTGACGCTATCGCACCCTGCCAAACCCGATTTGACGTTTGATCCGGATCACGATGCGGGGGCGTTTTTGACATGGGTAATGCCTCTCGTGCCACAAAACCGCGCTTTGCCGGACCGCATTGTAAAACTCAAGGACCGTGGTTTCACAGACAGCGACTTTCCGTCTGTGACGCTGTGCAATCATGCATCACATCGCGCTGTTGAACAGCGCGTGGGCCGTCCGCTGTCCATTCACCGCTGGCGTGGCAACATCTGGCTGGAAAACGAGGCACCCTGGGAAGAGTTCGACTGGATGGACCGGCACGTACGCATCGGCGAGTGTGTCCTGCACGTCCGCGAACGGACCGACCGCTGTCTGGCCACCGCCGCCAACCCCGAAACCGGCCAACGAGACACCGACACGCTTTCAGCGCTCCAACACTGGGGGCATCAGGATTTTTCCGTGCGTGCCGAAGTGATTGAGGGTGGTACGATCCAAATTGGCGACACCTTGGAGGTGCTGACATGAAACTGCCATTTCCTGTTGTGCAAGAACCGGACCCGCAAACGCTGGAACGTGGCCGCCTGCTCTTTGCAGGCGAAACCGAGTTCGTTAAAGGTGTGGTTGCGATGTCGGGCCTACCGCCAGCCGACAGGATGGAGGTCTGCTTTGCCGGTCGCTCAAACGTGGGTAAGTCTTCGCTTATCAATGCGCTGACGGGACGTAAGGGGCTCGCTCGGGCGTCGAACACGCCGGGACGCACGCAAGAGATCAACTATTTTGCCACCGGCGACAGCCACTATCTGGTCGACTTGCCCGGATATGGCTACGCAAATGCGCCACTGCCCGTGGTCGAGAAATGGCAACGGCTGCTCAAGCAATACTTGTCGGGGCGCCAGACCCTGCGCCGCGCTTTCGTACTCATTGATGCCCGCCACGGCGTGAAAAAAGTAGACGACGAAATTCTGAGCTTGCTCGACAGTGCCGCCGTCACCTTTCAGGTGGTGCTGACCAAAGCGGATAAGGTCAAAGAAAAAGAACGTGAAAAGGTTCTTAATCAGGTGCGCGATGCATTGACCAAACATCCCGCTGCTTTCCCCGAGCTGATCGTGACATCAAGCGAAAAGGGCTGGGGAATTCCGGAATTGCGCGCCATAATAACAACATTGGAATAGCCGGTACCGCGGTATGTCCCGCCCCGAAAGATGGCCTTAACATGAAGACCCAAGATATGAACCGCGATTGGATATCAACAGCGAGCACCCTCAACAAAGCCCTGCCCTACTTGCAGCGCTACGCGGATGCGACCGTCGTCATCAAGCTGGGCGGTCATGCAATGGGCAGCGACGAGGCGATGGACGAGTTTGCACGCGATGTGGTGCTGATGCGTCAGGTTGGCGTGAATCCGGTGATCGTTCATGGCGGCGGGCCAATGATCAACGCGGTGCTCAATCAACTTCAGATCAAATCCGAATTCGTAAACGGCAAACGTGTGACGGATTCCGCGACGATGGAAGTCGTCGAGATGGTCTTAAGCGGTCTTGTGAACAAGCGGATCGTGCAGGCGATCAACAGACAGGGCGGGCGCGCCGTGGGTATTTCAGGTAAGGACGCAGCTTTGATAACCTGTACCCAAACAGATCCCGATCTGGGCTTTGTTGGCACGCCTGACATCGTAAACCCACGTTTACTGCGTGATCTCACGGAGAAGGAATACATACCGGTGATCGCTCCTTTGGGCGCAGGTCGTAACGGTGAGACATTCAACATCAATGGCGATACTGCGGCAGGCGCAATTGCAGCAGCGCTGAAAGCGGACCGCCTGTTGTTGCTGACAGACGTAGCTGGCGTAAAGAACGAAGCGGGTGATGTCGTGACCGAGCTGACCGCGACCCAGATCAAGGAAATGACAGAAATCGGAACGATCGCGGGCGGGATGATTCCCAAAACCGAAACAGCGCTTGATGCTCTCTCGGGTGGGGTGCGGGCGGCGGTTATTCTTGATGGACGTGCACCCAACGCTTGCCTTCTTGAATTGTTTACAGAACACGGTGCAGGCTCGATCATTCGCGCTGACTAACGCGGTTGTGTTGATCTGCCGCTTGCGCCGCGCGTTCGGAGTCCTAGATTGGGTATATGGAGAACGAAGCCCTCATTCGCCTTGGTGTTTTTCTAAGCCTGTTCGCAGTTCTGGCTACCCTGGAAGCGCTCGCACCCCGGCGGCCACGTAGCCAGCCGCGCAGCACGCGCTGGGTCACGAATTGGAGCGTAACTGTCATCAACACCCTGACGCTGCGCCTGATGGCGTTTGCCTTACCGCTCCTCGCTGTGGGTGCTGCGATAGATGCGGACACCCAAGGCTGGGGACTTTTCAATACACTAACGCTGCCGCTTTGGCTTGAGGTTGCAGTGGTAGTTCTGATCTTTGACTTTGCGATTTGGCTACAGCACCTCATCACACACAAGGTTCCTGTCTTGTGGCGTCTGCACCGGGTCCACCACGCTGACGTGGACATGGACGTGACGACGGCAATCCGCTTTCATCCTGTCGAAATCGCGCTATCCATGTTGCTCAAAATCGGGTTGGTGTATCTGCTGGGTCCCGCAGCGATTGCCATCGTGATCTTCGAGATCATCCTGAACGGAACCGCGATGTTCAATCACTCAAACCTCGCGTTACCTGCATGGCTCGACCGCATCGTGCGAAAGGTGCTGGTGACGCCGGATATGCACCGCGTTCACCACTCGGTCCAGCGTAGCGAGCATGATAGCAACTACGGTTTTTCCCTGTCCATTTGGGACCAACTGTTTGGCACCTATATCGCCCAACCCAAGGGCGGACATGAGGCAATGCAGGTCGGGCTTGAGTGGCAGGACGACCGGCCAAGTAAACTTGGGTGGTCGCTGGCGCTTCCCTTCGCGCGCAAGTGATCTACGCGGACCTGCAAAGCCAAGCTCAGGCGCGCAACTTGACCATTCTTGGCGGGTTCCATCCAACGCCAGCCGACAAGGCACCGCCAGAGTGTAAAACGCTTCTTATGCTGGGGCCTGATGAGCCAGATTTCTGGTCCGCCTTTACAAAATCAGTCGAATGGCAAAATGAGGTGCCTGATCCGATGGATCAATGGTCACTGCGCGTGATCGGAGCGTGGGCAAGTGATCTGGACGCAGAGGCTCTGTTTCCCTTCGGTGGCCCGCCCTACTTGCCGTTTTTCTCATGGGCGACGCGTACGGGACGTATCCATGCGTCCCCAATCATGTTGCTGGTGCACGACACTGCTGGGCTGTTTGTATCCTTTCGGGGCGCCTTGGCGCTGCGCGAGCATATCGACCTGCCGGCACCACCGGAAAACCCCTGCGCGAAATGCACAGACCAAGCCTGCCGTACCACTTGTCCGGTGGACGCGTTAGACGGCACCGCGTACAATGTGCCAGCATGCAAAAGCTATTTGGACACACCGGAGGGACAGGACTGTATGACCCAAGGCTGTGCTGCGCGCCGTGCTTGCCCTGTATCCCAGCGACATCCGCGACTAACCCGGCAATCTGCGTATCATATGACGACCTTTAAAGGATAACCCGATGCTGCGATTGATCTTGATGCGTCATGCGAAATCAGACTGGAGCCATATGGGCCTGTCAGACCATGACCGGCCGCTGAACGCACGCGGAAAAGCATCAGCTGCCGCTTTGGGCGAATGGTTGCGCGCCAAAGAAAATTTGCCAGATCAGGTGCTAAGCTCGACCGCGGCACGCACAGGACAGACGCTTCTTGGTCTTGGACTAACCCATGCGCCTCACATCCAATTTGTCAGCGCACTCTATCACGCTGAGGCGCGCGACATGCTAGAAGTCCTGCATCTGGCCACGGACCCTTGTGTACTGATGCTGGGCCATAATCCAGGGATTTGCGAGATGGCGCACAGGCTGGTGGATGATCCCCCCCTCCACGACCGCTTTCATGACTACCCAACCGGGGCGACATTGGTGTGCGAATTTGACGTAGACAACTGGGCTAAGGTCGAATGGTTTCAGGGCACAGTGGTTGATTTCGTTATCCCTCGTGAATTGATGGCCGAAACGTAAAACGCCGCCCTGAAAAGGACGGCGTTTTGGTTTTTTATTCTAAAGATCAGTGGCCGAGGATCTGGCTCAGGAACAGCTGTGTCCGTGGGCTTTGTGGGTTGTTGAAGAACTCTTCAGGCTCGTTCTGCTCAACAATCTGGCCCGCATCCATAAAGATCACGCGGTTGGCCACCTGACGGGCAAAGCCCATCTCATGCGTCACGCAGAGCATGGTCATGCCTTCTTCGGCAAGCTCAATCATCGTGTCCAGCACCTCTTTGATCATCTCTGGGTCAAGCGCCGAGGTCGGTTCATCAAAGAGCATGATGCGTGGTTTCATGCAGAGCGACCGCGCAATCGCAACGCGCTGCTGCTGACCACCGGACAACTGTCCAGGATATTTGTTCGCCTGATCAGGAATTTTCACCTTCTCCAGGAAATGCATCGCCGTTTCTTCCGCTTCCTTCTTGGGCGTCTTGCGCACCCAGATCGGAGCCAACGTGCAGTTTTCAAGGATCGTCAGATGCGGAAACAGGTTGAAGTGCTGAAAGCACATACCGACCTCGGACCGGATCTTGTCAATGTTCTTGAGGTCGGACGACAGCAGCGTGCCGTCAACCTCAATCGACCCTTGCTGGTGCTCTTCCAGCGCATTGATGCACCGGATCAGCGTTGATTTACCGGACCCCGAAGGGCCGCAAATAACAATCCGTTCGCCCCGATTGACCGTCAGGTCAATGTCGCGCAGCACGTGGAACGTACCGTACCACTTGTTCATGTTGGAGATGGTGATTGCGATCTCGTCAGAGACCTTCATTTGTGTAGCTTCAGCCATTGGTCAGGCCTCCTTAACGGTGATCGGTTGCGAGACGACGCTCGAGCCATTGTGAGTATTGAGAAATGCCGTAGCAAACCACGAAGAAGAGCAGAGCTGCAAAGCCCAGAAGTTCCCAGTAGACGCCGTTCCATTCGGTCGATGCAAGGATTGGCCCGCGGATCATGCCCACGAGATCAAACATAGAAATAACCGAAACAAGCGTGGTGTCTTTGAACAGCCCCACCGCGACATTCACGATGCCGGGGATGGAGATTTTCAACGCCTGCGGCAGAATGATAAGGCGCGTCGCTTGCGCATAATCAAGGCCAAGGCTATCGGCACCTTCGTACTGTCCTTTGGGCAAGGCCGCGAGCCCACCCCGGATCACTTCTGCGATATAGGCCGCCGAGAACATCGTGATCATAATCACAACACGGAGGAACAGATCAACGGACGATTCAGGCGGGAAGAAGTAGGCCAGCATCACCGACGCCACAAACAGCAGTGTGATGAGCGGCACACCCCGAATGAATTCGATGAAGACAACGCAGATCCACTTGATGAGCGGCATGCTCGATTGCCGACCCAGCGCCAACGCAATCCCAAGCGGGATCGAAAGCGACACACAGGTCACGCCCAGCATCATGTTCAACATAAAGCCACCAAGATCACGGCTGGGAACCGCCATCAGCATCGCCGTCTCGTTCGCTTCCTCAGTGATCAGCAAACCACCCAGTTGCCAAACGACAATAGCCGCGGCGATACCGCCAAAGAAACCCGCCGCAAAGCTGCCGGTTACAAAACGCTGATATACCAAACCGCCGACAACAAAGCCCACAAGCGCCACAATCGGCGTCAGGATGGTCCCGCCCCAGATCAGATAATAAGCGATAAAGGGGTAAAGCGCAGTAAAGATCAAAAGCTTGCGCGGCAGATCAAAGAACAGCACAGGCGCGATTGCCACAAACAACAAAAGGAACGCCAGAGAGGGCCGCCAGTAAAGTTCGTTTGGATACTGGAACCCAAACAGAAGCTGGTTCCAACGCTCTGTCAGTACCGCAAAGCAGGCACCAGTGGTTCCATCAAGGATTTCGCGGCATTCAGCCAGACTTGATGTGGTCCACAAGCCGTTGAGGATCCAAGGCAGCGTCGCCGCAAGGATCAAGTAAATGAAATAGGCCGCAACGATCGTCAGAAGACTATTTGCCGGTGTTGCAAACAGGTTCTCGCGCATCCATTTGACCGGACCCGACGCCGTAAAGGGCGGCTCACGCTCGGGAATGGATTCGGTGCGGACAAACGAAACGGAGTGCTGGTGTGTATCAGACATGAATCAACGCTCCTTCAGGGTTACAGATCTGTTGTAGATGTTCATGACCGTCGAAATCGACAACGAGATCGTCAGATAGAACAACATCAGCAAAAGGACGCACTCGATTGCGCGGCCCGTCTGGTTCAGCGTAATGCCGCCCAAAGTCGCGGTAATGTCAGCGTACCCTACCGCAATCGCGAGCGAAGAATTCTTGGTAATATTGAGATATTGCGAAATCAGCGGTGGAATAATGACGCGCAAGGCTTGGGGAAGTACCACAAGGTTCATTACGCGGTTCGGACGTAAACCCAGTGCCGAGGCGGCCTCGGTCTGGCCTTTGGACACCGCCTGGATACCGGCACGCACGTTTTCTGCGATAAAGGCACCGGTGTAGATCGACAAAGCGAACCACAGCGCAATCAACGGCGCACCGATTTGGATACCGCCACGGAAGTTAAAGCCCCCCAGCTCTGGATACTCCAGCGAAACCGGGCGACCCATAATGTAGTACATGAGGATCGTTGGCACGAACAGGATCACAAGGCTTGGCCAGCCCATCGGCAGGAGTTTACCCGTCGCATAAAGCAGGTTCGTCGCGTACTTACGGTACCCGACGACGCCCGCGATAGACGCGAGGAAGGTCAGCACGACAACCATAGAACCCGGTCCCCAGACCGGCGCAGGGATATAGACCCCACGGTTGGTAAAGGCGAAAGCGCCAAGAATCATGGATGCCTCTGCGTCCTCACCGCGGAAATCGCGCGGTGGTGGCATGACCGCTGTCATGATCGTAAAGATAATGATGATCCAGATCAGAACTGGAATATTGCGGAAGATTTCCACGTAGAACGACATCAGCTTCGACACGAGCCAGTTGTTCGAAAGACGCAAAACACCGGCGATAACCCCGAAGACTGTCGCGGTGACACAGGCCAGAAATGCCACAAGCAACGTATTAAGGATGCCAACCAACGCCGCCTGCGCGTTTGATGATTGGCTGGTGTATTCCACCAGTGTCTGGTTAATATCGTACCCAGCAGGATCCTCCAGAAAACCGTATGAAATATTAAGCCCTGCGGCCGCAAGGTTTGTGAACAGATTGTTCAGCAAATATGCGAATGATACGATCAGAACCAACAATGCGATCGCTTGAAAAGTCATAGAGCGATAGCGAGTATCGTTGATCAGCATCGACAGCCGGAACGACTCCCGTGGTGGGTCCGTCAGTGTCGTCATCAGATTGTTCCCCGTGGTTCCGGCCACTTTCCCGGACGCTTTATGCGCCTCTCCTGACCGTTATTTGGTAGTTTTTGTCGTCTAAAGTACTGTTGTCCCTAAAAGTGCGAAGGGCGCAGAGTTTAACCTGCGCCCTTGCAATCAGATTTTCTTAACGGAAGGGCGGGGAGTAGAGCAGCCCGCCGTTTGTCCACTGTGCGTTCAAGCCGCGCGACAGACCAATTGGTGTTTCCTCGCCGATGTTCTTGGCAAAGATTTCACCGTAGTTGCCTTGGGTCGCGATTGCTTTTTGTGCCCAGTCAGCGTCAAGGCCGAGCATTTCGCCCAGTGTGCCTTCTGTACCCAGCAGACGTTTGACTTCTGGATTACCGGAACCGGATGCCATTTCGCCAACATTCGCGGATGTCACACCCAGCTCTTCTGCTGTGATAAGCGCGTTAAGCGTCCAGCGTACAACGTCACCCCATTCGTCGTCACCGTGGCGTACGAGCGGGCCAAGTGGCTCTTTTGAGATGATCTCTGGCAGCAGCGTGTGGTCACCTGGTGCTTCGAATGTAGCACGTGTCGCGGCCAGACCGGATGCGTCCGTCGTGTAAACGTCGCATGCGCCAGCGAGATACTGCTGTTGTGCTTCGGCGTTTGTTTCGATTGGCACTGGTTCATAGCTGATGTTGTTAGCGCGGAAGAAATCCGCAAGGTTCAGCTCTGTTGTTGTGCCTGTTTGGATGCAGACAGTCGCGCCGTCCAGATCTTTGGCCGAAGAAACACCCAGTGCTTTTGGAACCATAAAGCCTTGGCCGTCATAGTAGTTCACGCCAACGAATGTGAATTTCAGGTCAACATCGCGGGAGAACGTCCAAGTGGTGTTCCGTGCGAGCATGTCGATTTCGCCGGACGCCAGCGCGGTAAAGCGTGTTTTGCCGGTCGTCGGGACGAACTCAACAGCGGATGGATCGCCAAGAACAGCGGCGGCAACTGCACGGCATACAGAGACGTCAAAGCCGTTCCACTCGCCATTGGCATCTGGTGCGGCAAAGCCTACCAGACCTGTTGTCACACCGCAGTTCAACGTGCCGCGTGCTTTTACGTCATCCAATGTACCGGCGGCAGCCGCACCAGCCGCAAGGCCAGCAACCGTCATTGCACCTAGGAGTACTGATTTTTTCATTTCAAACCTCTTCCTGATTTTCCGCCCATTTATTGAGCGGTTTAACCGGCGTTTTCACCGGTCGCGATACTTTAGCACTTAGTGTGCAATAAGTGGGGATTATACTCTTATTAATAACCCCCTAAGGTCAAGTGTAGCTTTGAAAAATTCGACCCGTTGAAAGTTATCCTTGCGTCAACTTGATCTCGGCGCGCAATTTTTATGCACGCGACAGCTCAAACACTTGCTTTGCATGGATAAATGCGCGCTCTTTGATTGCAGCAGCGGCTTCTGCTTCGTCATCAGCGCCCCATTCCTCGGATTGCCATATTTCATCAAGACGGGATATGTCCCAAATCGCCTTCGGTGCGAACAAATCATGCGTGGCCGCAAAGGCAAGAATCAGCGAACCGGAAAGACTGACAAGGTCGTGAAATCCTGCCAGTTCAAAGGCATTTAACGCGCGGACGCGTGCTGTCAGGCTTTCCAGCACTTCGGGATCTTGTGGCTGATGCATAACGCCATTGCGCGGTTCCAGTCGCGCATCCAGTGTCTCTGCTGCCCAGGCCAGAATGGGATCCCACTGTTCTCTCTGGCGTTCGATCAAAACTTCCGGATAATCAGCTCGGTAGCACAAAAGATCGCTGTCCCCATATGCTGCCAGCATATCGGCAACTTCGGCATGCTGCGTCGCTACTTTGTCCAATGCTGCATTCGCGCTGCGTGTGAATGGCATGCTTGAGGGGTCGATTTGTTCGCCCTGCGCGTCCCATTCCGCGGCAATCGCATCAGCAAACCCGCGCGTCGGGACAACCAGCGTCCGCTTTGCGGGTGTCTTGACGGGGCGCGCATCAAGCGCAATGCCAAAGCCGTCTTCCTCTGCGCTTACCTGCGCTTCTTTCCAGAAACGCTTTGCCTTCCATTCACTCATAATCGCCTCTCCACAACGTCGACAAGGTTTCCGTCAATGCAGAAAAATCATCAAGGATATGCCCCGCCCCGGACAAGGCATTGACCGGGTGATACCCCCAAGAGACGCCAATGCACTGCACACCTGCCGCCGCAGCCATGTCCATGTCAAAACTTGTATCCCCGATCATTACTGTATCCGCAGGTGAAACTCCTGCATCGGCCATAGCCTGCAGGATCATCGACGGATGCGGCTTTGACGGGTGAAAATCAGCCACCTGCTGAGTGACAAAGAAGTGTTTTAAATCGTGCGCCTCGACCAGCTTGTCGAGGCCGCGCTTGGATTTGCCGGTCGCAACGCCCATCAGAATGTCAGGGATACGGTGCAATGCCTCAAGCGCGTCGCGCGCGCCCGGATACAATGGGCTGGATTGCGCAGCCCCCACCTTGGCGCGCATCTCGACATAGGCAGACTTGTATCCTTCAACCAATCCGGAGTGCACTGAATGCGGCGCGTCAGGCGCCAGCTTCGCCATCGCGACGGGCAGTGAAAGCCCGACGATACCTAGCACTTGGTCGCGTGAAGGAACCTCAAGGTACTGCGCTTCAAAGGCCCGCGTCATTGCGCCTAGGATATCAGCTTGGCTGTCGACCAGCGTGCCATCCACGTCGAAAATTACCAACCGCAAAGGCTTGCTCATTACAGTGTCTCGAAAGGGTCTTCTGCGGCTAGGTCTTCGGTCCAGCCGAACGTATCCCAGCTTTGCACCATATGGTCCGGCAACTCGGCAGTAACGGTGATGACTTTGTGGGTTTCGGGATGTTCAAACCGCATCATGCGCGCATGTAGATGCAGTTTCTTTGAGATGATACCGCCCAATTGTGCGCCCCATCCGTCGCCCATGTTCTCTTGGCCTGACCCACCGTACTTGCCGTCACCGATGATCGGATGTCCGATCTCGGCCATATGTGCGCGCAGCTGATGGGTTCGGCCCGTAATGGGCTCCATCGCGACCCATGCCGCCCGCGACGCAACACGGTAGAGCGTGGCATAAAGCGTATGCGCGCGCTTGGCACCGGGTGTCGCGTCGATTTCGCGCGGGTGTACGGCGATCATCTTTTCGCCCTCGCCGCTTTTGCCATGCCCGCCGGCTTTGACAAGTCCGTATCGGATTTCACCCAGGTAAGGCGTCGGCACGCCAGCCACCAGCGCCCAGTAGATTTTGCGCGTCTCTTTATGCCGCATCGACGCCGTCAAAGCCTTGGCCGCAAGCCGCGTGCGCGCCAGCAACAGAACGCCCGACGTATCCTTGTCTAGCCGGTGGACCAGACGTGGTTTTTCATCAAAATCGAATTTCAGCGCCTCAGCCAAACCATCCACATGGCGCGTTTGACCAGACCCGCCTTGCGTTGGCAGACCAGCGGGCTTGTTCAAGGCAATGACATGGTCGTCGCGGTAGATCACGCAAGACTGGATAAGCTTTGCATCGGCCGCCGATACTTTGGTTTTTGGCGTGGGCGGCGGTGCAGCGCTGTCAGGCAAGGGTGGCACGCGCACCTGTTGGCCGGCCTCCAGCCGCGTGGACGCTTTCACACGTCCACCATCAACTCGGATTTCACCTTTGCGGCACATCTTTTCAAGACGGCCCTGACTGATTTGCGGAAACTGGCGCTTGAACCAACGATCAAGGCGCTGGTCTCCGTCATCAACGGCGACAGTCACTGTCTGAACACGGCTCATGAAAAGGCCACCCGCGTCAACCACAGCCCGAGCATCAATGCGCCCACCGACAGTACGACCGACAACGCCATATAAAGCATGGCATGCATCAGATCACCACGCTCGATCAGGGTCACAGTTTCAAGCGAAAAGGCTGAAAAGGTCGTGAACCCACCCAACAGGCCAGTCATCACAAAGGGACCGAAATGCGTCATGCTCCGCTCTGCCGCGTATACCACAAAAACACCCATCAAAAACGACCCCAGTATATTCGCGCCCATGATCGCAATCGGGAAAGCCGTCGGCCCACCCGCGAGCCGGTAAGCACCGACACCCCACAAGAATCGCAGTGAAGCACCTAATGCCCCCCCTGCTGCCACCATCATCACAGAATTCATCATGCGCGGTCTGTCCCGCGTCCCGAGGGCTTTGTCAAGTTTCCCGCTTGGCGCGCAGGCGCTCAAAATACTCCATGCGCTTTTTCAGATCGCGCTCAAAACCCCTTTCGACGGGCAGATAAAGTGCGGGCCGATCCATGTCGTCAGGAAAATAGTTCTGCCCCGAAAACCCGTCTTCGGCGTCATGATCGTAGGCGTAGCCCGCCCCATACCCCTGCTCTTTCATCAGGCTGGTCGCGGCATTCAGGATATGCTTGGGCGGTGGTGCCGACCCTGTTTGTTTCGCCTGCTTCCGCGCAGCCTTATACGCCACATAAGCCGCATTAGATTTTGGGGCCAACGCCAGATAGGTGACAGCCTGCGCCAAAGCAAGCTCCCCTTCGGGGCTGCCAAGTCGCTCGTAGGTTTCCCAACTTTGCAGGCAAACCGCCTGCGCCTGCGGGTCTGCCAAGCCAATATCCTCGACCGCCATACGGGTCAGCCGCCGCGCCAGAAATCGCGGATCTTCGCCACCTTCCAACATCCGAGCAAACCAATAAAGTGCAGCGTCCGGGTCAGAGCCCCGCACTGATTTGTGCAAGGCGGATATCAGGTTGTAATGTGCGTCTCCACTTTTGTCGTACTGGGCCGCCCGCTTCATCAAACGCGCGCCAAGTGCGGGCGCGTCCAGCTTGCCATCAATTTTCCACGCCGCGATCTGCTCAATCAGATTGAGCAACGCGCGGCCATCACCGTCTGCCATCTCCAACAAAGCCTCACGGGCCGGACCGTCCAAAGGCAA
This sequence comes from uncultured Alphaproteobacteria bacterium, assembly GCA_963796445.1. Lineage (GTDB taxonomy): Bacteria > Pseudomonadota > Alphaproteobacteria > Rhodobacterales > Rhodobacteraceae > Roseobacter. The sequence continues at coordinate 306,739 of CAWCLQ010000007.1, read as the reverse complement.
AGACACACCCAGCTCGCGTTCGGCGCGCTGTGCCAACCGCTCCAGATCGCTCAGCGGTAGACGCTCAAGGGTCAAAACCTGCGCGCGGCTCAAAACCGCCGCGTTCAACTCAAACGACGGGTTCTCGGTTGTGGCACCCACCAGCAATATGGTGCCATCCTCCATATGCGGCAGGAAACCGTCCTGCTGGGCTTTGTTGAAGCGATGGATTTCATCGACGAAAAGTAGTGTGCCCTGCCCGTTTCGCCGCCGTATCTTTGCCGCTTCAAACACTTTGCGAAGCTCTGGCACACCGGTGAAAATCGCGCTGATCTGGACGAAGTGCAGGTCGGTTTCATCGGCGAGCAACCGCGCTATCGTGGTCTTTCCCACCCCCGGCGGGCCCCAGAACACCAAGGACCCTAGCGCGCCAGAGGACAACATAACGGTTAAAGGCGCTTCGGGTCCCAGAATATGCGCCTGCCCAATAACGTCTGACAGGTTTTTTGGGCGCAAGCGGTCGGCCAGCGGCCGTGGCCCTTCCGGTATTGGTTCACTGGCAAAAAGATCCTGCACCCTTTTCACACCCCGAATTGCAGCACGGCACGGATACGCTCTTGTTCCGTCTGTGCAATGTCTATCAAACGGCCACAAACCGCAAACCACATGGCATAAAAAAACCCCCGCACCGACGGGCGCGAGGGTCAAAATCTGGTTGCAGAAGCGCTTATTCTTCTGCGAAGTCTTCTTCTGCAGCGGCGACGCGTGCCTTGTCTGCCGCGCCTTTGGCATCGCGGTCACGGTCGACAAATTCGATGATCGCCATAGGTGCCATGTCGCCATAGCGGAAACCGGCTTTCAGAACGCGCACGTAACCACCTTGGCGGTCTTTGTAGCGCGGGCCCAGCACATCAAACAGCTTGGACACATAAGCGTCCTGCTTGAGCTTTGCCGCAGCCTGTCGACGTGCGTGCAAGTCACCGCGTTTCGCCAGCGTGATCATCTTTTCGATGATCGGGCGCAGTTCTTTTGCCTTGGGCAATGTTGTCTTGATTTGCTCATGTTCAATGAGCGAGCCTGCCATATTCGCCCAGAGCGCCTTGCGGTGCTCATGTGTACGGTTCAGGCGGCGGTATCCACGTGCGTGACGCATATTTCTTCTCCTATTGTGCCCTCTACGGGCGGTTTTGCTTTGTCTGGCCGGGTGATGCGTGTCACCCGACTCTCCTTGGGGCAGATGCCCGTAAATTCCCCGCACACAGCAGGCATTTATGAAGACCCCTTAGAAGGAGTCTTCAAATTTCTTGGCCAGATCTTCGATATTGTCTGGCGGCCAGTCTTCGACGTCCATGCCAAGGTGCAGGCCCATGCCGGACAGAACTTCTTTGATTTCGTTCAAAGACTTCCGGCCAAAATTCGGCGTCCGCAGCATTTCTGCTTCGGTTTTCTGAATCAGATCGCCGATGTAGACAATGTTGTCGTTCTTGAGGCAGTTGGCGGAACGCACAGAAAGCTCCAGCTCGTCGACTTTCTTGAGCAGCAGCGGGTTGAATTCCAGTCCATCGTCTTCGTCTGCACGACCAGCCGCTTCAGGCTCATCAAAGTTAACGAAGATACCAAGCTGATCTTGAAGGATACGCGCGGCAAATGCCACGGCATCATCGGGCGTGATCGAGCCGTCTGTTTCGACTTTCATCGTCAGTTTGTCATAATCCAGAACCTGACCTTCGCGGGTCGGCTGCACGTCATAGCTGACTTTTTTGACCGGTGAATAAATCGCGTCGATCGGGATCAGACCAATTGGCGCGTCTTCCGGCTTATTTTTCTCGGCAGAGACATAGCCTTTACCCTGGTTAACAGTCAGTTCCATGTACACGTCTGCACCATCGTCGAGGTGACAGATCACATGGTCACGGTTCAGAATCTCGATGCCGGCTGACTCCGAGATATCACCAGCCGTTACAACGCCAGGACCCTTTGCAGAGATCGACAGGCGCTTTGGCCCTTCGACTTCCATGCGGATCGAGACGCCCTTGAGGTTGAGGATGATGTCGGTAACGTCTTCGCGCACACCGGCAACGCTGGAGAACTCGTGCAGAACGTTATCGATTTGCACAGATGTGATCGCGGCACCCTGCAGCGAGCTCATCAGAACACGACGTAGCGCGTTGCCCATTGTAAGGCCAAAACCACGCTCCAGCGGTTCTGCTGTGACGGTCGCCTGACGCGCCGGATCATTACCGGGTTTCACGTCGAGTTGCTGAGGCTTGATCAATTCAGCCCAATTCTTGTGGATCATGCGTCCCTCCATTCCTGTCTAAGCCCCATGTCCAAACGGCAAAGACTCTCGAGGTTTCAAAAAAGCGAAATGGGGCCGCGTGAAAACGCGCAGCCCCGAAAGTAAAAGTCTGTTAAACGCGGCGGCGCTTTGGTGGGCGGCAGCCGTTGTGGGCCATTGGCGTCACATCACGGATAGAAGTGATGTTGAACCCTGCAGCCGCCAAAGCGCGTAATGCGCTCTCACGACCGGAACCCGGACCCTGCACTTCGACTTCCAGCGTTTTCACGCCATGCTCTTGTGCTTTCCGGCCCGCATCTTCAGCTGCCATCTGGGCCGCGTAAGGTGTGGATTTCCGCGAGCCCTTGAAGCCCATTGTACCGGCAGACGACCATGAGATCGCGTTGCCCTGTACGTCAGAGATCAGGATTTTCGTGTTGTTGAAAGAAGAATTCACATGCGCAACGCCCGCTGCGATGTTCTTGGAGACCTTCTTCTTCGTGCGTGTTTTTTCACGTGCCATTGATCAGACCCCCTTATTTCTTCTTGCCAGCAATGGCCTTTGCAGGGCCCTTGCGTGTGCGTGCATTTGTATGGGTACGCTGACCGCGGACCGGCAGATTACGACGGTGACGCAGGCCACGGTAGCAACCAAGATCCATCAGGCGCTTGACGTTCATCTGCACTTCGCGGCGCAAGTCACCTTCGACGGTATAGTTCGCGTCGATGTGTTCGCGCACAGCCAGTACTTCTGCGTCAGAGAGTTCGTTGACCCGGCGGGTCGGGTCGATACCGACAGATTCGCAAATTGCCTTTGCGGATGTGTTGCCGATACCGGTGATATATGTGAGGGCGATCGGGACCCGCTTTGCAGTCGGGATATTTACGCCGGCGATACGTGCCACGTGTCTTTTCCTTTTCGTTGCGGGTCCGTAATACCAGACCCTTTTTTCACAACGTAAGCCCGAAGCGTTTTACGACATCGGGCCTCGGCTGATCAGGTGATCTTGCGTCAGAGGTGCGACCTCATCTACAAATTGATTCTCGTTCGAGATGACGCTGCGTATGTGCTTTTGTCGGGGGCGTCAACCCATAGCAGCAGCACTCGCTCAGCCCCCGGCCCTGGGATCGCGACCAAGGTGTTTGTGCTCATATTTTGAGCGCATACCAGAAAAATGCTGCGGCGCAGCATCATACAGACCGCAGAACCAGATGGATGTTAACCAGTTTCGGTTACGGTTTTAGGATATCACACGGCGTGGGAGGTCGCCGCCCTAGAAAGGAGACCGCAAATGTTCACCCGAAAAGTTCCTATCTGGCAGGCAATCATTCTGCTCGTTGCAGCTCTGATTGCGCCGCCTTCCCCTTCATACGCTGACACCCTTACCCAAGTCGTCGCTCAAAAGCATCAAGTCGATATAGCTCTTGTTCTGGCCGTGGATGTTTCCTCCTCAATCGACAGCAGCGAGAGACGTTTCCAACGCGAAGCATACGCCGCTGCATTGCAGGACACCCGCGTTGCACAAATGGCGCTTGGCGGACGATCCGGCAGTGTGGCAATCGCTTACATGGAATGGAGCGGGCGCAGCTATCAACGCGTTCACGTGCCAATGCGTATCATGTCCTCTCAAAAAGAATTGGCGTCTTTTGCGCGAGCAATCCTCGCGATTGAGGACGACCCAGGCGACCCGATGTATTTTCAGGCAACGGCCGTCGGTGATGCCTTGCTCGCCGCCGAGGTCGCGATGTCAGAACTCAGGTTATCTGCGCGCGACTATGTCATCGACATCTCTGGAGATGGCGTTTGGAACGATGGGTCGGCTGTTCAATCAGCGCGCGCGCATGTGCTAGCTCAAGGCCTCACGGTGAACGGGTTACCCATCGAGTTAACCGCAACCCCACAACACCGGCAGGATCTTACGACCGTCGAAAGGGTCAGCCGGTTCTATGCAGATTGCGTGATTGGTGGGCCCGGCTCTTTTCATCTGGTCGCCCGCGGTTTCCAAGACATCCGCGAAACCCTGATTATGAAGCTCATGCTTGAAATGGCCGAACTGCCCGCCGAGCAGAAAACCCGAATGGCGGCCGCGTGGAACAATGGACCCCAAATCGCCACGGCGCAGATTATCCCAGCAATGGTGTTAGAGCTTTCTCCAACTGTCAGTGCGCCAGAGGCACAACCAAACTGCGAAAGTGCGGGCCCGATGGTGTTCGTACCCTAGAAACGCAAACGGAGGCGACCGAAGTGCCTCCGTTCATCATAGTTTGCAAAGGTGGCTTTAAGCGTCCAGAACGCTCTTGATCTCGTCCTGAACGGCATCGATCGCACCCAGCCCGTTTACGCGGCTCAACTTGTCCTTGGCGTAGTAGTAACCAATCAGCGGTGACGTCTGTTTGTAATATTCCATCAGCCGGGTCTTGAGGCTCTCTTCATTGTCGTCCGCACGGCGTTTGAAATCGTCTTTTTTACCGCAGTTGGTGCAAGCGCCATCTGCAGGGATGGGTTTGGTGTTGTCGTTGTAGACTTCGCCGCAGCCACCGCATGTGGATCGCGCTGTGATGCGCGCGACCAAAGCGTCATCATCGACGCGCATTTCGATCACAGCATCCAGCGTTTCTCCGACAGCATCCAGCAAAGTGCCCAAGGCATCTGCCTGCGCCAGAGTGCGCGGAAACCCGTCAAAAATAAAACCGTTCGCTTTGACAGTCTCAAGCTTTTCCTTGATGAGGCCAATGACGATCTCGTCAGTGACCAATGCGCCACGCGCCATGACATCTGCCACCACCTTGCCCATTTCGGTGCCGCTGTCTTTTGCTTCGCGCAGCATATCGCCGGTGCTCAGCTGAACCATGCCACGTTCTTCAACCAGCATGCGTGCTTGTGTACCTTTGCCAGCACCAGGCGGCCCTAAGAGTATAATATTCATCTGCGCACGGGGCTCCGTTTCTTACGACCTTTGCCACTCTTTCCGCGCAACTGCGACTTTTCAAGCAGGCCTTCATATTGATGAGCCAACAGATGGCTTTGCACCTGCTGAATGGTGTCCATCGTCACAGAAACAACGATGAGCACGGACGTACCGCCAAAATAGAACGGTATCGCAAATTCACCGCGCAAAATTTCAGGAAGCAAACAGACCGCAGCCAGATAGGCCGAGCCCAAAACAAGCACGCGATTCACGACGTATTCCAGATAATCCGCCGTTTTCTTGCCGGGGCGGATACCGGGGATGAAACCGTTCTGGTTCTTAAGATTGTCAGCCACATCATCAGGTTTGAAGCTGACGTTGAACGTGTAAAAATATGTAAAGAACACGATCATCGTCGTAAAGAAGGCCAGATAGAGAGGCTGCCCCGGACCAAAGTTCGCCAACAGCCACGACATGATGGGGTTTGTCGAATTGCCGGAAAAGGTGCTGATCGTGACTGGTAGCAGCAGTAGGGACGATGCGAAGATCGCAGGAATAACGCCCGCTGGGTTTACTTTTACGGGCAGGTGGCTGGAACCACCATCATAAACCTTCATACCGACCTGACGGCGCGGATACTGGATGTGTATCTTTCGCAATGCGCGTTCCATGAACACCACAAACATAATCGTCACAATGACCATCACAATGACGCCAATGATAACTGCCGGGCTGATTGCACCAGAGCGACCGGAGGCGAAGAACTGCGCCATTGCCGCTGGAACCTCGGCGATAATGCCGACAAAGATGATAAGCGAAATACCGTTGCCGACGCCGCGCGCCGTGATCTGCTCCCCCAGCCACATCAGGAACATCGTGCCGCCAACCAGCGTGATGACGCAGGATGCACGGAAGAAAAAGCCAGGGTCGGTGACGATGTCGCCCGCCTCAAGGCTCACGGCCAGACCATAAGCCTGAACTGTGGCCAGAAAAACGGTACCGTAACGGGTATACTGGTTTATCTTTTTGCGGCCTTGCTCGCCTTCTTTTTTCAACTGCTCTAGCTTGGGCACCATGGCCGTCAAAAGCTGAACGATGATCGAGGCCGAGATATAAGGCATGATCCCTAGCGCGAAGATGCCCATGCGCCCCAAGGCGCCGCCGGTGAACATAGAAACCATGCCGCCGATGCCCTGTCCCGCCTGCTCCATGAATTCGCGCAGTGCGACGCCGTCAATACCCGGCACGGGGATAAATGTCCCCAATCTGTAAACGATCAGCAGACCGAGGGTAAAAAGGATGCGGTTGCGCAGATCAGTCGCTTTACCCAGCGCGGACCAGCTGGTGTTGGCGGCCATGTTCTCGACAGCAGAAACCATTAGGGCTCTCTTTCGTAACAAATGCGCCGCCCTGGCCGTTTTCCGGCGGGGCGGCGTCATGGAAAACTTGAAGGACTATGTAAGCGGCCGGGACGCCGCCCACAAGCCTGAACTTGGGCTTACGCCTCTGACGTTTCCGCGACGGGCGCCGCGATGGTCAAAGACCCACCGGCTTTTTCGACCGCCTCAACTGCAGATTTGGATGCGCCTGTCACCTCAATGTTGAGCTTGGCAGTTACATCACCCTTCGCCAGCACACGAACACCGTCTTTCTTGCGGCGGACGAGACCTGACGCGACTAGCGCATCTTCAGTGATCGCAGCTTTTGCGTCGATTTTTCCGGCGTCCACAAATTTCTGGATCAAACCAAGGTTAACAACGGCGAAGGCCTTGCGGTTCGGCTTGTTGAAGCCACGCTTTGGCAGACGTTGGTAGAGCGGCATCTGGCCACCTTCGTAGCCATTAATCGCCACACCCGAGCGGGATTTCTGACCTTTGATACCCCGGCCACCCATCTTACCGGTGCCAGAGCCTGGGCCACGGCCAACGCGCTTGCGTTTTTTAGTGGCGCCATCATTGTCGGAAAGTTCATGCAGTTTCATTGTCGCTTCTCCTTTTGCCGGATGCGACCCCCAGCGACGGGAGCGGCCGAACGCGGCATTTTCAAATGAGTCGCAGGAACGCCCTGCGGACAGCGCTCTTTAAACGCGCAAGGTACAGGCGTCAAGGCGCTCCTAAATCTCCCTTGGCGCGAACCCTGTCGCCCAGAACAATCGCGCTGATCCAAGGTATTCGTTGCACCGTTTCATGCATGATAACTGGAATCATTAATCCACCGACCAAGCCAAACGCGAAACGGATATCTAAATGGCTGATCTCAAAGGCATTGCACGCCATACGCGCGGATACCGTGCCAAAGATATGGTACAGATAAATCGTGAAAGCATAGGGCGAGATTTTCTCCAACAGCGGCACCTGGGGAAACCATAGCATCGCTAGGATGCACAATGACATGCCAAACCCAAGGCTTTGCAGATCATGCCGAACGACGGAGAAGGTGCCTGTATCATGCAGTACCCTCATGTTCCAAAATGCGCAGGCAATGGCAATAACCAGCAATACCAGCGTCAACTTATCGGTCTGCTCCGAGATATCCTTCGCGTGGCGGAAAAAGGCTACGCCCAAAACGAAATAAGGCAACAGGTAGAGCGTGCCATTCACTGAAAACAGGCTCGTCTCGAAACGAAAGCCGGAAAGATAGACGCCAGCACTCAGTACAATCAAAAGGACGGCACCTCGTCGCTGCAGTAAAACATCCAAAAGCCCAAAGAAGACAAACAGTACCAACACGGCCTGCAGAAACCAAAAATGCGCGTATGAATGTGACAGCAGATACCATACTTGGGAGATAGGTGCGGCAAAACGTGTCCCCATAATGTTAGCCACTATTGCAAATGCAATGACCGCAACCGCGCCGGGCACAACCAATCGTCTTGCCTTTCCAATGAGGAATTCCGGGAACCCAGCTAGTGACGGCGGTCGAAGGGCGTATAGATACCCTGCAATAAACGCGAAAAACGGCATCCGCACGTCAATAAAAAAGTCCGCATAAAGGCGTAGAAAGTGTGGGGACTGGATGTCCAGTCCTTGATTTTCACCGGGCCCAATAACATGGTAGCTGACAAGCAAGATCACGGCGAGGGACCGCATCGTTTCGATTGGAAAACCCGTCGTGTCGGTTACAGTTGCGGTACTGGCGTAGGCTACCATTCATCATCCTTTAGCCCACCCATTTCCCCAAAAATTGGCTAATAACACTTTGATGAATATTTTATCGTTTAAAGTAGTTAACCAACAATAAATAGCTGTGCGCTTTTGGACGGAATTCCGGACCCGACTACTATAGGTATCCCTTGGGGCAGACTACCCAAGTGCGTACCACTCGTATGCACCTCCTCGGTCGTCTGCCGCTGTAGGGCGCAGAGGCGCACTCTCCCTTACCGCATAAAAAAACGCCCCGAGGACATAGCCCAGGAGCGTTTTTTGTCTGCATGGACGAAGCTTGTGCTTAGCCCTTTTCTTCCACAATCTCGACCATATGTGGAATCGAGTTAATCATGCCGCGGACCGAAGGTGTGTCTTCCAGTTCGCGGGTTTTATGCATTTTGTTCAGACCCAGGCCGATCAGTGTCGCGCGCTGTTTTGCGGGGCGACGGATCGGGGAGCCGATTTGTTTGATGACGATTGTTTTAGCCATGGATCAAGCTCCTTAAGCTTCTGCTGCTTCAGCAGGCGCTTCGGCAGCAGGTGCCGCGTCCTGTTTTGGCAGAATGTCTGCAACTTTCTTGCCGCGACGCTGTGCAACGGACCGTGGGCTGCTTTCTTTACGCAGACCGTCCATTGTGGCGCGGATCATGTTGTAGGGGTTCTGCGAACCGATGGACTTGGACACAACATCCTTAACGCCCAGCATTTCGAATACGGCGCGCATTGGACCACCCGCGATGATACCAGTACCTTCTGGTGCGGTACGCATCACCACTTTACCGGCGCCGTGACGCCCTTCCATGTCGTGGTGCAGCGTCCGACCTTCGCGCAGTTGCACGCGGATCATCTGGCGCTTGGCTTGCTCTGTGGCTTTACGGATCGCCTCAGGCACCTCTTTCGCTTTACCTTTGCCGAAACCGACGCGGCCTTTTTGGTCGCCTACAACAACAAGTGCGGCAAACCCAAAGCGCTTACCACCTTTAACTGTTTTGGACACGCGGTTGATCGCGACCAGACGGTCTGCGAATTCCGGTGCTTCGTCACGATCGCGGCGGGGGCCGCGACGATTTTCACGTTCTGCCATGAGAACTTCCTTCAATTGGTGGGTCGCTTTTGAAAGTCAGGCGCCCTGTCACATCAATCCTGGTGAGCAGCACGCCCCCGGATCATCGAAGGCGCCCCATTTCCGAGGCGCCTTACAAGTCTTAAATTTTCAGACCGCCTTCGCGGGCTGCGTCTGCAACGGCTTTTACTTTGCCGTGGAAGAGGAAACCTCCACGGTCAAAATAAGCCTCTTCAACGCCAGCTTTTTTAGCGCGCTCTGCAATTGCAGCGCCCACTTTTGCCGCCGCTTCGACATTGTTTTGGCCAGTAACACCCAGATCTTTTTCCAGCGTGGAGGCTGAAGCGATGGTTTTACCCGCCACATCATCAATCAGCTGAACAGAAATGTTCTTGTTGGAGCGGTGCACGGACAGGCGCATACGGCCGGAATTCGTGCGACGAAGCTTGTTCCGAACGCGCAGGCGGCGTTTGATGAACAGTTGTCTTTTGCTGTTTGCCATCTTGTGCGTTCCTTACTTCTTCTTGCCTTCTTTGCGGAAGATGAACTCGCCTTTATAGCGGATACCTTTGCCCTTATAGGGCTCAGGCTTACGCCATTGGCGGATGTTCGCGGCAACCTGACCAACAAGCTGTTCGTCAATGCCTTCCACAATGATTTCGGTTTGCTTGGGCGCGGTTACAGTCACACCGTCTGGTGCGGTGTAATCCACGTCATGGCTAAGGCCGAGGTTCAGCTTCAGGGTGTTGCCCTGCATCTGCGCCCTGTAGCCCACACCTTGAATCTCAAGCTCTTTCTTGAAGCCTTCAGTGACACCCGTGACGCAGTTTTGAACCTGTGTACGGGACATGCCCCACTGCTGACGCGCGCGCTTGGATTTGCCGCGCGGCGTGATGGTGATCACATTGTCTTCCACCTTCAGGTCCACGTCGTCTGTTGCATTGAACGAACGCACACCCTTAGGGCCTTTGACTTCAATCGTCTGACCGGACACTGTCGCTGTAACGCCAGAGGGCAGGTCGACCGGTTTTTTACCAATACGAGACATAGCTCACTCCTTAGAAGACAGTGCAGAGCACTTCGCCACCAACATTGGCGCTGCGTGCTGCTTGGTCCGACATCACACCCTTGGGGGTGGAGACAATCGACACGCCGAGGCCCTGACGGACAACCGGGATGTCATTGACGCCCATGTAGACGCGACGACCAGGCTTGGAAACCCGCTTCAGTTCGCGAATAACAGGTTCGCCTTCGTAATACTTGAGGCTGATTTCGATAGCCGGGTGGCCATCTGCACCAGTCGTTTTCTCATAGCCGCGAATGTAACCTTCGTCCGCCAGCACATCCAAAACCCATGCACGCAGCTTTGACGCCGGTGTCATGACAGTGGATTTACCGCGCAACTGAGAGTTACGGATACGGGTGAGCATGTCTGCGATAGGATCGTTCATTTTATGCCCTCCTTACCAGCTGGACTTGACCATGCCGGGGATCTGGCCTTGCGAGCCAAGATCACGCAGCGCGATCCGTGAGATTTTCAGTTTGCGGTAGTAGGCGTGTGGACGGCCTGTCAATTGGCAACGGTTGTGCAAACGCACAGCCGAAGAGTTGCGAGGCAGTTTCGCCAGCTTCAGGGAGGCGCGGAAACGCTCTTCCATCGGCTTTTCTTGGTCGTTTACAATCGCTTTCAACTCCGCGCGTTTTGCGGCGTATTTGGCGACCAGTGCTTCACGCTTCTTTTCGCGTGCGATCATGGATTTCTTAGCCATATCTAATTCCTTCCCGCGCTTATGAATTGAAAGGCATGTTGAAAGCTTTCAACAGGCTCTTTGCTTCAGCGTCGGTTCCCGCCGTTGTGGCGATCACGATATCCATTCCCCAGTTTTCATCGATCTTGTCGAAGTCGATTTCGGGGAACACGAGGTGCTCTTTGAGGCCCATGGCATAGTTGCCACGACCATCGAAAGATTTGCCGGATACGCCGCGGAAGTCGCGGATACGAGGCATTGCAATCGTGATAAGACGATCCAGGAATTCGTACATGCGGTCGCCGCGCAGGGTTACTTTTGCACCCAGTGGCATTTCCTCACGCACGCGGAAACCCGCGATGGACTTCTTGGCCGTTGTTGTCAGAGCTTTCTGGCCAGCAATCAACGTCAGGTCAGCTTGCGCGGACTTGGCTTTCTTGCTGTCACGAACGGCAGCAGCACCGCAACCAATGTTCAGAACAATCTTGTCCAAACGCGGGATCTGCATGTCGTTCTTGTAGCCGAACTCTTCTTTGAGGGCAGCGCGGATCGTGTCCTTGTATGCAGCCTTCAGGCGGGGTGTGTAGTTAGCAGAATCAAGCATCGATCACGTCCCCTGTTGTCTTTGCAAAGCGCACTTTCTTGTCGCCTTCCATTTTGAAGCCCACGCGGGTCGCTTTGCCGTTGGCATCCACAATCGCGAGGTTGCTCAGGTCGATCGGCATCGCCTTGGGGATACGGCCGCCCTGTGTTGTTTGGGACTGTCGTGTCGCACGGATCGAAATGTTGATGCCGTCTACGATGGCCTTGCCGGACTTTGGATCAACAGACGTGATGTTGCCTGTCTTACCCTTGTCCTTGCCTGCCAGAACGATGACCTTGTCACCTTTTTTCAGTTTAGCAGCCATGGTTACAGCACCTCCGGAGCGAGTGAGATGATTTTCATGAAGTTCTTTGCCCGCAACTCACGCACAACCGGGCCAAAGATACGTGTACCGATCGGCTCATTGTTGTTGTTGAGGATCACGGCGGCATTGCGATCAAAGCGGATCGCTGTACCGTCTTCGCGGCGGACTTCTTTGGCGGTGCGAACGACGACGGCTTTACGCACATCACCTTTTTTCACACGACCGCGTGGGATGGCTTCCTTAACCGAGACGACAATGATGTCGCCGACGGATGCGTATTTACGCTTGGAACCACCCAGAACCTTAATGCACTGAACACGGCGCGCGCCGCTGTTGTCAGCAACATCCAGGTTTGTTTGCATCTGGATCATTTGGTTTCTCCCGACCTTTGGGGGGCCGATGCATGGCCAAGTCCCCAGGGTTTCGATTTAATCAGAGAGTGGTTTAGGCCTCAGCGGCTTCCAACACTTCCCAACGTTTGGTCTTAGACTTTGGCGCACATTCAATGATGCGGACGCTGTCGCCCGTTTTGAATGTGTTGTTCTCATCGTGGGCCCGGTATTTTTTGGACTTACGGATGGTCTTCTTCAGAACCGGGTGCGTAAAGCGGCGCTCTACGGATACGGTAACTGTTTGTGCGTTCGCGTCGGAGGTCACGACGCCGGACAGAATACGCTTTGGCATGTGTGCTCTCCTTACTCAGTCGCAGCTGCAGCAGCAGCTTTTTGGTTCAGAATGGTTTTGACACGGGCCGCATTGCGGCGCGCTGTGCGCAGTTGCGCTGCATTTTCCAACTGGCCCGTGGCTTGCTGGAAACGCAGGTTGAACTGCTCTTTTTTCAGGTTGGCCAGCTCTTCACGCAGCTGGTCTGGCGTTTTATCGTGTAGTTCCTTGGCGTTCATCGCCTTATCCTTTCAACATCACGAGCAGGCCGCCATAAAAGCGTCACCCTGATTCTCGTGGAGTACATGATGAAAGCGCCGTATAGGGTTCCTGCCAGCCTATGGCAACCCCTTTTACCGCGCACAGTTTGGGACTCCACCTTACGACCGTCCCGCGTAGCCGCCAACTTGATGATATGTGCAAAGCAAATGGCGGCTTTGAGCCTGAAGCAAACTGAAGAGACAACGCGCAATAGCCGACACAAAGTAGCTTCAATGCAGGCCTCAAATGTTTATTGTCTGAAAGCTTGCGCTGACAGGCTCCTGCCTAAGAGAGGAACCGTTCATGAATTGCGTGCTCTTGACAACAGGTTTGAAAAAAGTCCTTCTGCAAAAAATTCAGACCATAGGGCTACTCGATGTATAAAAGACTGCCGGCTATTATTTGCGTCTTCGCAATCATCTCCACATCTGCCTGCACCGGAGTATCGCAAAGGAATGCAGCACGAGCGCAAAAAAACGCATATAAAGCGGAAGGCGCTGTTGCTGAGCAGCGTCTGGAATTCGTTAAACAGTATCAAGATTGTGTAGCAAATGCGGGGGATATTCTAAAAGAGGTGGAAGCCTGCGACGGCTATCTGAAGAGCGCCGAAGCCCTTTCCTAAGGGTAGGAATGCCTACTTTAAAACACCAGATCAAGTGTTATCACAGTCACCGACAGATGCACTCGAGTTACATATTATCGGTTTATGCTCTGGACACAGAAAATGACTGCTTGGTCCGCAACTGAGACATCCTAAACGTGCGCAGCGAACGTCCGGTTTGGATTGCGGTCCTTCAGCCCACTGTGAACGGCCGCTATGGGGAAGTCGTGCCGCAGTTCCGCGACGTTGGCACTGCTCTGACCGAACGGCATCGGCAAAACATGCTGCAAGTGCATCAGGCGGCTTTTTCCGCACAGCCGCCATTCTTGTCACCCACCCCGGAGTATTCAATCAAGGTGCGTGCGGTCCCTTAACAGAACCCGGTGCATCCGCTAGAAGGCGCACATGAGCAGAATAGATTCCCTCTTTGTCACCCGTCTTTATCACGCCAAACTTGCTGAACAGGGCACGGCCCTGGACACAAGCGAACTTGAGGCGTCATGCTGGTCCATCGCGGAAGATGATGAAGCGGGCCAAAACTGGTGCGAGGAAAACGGTTATCCGGGCTACACTAGTTACGCATCGCTCACGGATCTGGGGTGGCGGTTCGAGATTTTCAAACGGCTGGAAGAGGTCCTTGATCTCCACGTTGCCGCCTTTGTAGAGGATCTTGAATTCGATCTGGATGGCCGCGTGCTTGAGCTAGAGGATCTATGGATCAACATACTGCCGCAAGGTGGCGTGCATACCTCTCACATCCACCCGCATTCCGTTGTCAGCGGCACAACCTATGTGACAATTCCTGAAGGCGCCAGTGCGATCAAATTCGAAGACCCGCGCCTGCAAATGATGATGGCCGCCCCTGCCCGCCGCAAGGATGCCCGCGCTGACCTGCGCAGCTTTCACTACGAACAGCCCGCACCGGGTGATGTGTTGTTATGGGAAAGCTGGCTGCGCCATGAGGTGCCGGTAAACATGTCAGAGGACGAACGGATCAGCGTCAGCTTTAATTACAGCTGGAAATAGCACCAACGCGGAAGCTGCGTCACCAGCCGGAAACCGGGCGCTTTTTCGCCAATCAGCGCCCCTCCTAAAACACTGATATACAATAATTTTCCGTCTGGCTTACCAATTTCCGGATGTAATCATGTCAGTGGTTTCGCAAATATCCCATGAAACAGCCGTTTTAGGCCGCCCGCGAAGTATCTGAATACCTACTCATCCGGACAGGTCGTGCTTTGGAAAATCGCGATTTTGAAGCATTCCAGACTTGTTGCAAGTACCCGGTAAAAATCCAGACGATTACAGGACAATCCGTGATTTCCGAATTATCAGGTTTGAAGGCCGTTTTTGATGCTGTGCGCACGCATTTCGCCAGAACCGGCGTGCCGGAAATCGTCCGCCTTTGCGTCGAGGCAGAATTCACGATCCGCATCACGTCATCCCCCCATGAGACCCGATTGGTCAACAGGAACGTCATCACACAAGATCTCTGCCCCGTGCTGTCTGCTCTGCACTATGACGACGAGGACTGGTTTGTGACCAGCAGCAGCTACGCAATCGCAGACCGTGAAGATCACAACGCAGCGCTTCTCTGTGCCGAAATCCAGAAAAGTGTCGGTTTCCCGAGCAGTTGAGATCGTTCACTTTATCAAGAATTGAAAAAGCCCCCGCAGTTTTTCCAGCGAGGGCTTTTTCTTTAGTATGTGGGCAAAGACAGCAGTGATCGCGCGTGCGATTACCAGTCTTCGCGAACAACAACGCGTGTCTTGATCGGCAGCTTCATCGCTGCCAGACGCAGCGCTTCACGCGCCACATCGTCATTCACGCCGTCGATCTCGAACATTACTCGACCTGGTTTTACCTTTGCCGCCCAACGGTCGACAGAGCCTTTACCTTTACCCATCCGAACTTCGATCGGCTTGGCTGTCACTGGTACGTCCGGGAAGATACGGATCCAGACACGGCCCTGACGTTTCATGTGACGCGTCATGGCACGACGTGCAGCTTCGATCTGACGGGCTGTAACCCGCTCGGGCTCTATCGCTTTCAGGCCGTAGGTGCCAAAGTTCAGGTCAGACCCGCCTTTTGCTAGCCCCTTGATCGAGCCTTTGAACTGCTTACGGAACTTCGTACGCTTTGGTTGAAGCATTTATCTATCCCCCTCAGCGACGACCGCCTGCACCACGAGGTGCTGGGCCATCCTGAATTTCCTGTGCTTTACGGTCACGCGCAGCCGGATCGTGCTCCATGATCTCACCTTTGAAGATCCAAGTCTTGATCCCGATGATGCCATAGGCGGTCGTTGCTTCTACGTGTGCGTAATCGATGTCGGCACGCAGCGTGTGCAAAGGCACACGGCCTTCACGGTACCATTCTGTCCGCGCGATCTCGGCACCGCCGAGGCGGCCCGCAACGTTCACGCGGATACCTAGGGCACCCATACGCATGGCGTTTTGAACCGCACGCTTCATGGCGCGACGGAACGAAACCCGACGCTCAAGCTGTTGTGCGATGGATTCACCAACAAGTGCCGCATCCAGTTCAGGCTTGCGCACTTCAACGATGTTGAGGTGCAGCTCACTGTCGGTCATCTTGGCGATTTTCTGACGCAGACCTTCGATGTCCGCACCTTTCTTGCCAATGATCACACCGGGACGCGCTGTGTGGATCGTAACGCGGCACTTTTTGTGCGGACGTTCGATGATCACACGGGCAACGCCCGCCTGGTGGCATTCTTTCTTGATGAAATCACGGATCGCGAGGTCTTCCAAAAGAAGATCACCGTAATCCTTGGTGTCGGCATACCAGCGGCTGTCCCAGGTGCGGTTCACCTGCAGGCGCATGCCAATCGGATTTACTTTGTTACCCATTAGGCTTGCTCCTCTACCTGACGCACTTTGATTGTGATTTCCGAAAATGGCTTGATGATCTTGCCAAAACGGCCGCGTGCACGTGGACGTCCACGCTTCATCGTCAGGTTTTTACCGACATATGCCTCTGCGACGATCAACTCGTCTACGTCGAGGTTGTGGTTGTTTTCTGCGTTAGCGATTGCTGACTGAAGGCATTTCTTCACGTCATGCGCGATCCGCTTTTTGGAGAATGTCAGATCAGTCAATGCCTGATCAACTTTCTTGCCACGGATCAAACCTGCAACGAGGTTCAGCTTTTGTGGGCTGGTGCGAAGCATGCGGAGTTTCGCCATTGCTTCATTGTCAGCCACGCGGCGGGGATTTTTATCCTTGCTCATTTGCGTTTTGCCTTCTTGTCAGCCGCGTGACCGTAGTAGGTCCGCGTCGGTGAATACTCACCGAATTTCTGACCAATCATGTCCTCTGTCACGTTTACAGGGATATGCTTGTGGCCGTTGTAAACGCCAAACGTCAAACCCACGAACTGGGGCAGGATTGTCGAGCGGCGCGACCAGATTTTGATCACTTCGTTGCGGCCGCTTTCGCGGGACGCTTCTGCCTTTTTCAACACGTAGCTGTCGACAAAAGGGCCTTTCCATACAGAGCGTGCCATATACTAGCGCCCTTTCTTCTTGGCGTGCCGCGAGCGGATAATCAGCTGGCTGGACGCTTTTTTCTTGTTCCGGGTTTTTGCACCCTTTGTCGGCTTGCCCCATGGGGTCACCGGGTGACGACCACCAGAGGTCCGGCCTTCACCACCACCGTGCGGGTGGTCGATCGGGTTCATCACGACACCACGAACACTCGGGCGGATGCCTTTGTGACGCATGCGGCCCGCTTTACCGTAGTTCTGGTTGGAGTTGTCGGGGTTGGACACGGCACCAACGGTGGCCATGCATTCCTGACGGACGAGACGCAGTTCGCCAGAACTCAGACGGATCTGAGCGTAGCCACCATCACGACCGACGAACTGGGCATATGTGCCCGCCGCACGTGCGATCTGACCACCCTTGCCGGGCTTCATCTCGATGTTATGAACGATTGTACCAATGGGCATACCAGAGAAAGGCATTGTATTACCCGGCTTGATGTCCGCTTTTGAAGAGGAGATCACGCTGTCACCAACCGCCAGACGCTGAGGCGCCAGAATATACGCTTGCTCGCCGTCTGCGTATTTCACGAGAGCGATAAAAGCTGTGCGGTTAGGGTCATATTCGATGCGTTCGACTGTCGCCGTCACATCCATTTTGTTCCGCTTGAAGTCAACGATCCGGTAGAGGCGTTTCGCCCCGCCGCCTTTACGGCGCATCGTGATCCGTCCGGTGTTGTTCCGTCCGCCATGCTTGGTCAAGCCTTCAGTAAGGGCTTTGACCGGGCGGCCTTTCCAGAGCTCCGAACGGTCGATCAGTACCAGCCCACGCTGGCCCGGCGTCGTCGGTTTATACGACTTGAGTGCCATGTTGTCTGTCTTCCGTTTTGCTTGTCAGACGGGTTGCCCCGCCTATGGTTTAAAGGCCCCCGTAGGTGCCCGATTTAAATGTCCTATTGGACAACAACGAAGCCCCGGACGAATCCGGGGCCTTGCCGATGGGGTCTATTAGGGGAGGTGGGGTGCGGGGTCAAGGGGCCGTGCCCGTTAATCCGTACCGCAAATGGATCTGGGCACGTCACATAGGGATAGTATCAGCACAATACGCATACCTTACCGGCGTAAAGCGACGGACCGATACCTCAAAAGCGCAGCCGTATTGCAAGACCAGCCAGCGGTGCAGTGTCGTATGACTGGCGGCTTATCTGGTTGCCCGACGCATTATCCAACGTAAGCTCACCGTTAAATTCCGCCCCAACAAAGGCGCTGAATAGCGTGCCGGGATTGGGTTCATACTGGTAAGATAGTACGACAGGGATGCTTTCATCTTCTCCCACGCCATTTGGCGCAAGACCTGTGCCGTCCAATCTGAAACGCACGCTTTCAGAGCGCACTGACAAGGCAAGGCGCGACGTATCGCTGAACCCATATCCTAATGTCAGGCCCGGACCGCCAGTAGCCCCAAGCCCTGCGCCCGTGTTCAGGTTCCAACGATCATTGATATCCCAGTCCACAAGCAATGCAGGAAATATATCTGCGCCGCTTTCCTCCAACTGGCTGTAGGCACCAAAAGCCGGACCGATCGTTAGGCTGTCACTGATCTCCCAAGCGATACCGGCAAAAACGCCATAGGTATTGCTGTCAGACTTGTCGGCACCGCTTTCATAGTCCCAACGGACCTGAGGCGAAATGAAAGCCGTGGCCGTATCACTAACCCGAAAGCGCGTCGGCGCGGAAATGCGGATGTCGCGGATATCTTCCCATGGCCGCGCTGCAATATTGTCAAAATCGTAGTTAAACGCACCGACGCTTACAGAAACGCCTGCAGAAGTGCCGCCCCCGAAGCGGTAGATGGCGCTGCCACGCACAAACGTGCGGCTGGATGTGAAACTGCCACCCTCATCGAGGTCGGTATCACCTTGATAGACCGCAAGCCCCTCAACCTGCGTTCCCCATCCCGTACGCTCTTGTGCCATAGCCACAGGTGCCATCGGCCACAAGAACAGGGCCGTTACAAACAATATTGATAGGACGTTCTTCACGGCACAGGCCTCGTACTTACGAATTTCTAATTTATACAAATAACGCGGCGCACTGCGCAATCAACTCATTCAAACCTACTATAATTTTGACAATTTCGCACAAAAAAACCCCGCCCAGTTTCCTGCAGCGGGGTTTTCGATGTTTTTGCCGGCGTTTACAGGCCGGTAGATACGTCGATCGTGTTGCCCTCTTCGAGCATCACATAGGCTTTCTTGACGTCTTTCCGCTTGCCCAATTGGCCGCGGAAACGCTTGACCTTGCCTTTGGTAATCGTAGTGTTGACTGCTTTGACCTTTACACCAAAAAGCGCTTCAACAGCTTCCTTGATCTGGGGTTTGTTGCTGTCAATCGCCACTTCAAAAACGACGGCGCCATGTTCGGACGTCATTGTCGCTTTTTCGGTAATGATCGGCTTGCGGATCACATCGTAATGTTCTGCCTTGGCGTTCATTTCAAACGAGCCTCCAGTGCTTCGACGCCCGCCTTCGTGATCACCAGAGTGTCACGCTTGAGGATGTCATATACGTTTGCGCCCATTGTCGGCAGGATATCCAGACCTTCAATGTTACGCGCGGCTTGGGCAAAGCCCTCGTTCACGGACGCACCATCGATGACCAGTGCACGTTTCCAACCGAGGTTTGCAACCTGCTTGGCCAATGCACCTGTTTTGCCGTCTGATGCCGCATCATCGATGATAACCAGCTCGCCCGCTTTCGCTTTGGCGGACAACGCATGGCGCAGACCCAGCTTGCGGAACTTCTTGGTCAACTCGTGACCGTGGCTCCGGGGTGTCGGGCCTTTGTAGATACCACCACCGCGGAAGATCGGAGCAGAACGCGCACCGTGGCGAGCGCCGCCTGTGCCTTTCTGGCGGTAGATCTTCTTAGTGGAGTAATCAACTTCTTTCCGTGTCTTGACCTTATGCGTGCCTTGCTGCGCGTTATTACGCTGCCAGCGCACAACACGGTGCAGGATGTCCGCACGTGGCTCCAGACCGAACAGCGCCTCGTCGAGGTCTACTGATCCGGCTTTGCCGCCGTCTAGTTTGATGACATCGAGTTTCATGCGTCACCTTCTTTCTTGTCTTCGTCAGCTGCAGGCGCTTCGTCAGAACCCTCTGCTGCGATTTCAGCTTCTGCGGCTTTCAGCGCTTCGGCTTCCTGAGCGGCTTGCTCTTCGGCCAGACGCTTTGCTTCTGCTTCTGCTTCGGCTGCTGCTGCGGCGGCGGCTTCTTCAGCGGCTTTTGCAGCTTCTTCGGCGGCGGATTTCAAAGCGGCAGGCAGGATCGCATTCTCGGGGAATGGTTTCTTGACCGCATCCTTAACCGTCACCCAACCACCTTTGGAGCCTGGAACAGCGCCTTTAACCATGATGAGACCACGGTCCGTGTCTGTGCGCACAACCTGAAGGTTCTGCGTGGTAACACGAGCTGCACCCATGTGGCCGGCCATTTTCTTGCCTTTGAAAACCTTACCCGGATCCTGACACTGACCGGTTGAGCCATGCGAACGGTGCGAGATAGAAACACCGTGTGTCGCGCGCAAACCGCCGAAATTGTGCCGCTTCATCGCACCGGCAAAACCTTTACCGATGGAAGTACCGGCGACGTCAACGAACTGACCTTCAAAGTAATGGTCCGCGATGATCTCTTCACCAACACCGATCAGGGCATCCGCATCCACGCGGAATTCCGCAACTTTGCGCTTGGGTTCAACCTTTGCTGCTGCAAAGTGACCACGCATCGCTTGGGATGTCCGCTTGGCCTTGGCCACGCCTGCGCCGAGCTGAACAGCTGTGTAGCCGTCTTTCTCAACGGTACGCTGTGCGACGACCTGAAGTTTATCGAGTTGAAGAACGGTTACAGGGATCTGCTTGCCGTCTTCCATGAACAGCCGGGTCATACCGACTTTTTTTGCAATAACGCCTGAGCGCAACATAACAATTACCCTCCTGAGTTATTAAGACTGAAGCTTGATCTCGACGTCCACACCAGCGGCGAGGTCGAGCTTCATCAGCGCGTCAACGGTCTGTGGGGTCGGATCAACGATATCCAGCAGACGCTTGTGCGTGCGGATTTCGAACTGGTCACGGGATTTTTTGTCAACGTGTGGGCCACGCAGAACGGTGAATTTTTCGATCTTGTTCGGCAGTGGAATTGGACCACGAACCGAAGCGCCGGTGCGCTTGGCGGTATTGACGATCTCTTGTGTGGAGGCATCCAGCACCCGATAGTCAAACGCCTTAAGACGAATACGGATGTTTTGGCTTTGAGCGGCCATATGCATATCCCTTACATTGGGATGTTAACGGATTGGAGGATGGGCGCTCATCGCACACCCTCGTCGCGTCTTTGGTCCAACGGAAAAGGGCGCGGCCAGCCGCACCCCGTTGGATGTGGCTCGTTTAGGGGGAGTCGCGGCAAAAGGCAATGGGGAATTGTCGTAAAAAGCGCAAGTTGCGCGACAGTGCAGTTTAGCCAGTCAGCCACACTGCTTCAAAACCCGAAAGCATAAACTGCCAGCGGCACAGGTGAAACTGCAATCATCACGGCGAGCACGGTTGGCAATGGCGCAAAGAGCCCGCTCATACCTGCCACCATCATGATGCCACCGCCGCCACCGATCAGCGCGTTGCCTGGTAGGTTGACCGCAAGCGCCAGCGCTACATAGCGGTGGCGCAATGTCAGAGAAACAACGCGGGAGGGCGCACCGTCGAGTAAAAGGCGCAAGCGGTCCTCACGCGAAAGCGGCGCGGCTTGTGCGATAAAGTCCGCCGCACGCTGCAGCCTGAGGAACGTGAGCAGTTTGACCAGAACGTTCACCTGCACCAATCGTCCAATGAGGTAAGCTAGCAGCATAGCTGTAACTGTCGCGACATAGACCAGCGGAGCAATGACCGCACCAAATGCAGTCAGCATCGCGATACCGATTTCAGCACCCGGTACGAAAGGAATTGTCAGAAGGCTGATGTAAGCCGCCATCCCAAGCATCACCATACGGTGCACCTGTTGCTCGTTCTCTGGCATAACCTGTAGGTGGAGTGCTTCTCGCACCAGATGCGACGCCCATGTCGCCGCCAGAACAAGCGCGACCAGAGCAACCAACCGCAGAAGCAGGCCGCCCCAACCAGACGGTTTGGCAGGTGTCACGCGACGATCAACTTTCCAGAACTGCGTGCGGTGTCGTGGAGCCTTGACCCGTCACCGTTATTTGTTTGGTCCAATACCATCGCCGTGTGGTCCATGTGCCTTCAAACTGCACCTCATCACCGGATACAGAGCCGTACCAAACCACAGTATGCGGCGCGTCGGGGCACCTTGTGGTGGCTGTAAAGTAGGTTAGCTCGCCCTCGGTCCACGTCTCATAAGTGGACCAGCCGAAATCGCAATACACCTGACACATCTTGGACTGAAAGGTGCCGTTCTTGAAAACCAATTCATCCTTCAGCACCTCGCCGGTCTCAGCGACGACATCGGTTGTAAAAAAGCTCTGTCCATCCAACGCACCGTCTTGGACCCATTGCTTTTCGGGCACCTGTAGGTCGGGGATATCCTTATTGAGGGCAGCTACAGCCGCAGCGCCAGTTCCGAGTGCGATTACTCCAATGGCTGTCGCTTGTGCAATTGGTACCATGGTGCCTCCGGTTGTCGCTCGGTCATATGTAGGATTGGGCGGTGAGGAAAATATGCACCAAGCCCACGGGCAAAGCAATCAAACGAATGAGCTAGCAATCGAATTTCCGTCAAGTGTACGGCGCATGCGAGAGGTTCATGCTTAAAAAAGTACCGGCGGCGGCTGTTACAAGATCGCGTTTGACGGGCAGCGAGTTGAGCGTCACACACCATAGTGGGTTAGCTCAGTCCGACCTTGCGAGTGTCTATCCTTTTACGCGTCATGAGATTGAAGCTTAGTAAAAACACTGAACCCTTCCGGCACAAAAAAGGCCGCCCGTGTGGGGCGGCCTTTTGAACTTTGACGCGACTTTCTAAGCGCGTCTCGGGATTACTCCGTGATCTTCGACACGACGCCCGCGCCAACCGTGCGGCCGCCTTCGCGGATCGCAAAGCGCAGACCGTTTTCCATCGCGATCGGGGCGATCAGCTCAACGCCGAACGACACGTTGTCACCTGGCATAACCATCTCGGTGCCTTCGGCCAGCTGAACCGTGCCCGTCACGTCCGTGGTCCGGAAGTAGAACTGTGGACGGTAGTTCGCGAAGAATGGCGTGTGACGGCCACCTTCCTCTTTGGTGAGGATATACGCTTCGGCTTCGAACTTGGTGTGCGGCGTCACGGAACCCGGCTTGCAGAGAACCTGGCCACGCTCAACACCTTCACGGTCGATACCGCGCAGCAATGCGCCGATGTTGTCGCCCGCTTCACCGCGGTCCAGCAGCTTGCGGAACATTTCAACGCCTGTGCAGGTCGTCTTCTGCGTGTCACGGATGCCGACGATTTCAATCTCGTCGCCTACGTTGATAACGCCACGCTCAACACGGCCCGTCACAACAGTACCACGACCAGAGATCGAGAACACGTCTTCAACAGGCATCAGGAACGGCTGGTCAATCGCACGCTCAGGCGTCGGGATCCACTCGTCAACAGCTGCCATCAGCTTGCGGATGGAGTCTTCGCCGATCGCCTCATCACGGCCTTCCATCGCCGCCAGCGCAGAGCCGGGGATAACCGGAATGTCGTCGCCAGGGTAGTCGTAGGACGACAGAAGCTCGCGGATTTCCATCTCAACCAGCTCAAGCAGTTCTTCGTCGTCAACCTGGTCCACTTTGTTCATGTAAACAACCATCGTCGGGATACCAACCTGACGGCCAAGCAGGATGTGCTCGCGCGTCTGTGGCATCGGGCCGTCGGCCGCGTTCACAACCAGAATGGCTCCGTCCATCTGCGCCGCACCGGTGATCATGTTCTTGACGTAGTCCGCGTGACCGGGGCAATCCACGTGCGCATAGTGACGCGCGTCTGTTTCATACTCAACGTGCGCCGTCGAAATCGTGATCCCGCGCGCTTTCTCTTCAGGCGCACCATCAATCTGGTCATACGCTTTGAAATCGCCAAAATACTTCGTGATCGCAGCCGTCAACGTCGTCTTGCCATGGTCAACGTGACCAATCGTGCCGATGTTTACGTGCGGTTTATTACGTTCAAACTTCTCTTTTGCCATGATGGGCTCCTTAGATGTGCAATTGTGCGGCTAGACCGCCAGAGTGGATGGCCGGCGCGCGAAATCCTCGCGCACCGGAAAACTTAAGCAAATTTCGCCTGAATCTCGTCAGAGATGTTCTGCGGCACAGGGTCGTAGTGATCGAACTGCATCGTAAACTGCGCACGGCCCGAAGACATGGAGCGCAGCGTGTTGATGTAGCCGAACATATTTGCCAGCGGCACGAAGCAGTCGATTGCAATCGCGTTACCACGTGGTTCCTGACCGGATACCTGACCCCGACGGGATGTGAGATCGCCGATGATACCGCCGGTGTACTCTTCCGGCGTGATGACTTCGACTTTCATGATCGGCTCGAGCAATTTCGCTCCAGCTTTCTTCATGCCGTCGCGCATACCCATACGAGCCGCAATTTCAAACGCCAGAACGCTCGAGTCCACATCGTGGAACTTACCGTCGATCAAAGCCACCTTGAAGTCGATGACAGGGAAACCAGCCAGGGGGCCAGAGTCCATGACGGACTTGATGCCTTTTTCCACACCCGGAATATATTCCTTCGGAATGGAGCCACCAACGATGCGGGATTCAAACGAATAGCCTTCACCCGCTTCTGTTGGCGTGAGGATCATCTTGACCTCAGCGAACTGACCCGAACCACCGGACTGTTTCTTGTGCGTGTAGGTGACTTCCGCCTCTTTCGAGATGGTTTCACGATACGCAACCTGTGGCGCGCCGATGTTCGCTTCGACTTTAAATTCACGCTTCAATCGGTCCACGAGGATATCGAGGTGAAGTTCGCCCATGCCTTTCATGATGGTCTGACCGGATTCCAGATCAGTTTCCACACGGAAGGAGGGGTCTTCGGCTGCGAGACGCGCAAGACCAGCAGACATTTTCTCTTGGTCCGCTTTTGTTTTCGGCTCAACCGCAATCTCAATCACCGGATCCGGGAACGTCATCGTTTCCAGAACAACGGGATCGTTCACGGCACACAGCGTGTCACCCGTTGTGGTGTCTTTCAGACCCGCAAGTGCGATAATGTCGCCCGCAAATGCCTCATCAATCTCTTCACGGTTGATAGAGTGCATCATCATCATACGACCAACGCGCTCTTTCTTACCCTTGGTAGAGTTCAAAAGGGTGTCGCCCTTCTTCATCTGGCCCGAGTAAATGCGCGTGAACGTCAAAGAACCGACAAAGGGGTCGTTCATGATTTTGAAGGCAAGACCCGAAAACGCCATGTCGTCATCCGCACGACGCGGAATATTGCGTGTTTCTTCTTCGTCACCCGGTTTGAAGCCCATGTAATCGACAACGTCCAGCGGGCTGGGCAGATAATCGATCACAGCGTTCAACAGAGGCTGAACGCCTTTGTTCTTAAACGCGGAGCCGCACAGAACGGGGATAAACTTGATCGCAAGAGTACCCTTGCGGATCAGCTTACGCAGCGTCTCCACGTCGGGCTCGGCACCGTCCATCAGATAATTTTCCATGGCTTCGTCGTCCATCTCGACCGCAGTCTCGATGAGTGTTGCGCGCCATTCGTCAGCGAGGTCTTTCAGGCTGGCGCGGATTGGCTTTTTGACCCAGCTTGCGCCCAGATCTTCACCTTCCCAAACCCATTCTTCCATGGTGACGAGATCGATCATGCCTTCCAGCTCGTTTTCGGCTCCAATTGGAATTTGGATCGGCGCAGGGATCGCACCGGTACGGTCCTTGATCATCTTCACGCAGTTGAAGAAGTCAGCACCGATCTTGTCCATTTTATTCACGAAAACAATGCGCGGAACCTTATACCGGTCGGCCTGACGCCAAACGGTTTCAGTTTGTGGCTCAACACCAGCATTTGCGTCCAGAACAGCAACCGCGCCATCGAGAACCGCCAGCGAACGCTCAACTTCGATGGTGAAGTCAACGTGGCCGGGCGTGTCAATGATGTTCATGCGATATTTGGTATCGGAGGTGCCGTCGGATGTTGGCTCTTCTTGGCGTTGCCAGAAAGTTGTTGTGGCAGCGGACGTGATAGTGATCCCACGTTCCTGCTCTTGCTCCATCCAGTCCATTGTGGCCGCACCATCGTGCACCTCACCAATGTTGTGGGATTTACCTGTATAGAACAGGATGCGTTCGGAGCATGTTGTTTTACCGGCATCAATGTGAGCCATGATGCCGAAGTTGCGGTAGCGTTGGAGCGGATAGTCGCGTGCCATGGAGCTGCTTCCTCAGGAGTGTCTAAAAACGGATAGTCGCGCCCAATAAAGGGCGCGATAGTGTTACCAGCGGTAGTGGCTGAACGCTTTGTTCGCGTCTGCCATTTTGTGCGTATCTTCGCGCTTTTTCACGGCAGTTCCGCGAGATTGAACAGCGTCCAGAAGTTCGCCTGCAAGGCGCTCTTCCATCGTGTTCTCGTTGCGCGACCGGGCCGCTTTGATCAGCCAGCGGATCGCAAGTGCCTGACGGCGCTCGGGGCGCACTTCGACAGGTACCTGATATGTCGCACCACCAACGCGGCGCGAACGCACCTCGACGGAAGGCTGGATGTTATCAAGTGCTTCGTGGAACACTTCGATAGGGGCGCGTTTAATCTTTGTCTCAACCCGCGTGAGGGCATTATAGACGATACGCTCTGCGACCGACTTTTTACCGTCAATCATCAGGTTGTTCATGAATTTTGTCAGAACCAGATCACCGTATTTGGCGTCGGGCAGGACTTCGCGTTTTTCAGCGGCGTGACGACGTGACATCTGCTGCTCTCCTTACTTGGGACGCTTGGCGCCGTATTTCGAACGACGTTGTTTACGGTCTTTGACGCCCTGGGTATCCAGAACACCGCGAAGGATGTGGTAGCGCACACCGGGAAGGTCTTTTACACGGCCGCCGCGGATCAGAACCACAGAGTGTTCCTGAAGGTTGTGGCTTTCACCCGGAATGTAGCTGATGACTTCGAAGCCGTTGGTCAGACGGACCTTGGCAACTTTACGCATCGCCGAGTTTGGCTTCTTAGGTGTGGTTGTGTAAACGCGCGTGCAAACGCCACGTTTTTGCGGGCACTCTTGCAAGTGCATCGACTTTGAACGTTTGATTTTTGGCTGCCGCGGTTTGCGGATCAGCTGTTGGATCGTTGGCATTCCGGTTTTATCCCCGTCTAAGCTCTGAGTGCACGAGACGGCCCCGCGCGGTTTCAATTTCTACGACACGCACGTCTGCGAGCCGCCTGTTGCGCGAGAAGCGCGTTTATTTCTTGCCACATGTACACGCGACAACAAAAAAACCGCCTCCGTTTCCGTACCGAGGAAACGACGCGGTGGGTTAACAGAGGATCGGGCCGATAGGGGGCCGGATCGTGACCACTTCATTTTGGTATCAGACTTAAGGCGAACCACCCCGTCCGAGATAGCGCGCGTATAAAAGGAGTCGCTCCGGCTGTCAACAGCCCCTCCCATCTTGTCACCGCCCCGTCACACTGCAATGCTGACCGCAGCAACTGGCGCATTTACCAATAGGACGGAATTACATGCAAGTTATTGGCATTTGCCGGTTTTCATACCCTGCAGTTGGGGGCTTTCAAGTCGAACATGAGACGATCGAAGATCGCATGGCATATCTGTACGCTCCCGAAAGAATGAACGCCCGCTTTACACTGTTTGAAGCCTTCACCCTGCCCTGTCTGCGCGCACAGACCGACCCGGATTTTATCTTTGTCATCGTTGTCGGGGATAGCCTGCCTGACACTTATCTTGAGCGATTGAAGCACCTGATCGCTGATATTCCCCAGATCAAGCTGCAAAAGCACGCAAGCGGCCCGCATCGCTCAGTCATGAAAAACGCGATAGACGCGGTGCGCGTCAGCTCCAAAGAACCGTGTTTGCAGTTCAGACTAGATGATGACGACGCGTTTGCTGTGTCTTTTATTGAAACGCTACGGGCCAAGGCCGCCTTGGCCCGTCCGCTGTTGCGCGAAGTGCGCTCTATCGCGCTTGATTTCAACCAGGGCTATATCGCCCGCCCCATGGCCAAGGGCATTGAGGCGGCCCCCGTCACTGCCGCCTATTGGTCGCCAGCGCTAGCGCTTATGATTTCGTCACGGGCGGATACTTCGGTGATGAATTTCAGCCATCACAAACTGTGGCAACGCATGCCCACAGTGACCTTCCCGGGCACTGATATGATGCTGCGGGGCATGAACGATTTTAACGACTCGCGGCAGAAACCTGCGGCGAAGCCTGCGAAGATGACGCTCCTGACACCGAAACAGGAAGACTACTTTAGGTGGACCTACAATATTGACGCCGATGCCGTACGCGCGATGACCTCAAGACCGCAGTAGCCGCCGTTCGCGATACAGCGTGAACAAACCGGTTGTCACAATGATCCCTGCCCCTAACAGCGTCATCGGCACCGGCCAGTCCCCGAACACAAACCACCCCAAGGCCAGCGCCCAGATCAACCCCGTATAGCGAAACGGGGCGATGAAAGAGACGTCACCGCTGCGCATGACCTGCACCGAAAAGAAATAGCCGCCCACAATAAAAAGCGACGAGCCAACCAAAAGCCCCGCCAGCTGCGGCGTGACCGGCGCCCATTCAATCGTCAGGGATACGAGCCCTGAAGCCACCAGCACAGTAAGCGACGCTAGTAGCGTCACCAACAAAGAAGGTACCTCCTTGGACATACGCCGCGTTGAAAGATCACGCGCAGTGACGCACCCAACCGCTGCCAAGGCGTAAACAGAATAAACTGTAAACCCCTCAGTTCCCGGTCGAACGATCAGAAGCATGCCCGAAAACCCAACCAAAATAGCGATCATGCGACGCCATCCAATCGCTTCTTTGAAAAACAGCGCCGCACCCAGCGTCACGGTTAACGGCAACACCTGAAGGATCGCCGTCACATTGGCGAGCGGCATATTTAACAAGGCTGTGATAAAGAAATAGGCTGCACCAACCTCGGCCGCTGACCGCACAGCGATCAAAACCCAGTCACGCGCAGGCAAGCGCGCCCGCAAGCTACCCCGCGTCACAGCCAGCCCAGCAATGAATGTAGTCGCCAAGACACCGCGCAAAAAGAGCAGCTGGGAAAGAGGCAACGCTCCGTCGGTTGCCTTGATAAACGCGTCGTTGATCGTAAAACACGCCATCGACGCCATCATCAGCAAAGCGCCGGCTACATTCGGTGACACCTCAAAGCCCCTGCAGGTCTGACAGGGACAGGCCGAAATAGCTGTCCAGTTGCCGCGACATGTTCCGCTTGCTCATCTGGTGAGTCAGCCCCATTTGCGTCGGTGTGGACTTGTTGTCGCCGTGTATCGTGCGGATGAACGCGGGCGCTGAGATATCAGAGTACAGACTATAGTGCTGCGCCAACTGCCGGTGATTATAGCGATAAGGGTTTCGAGTGTAGTCCACAGGAGCCAACAGCGCGGTGCCCGTCGAGAGTGGTGCACGCTCGCACGCGTCAAAAACGGTGTTCTCACCCTCGTTCATCTCGACATAGAACCCGCGATTAAAGGCGATCACCTGCGGTTGGGATTTGCTTTGCAAGCGCAACAGACCGCGCGCCAACTGGCGCAGACGTTTGATGTAATTCAAGGCAACGGCGTCATCGTCATCAAGGCGGAACATCACACGGTGAGAAGCCTCTTCGACGTCCACGGACTGGTAGGCTTGTTTGATCAGTTGGTAGTGCTTGTCCGGCCCTACAGGGGACAACCGGATGTTCGGCGCAACCGACAAGGCTTGTTCAAGCCGATCCATGTGTTCGGCGGGTAAGCTTTGTGCGGTCAGGATAACAAGCTCGAATCCCTGGTCGCTTTGCGCCAGCAGTGAAGGCAATACGAGTGTTTCGAAAATATGAAAACGCAGTGCCATCCGCTCGGGCGAAAAGAGATGTTCCGCAATCTCGTTCAAGCTGTCGAAGCGTTCTGAGTAATACGTGGGCGTGAGCACGGAAAAGCGCATTACCCCCACTATTTTGATATGCTGTGCCATGACTGCGATCCGATTGTATTCGCGGCTACCAAACACGCAGCAGCATAAAATGAAAAGCCCCCGATGGATGTTCCATCGGAGGCTTATCTGTTTCTGTCACAAAGCGATCAATCGCGACTGTCTTCTTCCGGTGGGATCACCTGATCGAAAACGTCACCACCAACCATATCGTCTTCGGCAGGGGCTGCCAGCGCTGCTGCAGCTTCCGCTTCTTCACGGCGCGCTTCGATCACAACGTTGTCACGCTCTGATGCGATGCGACGGACCTTCATGGTCGCACCACCCGTACCGGCCGGGATCAAGCGTCCGACGATCACATTCTCTTTCAGACCGACCAGCTTGTCTTTCTTCCCTTGGACAGATGCCTCGGTCAGAACGCGAGTGGTTTCCTGGAAGGACGCGGCAGAGATAAAGCTGCGGGTCTGCAAGCTTGCCTTGGTGATCCCCAGTAGGATCGGCTCACCCTGTGCGGGACGGCCGCCCTTCGACAGCGCCTTTTCGTTGGCGGCGTCGAATTCCTGCTTATCCACATGTTCCCCTTTAAGCAGCGTGGTGTCACCAGATTCCTGGATTTCCCACTTCTGCAGCATCTGACGTACGATGACTTCGATGTGCTTGTCGTTGATCTTCACACCCTGCAGGCGGTAAACGTCCTGCACTTCGTCGATCATGTAATCCGCCAGCGCTTCGACACCCATAATTGCTAGGATATCGTGCGGTGCGGGGTTACCGTCCATGATGTAGTCACCCTTCTGGACAAAGTCACCTTCCGCAACCGGGATGTGCTTGCCCTTGGGCACCATGTACTCGACCTTGTGATCCGGATCTTCGGAAGACTCAATCGCGATACGGCGTTTGTTCTTGTAGTCCTTGCCATAGCGCACATAGCCGTCGATTTCCGCAATGATGGCGTGGTCTTTGGGGCGACGTGCCTCAAAGAGCTCGGCCACACGCGGCAGACCACCCGTGATGTCCTTGGTTTTTGCACCTTCACGCGGGATACGTGCAACAACGTCACCTGCTTTGATTTCGGTCTGATCCTCGATGGACAGAACCGCATCTACAGACATCGGGTAGGTCACCGGGTTGCCTGCATCGTTACGCACAGGTTCACCTTCTGCGTCCACCAGAATGATCTCTGGCTTAAGCTCGTTGCCCTTGGTTGCTGAACGCCAGTCGATCACGATCTTCTGCGTCATGCCCGTTGCGTCATCGGTTTCGTCCTTGACGGCAATACCGCTAACGAGGTCCACGAATTTGGCCATGCCGGACTTTTCAGCGATGATCGGCAGTGTGTAGGGGTCCCACTCAAAGAGTTTGTCCCCACGCGTCACATCCTGCCCTTCGGTCACGAACAGTTTGGTACCGTAGCCGACCTTGTGGCTGGCGCGTTCCTCGCCGTTCTCGTCCTGGATCATGAGCTTCATGTTACGGCCCATCACCATGATCTCGCCCGAAGCGTTCTCAAGCGTCTGCGCGTTGTCGAACACAACCTTGCCGGAGTGGCTTGCTTCGAGGAAGGACTGCTGACCACCTTGTGCAACACCGCCGATGTGGAACGTCCGCATCGTCAACTGTGTACCAGGCTCACCAATGGACTGCGCGGCAATAATGCCGACCGCCTCACCGGTATTGACCATTGTACC
Source organism: uncultured Alphaproteobacteria bacterium (assembly GCA_963796445.1). GTDB lineage: Bacteria > Pseudomonadota > Alphaproteobacteria > Rhodobacterales > Rhodobacteraceae > Roseobacter. The sequence continues at coordinate 274,826 of CAWCLQ010000007.1, read as the reverse complement.
CCGTGCCAGGTCACGACCATAGCACATGGCGCAAACGCCTTCTTCAGCCTCACACGTCAGCGGGCTGCGGATCCGCGCAGAGGCAACGCCTGCTTCTTCTACAGAATCCGCCATCCGTTCGTCGATCAGCGTACCAGTAGCCACCATCACCTCGTCGGTACCCGGACGCATGATGTCTTCAGCGACAACACGGCCAAGGATCCGCTCGGACAGTGACGACACAACCTCACCATCATTCACTGCCGCCACGGCTGTGATCGAAGTCTCGGTACCACAATCGTTCATACGAACGATGCAGTCTTGTGCCACATCCACCAGACGACGTGTCAGGTAACCGGAGTTCGCCGTTTTCAAAGCCGTATCTGACAGACCCTTCCGAGCACCGTGCGTCGAGTTGAAGTACTCAAGAACGGTCAGGCCTTCCTTAAAGTTCGAGATGATCGGCGTCTCGATGATGTCGCCGTTCGGTTTGGCCATCAGGCCGCGCATGCCGCCGAGCTGTTTCATCTGCGTGACAGAGCCACGCGCACCGGAGTGGGCCATCATGTAGACCGAGTTCGGCTCCATCTCCATGCCTGTGTCATCCGTCTTGCTGGCGGAAATCGACCCCATCATCGCGTCAGTGACCTTGTCGTTACACTTCGACCATGCATCAACGACTTTGTTGTACTTTTCACCCTGAGTGATCAGGCCGTCCATGTACTGCTGTTCAAAGTCTTTCACTTGCTCGCGTGTCTCTTCGACAATCGGCCATTTGGTGTCAGGGATCAGCATGTCATCCTTACCGAACGAAATGCCCGCCTTGAACGCCTCGCGGAAGCCCATGGTCATGATCTGGTCACAGAAAATAACCGACTCTTTCTGACCGCAATAGCGGTAGACGGTGTCGATGATCTGCTGCACTTCTTTTTTCCGCAGTAAACGGTTGACCAGTTCAAACGGTGCCTTCGCATTCAGTGGCAAAAGCGCACCCAGACGGATACGACCAGGTGTCGTTTCATACCGTTTCATGATCTCAAGACCGTTGTCGTCGATCTGTGGGATCCGTGCTGTGATCTTTGAGTGCAGGTGTACGACACCGGCATCCAGCGCGTGTTGCACTTCTTCAACGGACCCGAATACCATGCCTTCGCCCTTCATACCGGCCCGTTCGAGCGTGGTATAATAAAGGCCCAAGATCATATCCTGCGACGGCACGATGATCGGTGCACCGTTTGCAGGCGACAGAACGTTGTTCGTGGACATCATCAGGACGCGCGCTTCCAACTGGGCTTCAAGGCTCAGCGGAACGTGAACAGCCATTTGGTCACCGTCGAAGTCTGCGTTGAAGGCCGAGCAGACAAGCGGGTGAAGCTGGATCGCTTTACCTTCGATCAACACGGGCTCGAATGCCTGAATGCCAAGACGGTGCAGCGTCGGCGCACGGTTCAGCATGACGGGGTGTTCGCGAATGACCTCGTCCAGGATATCCCACACTTCGGGACGCTCTTTTTCGACCAGCTTTTTCGCCTGTTTCACGGTGGAGGATAGACCTTTGGCCTCCAGTCGCGAATAGATGAATGGCTTGAACAACTCCAAAGCCATCTTTTTTGGCAGACCACACTGGTGCAGCTTCAGCTCCGGACCGGTCACAATGACAGAACGGCCCGAGAAATCGACGCGCTTGCCCAAAAGGTTTTGGCGGAAGCGACCCTGTTTGCCTTTCAGCATATCGGACAGCGATTTCAACGGGCGCTTGTTGGCACCCGTGATGACGCGACCGCGACGGCCATTGTCGAACAGAGCATCGACAGATTCCTGCAACATCCGCTTTTCGTTACGTACGATGATGTCAGGCGCGCGCAATTCGATCAAACGCTTCAGACGGTTGTTGCGGTTAATCACGCGGCGGTAGAGATCGTTCAGGTCAGACGTCGCAAATCGACCCCCATCCAGCGGCACCAGAGGGCGGAGTTCTGGCGGGATCACGGGGATCACTGTCAGAACCATCCACTCAGGGCGGTTGCCGGATTCGAGGAAGGACTGAACAACCTTCAGTCGCTTGATGATCTTCTTCGGCTTCAGTTCACCTGTCGCCTCTTTGAGGTCCGCGCGCAGGGTTTCAGCTTCTGATTCCAGATCAATCGCCGCAAGCATTTCGCGGATCGCTTCGGCGCCAATGTTGGCGGTGAAAGCGTCCATGCCGTAAGCGTCTTGCGCGTCCATGTACTCTTCTTCGGTCATCATCTGACCGTATTGAAGGTCCGTCAGGCCGGGTTCGATCACCACGTAGTTTTCGAAGTACAGAACGCGTTCCAGATCACGCAGTGTCATGTCCAGCATCAGACCGATGCGGGACGGCAACGATTTCAGGAACCAGATGTGCGCCACGGGCGAGGCGAGCTCGATGTGGCCCATCCGCTCGCGGCGGACTTTTTGCAGCGTAACTTCCACACCACATTTTTCGCAGACAACGCCGCGATACTTCATGCGTTTGTATTTACCGCACAGACATTCGTAGTCTTTGATCGGGCCAAAGATACGCGCACAGAACAGGCCGTCACGCTCGGGCTTGAACGTCCGGTAGTTGATGGTTTCGGGTTTTTTGATTTCACCGAAAGACCACGACAAAATGCGCTCTGGCGAGGCCAGCGACACTTTGATCTCGTCAAACACCTTAGGTGGCGTCAGCGGGTTAAACGGGTTGTTTGTCAGTTCCTGGTTCATTTTCAAATCCTTGAAAGGGGAGCGTTGGGAGTGAAGTGACGGGGCTTACCCCGTCATTCATCTTCCTCCGCATCCAGGAGTTCCATGTTGAGGCCGAGGCCGCGGACTTCTTTGACCAGAACGTTAAAGCTCTCGGGCACGCCCGCTTCAAAGTTGTCCTCGCCCTTGACGATGCTTTCGTAGACTTTCGTCCGTCCGGCAACGTCGTCCGACTTCACGGTCAGCATTTCCTGCAGGGTGTATGCAGCGCCGTAAGCTTCAAGCGCCCAGACCTCCATCTCACCAAAGCGCTGACCACCGAATTGCGCTTTACCGCCCAATGGCTGCTGAGTGACCAGCGAGTATGGGCCGGTAGACCGCGCGTGGATTTTATCGTCCACAAGGTGGTGCAGTTTCAGCAGGTATTTCACGCCAACGGTCACGGGGCGGGCAAATTGCTCGCCTGTGCGACCGTCAAACAGAACCGATTGCCCCGAGGTATCAAAACCTGCACGGGTCAGAGCATCGTTCACGTCCGCCTCTTTCGCGCCGTCAAAGACCGGTGTCGCAATCGGCACACCGCGTGTCACATTGCCTGCCGCCTCTACCAGCGTTTCCTCGTCCATGCTTTCGATGCCTTCGTCGTAGACATCCTGACCATAGGCAAGGCTTAGCGCATCACGCACTGGTGTCAGATCGCCAGAGCGCCGGTATTCCTGCAGCGCCTCGTCCACATTGATGCCCAGACCGCGCGCGGCCCAACCCATATGTGTCTCGAGGATCTGACCAACGTTCATGCGCGACGGTACGCCGAGCGGGTTCAAACAGAAGTCAACGGGTGTCCCGTCGCCCAGGAACGGCATGTCCTCCATGGGAACCACTTTGGAGATAACCCCTTTGTTCCCGTGACGACCGGCCATCTTGTCGCCCGGTTGAAGTTTACGCTTAACCGCGACAAAGACTTTGACCATCTTCATCACGCCCGGTGGCAGATCGTCACCGCGGCGGACTTTTTCGACTTTGTCCTCAAAGCGGGCATCAAGTGCACGTTTCTGGATTTCGTACTGTTCGTTCAGGGCTTCTACAACCTGCGCGTCAGCCTCGTCCTTCAACGCCAATTGCCACCACTGGCTGCGTGGCAACATCTGCAGCAGGTCTTCGGTGATCTCGGAGTTGCTCGAGACACCTTTCGGACCTTTGACAGCAACCTTACCCATAATCATGGACTTCAGACGCGCATAGATGTTGCGGTCAAGGATAGCCAATTCGTCATCGCGGTCACGGGCAAGGCGTTCGACTTCCTCACGCTCGATCTGCAGTGCACGTTCGTCTTTTTCCACGCCATGGCGGTTAAAGACACGCACTTCGACGACCGTACCAAAGTCACCCGGCTTTACACGCAGCGATGTATCGCGCACGTCAGAAGCTTTTTCACCAAAGATCGCGCGTAGAAGTTTCTCTTCCGGCGTCATCGGGCTTTCGCCTTTCGGTGTGATCTTACCCACAAGGATATCACCCGGCTCCACATCGGCACCGATGTAGACGATGCCCGCTTCGTCGAGGTTGCGCAGGGCTTCCTCACCGACGTTCGGGATATCGCGCGTGATTTCTTCTGGTCCCAGTTTCGTATCACGCGCAGCGACTTCGAATTCCTCGATATGGATCGAAGTAAACACGTCGTCACGGGCAATCCGCTCAGAGATCAGAATGGAGTCTTCGTAGTTGTAGCCATTCCACGGCATGAAGGCGACGACAACGTTCTTGCCGAGCGCCAGTTCACCCATATCCGTGGATGGGCCATCTGCGATCACCTGACCTTTGAGAACCGTGTCGCCCACTTTGACCAGCGGACGCTGGTTGATGCAGGTGTTCTGGTTCGAACGCTGGAATTTACGCATGCGGTAGATGTCCACACCCGCGTCACCCAGTTCAAGATCAGCCGTTGCGCGAATAACGATACGCTGTGCATCCACCTGGTCGATGATACCGGCACGTTTCGCCATAATCGCCGCACCAGAGTCGCGTGCAACCACTTCTTCGATGCCTGTGCCCACAAGCGGCGCTTCGGCTTGTAGAAGAGGAACCGCCTGACGTTGCATGTTCGACCCCATCAGAGCCCGGTTCGCGTCGTCATTTTCGAGGAACGGGATCAACGAGGCCGCAACTGATACCAACTGCTTCGGCGAGACGTCGATCAGGTCTACGTTCTCGGACGGAGCAAGCGTGTAATCACCAGACTGACGTGTGCTGACCAGATCGTTTTTAAAACGACCGTCCTCGTCCAACTGAGCGTTGGCCTGCGCCACGGTGTGCCGCATTTCCTCTGTCGCAGACATGTATTGCACTTCGTCCGTGACTTTCCGGTTTTCGACACGACGATAAGGCGTTTCGATAAAGCCGTATTTGTTCACACGCGCAAAGGTCGCCAGCGAGTTGATCAGACCGATGTTCGGGCCTTCCGGCGTTTCAATCGGGCACATCCGGCCATAGTGCGTAGGGTGCACGTCGCGCACCTCAAAGCCCGCACGTTCACGTGTCAGACCACCTGGCCCAAGCGCGGAAAGACGGCGCTTGTGCGTGACTTCCGACAGCGGGTTGGTTTGGTCCATGAACTGCGACAACTGGCTTGAGCCAAAGAATTCACGGACCGCAGCCGCGGCAGGTTTCGCGTTGATCAAATCCTGCGGCATGACCGTGTCGATCTCGACGCTGGACATACGCTCTTTGATCGCGCGCTCCATGCGTAGCAGACCCACGCGGTACTGGTTTTCCATCAATTCACCAACGGACCGCACACGACGGTTACCAAGGTGGTCGATGTCATCGATATCGCCACGCCCGTCGCGCAGGTCCACAAGCGCCTTAATGCAGGCGACGATGTCTTCGCGGCGCAGCGTGCGCACGGTGTCTTCGGCATCAAGCGCCAGACGCATGTTCATCTTCACCCGGCCGACTGCCGAGAGATCATAGCGCTCGCTGTCGAAGAAGAGCGTGTCGAAGAGGTTCGACGCTGCTTCAACGGTGGGCGGCTCGCCCGGACGCATGACGCGGTAAATGTCCATGAGCGCGGTGTCGCGGTTCATGTTCTTATCCTGCGCCATAGTGTTGCGCATGTAAGGGCCAACATTGACGTTATCGATGTCAAGAACGGGGATCTCGGTAAAGCCCGCGTCGATCAGCTCTTTCGCAGTACCACCAATCAACGTGCCGTCTTTGTCATATTCAAGCGTCAGTTCATCACCAGCTTCGACATAGATCGCGCCGTTTTCTTCATTGATGATGTCTTTGGCTGCGAACATGCCTGCGATATGCTCATATGGCAGCAACAATTCGGTCACTGTGCCTTCGTCGATCAACTTCTTGACCGCGCGCGGGGTGACTTTCTTGCCTTTTTCGAACAGCACTTCACCAGAACCAGCATCTACCAGATCATACGTCGGGCGGGTCCCGCGCACGCGATCGGGGAAGAACGGGGCGACCCAGCCTTTATTCTTTTCCAGTTTGTAGGTGATGGTGTTGTAGTAGGCATCCATGATGGCTTCTTGATCCAGACCCAGCGCATAAAGCAGTGTCGTGACAGGAAGCTTACGGCGACGGTCAATACGCGCAAAGACGATGTCTTTGGCGTCAAACTCGAAATCCAGCCAGGAACCACGGTAAGGGATGATGCGGCAGGCGAACAAAAGCTTGCCCGATGAGTGCGTTTTACCTTTGTCATGGTCAAAGAATACGCCGGGGGACCGGTGCATCTGGCTGACAATCACGCGCTCGGTTCCGTTCACAACAAACGTGCCGTTCGGCGTCATCAGAGGCATATCGCCCATAAAGACGTCTTGCTCTTTGATGTCTTTAACCGATTTTGCACCGGTGTCTTCGTCCACATCAAACACGATGAGGCGCAGCGTCACCTTCAACGGCGCGCTGTAGGTCATGTCACGTTGCTGACATTCCTCAACATCGTATTTCGGCTTCTCAAGCTCGTACTTGACGTATTCAAGCACTGAGGTTTCATTGAAATCCCGGATCGGAAATACCGATTGGAAGACGCCGGTAATTCCCTCACCATCGGTGGGGACATCCGCGTCGCCGGAATTCAAGAATAGATCATACGAGGATTTTTGAACCTCGATCAGGTTGGGCATATCCAATACTTCACGGATTTTGCCATAATATTTACGAAGACGTTTCTGGCCAAGGAACGTTTGCGCCATGTCAGGTGTCACCTTTCAGAGTTCTCACCGGTCGAGGCTACCGTCGGGCCACGGCACCTCGCCCATACGAGACGATACGTTTCGATCTATTCACGGGCACCGTCCCACCGGCGCCCTCCCGATCATTGAACCGCATCTTGGAAAAAACCCTTATCAAAAAGGCGCTTTCCAAGACGGGTCAAGCTGGACCCGGAAATCCGGATCCAGCTCGTTTTTCCAGCCACCAAAGAGGCTGAAGTGCGTAACTTAGGCCAGTTCGACTTCGGCGCCAGCTGCTTCCAGCTTGCCCTTGATCTCTTCTGCTTCTGCCTTGTCGACGCCTTCTTTGATTTTGCCGCCAGCTTCGACAAGGTCTTTTGCTTCTTTCAGACCAAGACCGGTGATGCCGCGTACTTCTTTGATGACGTTAATTTTCGATGCGCCTGCGTTTTTCAGAACGACGTCGAATTCAGTCTTTTCCTCTTCTGCGGCGCCAGCACCGTCAGCAGGACCAGCCATCATCACAGCGCCACCAGCGGCGGGCTCGATGCCATACTCGTCTTTGAGGATTGTTTTCAGTTCTTGTGCTTCAAGCAGGGTCAGACCAACGATCTCTTCTGCCAGTTTCTTCAGATCAGCCATGTTTAGCTCTTTCCGTTAACGATATGTGTGTTCCAACGTCCAGTTTTCAACCAGACGCCGATATGACGATTGCTTATGCGGCCGCCTTGTCCTCGATTGTGGACAAGATGGATGCGATATTGCTTGCAGGTGCGCCAATGGCCCCGGCGATGTTCGAAGCAGGTGCGCCCAACATACCCGCGATCGTGGAGATAAGCTCCTCGCGCGAAGGCATTTTGGACACGGCTTCGACACCGGCGACGTCCAACGCGTTCTCACCCATTGCACCACCGAGAATGACGAATTTGTCATTCCCTTTGGCGTAGTCCTGAGCAACCTTGGCCGCAGCCACAGGATCCTCGGAATAGGTCAGAACGGTCATACCCGTCAGAAGGTCAGCAATGCTTTCGCATGGCTTGCCCTCAAGGGCGATCTTGGCGAGCCTGTTTTTGGCAACACGCACAGACCCACCCGCGTCGCGTGCACGCGCGCGAAGGTCTTGCATTTCGGCAACTGTCAGACCGGCGTAGTGGCTAACCACAACGACGCCAGAGCTTTCAAAGATCTGGCCGAGTTCATCGACCAACTGTTCTTTTTGTGCTCTATCCACAGTTTTACTCCAAATTTGGGCAGGTTTCCCCACCCGGCTCAGTTAAGAGATGCGATAGTCTGCATCTCGTTTCGGGTCCAATTCAGGGTCCCGAGTCCAAAACCGCCCGAAGGCTGGAATTTTCTCGTTTCCCATCTCAGGAAGGAATTATTCAGGGTGACCCCCGAACCCTCCGTCTCGGACAGAAGCAAGGCCGATCGTCTGGCCTTGCCTATCTGACAGGTTGCCCTGCCAAATTCTTTATTCGGTGACTGCGTTATCTACCGAAACAGTCAGGCCGGGGCTCATCGTCGAGCTCAGAGCGATTTTCTGCATGTAGGAACCTTTTGCGCCAGCAGGCTTCGCCTTAGAGACCGCTGAGACAAACGCACGTACATTTTCAACCAGTTTGGCTTCGTCAAAAGACAGTTTGCCAACACCGGCGTGTACAACACCGCCTTTTTCCGCCTTGAACTGAACTTCGCCGCCTTTTGCTGCTTTCACAGCGGCTTCGACGTCCATTGTAACCGTGCCAACCTTGGGGTTGGGCATCAGGTTGCGCGGTCCGAGCACTTTACCCAGACGGCCAACGATCGGCATCATGTCTGGTGTTGCGATGCAACGGTCAAAGTCGATCTTGCCGCTTTGCACGGTTTCCATAAGGTCTTCTGCACCAACGATGTCGGCGCCTGCGGCCTGTGCTTCTTCCGCCTTCGGACCACGGGCAAAAACGGCAACGCGTACTGTTTTACCTGTGCCATTCGGCAAACCAACCACGCCGCGCACCATTTGGTCCGCGTGGCGAGGGTCAACACCAAGGTTCAAAGCAATTTCCATTGTCTCGTCAAACTTGACGTTCGAGTTTGACTTGATCAGTGCCACTGCCTCTTCGACAGTTACATTCTCTTTGCCCGCGAAGGCTTCGCGCGCGGCGCGTGTTCTTTTACCAAGCTTTGCCATCTTACTTAACCTCAATGCCCATGGAGCGGGCAGAGCCCAGAATGATTTTCATCGCGGCTTCGACAGAATTCGCATTCAGGTCTTTCATCTTCGCTTCGGCGATTTCGCGCACCTGCTTGGACGTGACGTGGCCGACAACTTCACGTGACGGCGTTTTCGCGCCGGACTTAAGCTTAGCCGCTTTTTTCAGGTAATAAGACGCAGGCGGCGTCTTGATGTCCATCGTGAAGGACTTGTCCTGATAATAAGTAATCACGGTCGGGCATGGGGCACCTTGCTCCATGTCTGCGGTCTTGGCGTTAAACGCCTTGCAGAATTCCATGATGTTGATGCCGCGCTGCCCCAGCGCCGGACCGACGGGCGGGGATGGGTTTGCTTGCCCGGCGGGCACTTGCAGCTTCATGCTGCCAACGAGTTTCTTGGCCATGGGCCTTCTCCTTTTCCAACCCTTCAGCAGCGCGCTGCATCAGGTTCACAGGCGGGATGTCCGCCATTGTTGCCGCGGTCCGGTCCGGATGCCGCGGCACCCTCGCCTCCCACGATTTGAACACTCAGGTCTGTTTGTTGACCTGCGTGAATTCCAATTCAACCGGCGTTTCGCGGCCAAAAATCGATACCGACACCTTCAGGCGCTGGTTTTCGTCATCTACTTCTTCAATCATGCCGTCGAAGTCCTCGAACGGACCATCGGCGACCTTCACTTTTTCACCCACTTCAAAATGGATAAGCGTGCGGGGCGCTTCTTCACCTTCCTGAACGCGGTTCAGTATGGCATTTACTTCGGCATCCCGCATCGGCATGGGACGGCCTTGTGGCCCCAGAAAACCCGTGACGCGGTTGATCGAGTTTACAAGGTGATATCCCTTGTCCGACATCTCCATATGCACAAGCACGTAGCCTGGCATAAAGCGGCGTTCGGTCGTTACTTTCTTGCCACGGCGCACTTCGATGACTTCCTCGGTGGGCACCAGAACTTCGTCGATCTGGTCTTCGAGGCTTTGCTCAGCCACCGATGTACGGATTTGCTCTGCGATCTTCTTTTCGAAGTTCGACAGCACGCTTACCGAATACCACCGTTTTGCCATTTCGATCCTGTTCCCTGTCTGCTCACAACGCCGTCGCGCTGAATTCCATTTTACGTCAAGCACTTAGCTTGCTGCCCGTAAACAAAAAATCGGCGCGCAACACGAATCGCCGCACGCCCATGCTCAGGTCAGGGTTGCGGCTTACTCCGCAAGGCCAAATGTTTCAAGAGGGTGGACGTGTTTTTTGGTCTACAACAACGCGTGCCTAGCCAAACATCGAAAGCACGGCCTGCAAGCCACCGCGGATGATAATATCAACCATCGCGAAAAATACTGCCGTCAGCGCCGCCATGATAAACACCATTACCGTTGTCAGCATCACTTCGCGACGGGTCGGCCAAATAACTTTGGAGACCTCAGCGCGGACTTGCTGGATAAACTGCAGTGGGTTTGTCGTGGCCATGAGGCACCTGTATCAAAAGTTCGGTAGTGCGGATGTAACGGGACATTCAGCGGAATTCAAGGCGCTTGCAACAAGAAGAGGCCATCAGGCCTGTGTATATGCTCAGAGACGTGACAGGCGCTCCGACAAAACTGCCTCATGCTGCGCGTCGGCTGCAATAATACCGCGCAAGTCAGGGGCCCGAAGCTGTTCAGCAAGGCGATCTGGCATCCGGTCGACAATCCAGTCCCATTTCTTGCCGATGACGTAAGCTCTCAGCTTGACGCTCCGCGCAGGTTCCGGCCAACGACGTGCGGCGTTTTGGTATACCGCGATCAAACGGCGCCAGAACACGTCGCCCCCCCACAACACATAGAGAGCCACGACAAGCCCGACGCAAAAGACACTCCAGCCAATCACAAAAAATGGCTGTAGCAAAAGCATCAAGACAAGGCTGGTCCAAAGGATGCGCTTACGCTCTGGCCTGTAAGTTTTTGCGCGATCAAACGCCGTGCGGCACGCCGACCTGAAAAGCTTCTGTGCCGCGCCACCTTGCGGTGGAAGCGATTGCGAACCTGCTTGTTCTAAAGGAGGCAAGACTGACCGCCCCCGCAATACAGCGGGTTTTCTATTGGATTTGCTTTCGCCTTGTGCGCGGTCCTGTTCACCGTCAGGTGAAACAGTTTGCGCGCAATCCTCCATAAGCCTGCGGACGGCCAACAGATCTGCGTCTGCCTTTATACCAGTTTTTGAAGTGTTATTTTGTGATGTCATTTTGTGCCCAGTCAGAACTTTCACATCACGGCGATTTTGAGGGAACAATACGGCGGCAGCACGGCAAGACTATGACGTTAAAGCGGCGCGCCTGCCGTTCTGTATGAAAACAAGGGATGATTGGCAGGGCCTGCGCGACTCGCACCCACGACCCTCAGTTTTAGAGACCGCAAGAGCCGAACTAGCTATTGTTTTTATTTATATTTACACACGGCACTGCGCGCAAAGTACGGATTTTAACGCCATCTATCGCCATTCCCGTGACTTCGGTGTGTGATCCTGCGCTCCACATGTCGCGTCAACACGACATTTGCAACCTAAGCTAAATGTTGTGCTGACATGATCTGACGCAGAGAGGATCAATGCAGTGGTAACGGCGCAGATCGATACCACCAAAGGGTATCTGAACCATAACGTCAGTTGTAAAAGTATCGTCTTGACGATTTTCTGCCCAATTGGAAAACCTGATAGCCAATCCGCCAAACGCAATCATGATCGCTTTGTTCAGCACTGCAGTTCCAATGCTTGTGCAGACGCTGATCATCTGACGAACCAAGCGCGCAGCCTTGGAGGCTACAGCTACGAATTCGGCTACAGTCGACAATCTGCGGAAAGAACAAAACCATTAACTGGCAAAGCTACAGGCTGATTTTGATCACAAGCTTAGATACACAGCGACGAGCAATGGAAAAAAACATTGAAGAACGCCGTGGCTCTTACAAGGCGAAGCGAGGACTGAATGACAGACTGCAGACGGAGCTTGCAATTTTCGATGAACGACTGGCTCTCGCATAACTTGGCGTATACGAGCCGCATTTCGAATATTGGGATAGTGAGACCTTCAAAGCCGCAATCAACGACTGTTCAAGCCGATCAGCAGGATACGGGTTGATTCTCAAGCCACACTCTTTCGAACTTGGTGCACGCAGTTCGAGACAGGCGATCGACTTTGCAAAATGCCGACAAGCGCATTTCTTTCGTGACGTTTCTGCTGCCTCCCTCACGCAAGAACCTCGGTGCGCTCAACCGACTTGGCGCAGTTTTTGTCGGTGAGCGGGAGTATAACGGGGCGGGCTTCCTCAAATTTCGGCTGGAAACTGAATGACAGCTTTGTCCGCGCAGCGGCGATGGATCATGTGGCCGGCTGCGCCCCGAGTATCGTAATCACGTCTGGTCGTACGACTTCGTGCATCATCGAACAGACGATGGCCGGGCGTTCAGGACATTGAACATTCTGGACGAACACAGCCGGGAATGTCTGGCGATCCGGGTGAAGCGGAAGCTGAACTCGACCGAGGTCATCGACGCCTTGACGGGTCTGTTTATCCTACGCGGCGTGCCCGCTTACATCAGGTCAGACAACGGTGCTGAGTTCATTGCTGAGGCCGTCAGGGACTGGATCAAAGCCGTTGGGGCTAAGACGCCCCACATCGAGCCTGAATCGCCTTGGGAAAACGGATATTGCGAAAGCTTCAACGGGCGAATGCGCGATGAATTGCTGAATGGTGAAATCTTCTACTCGCCACGTGAAGCTCAGATCACCATCGAAAGATGCAGGAAACACTACAACACCAAACGACCCCACAGTGCTCTGGGCTATCGCCCACCGGCCCCAGACGTCATCGTTCCGATCGACCAAAGGCCAATCATGCACTAACTTTCAAATTGGACCACTCAAGTAGGGCTGCTCAAGACGATTGCACCGGGAACACACAAGCGGACATTTGTCATGTTGCAGAAATTTGGAAGTAAGGGCTCGCAGCAGACCTTCGCCTGATTTTGGTGAGTCTCTGCTGTGTCGCGTTGAGCAGCCGTTCACCTTTCGAATGATGGGCGCTAACCACCTTGTAGGTGGGCGCCGAAACAGCCGAAATGGGTTTTAATTGCCTTGCGGTTCAACTGGTGGTGATGATGTTCACCCGCATTTGGAATAGCCACACGACCCGCAGGTCATGCAGCCTTCAACCATCCGCAGATCATATTGCCCGCAGCTGCTACACGCCTGCCCGCGCTGGTTTTCCAGCCCGACCACTTGCGCTTGAGGATCAGATTTCAGCCCCATCCCTTCGCCTGCGATAAAGCCTGTCGCGATCATGTGCTGTTCGATTACGCCACCGATCGCCGCGAGGATTGACGGGATATATTTCCCCTGCATCCACGCCCCACCACGGGGGTCGAAGACCGCTTTCAGTTCTTCCACGACGAAAGACACATCGCCCCCCCGCCGAAACACAGCCGAGATCATCCGAGTGAGCGCGACCGTCCATGCAAAATGCTCCATATTCTTGGAGTTGATGAAGACTTCGAAAGGACGCCGGTGCCCGTTCAACACGATATCGTTGATGGTGATATAAAGCGCATGTTCACTGTCAGGCCATTTAACCTTGTAGGTATTGCCCTCCAGCTCGTTCGGCCGGTCCAGCGGTTCGGACATGTAGATCACATCGCCATGCGGTTGCTGCGGCTCGGCGTCCGAGGTGGTAATCACTTCGGGGGCCTGCTCTTTGGGTTTCTCTTCAGCCACGCTTAACACTGACCCAGTGACCGCATTTGGGCGATACGTCGTGCACCCCTTACAGCCAGAATCCCACGCCTCCATATAAACGTCTTTAAACGCGTCAAAGCTGATGTCTTCAGGGCAATTGATCGTCTTGGAAATCGACGAATCCACCCACTTCTGTGCGGCGGCCTGCATCTTGACATGGTCCAATGGCGCAAGCGTTTGAGCATTTACAAAGTAATCTGGCAACTCGCGGTTGCCAAATTTCTCGCGCCACATCTGCACGGCATAGTCCACAACTTCTTCTTCTGTGCGTGATCCGTCCTTTTGCAAAACTTTGCGGGTGTAGGCATAGGCAAAGACAGGCTCAATCCCCGATGACACATTGCCAGCGTAAAGCGAAATTGTACCTGTCGGTGCGATTGACGTGAGCAGCGCGTTGCGAATGCCGTGTTCGCGCACAGCTTCGCGCACGTCCTCGTCCATCGCCTGCATTGTCCCTGAAGCCAAATAAGCATCAGCATCAAACAGCGGGAACGCTCCCTTTTCCTTCGCCAGTTGCACTGACGCCAGATATGCGGCGCGGGCAATCGCGTGCAACCAGCGGTCGGTTTGACGCGCCGCCTCGTTCGACCCATAGCGCAGCCCCACCATCAGCAAGGCATCCGCCAACCCCGTCACGCCTAAGCCGATACGGCGCTTTGCCTGTGCTTCGAGCATCTGTGCTTCCAGTGGAAACTTAGACGCATCCACGACGTTGTCCATCATCCGCACAGCCGTCGCGACCAGACCGTTCAGCGCGTCCTCATCCAGTGCTGCCGTATCCTCGAACGGGTCACTTACAAGACGCGCAAGGTTAATGGACCCCAGCAAACACGCGCCATAGGGTGGCAAAGGCTGCTCGCCACAGGGATTTGTCGCGGCAATCGTTTCGCAATAGCTTAGGTTGTTGGCTTGATTGATCCGGTCGATAAAGATCACACCCGGTTCGGCATAATCATATGTCGCCTGCATGATTCTATTCCACAGATCGCGCGCCTGAACGGTGTGGTAGACCTGACCCTCAAAAACCAGATCCCATGATCCGTCGGACTTGACCGCTTCCATGAAAGGATCGGTGACCAGAACCGACATGTTGAACATGCGCAGCCGCGCGGGGTCGGATTTGGCCGCGATGAAATCTTCAATATCAGGATGATCACAGCGCATCGTGGCCATCATGGCGCCACGGCGCGAGCCCGCAGACATGATCGTACGGCACATCGCATCCCACACATCCATGAAAGACAATGGGCCCGATGCGTCTGCAGCGACGCCGGAAACCGCCGCTCCCTTAGGACGGATCGTCGAGAAGTCATAGCCGATACCACCGCCCTGCTGCATGGTCAGGGCCGCTTCCTTCAGCATGTCAAAGATACCGCCCATGCTGTCGGGCACCGTGCCCATGACAAAGCAGTTGAACAACGTCACGGCCCGCGCGGTGCCTGCGCCTGCTGTGATGCGACCCGCAGGCAGATACTTAAAATCCGCGAGCGCGTCATAGAATTCGCCTTCCCACTGTGCGGGATTTTTTTCAACCCTAGCAAGGTCTCTTGCGATCCGACGCCAGGTATCTTCCACGGTGACATCGACAGGCGTGCCGTCAGCCTCCTTAAAGCGGTATTTCATATCCCAGATTTGTTCGGCGATCGGGGCGGCAAAGCGGGTCATCGGCAGAAGTCCTTAACGAGTGGAAGGAATATAAGGTAACCCAGATTCGTATAGTTTTCCACAACAAGTTGAAGCTAAAGCACCGTGCGTTAATATATGTAGTGTGGAACGTGCGATTCTGGGGGCACAACAGTGGGCAAGTCTGTGGATAAGACGGTTAATCTCATCAAACTGTCGGTTGGCACCGAAAATATCGACGATCTGCAGGCATGGCAGGCGACGAAACGTGCGCAAACGCCGACAGGTCTGCCGCGTCACGTGACGCGGATGTGGCCCAAACGCGAAGTTGAGATCGTGAATGGCGGGTCAATCTATTGGGTCATAAAAGGCGTGATCCAGTGCCGGCAGAAAGTAATGCGGCTGGACGAATACATCGGGCAGGACGGAATTCGCCGCTGCGCGATCGTTTTGGACCCGGAAATTGTGCGCACCCAGACCAGCCTTAAGCGCCCGTTTCAGGGCTGGCGGTATCTGCCCACGTCGGATGCGCCGCCGGACCTTCCCGCAGGGCGCGCAGCAGAAGAGCCATTGCCGGTGGAACTTAACCGCGCACTGGCGGAAATCGGCGTTCTCTAAAGCGGCTAGCCTGCCACCCGGTCGATCAATGCAGCCACAATCTGACGGCTTTCCTCGGAGACCAGCGCATTCCGGCTGCGCCAGAGCGTGGCTTGCGACCGCAAAATAGGACCGTCGCCCAGTATCTTGAGGTGGTTTGCGCGCAGCGTCTCACCACTTGATGTGATATCCGCGATTGCCTCTGCGGTTTCATTTGCCACGGTGCCTTCGGTCGCGCCCTGACTGTCGATCAAGGCATAGTCCGCCACGCCACCTTGTCTCAGGTATTCGCGCACAAGACGGTGGTATTTGGTCGCGATCCGCAACCGAAAGCCATGGGTTTGACGGAACGCGGTCGCCACTGCATCCAGATCGTCAACCGTATCTACATCGACCCAAGCCTTTGGCACCGCAAGCACCAGATCAGCAAACCCGAACCCCAATTCGCACACCGGCTCGACCTGCTGCTCCCACAGGGGTAGTTTTTCCTGCACCAAATCGGTGCCTGTGACGCCAAAATTAATCCGTCCTGCGGCCAGTTCACGCGGAACTTCTCCGGCAGACAACAGGATCAGGCTGACGCCTTCCAGCCCATCGACAGCGCCTGCATATTCCCGATCGGATCCCGTGCGGCTTAGTGTAATGCCCCGCGATCCAAACCAGTCAAAGGTTTTTTCCATCAACCGACCCTTTGAGGGCACGCCAAGTTTAATGGTCATTCCTGCCCCTCCAGTTGAACAACAAGATCGGGCCGGATCACGCCACCGACGGCGGGGATTGATGCGTTTCCGCCTAGTCGGCGCGTCAGCGCATCATAGCGCCCGCCGGTGGCGATGGGGGGTAGATCGGGCCGCTTCGCACAGTAGAGGCCAAAAACGAAGCCGTCGTAGTATTCCATGGATGTGCGGCCGTAGTTCGCCTCAAAGGGCAATTCGTCCACGTTGATGCCAAGTGCCGCCAGTGCATCCATACGCATCGAAAGACGGTCTACGGCGTCAGAAATACTGGGCATGTCCACTGCCAGATCGCTCAGGTGCTGCTGTGCGAAAGGCAGCATTTCGCGCACATTCAACAGAGCATCCAAAAGATCGACCTCAATAGCGCTTACGGGCGGTTCTGCCGCGTCGGCACGCAGCAACGCGATGCGGTGGTCAATCTCGGACAACCGGCGCTTGCCGATCAAGGGCGCGTCGCAGATGGGCATTTCGCCATCAATCAACGCTTTGCGCTCTTTGGAAGGTTTCACCCGTCCGGCATACCGGTCCAGCAAGCTTCGAAATCGTCTTGGTCGCCAGATGTGCCGCAAAAGCGCAGATTTCCGTGCATCTGTTGTACGCAAACCGCGCACGGCCGCCATCAAAATACCGATGTCACCCGTCGCCGCACGAAGGCCTAGATGGCCTACCGCCTGCACGATAAGCGCAAAAACCTCAGCATCTGCGGCGGCTGGATTGGTGCGATCAAACACCTCGTAGCCGACTTGCAGATATTCGTTGGCCCGCGACGGATCATGCTCTTGACGCCGAAACACCTCGCCCGAGTATGTATAGCGTGCAAACTCGGCACCATGCGCCATGTGCATCTGCACAACGGGCACGGTAAAGTCAGGCCTTAGCATCTGCTCGCCCCGCAGCGCATCGGACGTGACATAAGCGCGGGCGCGAATTTCTTCGCCATATAGATCAAGCAACGTATCTGCTGGCTGCAGCACAGATGTCTCAACCACCTGAGCACCCGCCGTTTCGAACCCCGCACGCAAGGTTGACGCACGCGCCAAAGTTTCTGAACGGGTGGTCATTTTTCCAGCCCGTGCAGCGACAGAATTTCACTTACTTTCGACACAAGCTCGTTGCGCGGCACTTCGAACTGGCTGGGACGATCTTTCCATTCTTCCAAAGTCGCGTTTTCCGCCATTTGCGCGCCAAGGATCAAATCCTTGATCTGGATGACGCCCCTTTCCTTTTCGTCGCCCCCTTCGATCACGGCTGCGGGGCTGCCGCGCCGGTCTGCATATTTCAGCTGGTTCCCGAAATTCTTGGGATTCCCAAGGTAGACTTCCGCTCGGATGCCCGCTTGCCGAAGCTCTGCCACCATCGCCTGATAGTCCGCCATCCGGTCGCGATCCATCACGGTCACAACCACCGGCCCCGCTTCTGTTGCAGACATCCGACCCTTGGCATGCAGCGCCGCCAGCAGCCGGTCGACACCGATGGACACACCTGTTGCAGGCACTTCCTGACCGGTAAAGCGTTTCACCAGATCATCATAGCGCCCGCCACCGGCTACAGATCCGAATTGGCGCTTGCGTCCCTTTTCGTCGAATATCTCGAAGGTCAGCTCGGCTTCGAACACGGGGCCAGTGTAGTAGCCAAGGCCGCGCACGACCGACGGGTCAATTTCGATGCGGTCGGGGCCGTAACCGCCCGCGGCAAGTAGGCCTTCAATCAATTCCAGTTCATCGACGCCCTGCTCACCAATCGTTGAACCGGAAACCAGTTCGCGCAGGCGCACAACAGTTTCAGCGCCAGATGCGCGTTTGGCTTGCATAAATCCCATTACGACATCGGCTTGCGCGTCGGCCAGACCCGCTCCATCGGTAAAGTCACCGCTGTCGTCTTTGCGACCTTCACCCAACAGCGCGCGCACACCGTCAAATCCCAAACGGTCTAGCTTATCAATCGCGCGTAAAACGATGCCGCGGGCGGCTTCTTTGTCATCACCTGCAAGTCCCGCAACTTCCATCACACCGTTGAGAACCTTGCGGTTGTTGACCCGCACCACATAATCCCCGCGCTCGATGCCAACCGCCTCAAGACAATCGGCGAGCATCGCGCATATCTCGGCGTCTGCTGCCACCGACGGCGCACCCACAGTATCCGCATCGCACTGGTAAAACTGGCGAAACCGGCCCGGTCCGGGTTTTTCGTTGCGCCAGACAGGACCCATCGCATAGCGCCGGTAGGGCGTTGGCAAATCGTTGCGATGCTGGGCATAGACGCGCGCTAAAGGTGCCGTCAGATCATATCGCAGCGCGAGCCAGTCACCCTTGCCGCCCTCGTCATCCTCTTGCCACGCGAAAACGCCTTCGTTCGGGCGATCTACGTCAGGCAGGAATTTGCCCAATGCCTCGACCGTCTCCACGCCAGAGCTTTCCAGCGCGTCAAAGCCGTAGCGATGATAGACCCCCGCAATCGCATTCAGCATTTCAGCGCGTTGTGTCACTTCAACGCCGAAATAGTCGCGGAAGCCTTTCGGCGCGAGCGCCTTGGGGCGGGGTGTCTTTTTGGGCTTGGCCATGAGGTGTCCCTTGGGCTGGTCGGTTCGCGCGCGGTCTAGCGGATGCTGGGGCTGCAGACAAGGCGCGTGGGCCTTGCTCTTTATCGCGCGCACCGTGCGTGCTACGACCGTTTTCTCATCAAAAGGGCAAGCCGATGGAAAAGCTGGAAGAAAAGATCGCACATCTGACCCGCACGATCGAAGAGCTATCGGACGTTGTGGCGCGACAGGAAGGCGAGATCACCACCCTGAACCGGCGCGTTTTCATGCTGATGCAGCGCGAAGGCGAACGTGACGCGCAAGGCACCGGCGGCGTTGTCCTCGGTGATGAACGGCCACCGCACTACTGATCAGATATCTTCAACCTCAAGCACGCCTGTCAGCGATTTGATCGCGCCTTTGATCTGCGGGTTCACCACAAAATCCATCCCCAGATCAACCTCGACCTCACCGGGCAAGCTTGGGTCCATCAGGCAAAACTGAACAGGTCCACGGCCTGATGTTTTCACCGCCTGCCGCGCACCTTCCAAGACGGTGGCGACTGCAGCAATCGCCTCTGGTGCATCCACAAAAACCTTGAGCCCCGCGCCGCCCACATCAGCAACAGCCATATCAGCAGGGTTCACTGAACGCCCCAGTAGTTTGAGCTGGTCCAATTCCATCGTCGCCTCGACTGCGACCAGCACTTTGGAACCTGTCTCAAGATGATCGCGCGCCGCTTCCAAAGTGTCGGAAAACAGCGTGACCTCATATGCCCCGGTCGGATCAGACAACTGGGCAAAGGCAAAGCGGTTGCCGCGCGCAGATTTCCGCTCTTGCCGCCCGGCAACAACGCCCGCTAGACGCGCGTTCATCGCGCCGCGTTCGCTGACTTTTTCGGTCAGTTCGTCTAGCGTCATGAAAGGCATCCCGCGATCGCCACCGTGCTTGCGCTTGAGCGGAACCATATAATCGTCCAGCGGGTGACCCGATAGATAGAATCCTACCGCTTTGAATTCTTCGCTCAACCGCTCGGCCGGCAGCCAATCGTCGACAGGGTGCAACCTGGGCTCGGGCAGGTCATCTCCTGCCTCGCCAAAGAGCGATACCTGATTTGATGCTTTTTGCTCGTGGATAGCCGCCGAATAGCTGACCAAAGCATCCAGCGCGCCGAAAACCCGACGCCTGTTGCCGTCCAGTTGGTCAAATGCCCCTGAACGCGCCAGCATCTCGAGCGGTCGTTTTCCAACGCGCTTTAAATCGACGCGCCGCGCCAGATCGAAAAGCGTGGCAAAAGGGCGGTCGGGACTTGCAGGGTCTGAAGGGTCCGAACGCCGCCCATCCGTGATAAGCTTCATCGCCTCAACGCCAACGTTCTTCAACGCGCCCAACGCATAGACAAGCGCCCCATCGACGACTTTGAACGTCGCATCCGAACGGTTTACGCAGGGCGGCACCCACGGCAGCTCCAACCGCTTGCGGACCTCTTCAAAGTAGACGGCCAGCTTGTCGGTCAGATGAATATCGCAGTTCATGACGCCCGCCATAAACTCGACAGGATGGTTCGCCTTAAGCCATGCCGTCTGATAGCTCACAACCGCATAAGCCGCCGCGTGCGACTTGTTGAATCCATAGTTGGCGAACTTTTCCAAAAGGTCGAAAACTTCGCGCGCCTTATCCGCATCGACCCCGTTCGCCACCGCGCCCTTTTCGAACTTGGGGCGCTCTTTCGCCATTTCCTCGGCGATTTTCTTACCCATCGCACGGCGCAGCAGGTCAGCACCGCCAAGGCTATACCCTGCCATGACCTGAGCGATCTGCATAACCTGTTCCTGATAAACGATAATACCTTGCGTTTCCTCAAGAATATCGTCGATCAACGGATGGACAGACGCACGTTCCTTCAGCCCGTTCTTAACCTCACAATAGGTCGGAATATTCTCCATCGGGCCGGGCCGGTACAGGGCGACAAGCGCCACGATGTCCTCAATGCAGGTGGGTTTCATACGCTTCAAGGCATCCATCATGCCCGAGCTTTCCACCTGGAACACCGCAACCGTCTTAGCCGCAGCATATAGCTTGTAGGATGCTTCATCATCCAGCGGGATCGCGTTTATGTCATTCTCAGTACCCGCCGCGGGTTGATAAAGCTCGGCTCCGTCAGCCGCGATATGCAACGGACGCCCC
This sequence comes from uncultured Alphaproteobacteria bacterium, assembly GCA_963796445.1. Classification (GTDB taxonomy): domain Bacteria; phylum Pseudomonadota; class Alphaproteobacteria; order Rhodobacterales; family Rhodobacteraceae; genus Roseobacter. The sequence continues at coordinate 253,333 of CAWCLQ010000007.1, read as the reverse complement.
GCGCCGTTTATCTGCTCTACCGCATTTTGAATGACCGTCAGCGTCTTGAGCCCCAGAAAGTCGAATTTGACCAGCCCCGCCTGCTCTACCCACTTCATGTTGAACTGTGTGGCAGGCATATCCGATCGCGGATCCTGATAGAGCGGGACAAGCGCGTCTAGAGGCCGGTCACCAATGACAACACCAGCGGCATGGGTCGAGGCGTTGCGCAACAAGCCTTCGACCTGCTGGCCATACTCCAGCAGGCGGGCAACCACCTCTTCGTTTTTCGCTTCTTCCCGAAGCCGAGGCTCATCCGCTAACGCTTTCTCAATGGAAACCGGCTTGACCCCCTCCACAGGGATCATCTTGGACAAGCGGTCTACCTGGCCGTATGGCATCTGCAATACTCGTCCGATATCGCGCACCGCAGCTTTCGACAAAAGCGCACCAAACGTAATGATTTGCCCAACCTTATCGCGCCCGTATTTCCCTTGAACGTAGCGGATGACTTCTTCACGCCGATCCATGCAAAAATCGATGTCAAAGTCTGGCATCGAAACACGTTCGGGGTTCAGAAAGCGTTCAAACAGCAGGTTGTACCGCAAGGGGTCAAGGTCCGTGATGGTCAGCGCATAAGCCACCAGACTGCCCGCACCCGACCCGCGCCCCGGCCCCACAGGGATACCCTGATCCTTGGCCCACTGAATAAAATCCGCAACGATCAGAAAATACCCTGGGAACCCCATCCCCTCGATGATCCCAAGCTCGAAATCGAGCCGTTTCGTGTAGTCTTCAACCGACGCTGCATGCGGAATAACGGCCAGCCGCGCCTCTAGCCCGTTGTGTGATTGACGCCGCAGTTCTTCGATTTCATCATCAGCAAATTTAGGCAGGATCGGATCCCGTCTGTAGGCTTGAAAAGCGCACCGCTTTGCGATTTCCACTGTATTTTCAATTGCCTCAGGCAAGTCCGCAAAAAGGGCGACCATCTCGGATTGCGACTTGAAATAGTGCTGATTGGTCAAGCGCCGGCGATCATCCTGCTGATCCACATAGGCGCCATCCGCGATGCAAATCAGCGCATCATGCGCTTCGTACATTTTGCTCAGGGGAAAGTAGACATCGTTTGTGGCAACCAATGGAATATCCATCGCATAGGCCATTTCTACGAAACCACGCTCGGTCAGACGCTCGGCTTCAGGTTGGCCACCTTCATCAGGATGACGTTGCAGCTCAACGTAAAGCCTGTCGCCAAAGCTCTCCTTCAAACAGGCAACCAGCGCTTCTGCCGCCGGTAACTGCCCTGACTGGAGCAATTTGCCAACGGGCCCCTCGGGCCCGCCAGTCAGGCAAATGACATCCCCGGCATGACGCTGCAGCTCGTCCAAAGTGACCTGAGGCAGCGCCCCGCCCTTGTCGACATAGAGACAGCTGTTCAGCTTCATCAGGTTTTCATAGCCGGCCTCGCTTTTTGCCAGCAAAACGACGGGTGCCGGATCACGCGGCCGCTCTCCCGGCTGTGGCGTAATATAGGCAAGATCGACCTGACACCCCAAGATCGGCTGAATACCCGCCTCCGACAACGCAACCGAAAACTCAAGCGCTGCAAACATGTTGTTGGTATCGGTCAGGGCAAGGGCCGGCATGTCTGCCTTCTGGCACAAATCGGGCAGCTTTTTCAGCCGCAGCGCCCCCTCCAGCAAGGAGTATTCCGAATGCGTGCGCAGGTGAATAAATCGCGGGGATGTGGTCATTCCAGAACTCTAAGCCACGCGGTCAAAACCCGCCAGAGCCTCAACCACGCCGACGCGTATTTATTTGGCATCGGCACAGCTCCAGACCCACAATCTATCCTTTTTACTTGCCAGCAGCCTTACCGGCGCATAGCGTCAACCGCGGACTGACCGTCTGCGTTCTACGCCGCATCGAACGCATGACACGAAAAAGGTCTGAGGTAACGCGGCGGATAAGACCTGATGAACATAACGTTTCGCCTCAACGGAGAAACTGTGTCCCTGAGCAATATTGCTCCGACCACCACGCTACTGGATTGGCTTCGCGAAGATCAGGGCCTCAAGGGCACTAAAGAAGGCTGTAACGAAGGGGACTGTGGAGCCTGCACAGTCATGGTCACCGACAACACAGGTGCGAAAACACTCAACGCCTGCATTCTATTCATGCCTCAGATCAACGGAAAAGCCATTCGGACGGTTGAAGGTATTTCCGCGCCAGATGGCACCTTGCATCCAGTGCAAGAACGCCTGATCGACCGGCATGGCAGCCAGTGCGGCTTTTGCACACCCGGTTTTGTTGTCTCCATGGCGACGGCCCACCTGAACGGCGCAACTGACCACGATACACAACTGGCAGGCAACCTTTGCCGTTGTACTGGCTATGCCCCGATCGTCCGCGCGGCCCAAGACTGCGAAGCCAGCGAAATCCCCGACCATATGCGCGACACCCCGATTCCAAATGGTGAAAATACCGCCGGGGGAAAAGCCAAAGGCTTTGGGGGCGGGCAGCCCCCCACTTGGGTGCAACCGAAATCGACGGACGAACTCGCTGACTGGTATGCGCAGCACCCAGATGCCACGCTCGTTGGCGGTGCAACCGACGTGGGGCTCTGGGTGACAAAGGGCTTTCGCGATTTGGGGCCGGTGGCCTTTCTCAACCAATGCGCCGATCTCGCCTACGTGCGTGTATCAGATACTGAAATCGACATCGGTGCGGCGACCACACTTACCGATCTGCAAACAGCGATTGCCCCCTTTCATCCATCCTTTTCCGATCTGATCCAGCGGTACGGATCCGTTCAGGTGCGCAATGCTGCAACGATCGGCGGCAACATCGCCAATGGCTCTCCCATCGGCGACGGCTCACCTGCACTGATAGCCCTGAACGCGACTTTGCACCTGCGCCATGCAGACAAGCGGCGCAGCTTGCCCTTGCAGGACTTCTTCATCGAATACGGCAAACAAGACCGCAAACCAGGCGAATTTGTGGAACGCATTTCAATACCGCGCAGCCCTGACAACTTAAAATGCTACAAGATATCCAAAAGGTTCGATCAGGACATCTCGGCGGTCTGCGGCTGTTTTGCGATATCCGTCTCGAACGGAATAGTCGCCACAGCCCGCCTTGCGTTTGGCGGCATGGCCGGCACCCCTAAACGCGCTTCAACAGCTGAGCAAAGCCTGATGGGTGCCGCATGGAATGGACAATCGGTGCGCGATGCCATGACCGCGCTTGCGTCGGACTTTACACCTCTCAGCGACATGCGCGCCAGTGCTGACTACCGGATGTCAACCGCGCAAAACATGCTCTGGCGCTACTGGCTGGAAAGCACTGGTGCCGCAACCTCCGTTCACGAGGTCGCGCCATGACCGTTACGAAACCTTTACCGCATGACGCAGCACAACTGCATGTGACCGGTGCCGCACGCTATGTTGACGACATTCCAACGCCGCCGCACACATTGCACCTTGCCTTCGGGCAGTCACCGCAGGCGCATGGTCGAATAACATCCCTGAACCTCGACAAAGTGAAAGCTTCCGAAGGTGTAGTCGACGTCATTACCGCCGACGACCTGCCCTTCGCCAATGATGTGTCGCCATCTATCCACGACGAACCGCTTCTGGCGGCAGATACCGTCCATTATGTCGGCCAGCCCCTTTTTATAGTCGTCGCCAAAAGCCACCTTGCCGCCCGTCACGCAGCACGGGCCGCAGCTGTCGAAATTGAACCCCTGCCCGCCATCTTGACCGTAGACGAGGCAATGGTAGCAAACAGCCGGTTCGAAGAAGGCCCCCGCATCTACGCGCGCGGCGACGTCGACACTGCGATCAGCGGTGCTGAACATATTATTTCCGGACAACTGGAGGTGGGCGGGCAGGAACATTTCTACCTTGAAGGTCAGGCCGCACTCGTCGAGCCGCAAGAAAACGGCGACATGCTCGTGATGAGTTCGACCCAGCACCCGACAGAGATACAACACAAAGTGGCCGAAGCCTTGGGCCAGCCAATGCACGCCGTGCGCGTTGAAACGCGCCGGATGGGCGGCGGCTTTGGCGGCAAGGAAAGTCAGGGCAATGCACTTGCGGTGGCCTGTGCCATTGCCGCCATGCGCAGCGGCAAGTCCTGCAAGATGCGATACGACCGGGATGACGATATGGTCATCACCGGCAAAAGGCACGATTTCCGCATCCAGTACAAAGTCGGTTGCGACGCGGTCGGGCATATTCTTGGTATCGATTTCACGCATCTTGTCAGATGTGGTTGGGCGCAGGACTTATCCCTGCCCGTCGCGGACCGTGCAATGCTGCACGCGGACAATGCCTACTTTTTACCAGCTGTGCGTATTACCAGCCACCGACTGAAGACCAACACGCAAAGCGCTACTGCCTTCCGCGGGTTTGGCGGACCACAAGGCATGGTGGGTATCGAACGCGTGATGGACCACATCGCGACTGCGTTGAACCTCGATCCTTTGCAGGTCCGGCAAAACAACTTTTACACCGAAAGCGGTCAGCCCCCTGCGGCACCGCGCAGGGACAAAACACCTTACGGCCAAACGGTAGACGACTTTTGCCTGCACGCGATGACAGAGCAATTGTGCAAGACCAGTGATTTTGATGCGCGCCAAAAAAAGGTGGCCGCCTGGAACGCCCAAAACGACGTTCTGAAAAAAGGGCTCGCGCTGACGCCGGTAAAATTCGGCATCTCTTTTACTCTGACGCATCTCAATCAGGCAGGTGCGTTGGTCCACGTCTATCAAGATGGATCCGTGCACCTTAATCACGGCGGCACCGAGATGGGACAAGGGCTGTTCCAAAAAGTAGCGCAAGTTGCAGCAGCACGTTTCGGGATTGATGTCGAAAACATTCGCATCACCGCGACTGATACGGGCAAAGTGCCCAACACCTCGGCGACGGCCGCGTCTTCTGGCAGTGATCTTAACGGTATGGCAGTGCAGGCCGCGTGCGATACGATCCGCGAACGACTGGCTGATCTTTTGGCCCAGGAACATCAATGCGATGCAAGCGAAGTCGTGTTCAAAGACGGCGAAGTGATCGTTTCAGGGGAGATATATTCCTTCGCTGAAGTCGTTCAAAAAGCATATCTGGCCCGCGTCAGCCTCTCTGCCACTGGTTTTTACAAGACACCAAAGGTCGACTGGGACCGGATTAAGGGTGCAGGGCGGCCATTCTTCTATTTTGCCTATGGGGTTGCGGCAACTGAGGTCGTGGTAGATGGTTTGACGGGAGAAAACCGCATCTTGCGTGTGGACATCCTGCACGATGCCGGCACATCCCTGAACCCGAGCCTTGATATTGGCCAGGTCGAAGGCGGATATGTTCAGGGCGCAGGATGGCTTACCACTGAAGAACTGGTGTGGGACGACGCGGGCCGTTTAAGCACGCACGCGCCCTCCACCTACAAGATACCTGCATGCTCTGACCGGCCGGACATTTTTAATGTGGCGCTTTGGGACGCTCCCAACCGTGAAGAGACCGTCTATAGGTCAAAAGCTGTGGGAGAGCCCCCATTCATGCTTGGAATTTCTGCGTTTTCCGCTTTATCAAAAGCTGTACAGGCCTTCGGACCGGCGTATGCGGACTTGCAAACACCTGCAACCGCTGAAGCAGTCTTTCGTGCCATTGCGCGCGCAAAAGGCGAGGCCAAGCTCTGATGTCATTCGACCGTGCAGAATTGATAGCGGCCTGCGCCACACATGGGCGGGTTGCGCGCGTCGTGGTGGCACAAGTGCGTGGATCAGCCCCTCGCGACGTCGGCGCGTCAATGCTGGTCTGGCAAAAGGGGTTTTCAGGCACAATCGGCGGCGGCAGTCTGGAATATACCGCAATCGCTGCGGCGCGCGACGCGCTCAGCGCCTTGGACCACCGCGTGACACGTCACGCTTTGGGCCCCGATCTTGGCCAGTGTTGCGGTGGTTCGGTGGATCTGTTTACCGAAGTTTTTGATCTGCAAACTGCCAAAGCCTTGCCGGAAAACCTCATTTGCCGGGGGGCAGGCGAAATGCCCTTACCAGTTGCTCGCATACGCGCAAATGCTGGAAAAGATAGTACGTTGCCGGTCCCTCAGCTTGTCAGCGGCTGGATGGTTGAACCTGTGACAAATCGGGCGCGCCCTCTGTGGATTTGGGGCGCAGGCCATGTGGGTCGTGCATTGGTCGACGTGATAGCACCGCTTCCCGAGTTTGATGTGACGTGGGTGGATACCGATACGGCACGCTTTCCACCCACCATGGTCCCACATGTGAACACGGTAGCAGCGGCTCACCCTGAAAAGCTGGTGCCTTATGCGCCAAAGAACGCGGAACACCTGATCGTCACCTATTCCCACGATCTGGATCTTGAGCTGTGCCATCAACTTCTCAGGCACGGCTTTGCATTTGCCGGACTGATCGGGTCGGCGACGAAATGGGCGCGTTTCAAGTCCCGCCTGTGCGCGTTGGGCCATAGCAACGACGCGATCCTGCGCATCACATGTCCGATAGGTGATCCCCGTTTGGGAAAGCACCCGCATCAGATTGCAATCGGAGTCGCGCACAATCTCTTGGGCGCAGTGCAAGGGGTGCAAAAACTGGAAGGAACGGCATGACAGCTTTGCTGAGTTTAACGGGATTGACCAAGGCCTATCCCGGCGTCGTCGCGAATGACAACGTGTCGCTGGCCATCGGTAAGGGCGAGGTACATGCATTACTTGGCGAAAACGGCGCGGGCAAATCCACGCTGGTCAAGATGATCTACGGCCTTGTCAAGCCCGACAGTGGTGAGATGATGCTTCATGGCGCGCCCTTTACGCCGCCCGAGCCGCGCGCGGCCCGCGCCGCCGGTGTCGGAATGGTATTCCAGCATTTTTCGCTTTTTGATGCCTTGAGTGTTGCCGAAAACATAGCACTTGGGATGGAAGACGCGCCTAAGATGAGCACGCTGTCGCAGCGGATCAGGGAAGTGTCCGACACATACGGCCTGCCACTATCACCGGACCGGATCGTGGGCGACCTGTCAGCCGGTGAACGGCAACGCGTTGAAATCATTAGATGTTTGCTACAAGCGCCGAAGCTTTTGATCATGGACGAGCCGACATCCGTGCTCACCCCCCAAGAGGTCGACATCCTGTTTGAGACGCTGCGCAAGCTGCGAGATGAAGGGACTTCGATCTTGTACATATCACACAAGCTCGAAGAAATCAGAACACTGTGCGATGCGGCGACGATCCTGCGGTTGGGCAAAGTTGTGGGCACCTGTATCCCCCGCGAGACGACGGCGCGCGATATGGCAGAGATGATGGTCGGCAAGGTCCTGACGACACCGAAACGCTCTGGCGTCACTCTGGGTGAAACGGTGCTGGAGCTGAAAAACCTGTCGCTACCCTCTCCCTCGGCTTTCGGCATGCCGTTGCGGGAAGTTTCGTTTGTACTGCAAAAGGGCGAGGTGCTTGGCATCGGTGGCGTGGCCGGAAATGGTCAAGACGAGCTATTGGCGGCTTTGTCCGGTGAAATGCGCAGCCCCAAGAACATGTTGCATTTCCAGGGTCGTGACATTGGCAAATCCGGTCCTGTTGAACGACGACGCATCGGACTGCTTGCCGCCCCCGAAGAGCGACTAGGCCATGCTGCAGCGCCCGATATGTCCTTGACCGAAAACGCAATGCTGACGGGTGCGGTGCGAGAAGGTCTGGAACAAAACGGTTTTTTAAACTGGCCCTCTGCGCGTATTTTTGCTGAAAGCATTATCGAAGCCTTCGACGTGCGCACCCCGGGGCCTGGCAATGCAGCGCGGTCTTTGTCCGGCGGCAATTTACAGAAATTTGTGATCGGGCGGGAAGTATTGCAACGTCCCGAGGTTTTGGTCGTGAACCAGCCGACGTGGGGTGTGGATGCATCAGCAGCCGCCGCCATCCGGCAAGCGCTGCTTGATCTCGCACAGGCCGGTGCTGCTGTGGTGATCATCAGTCAGGATCTGGATGAGCTCATGGAAATATCCGACCGCTTTGCAGCTTTGAATGAAGGGCGTCTGTCAGCCCCGCGCCCCACCGAAGGCCTGACGGTTGAACAAATCGGTCTGATGATGGGCGGCGCGCACGGAATGGAGGTGGCTCATGTCTAGACACTCATGCTTCACACGGACTTTCCGCCTCCGGCGGGAGTTTATTTGGCAAGATGAAAGCACTGCAATATGATCCGGCTTGAAAAGCGACCGCAGCCGAGCCGTGCTTTTGCCTATGCGACGCCCCTGTTGGCTGTTCTCGCGACATTTTTCTTTGGCGGCTTGTTGTTTGCCGCGCTCGGGAAAGACCCGGTTCAATCGATTGTCACGATTTTCTGGGAACCATTATTCGGCGAGTTCGCGTTTTTCTATCGCCCACAACTGCTTATCAAAGGCGCACCTTTAGTTCTGATCGCCATCGGCCTTAGTCTAGGCTTCAAAGCGGGTATCTGGAACATCGGTGCGGAGGGGCAGTATATCATCGGTGCCTTGGTCGGAGCAGGTGTCGGTTTGGCGTTCTACCCCGCCGAGAGTTTTTTGATCTTCCCCGCAATGGTTGTTGCCGGCGCCTTGGGCGGCATGCTTTGGGCGATGATCCCCGCCCTTTTGAAGGTGAAATTCGGAACTAACGAAATTTTAGTATCACTAATGCTCGTTTATGTGGCCGAGCAATTTCTGGCCTCCATGTCATTGGGGTTGTTGAAAAACCCTGAAGGCTTCGGCTTTCCAGGCAGCCGAAATCTGCAGCAGTACCCCTCCGCGCACAACGCTGAAATCATCGCCGGGACCGGCATGCATTGGGGGGTTGTAGCCGCCATGATCGCGGTCATTTTTGCGTACGTTCTGTTTGCGCGTCACAAACTGGGGTTCGCCATTCGTGTGACAGGCGAAGCGCCGCGCGCTGCACGGTTTTCAGGCGTTAATCCCGGACGGTTGGTGGTTTTCTGTCTGGGTACCTCCGGGATGCTCGCAGGGCTTGCAGGACTTTTCGAAGTATCCGGCCCCGCGGGTCAGGTCACGATCGACTTTAACGTGGGCTACGGGTTCACCGCGATTATCGTGGCCTTTCTAGGTAGGCTCAATCCGGTTGGTATCGTGTTGGCGGGACTATTGATGGCGCTGACGTATATCGGCGGCGATATCGCACAAAGCCAATTGCAACTGCCCGCTGCCGCCATTCAGGTCTTTCAGGGGATGCTGTTATTTTTCCTTTTGGCCTTCGATCTTTTCACCAATTACCGCCTGCGCTTTGGCCGGGCTGAGGTCGCCTGATGAAAACCCTGCTCACAGTATCGAGAGAAATATAATGGACCTATCCGCTATTAATCCGATCTTGCTGGTTGCGGCCCTAATGAGTGCTGCCACGCCTATTCTGCTTGCCGCGACAGGCGAACTGGTGGCTGAGCGTGCAGGCGTGCTGAACCTCGGGGTTGAGGGGATGATGATCATCGGTGCGATCTGCGGCTTTGCCATCGCCGTGGAATCCGGATCACCCACAATGGGGTTTATCGCGGCTGCGGTCGGAGGGGCGCTGCTTAGTCTTCTCTTCGCCTTTCTGACACAAGTCACGCTGGCCAATCAGGTGGCATCGGGACTAGCGCTTACGTTGTTTGGGCTGGGCTTGTCTGCATTGATCGGGCAAGGCTATGTCGGAATTAAACCACCGCGCATGCCGGACATTAATTTTGGTCCTTTGGCGGATATTCCGGTCGTGGGGCCAATCTTGTTCTCGCACGATCCAATCTTGTATTTCGGAATACTCTTGGTGGCCGCCGTTTGGGCCGTGCTCAAGTTTACGCGCGTCGGTCTGGTACTACGCGCGGTTGGGGAAAATCACGATGCGGCGCACGCGTTAGGGTATAAAGTTGTGCGCATCCGAACGCTGGCGATTATGTTCGGCGGGGCCTGTGCCGGGATGGGTGGCGCCTACATCAGCCTCATCCGCGTCCCGCAATGGACTGAAGGGATGACAGCAGGCGTCGGGTGGATTGCGCTCGCCCTAGTTGTGTTTGCGTCATGGAAGCCATGGCGTGTCCTTTTAGGTGCCTATCTTTTTGGCGGAATCACGCAATTACAGTTGAATTTACAGGGCGCTGGCGTTGCCATTCCTGTCGAATATCTGGCAATGTCACCCTACGTTATCACGATCATCGTGCTGGTTATCCTGTCTGCGGATAAGAGCGCTGCCCCCGGCTCTTTGGGCCGGACATTCCACGCCTCAAGTTAGAGGTAATTCAGCGCCCCGGTACAGGGGCGGTTCAACCATGGGGAAGACCTGAACATGAAACTCACCACCCTTTTTGCCGGCGCGGCACTTGCGCTTGGCCTTGCGTCCGGCGCGATGGCCGACGGGCATGAAAAGACCAAAGTAGGCTTTGTCTACGTGGGACCCGTCGGCGACGGCGGCTGGACCTTCACGCACGATCAAGGCCGTCTCGCGGTCGAAGAAGAATTCGGCGATGCGGTCGAGACCGTCTTCGTTGAAAACGTGGCAGAAGGCCCTGACGCCGAGCGCGTCATGACGCAGATGGCACTCGATGGTGCCGACGTGATCTTTACGACGTCCTTCGGTTATATGGACGCGACAAACAACGTCGCGGCCAAGTTCCCCGATATAAAGTTCGAACACGCAACAGGCTACAAGCGCCTGCACCCGAATGTTTCGACCTACTCCGCGCGATTTTATGAAGGCCGTGCCGTACAAGGGCACATCGCGGGCAGCATCACCGAAAGCAACATCATCGGCTACATCGCTTCCTTCCCGATCCCCGAAGTGATCCGCGGCATCAACTCGGCCTACATCCATGCTAAGAAGGCAAATCCAGATGTCGAATTCAAGATCATATGGGCCTACACATGGTTCGACCCTGCAAAAGAGGCGGACGCGGCCAAGGCACTGATCGAACAGGGTGCAGATGTGATCCTTCAGCACACTGACTCGACAGCGCCGCACGCGGCAGCTCAGGAAGCAGGCAACGTTGCAGCCTTCGGTCAGGCATCTGATATGACGGCCTACGCGCCCTACCCTCGCGTTAGTGCGATCCTCGATCTCTGGGGGCCTTACTACATCGAGCGTACACGTGCGGCGATGGACGGCACATGGGAAAGCGTCGATACATGGAACGGCATCGGTGATGGCATGGTAGGCATCGGCGAGATCACCGACGCAGTACCTGCAGAGGTCAAAGCCGAAGCGCTGGCCCTGAAAGCCGCGTTGGCGGACGGGTCTTACCATGCGTTTACCGGCCCGATTAACAAGCAGGATGGCTCAGTGTGGCTTGCTGAAGGTGAGACTGCCGATGATGGTACACTCGCGGGCATGAACTTTTACGTCGAAGGCGTAGCTGGCGACGTCCCACAGTAAGATTTTAGTCGCTGAACACTTAAAAGCCCCAGCCTTTTTGGCTGGGGCTTTTTGCGTTTGGAGGAAAAATTGAGGGGCCAATATAAAAGAGGTCTTGCACTTTCAACGCATTGATATCCCTGTCGCGTCAACAGGCAATCGCGCATGCTGTGATTTCGATCAAAGCCGCGAGCGCCATCCTGTGCTATCGTTCGCGAAACTGTAAGGAGAGTACACATGTACAACAACATACTGGTGCCTGTCGTTTTCGATCACGGTGAACGGGCAAGCGCGTCACTGCGCGTTGCCAAAGAACTGCTCAACAAAGGTGGGAAAATCACCCTTATGACCGTGATGGAGGACATCCCTTCCTACGCGACTACGTATCTGCCCGAAGGGCTCGCGCAACGTCATCACAACGAAGCTGTGGATCACCTGAACGAGATTGCTAAGACTGTGGGTACCCCCGTTGAGGCGGTCGTCATCCATGGGCACGCGTATTCAAGCATTCTGGAATACAGCAAATCCCATGACACCGACTGTATTGTCATCGCTTCGCATAAACCCGGGTTTGAAGACTACTTCTTGGGTTCCACGGCGGCACGTGTCGTGCGCCATGCGAAATGCGGCGTCCACATTTTGCGCTAACCTTTGGCCTAGTACGAATACTCGGCATAGATGCGGTTCAGATCGCCGTTCCAGTCGCCGTGGTAATGTTCCAGCAGTTCATCTGCTGGCGCTTGCCCGCTTTCAACGCTTTCATGCAGTGCATTCAGAAAATGCGTTTCATCCGGCACCATACCACCGGCACCGGCACGCGCGCGATTCTTCAGCCCCATGTGACTGATGGCTACTGCTTCGCGCGCCAGGTCATGTAGCTTTACGCCATTGGCCTCGCCTTGCAGCCCATGCGAGGAGGCCACGACGCGCAGTGCATCGCGCGTTCCGGCATCAAGGTCTTTGACAAGATCCCACGCGGCATCCAATGCCTCTTGATCGTAGGTCAGACCCACCCAAAAGGCGGGCAGCGCGCATAGCCTGCGCCACGGGCCGCCATCGGCACCGCGCATCTCAATATATTTCTTCATCCGGGCTTCTGGGAAAGCGGTCGTCAGGTGATCCGCCCAGTCGGACAGCGTTGCTATCTCTCCCGGCAGTGCGGGTAATTCGCCTTTGAGGAAATCGCGGAACGACATGCCGAGCGCGTTAATATATTTGCCGTCGCGATAGACAAAATACATCGGCACATCCAACGCGTATTCGACCCAACGTTCGAACCCGAAACCATCCTCGAAAACAAATGGCAGCATGCCAGTGCGCGACGCATCTAGTTCGCGCCAAGACCGTGCGCGCCAGGATTTATGACCGTTCGGCTTACCTTCAAAAAACGGCGAGTTCGCGAAAAGGGCTGTAGCCACGGGCTGCAAGGCCAAGGCCACGCGCATTTTTTGCACCATATCCGCCTCGGACCCGAAATCAAGGTTGACCTGAACGGTGCAGGTCCGGCGCATCATGATACGCCCCATGGTGCCAACACGGCCCATGTAATCGTTCATCAGTTTGTACCTGCCCTTGGGCATCAGGTCCATTTGATCGTGCGTCCAAACGGGCGCGGCCCCCAAGCCGATAAAACCCGCGCCAATCCGGTCAGCCACTTCTTTGACCTCGCGCAGGTGGGAATTAACCTCATCGCATGTCTCGTGGATCGTCTCGAGCGGTGCGCCTGACAACTCCAACGCGCCACCGGGTTCAAGGCTGACGTTTGCGCCATCTTTTTCCAGACCGATGATCTTGCCGTCTTCCAGCACTTGCGCCCACCCGAACGTGTCGCGCAGCCCTTCAAGCATGGCGCGGATCGACCGCGCGCCTTCGTAGGGCAGCGGCAGCAGGTTGTCTTTGCAGTAGCCGAATTTCTCGTGCTCGGTGCCGATCCTCCAGTCCTCTTTAGGCTTGCAGCCACTTTCGAGATAGGCTGCCAACTGGTCGTAAGACGTGATGGGGCCACCGCCTGATTGTGGAATGGACATGGGGGAGGCTCCGTTTGTTCGTGATCACTCGGGTCGAAAAGGGATGGGCCGAATTCAGCCGCGTGTCAATGAAGAGCAGTCTGTGCGGAAATAGATAAGTCACGCTGCCAGATCACAATAGGGTGTTTTTCTGTCGTTTTCAGCGCTACGAGCGCCTGTTCCATCCGCAGCCCCGGAAGGGTCGCGAAAACATCAAACAAACGCTCAGCACCTTCTGCATTGATGGGAATCAACAACTCAGGCGATCCGCCTTGGCGCAACCGCCAGTGTTTAGGGTGCAAGCTTGGATCAAGTGTGACGCGGGTGATTTCGCGCACTGCCACGGCACCACCCGTCAGCGGGCCAAAATAGGTGATCTGGCCTTCGTCCACGTCTACAGTGCCGGGGCCCTGCCCTTCGCCGCGAAACCGCGCGCGCTGTACACCGATCCAGATCAGAGCCACACCAAGAACAATCAGCGCCACGGCAGGTAACACAAGAACCTGACTGTTTCCGGCCAGCCACCACGCGCCCAATAGCAATGCAGCAATACCCGCCAAGGCCTCGCGCCAACGCATTAAATCTTCTCTTGCTTCGGGCCGGATCATTTCCAGTCTCCCAATGTGTGCTGCCACAGCGTCAAGGCGGCCACCGCAGCTGTATCCGCCCGTAAAATACGTGGACCGAGTGAGACTGCATACGCATGCGCCAGCTTATGCAACTTGGCACGCTCAGGCGGAGAAAAACCACCTTCGGGGCCGATCAACACAGCCCAAGGGCCTGGCTCAAGCGGAATTTGCGGCGTCGCACCGGCCTCTTGTTCATCACAAAACAGTATGCGGCGTTCTGCGTCCCAGCCAGACATCAACCGATCAAACCGGACCATATCAGCGACCTCTGGCACATAGGTCGCTCCGCATTGCTCTGCCGCCTCGACTGCATGCGCTTGCAGGCGGTCGCGCTGGATACGTCCCGAATTGGTGAACGCAGTTTGCACCGGTAAAATCCTGGCCACGCCCATCTCGACCGCTTTTTCAACGATGAAATCCGTGCGTGCTTTCTTGATTGGCGCGAAGATGAGCCAAACATCGGCGGGCCTCTCCAACTTCCGCAACGCGCGCACAACGCGCAATTCACCGCCCCGCTTGCCAGCTTGAACAACCTCTGCCAGCCATTCGCCCGTAATTCCGTCAAAAACCTTGATAAAGGCCCCTGGCCCCAGACGCATCACCCCGAAAAGGTAATGTGCCTGCTCCCGAGTTACAGGAACCGTTTGCGCCTCCCCCAAAGGGTGCTCTACATAAAGGCGGATTTTGGCTGTCTCGATACGGTCCATAGGAGATACATATGCAAGAGCCCGCGCCAACGCCAGATGGTCAGGTCGCCGATGCGGTAAAAGACAACTGGGTTGACCTCTATGCGCCACGCGCGGCACGGCCCTACCTGCGCCTCAGCCGCGCGGACCGCCCGATTGGCACATGGCTTTTGCTGATCCCCTGCTGGTGGGGCCTGAGCCTGTCGATGCTGAGCACCCAAAGTGCCAGCTGGCATGACGCATGGATCGCCTTTGGTTGCGCCATCGGCGCTTGGCTGATGCGCGGAGCCGGATGCACTTGGAACGACATCACCGACCGCGATTTTGACGGGCAGGTCGAACGTACAAGATCCCGGCCCATCCCTTCAGGACAGGTTTCAGTCCGTGGCGCTTTCGTGTGGTTGTGCATTCAGGCATTGCTGGCCTTTTGCATTCTGCTCACGTTCAATGTGGCCGCAATCAAGCTTGGCATTCTCGCGCTGTTGCCGGTTGCAATTTACCCCTTTGCAAAACGTTTCACATGGTGGCCTCAGGTGTTCTTGGGAATCGCTTTTAACTGGGGTGCGCTGCTTGCGTGGACGGCACACAGCGGTCAGCTGGATGCGCCTGCGGTTGTGCTGTATCTTGCTGGTATTGCGTGGACATTGTTTTACGACACCATATACGCGCATCAGGACACCGAAGACGACGCACTGATCGGGATAAAATCAACCGCACGGCTCTTTGGAGACAAAACCGTAAGCTGGCTTAGACGCTTTTTGATGGCGACCGTCGGATTGATGGGGATCGCTGTCATTTTTGCTGCAATCGACACAGCAAATGTGCTCGCCTTGGTCGTAGCTTTGGCCGGACCGTGGGCTATGGGATGGCACATGGCATGGCAGTTGCGCGGCTTTGACACCGAAAATAACGCGAAACTGCTGCAACTCTTTCGCGCCAACCGGGATACCGGCATGATCCCGCTTGTCTTTTTTGTCGCTGCACTTTTCCTGTGATTGAAACACCCGCCGCCTGCGCGTATCACAACATTCAGATAAACTTGTCTTAGGATGACATGACCCTCTCTCGCTCACATTTCATTGCGACAGCATTCTCTCTGGCCTGTGCAGCGGCTTTGCTCGCTGCAAATTTCGCGGTGCAGTTAATCGAAGACAATACCGAAACCGAAGTACGCTACATCCTTGACCGAAACGGTTTGACCTGGGCGGAAGTCGAAGCGGACGGTCTGCGCGTTTTAATGGGTGGACGTGCGCCAACAGAGGCGCTCCGCTTCCGCGCGCTAAGCCTCGCGGGTTCGATGGTCGACGCCTCGCGCATCATCGACGAAATGGATGTGGCCGCAGTTGCTGATCTGGACCCACCAAGGTTTTCTGCGGAGGTTTTGCGCAACTCATCAGGTCTGACAGTGATTGGCCTGATACCGCAAAGCAGTGACCGTGAAAGCGTAATTGAGGGCTTTTCGTCCATGGGCGACGTGAAAGTGACAGATCTGTTGGAAACGGCAGACTATCCTGCGCCGACCGGCTGGGAAGACGCGCTGGCCTATGCAATGCGCGCGATTGAAGACCTGCCCCGCGCAAAGGTGTCCGTCGATGCGGGGCGGGTTGCAATCACTGCCATTGCAAATGACGCCAACGACAAGGCCGAGATGGAGGCACGGCTGCGCCGTGCGGCACCGCCCGCACTGCGTGTGACACTGAACATCACAGCCCCGCGCCCTGTAATTACGCCCTTTGCGCTAAGGTTTGTGATGGACGAAAATGGTACACGATTTGATACCTGTTCAGCGGATTCACGAGTCGCACAGACACGCATTCTGGATGCCGCTTTCAGAGCAGGGCTGACAGGACCGGGGCGATGCACACTAGGTATGGGTGTGCCAACGCCAAGATGGGCGGACGCCGTCGAGACAGCTATTGATGCATTGGCAGAGTTAGGCGCTGGCAATATAACATTCTCGGATGCAGAGGTGACATTGGCTGCGGTTGAAGGGACGGATCCCGCCCTTTTCGACCGGGTTATTGGCGAATTGGAAAGCGCATTACCCGAGGTCTTTGTTCTCAAGGCTGTTCTGCCTTTGTCGGAAAGCGAAGAAAGCGGTCCTGCAGAATTCATCGCAACACTAAGCCCGGAGGGCCAGGTACAATTGCGAGGCCGCATCAACGACCAAGAGATGCGCAGTGTCGTCGACAGTTTTGCAAAAGCGCGCTTCGGCTCGGGCAGTGTTTATACGGCGGCTCGTATCGTGCCGAACCTGCCAGCTGGTTGGGTGACACGCGTCATCACCGGCATTGAAGCCTTGGGGCTTCTTGAAAGCGGCGCCGTTACGATCACACCCGATTTGCTGCGCGTATCCGGTCGCTCGGGTAATGTTGAAACCAGCGATGCCATCACGCGCCTGATCCTGGACAAGCTCGGCGATGACAGCACATTTGAAATTGACGTGGCCTACGTCGAAGCGCTGGACCCTATCGCGGCCCTACCGACACCAGAGGAATGCGAAGCGCGCATCGCCGAGATCATCGCGAACGGAAAAATCAATTTTGAACCTGGATCAGCGACACTCGACCCCTCTGCACAGACAACGATGGATGCGATCGCCGTAGTTCTGGAAGAGTGCGGCGATATTCGACTTGAGGTCCAAGGTCACACCGACAGCCAAGGCCGCGAAGAGATGAACCTTTCTCTGAGCCAGGCGCGCGCTAAATCCGTCCTTAATGAACTCAGAGCACGGCGCGTGTTGACCGGCGGCTTTATCGCAAAAGGCTACGGCGAAACGGAACCGATTGAAGACAATGGAACCGAAGCCGGTAGAGAAGCCAACCGCCGGATTGCCTTCCGTTGGATAAGGCCCGAACCCAGCATTCCTGAAGGCGAATCTACACTGGAAAGTATCGCGGAAAAGAACGATAGAGAGGCTGCAGAGGAATGAACGCAGTCGTCTCGCGTAAGGAAAGGAAGACAGCATGAGCAGCCCGCAATTCGTGCTTGCCACCGCAATAATGCTGTTTGTTGCCTTTTGTCTGGGGTGGTTTGCAAACTGGCTGGTTCACCGCTTTACGCGCGTCGCAGCTGACGACGTCGCACAGCTCGATCGGATGAGCCAAGAGCTTCACGAAGCAGAAGAGACCCGCGATCAGGCCATCACCTACCTTCAACAACGCGAAGCGGAACTCACCAACCAACTCGCACAGACCGAAGCAGAACTTCGCGCGGCCATGGAAGGATTGCGAGAAGCCCGCCATGAGGCTGAACAAATACGCTCTGAGGTCCATGAGCAGCGGAAAAGCGATTGATTTTCGATCCTCGGGACGAAATTGAATGCGGCAAGTCGTTTGCAAGCTTCTTCCACTTGGGCGGCTGCCGGCGGACATTTCGCCTCTAAGCTACTGCAGCATGCAGGGTTATTCGACCTTAAGCAGTAGTGTGGCAGCAGCGCTGTAAAACATGCGCTTCCGCCTACCAGCGTTCCAAAGCATCTTCATCTTCATCGCGCGCCGCGACCCATTCAGCACCTCCAGACGTCACCTCACGTTTCCAAAAGGGGGCCCGCGATTTGAGGTAATCCATAAGATACTCTGCCGCTTCAAAGGCATCCTTGCGATGCCGCGATGCGGTCGCAACCATCATGATCATCTCACCCGGCGCTAAGCTGCCGTACCGGTGAACCACAAGCACATCACCCAGTGACCACCGCGCTGACGCTTCTTCAGCAATCTTGGTCAATGCCGCTTCCGTCATGCCGGGGTAGTGTTCGATCTCCATCGCAACAAGACTGTCATCAGCGGTGTCACGGACCACGCCGGTAAAGGTCACAATAGCGCCCATTGTCGAATGCCCCTCGGCAAACCGTTGTGCTTCACGTCCGAAATCGAAGGGCGCGCTCTGAACGGAAATCCGCATGGCTCAACCGCCTGTCATCGGCGGGAAAAAGGCTACTTCCTGAGCACCTGCCAAAGGTGCGTCGAAACTGGTCAGTTCCTGATCGACAGCGACGCGCAACGCGGTGGTATCGGCGAATGCCGCAGCATAGCGCTCTTCTCTTGCGCTTAACTCAGCCACCAGGTCGTTGACTGTTGCAGCTGTGGTCTCAACGCTTTCGCGCGGAATTCCAATGCGTTCGCGCACCCAAGCAAAATAAAGCACATTCATCCGTTATCATCCTTCAGGTAAGGCATCGCCTTCATAAGATAATCTACACCAGTTATCAGCGTCAAAGCCGCAGCAACCCACAGCAGGCTCAAGCCGACCGATCCTGCCCATTCCATCGCGGTATGCTTCCAGCGAAGGCCCTGCAAATCAGGCGCTTGCCCCGCAAAAATAGCGTCCATCATCGCCTGATCCATACCCCAGGCGGACATACCCAGATAGTGTTCGAAGACCCCATGCGAAAAGAGAACGGCAATCGCCACCATCTGGCACGTTGTCTTCCATTTGGCGAGCTTCGTCACTTTGAGCGTGCCCGCGGTATCCCCCAAAAATTCGCGCAACCCAGACACGAAAACCTCTCGAAAAAGGATCACTGTTGCTGGCAACACCAACCAAGGCGACCAGCTTGAGAAACCGATGATAACCATCAAGGCAATCACGACCATTGCCTTGTCGGCAATCGGATCCAGCATTGTCCCCAGCTTTGTTTCCTGCTTCCATGCGCGGGCAAGATAGCCATCAAACCAGTCTGTAACCGCCGCAGTCACAAAGAGAATAAGCGCAAACCAATCCGCGTAAGGGCGTGTGAAGTATAAAAACATCACGGCGACCATTGGTGCGGCCAAGAGCCGTATGATCGTCAGAATATTTGGGATCGTCATTCTCATGCGCTTACCATACAACGCCAATTTTCTGGACGAAAGCAGCAACGACGCACGACGGTTCCCCAGCGCCGCTTTTCGTCAGAAAAGCACATAGCAAGGTGTCGCTCTGCAAGAGCGACCGCCGGATCAACCCCGTTCGTGAAAATAGTCGTAGATCTTTTCCGCCAGCGCCACTGATACGCCCTCAACAGCTTTGAGATCACTGAGGTTCGCACGTGCCACTGCCTTGGCAGATCCGAAATGCGCCAGCAAGGCGCGTTTCCTCGCAGCCCCTACACCGGGCACTTCATCTAAGGGCGTCGCACCTACTGCCTTTGCCCGCTTTGCGCGATGTGTGCCGATGGCAAACCGGTGTGCTTCGTCGCGCATGCGTTGCACAAAGTAGAGAACCGGATCATTGTGCCGCAACGCAAAAGGACGCTGCCCTACACGGTAGAATTCTTCTTTGCCAGCATCACGGTCAACGCCTTTTGCCACACCGACCATCGGAATGTCATCGACGCCGTATTCTTTCATGATGGACGCCACAGCGCTGACCTGCCCCGCCCCACCGTCGATTAACAACAAGTCAGGCCAGTGCCCTTCCTTACGGTCAGGGTCTTCTTTGATGAGCCTTTTGAAGCGGCGGGTCAGCACTTCTTTCATCATACCAAAGTCATCGCCGGGCGTAAGCTCTTCGCCCTTTATGTTAAACTTCCGGTACTGGTTCTTCATGAACCCGTCAGCCCCTGCAACGATCATTGCACCAACCGCAAATGCGCCTTGGATATGCGAGTTGTCGTAGACTTCGATACGTTCGGGCGGTTTGGGCAGGCTGAACGCCTCCGCCAGCCCTGCCATCAGTTTGGCCTGTGTCGCACTTTCCGCCATTTTTCGTGCCAATGACTTCGCGTGCATTGCGCAGAGCTCCATCAACCAGTTCGGCCTTTTCGCCGCGCCGGGGCACAAGCAGCTCGACTTTTTTGCCCAGTTTGCCTGACAAAGCCTCGGCCATCAGATCGGGGTTTTCGATCTCGTTGCTCAGAATGATCTGGGGTGGCGGCTCCCTAGTGTCGTAGAACTGGCCCAGAAACGCCTCAAGCGTCTCTGCAGGGTCAACGTCAGGCCCCACGCGAGGATAGTAGTCGCGGTTGCCCCAGTTCTGATTGGCGCGAATAAAAAAGACCTGAACGCAAGCTTGGCCGTTCTCTTGATGTAGAGCTACGATATCCGCTTCGGCGACACCTTTCGGGTTGATCCCCTGAGCGGTTTGCACCTGTGTCAGCGCCTTGATCCGGTCGCGCAAGGCGGCGGCGCGCTCGAACTCCATCGCCTCAGACGCCGCCGACATCTCTTGCGCGAGACGCGCCTGAATATCTGTTGTTTTGCCGGTCAAGAATTTCTCAGCATCTCTGACCGTCTGGGCATAGTCGTCCGCGCTGATCTTACCGACGCAAGGCGCCGAGCAGCGTTTGATCTGGTACTGCAAACATGGCCGCGTCCGGCTTTCGAACATTGTGTCCGCGCAGTCTCGTAGCAAGAAGACGCGCTGCAATTGGTTGAGAGTTCGGTTCACCGCGCCCGCTGAGGCGAAAGGGCCGTAGTAGCTGCCTTTTTCCTTCTTGGCTCCACGGTGTTTCTTGATCTGGGGAAAGGCGTGCGTGGCCGTGACCAAAATGTTGGGAAAGCTTTTATCATCGCGCAGCAAGACATTGAACTTTGGCTTCAATTGCTTGATCAGGTTTTGTTCAAGCAGCAGCGCTTCAGTTTCCGTCTTGGTCGTCAGAAACATCATCGACGCGGTCATTGAAATCATGCGCGCGATGCGGGCAGAATGTCCCGTTGGGCGGGTATAATTTGAAACCCGGGCGCGTAGATTGCGGGCCTTGCCCACGTAGAGCACACGGCTTTCGCTGTCCAACATCCTGTAAACACCCGGTGATGTATCGAGTGTCTTGAGATACCCGTATATTATCTCGTGCCCGAACTTTGCACCCTCTGGATGAGTGTCCACCAAACTAGTCATTCCACACGTTACATGATTCCCTTTTGACCTGCACTTTAACGGCACTGGCTTCAAGCCTTAAGGTGTCCACGAAACCTGTGGACAACTCTGCAGATAACTTACCGTCATCCGGAAATTTCCGTTGTGTTCTGAGCAGTTCGCCGGATCGCACAAAAAATAGGCACATTTTTAACTTATTGATAATATTGCATATTTTCTTTTCCCGCAAGCAAGGCACTGAAAATAAAGGCATTTTCATGACGGATTTATGACGCATGGTGAGAAGGTGCAAAACTTTCCGTGCCTACCTCTTATTCGACACCCAGAACGTCCGGCGTCTGCCATCCAAGATGCTGTCCGCCGTCGATACAAAGAAGCTGTCCGGTAACTGCTGGCGCATCCAAAATATAGCCAAGGGCCGCTGTGATATCCTGCAGGTTTGCACCACGTTCCAGAACCGTGCTGGCGCGCTGGCGTGCGAATTGTTCAGGGGCCTGGCGCGCGCCCTGTAGCGTTGGACCAGGCCCGATCGCATTTACCCGGATCGCAGGTGCCAGCGCCTGTGCCGTGGTCTGCGTCATTGCCCAAAGCCCCATTTTCGCCAACGTGTAGGTCATAAATTCGGGCGTCAATTTGCGGACCCTCTGGTCAATCATGTTTATGATTACTGCAACCGAGACCGGCTCTCCGGCCGCGTCTTTACCTGCCGCAAGTTCTTGTGCCGCCAGTTTCTGGGTCAAAATAAACGGCGCACGCAAATTGCTCTGCATATGTCGATCCCACGTCTCGCGCGTGGCGCTCTGTATCGTGTCGTGTTCAAAAATAGAGGCATTGTTTACGAGACAGGTGATATCGCCACCCAATGCAGTACGCGCGTCGTCAAACAAACGATCGACCTGCGCGTCATCAAGCATGTCCGCCTGTAATGCTACTGCACGACCACCTTGCTGCTCAATCAGGGCTACCGTTTCATCTGCTCCGTCTTTGGAGCTGGCGTAGTGCACAGCAACGGCATATCCGCGCTCTGCCAGATACAAAGCCATTGCCCGACCCAGTCGGTGCCCTGCTCCAGTGACCAAAGCGTTCTTCATTTGAAATCCCTCCGCCCGGATTACGTCAGCACGATCAGCAGATAACCTAAGTAGAGCGCTGAGAGGACGACGCCCCAAACACGCGTAATATTCAGCCCGAAGAACACAAACGGCAGCAACAAAGCCGACGCCCCCAGCATGACCCAAAGGTCAAACCGCAAGAACGCAGGGTCAACTGGGATGGTGCCCACAAAGCTAGAGATGCCGATGATCGCCAGCAGGTTAAACATATTGGAGCCGATCACATTGCCAAGCGCCACATCCGCCTTTCGATGCAGTGCGGCCATCACAGTTGTTGCCAGCTCGGGCAAAGAAGTTCCGACGGCCACCAGTGTCAAACCGATAACAACATCGGACACGCCATATTCCTTGGCGATAATAGTTGCGTTGTCGACCAGCAGGTCGGCCCCCAGCGGCAAGCCCAAAAGCCCCAAAACAAGGAAGATGGCGATGCGCCACCCAGGCATATTTGGATCAGCGCCTTCTGGCTCTTCTTCATCAGCCTCTTTTTCGGCATTTCTGTGTTTGTGCGCATCACGGAAAGCATCTCCAAGCACAAAAACCAATGCACCCAACAGCACCACGCCGGATATCCAGTCAAATACACCTCGGTAGGCCAGACCGATAAAAAGAATCGACGCCGCCATCATAAAAATATACGTCTTGCGGGTATTGCACTCAGACGTATGCATCGTAGCCAAAAGCGCTGGAAGTCCCAGAACGAGCAAAATGTTCGCGGTGTTTGATCCTACAACGTTGCCCAATGCCAGCCCCGGCGCGTCATCAAGGATCGCTTGAACAGAGATCAGAAGCTCTGGCGCGGATGTTCCGAAAGCCACAATCGTCAAGCTGACGATCAGCGCAGGCACCCCTAGACGCAAGCTGAGATTTACTGCCCCCTTAACCAGAGAGTCACCTGCCAGCAGCAGTATCACCAGCCCGAGGCCGGAAAGCAGCCATGGCATCATGATCTGCCACCCTTTTCACCGCAGGCGCACGGGCCACGACCAATACGGTAGCGTCCACACGAGCGACACTTGGCAGACGCCAACCGTTTGCCGCCCAGCCAGTGCATTTTCCCGAACATCGCCAATACGGCAATGACAACGAGAAACAGGGTAACAATCTTGAAAATCATTTATTTACAGACCGAACTGGGCAAAAGCGCTGCGCTCTTCGATGGTGTGCAGTGCGTCGTCGACGACCTGCGCACCAAAGCGGGTCAAAAACGGTCTGCGCACGCCGTAGCGCCGAAATTTGACCTTTTCGCCAAAGCGTTCCTTCATTATCGGTTTAACGTGCCCTATCCCGTCGATAAGGCCAAGCTCAATCGCGCGCCTCGCCAGCCAGACCTCTCCGGTAAAGAGATCGCGGTCTTCGGGCAATTTGCCTAGTCTGCGTGCCGACACATGATCTTTGAAGTTTTGGTGGATATCCTCCAAAAGCACTTTCAGGCGGGCCACATCTTCGGGGTTTTCAGGCCGGAAAGGGTCTAGCATCGATTTCGATTTACCCGCCGTATAAACCCTGCGTTCGATCCCCTGTTTGGCCAAAAACTCATGCGCGCCGAAAGAAGCAGAAATCACGCCAATGGATCCCACCACAGAACTGTCATCTGCGTAAATCTCATCGGCTGCGGCCGCCAGCCAGTAGCCACCCGACGCCGCAACATCTTCGACAAACGCAAGAACGGGCACCTCTTTCTCTTCGGCCATCCGCCGGATGCGCGCGCCGATCAGGGATGACTGCACAGGGCTGCCACCAGGCGAATTTACCTCAAGCACGACAGCAGACGGTTTGCCGCGCGTAAAGGCTTTTTCAATCACCGGCGCGAGTGTTGCGTCGTTCAACATACCACGGCCCGCCGCGCTGATGACACCTGAGAGGCGCAGCACAGCAACGGTCGGGTCGGATTTCAAAAAAGGGATCCAACGTTTCATGTGTCGTCATGTAGAATGGTGGCCCACTGCAAACAAGGTACGCGTCGAAAGAGTTTTGCAATGTGCCTTCATTGACGAAGCCGCCAACCCGTTTTGAAAATCCACCCGATAAGAGCAAGACAGAGAGCGGTGAACCCCAAAATGACCAACAAAGACAGGCCAACCGGCAGGTCAGACGTGCCGAAAAAGGACCACCTGAAGCCGGAGATCAAATAAACGACAGGGTTAAAAAGCGAAACCGTCTGCCATACGGGTGGCAGCATGGAAATGGAATAGAAGGTGCCCCCCAGAAAGACCAAAGGGGTCACCACAAGCAGCGGCACCAGTTGCAACTGCTCAAAACTACCTGCCCAGATACCGATGATGAATCCCATCAACGCAAAACTGATACAGGTCAGCACCAGAAAGACGATCATCGCGACCGGATGCGCGATCTGCACATCCACAAACAGAAATGACGTCACCAGTATGATGAGCCCGATGATAAGCGCTTTGGTAGCCGCCGCACCAACATAGCCTGCCACAATTTCCAGAAAATTTACCGGTGCCGAAAACAGCTCGTAGGTCGTGCCGATGAATTTAGGGAAATAGATCCCGAAGGAGGCGTTTGAAATCGCCTGTGTGGTCACCGAGAGCATTATCAAGCCAGGCACAATAAACGCGCCGTAGCTGACCCCGTCCACCTGTTCGATACGGCTGCCGATGGCGGCACCAAAGACCACAAAGTACAGTGCGGTAGAAAGCACAGGTGATAGAAGGCTTTGTGAGATGGTCCGGAAAAACCGTGCCATCTCGAACGCGAAAATCGCTTTAATCGCCAGAAAGTTCATTGTGCCGCCTCCTCGCCCGCGTGGACCAGATCAACAAATATGTCTTCCAGACTGCTTTGCCGCGTCACCACGTCCCGCAACACCAATCCCGCAGAAGACACATCGGACAATAGCTTGGTAATACCGGTCCTTTCACCGCGTGTGTCGTACGTATAGGTCAACGTCATCCTGTCAGCGCTGAGGTCAAGATCGTATTTTTGCAGTATTTCAGGGATCTCGGCCACCGCTTCGGTCAGTTGAACATCCAGCTGCTTTTGCCCCATGCGGCGCATCAACCGGGATTTTTCCTCGATCAAGAGCATCTCACCTTTTGCGATCACACCGATACGGTCAGCAATCGCTTCGGCCTCTTCGATGTAGTGCGTGGTCAGAACGATCGTCACGCCTGACGCTTTAAGCTTGGCGACAATGTCCCACATGTCCTTGCGCAGCTCGACATCAACGCCCGCGGTTGGCTCATCAAGAAACAAAAGCTGCGGTTCATGCGAAAGAGCTTTGGCGATCAGTACCCGCCGTTTCATACCACCAGACAGTTCACGGATCTGGTTGTTACGCTTGTCCCACAAAGAAAGCTGTCGCAGGATCTGCTCCAGCTTGGCATCATCTCGCGGCTTCCCGAAAAGCCCGCGCGAAAAGCGCACCGTGTTTATAACCCGCTCAAAGGGTTCAAGGTTGATCTCTTGTGGGACAAGCCCGATCAACTTGCGCGCTGCACGAAAATCGCGGTTAATCTCGAAACCGCCAACCCGGACCTGCCCGGACGTTGCCTGTGCAATACCACATACCGTTGAAATCAGCGTCGTCTTGCCCGCACCGTTTGGGCCAAGCAACGCGACAATCTCGCCCGGGTCGATCGTAAGCGACACACCCTTAAGCGCTTCAAACCCGTCGGGGTAGGCTTTTCGCAGATCATCAATCTCCAAGATCGGCTTCATTTCATACCTCCCTGACGTCGCGCGTGGCCGAAATACGGCTTGCAGTCCATATAGGACAGGGCAGAAATGCACAAACCAGCTGCGTTTGCCCACAGACGTCACGGCATGTCGCGTTCCGGCTCGACAGGCGTGCGTGAAATGTTATCGCAAAGCATGACTACAAAAGACCACAACAAGGCAACACTCGGCATACTATTTGTCGTGGCTGGTATTCTGGCAATCTCTGTAAATGATATGCTGTTCAAGCGGTTGTCGGGCGATTACCCCCTGCACGAGCTTGTTTTTCTACGTTCCGCGCTTGGTTTAGTATTTTCGATTGCGCTGGTCCGAATGGAAGGCGGTTTACAGATCCTGAAAACCCGCAGGCCATTTTTGCACATACTCCGCGGACTTTTGATTGTCGCAGCGAACATGAGCTATTTCGCAGCGTTGGCCGCTTTGCCGCTGGCGGATGCCACTGCCCTCTTTTTCGCGGCCCCCCTTTTCATCACACTGCTGTCCATTCCTGTCTTGGGTGAGAAGGTCGGAGTGATGCGTTTCAGCGCTGTCGTCGTGGGCTTTGTCGGCGTGGTTATCATGCAGCGGCCCTGGGCCGATGCGGACAGTCTTGAAGCCTCCCGTATCGTGCTGCTTTTACCTGTCTTTGCGGCCCTGACCTATGCCATGACCCAACTGATGACACGCAAACTGGGTGTCGAAAGCAAAGCATCGGCTCTTTCGGTCTATATCCACGCAGCATTCGTCGTCGTATCCTTGGGCTTTTTCGGGATTGTCGGGGACGGGCGCTATGCAGCGGCCTTTGACGATCCCTCCCTGCAGTTTCTACTGCGCGCGTGGATCTGGCCTGACCCTGCGGACTGGTGGGTGATTTTCGGGCTTGGCGCCAATGCAGCCATTATCGGCTATTGCCTCAGTCAGGCCTACCGCTTGGCCGATGCAGCAACCGTCGCCCCTTTCGAATATCTGGGGCTTCCCTTGGCGGTGTTCTGGGGTTGGATCATCTTTGCCGAGCTGCCCCTATTCGAGGTTTGGTTAGGCATGGGGCTGATATTAGCGTCGGGCATATTTGTCTTTGTCCGCGAAAAGCAAAAGGCGCGTGTCGTTGCGCGTGCACCGGTCAAAAGACGCTGACCCAGCGATGCTGAAATCTAGCTGACCTTGACCACGACCTTGCCGGTCGCCTTTCGCGTTCTAAGCAAATCAAGCCCCTCGTTCGCTCGCTCAAGCGGCACCACGTTGCTGACGTGTGGTTTGATCTTTCCTTCAACATACCACTGCGTCAGAACCTTGAAGCTGTCGGTCACCACCTTTGGGTTCAAACGTGGATAAGCGCCCCAGTAGAACCCGATCACCGTCAGATTTTTTACCAGCAGGTAGTTTGCGGGTATTTGCGGTACCTCACCCGACGCGAATCCCAAGGGGATCAGCCGAGCTTCGGGTCTGCAGGCGCGCAATGCGGCCTTGAACTGGTCACCGCCGATCGGGTCATAGACCACATCAGCGCCACCCAACGCCTTGACAACCCCAGCGATGTCGTCCGTCTCAGAGTTTATAAGATGGTCTGCTCCAGCTGCCTTGGCCACGGCGAGCTTGTCCGCGCCACGCGCTACTGCGACAACTTCGGCACCCATCATTTTGCCAAGCTCAACAGCCGTTAGCCCGATCCCACCGGACGCCCCAAGTACCAGCAACCGTTCTCCTGGTTGCAAACGCGCTTTATAGTCCAGGGCAACATGGCTGGTCCCATAGGTAATCAGGAACGCGGCGGCATGCTCGGCCGTCATGGCATCAGGAATTGGCACACAGATACCCGCAGGGATTACGGCATAATCTGCCAGCGCCCCAAAACCGCAGTATGCAGCCACCCGTTGACCTACGGCAAAATCTGTTACGCCTTCGCCCACTTCGGTGATCGTTCCGCACAATTCCATACCCAAAGTGAACGGCAGCTCGGGCCGCTCTTGGTAGGTGCCTTTGATCGCCAGCGTATCACCGAAATTCAGCCCGCATGTATGCACGCGCACAACAACTTCACCTGGGGCTGCGGTCGGCTGCGACAGATCTTGAAGGCTAAGGGGTTGGCCAAGTTCAGTGACTTGCATGGCGCGCATGGCGTATCCTTTCGTGCGTGATCCTTTCGCACAGGTGTTCAGCTGCGCCGGCAAATGGCAAGCTTGACCCTACATCAGCGAATTATATTAAAGAAAACCGATATGGCTCAAAGCCTTGCGCGCTTCTTGCCGTTGATCCTCATTTCCGAACATCAAATCATTGTTGAGGTCTTTCACCAAACTGCTCAGGGACCTGTCTTTTACACAATGGCGCACAAATTGCGGCACATCCGAGGGTGCCAGATTGAGGACATGCACCGAGGTCGGCGTGGTATTAATGGAGTGAAGTTTCATAGGACCCCCAAGGTGCTACCGATTCTTCCTTAGACTATACGGGCGCGCGCCCGTCTCGCCGAGCGATTTGTCAAAATATTTTAATCTTTTTGGGCTAGGTGGCTGCGTCGGCCCGACACGCTTGTGGATAACCTGTCATTTACACAAATGAGGGGCATTTACAGATCGAGTTCAATCACACCATTCGCTTTTGCGGCTCTTGACTGGCAGAGAATGATCTCGGTTTGTCTTTGCTTTTGCGACAGAACAAAATCACGGTGCTCGACCTCGCCACCGCGAAGACCGCATTTGCAAATGCCGCACAACCCGTCAGAGCATTTGAGATCAACCGCAACCCCTGCTGTAATCAGCGCCTCTGCTGCGGAACAATCCGCGCCAACGGAAATACGGCGCCCATCTCGCAGCACCACAGTAAATGGATGATCTTCATATTCTGGCGTTTCAGGCACTGTGAAGTATTCAACATGCAGCGCGTCTGGCGCAAGACCCTGCCGCGCGGCGGCGTCCATGACGGCCTGCATATAATTGTCGGGACCACAGGCATAGACATGTGCGCCCTCAGGGTGGGCTTTCAGAAGCGAGTCAAAATCAGCACGCCCTCCAGATGCAGAGATATGTATCTGCACCTGCGCGGCCCAAGGCATGTTCCGCAAACTTTCGGCAAATGCTGCCTCTTGGTTGGTGGTCGCAGAATAATGTAGCTCAAACGGCGCGGCCTTGTGAAAAAGCGCGTGCGCCATCGCTATCATCGGCGTCACACCAATGCCGCCGCCCATCAAATAACTGTACTTGGCGTCAGCCGCCAAAGGGAAATGGTTGATCGGTTTGGAAATAATCACACGGCGGCCAGCGTTAAAAATGCGGTGCGCCAAGAGTGATCCTCCCGCGCCTTCGTCCTCTCGCAGGATCGCAATTTCGTAGCTGCCAGGGTCGCACGGATCGCTCATCAGGGAATACTGTCGCAATGTATCAGGCGCGATCACCACATCCACATGCGCGCCTGCCTCCCAATCGGGCAGGTCTGTGCCATCTGCAGCGCGCAGAACGTACCGGATGATCCGGTCGTTCATGTTTTCAACTGTGCCGACTACGGCCTCCACCACAGGGCTGTCTGCGTCATAGCTGTAAACGTGATCCCATGCGCCACTTTCACCTACCGCGCGTTTCGCTTTGTAGTCCTCAGCCGATATCATATCCGCATAAGCAGCAATGCCCGCCTCACGGTCCATCGGATACGGGTACGACCATGGCGGCGGTGCAAGAGACGCCGGATAGACCGCCAACGTCTGATCCTCAAAGCGCAGATCCAAATCTGTTTGCAACCCCCGTGCGTTGACCGGTGCACGCGCCGGGTGGTAGCCACCATCTTCGTATAGTTCGATGTCCCACCACCATTTTTTAACGGGTTTCAAACCTCCATTGCCCAGCGCGTCGTCTAGCCGCGCAAGCGCCGGAGCCGCTGCAGGCACGGTCATTGCTGCCCAGCGAAACGGCTTTTCCGCAAACAGCCCTTCAAGGTTCCACGGGCAGGTCTTCATGCAGCGCCCGCACATCGAACCGCCTTCGGTTGTGATCCGATAGGTCGCGCATTTCTGGCTATCCGACTTCCAGATTTCATAGCCGTTGAACATCAACTTTGGACCAGCCGTGATGGCACCCGACGGACATTCACGCGCGCATTTATTGCAACTTTCACAAAACCTTTGCAGGCCAAAGTCTATCGGCTTGTCATGCGCAAGCGGCATATCGGTTGTCACGACACCGGACTTGAGCCTTGGGCCCAGAAACGGGTTCAGGATCACCTCACCGATGCGGCTCACTTCGCCTAAACCAGACAAAAGCAGCAAAGGTGGCTGTAGAACTTCACCGTCCATCACCGTGTGTGCTTTGGCACTGTAACCAAGATTGCGGATATGGCGGGCCAGCACGCCACCCAAGAGCGAGAACCGCAAATAAGCCCTCATGGACTGTGCCACGCTGATCCAGTCATCACCAGACGCGCCTTCCATTGTCTCGAAACCCTGGTCCACAATCATGCTGATCGCCTGATCGTGCGGCGGGTCGATCGCGGTGCCCGCCGCGTCATGACTGTACCACGCCCATGTCGGGCATCGGCTGATACCGGTCGCGTCTATGCCCAGAAAATAGCTTGCCGCTTTGACGTTTGCTGCGTTCTGTTCGGGTGTGGCCTGAACCGGGTCTTTTGCATGCGGGCCATCCTGAAATAGAATAAACGCGCCAAGCATCCGCCGCTGTGCAGAGGAAGGTGCGGATTTGCGAACGTACTGCCCACCCGATGCTGCCTTTTGCACCGCTTTGCCCATATCCCCGAATTGCGCGCGGGCAAACATATCCGCCCGTTTCGGCACCCGGGCCACGCGCACCTCGTCAATGTAAGTGGTAGGAGTGTCCACCCGTTTCAGCGTCTCAAATGGATGTGGGCCTTGCACAAAGTCGCGCCGCGCAAAGAGGTCCCTGTTTAACGCGGATTTGGATGTCCTATAACCGACCCACCAGGCTGGCGCGCTTGTCTTAAACATAGTCTGCGCGGACATCGAAGCAAGCGGGGCATCATGCGCCAAGTCAAGTGTCGTCGTCACAACCGCCAAACCGAACCGTGTTCCCAAGTATGGATTGCAAAGCTGACTACCCTCGACCGTGGCGAGCCCCGCGGCGACGGCCAATTGGTTGAGGTCAACATCAGTGCTAGTTGGCGTATGCGCCTTGGCGTCCCACCCCAGCAGACGGATGTAGTTGGCAATCACCACCGCAGTTTCAGAAGCCCGCAGACACGCGCGGTGCGTTTGCGCATCTTGAATCCAGTCGCACCCCTGCTCATCCGGGCGCGGATCGCGCGGCATATCGACCAGAAACACCAATGCATGCGCGTGATCCACAACCGTTGTCTGAGGTGCGGAGACACTATCACGCAAATCAGCCATAATGGTGTCGATACCGGACGCCAGCGTCTTGACCTGTTTTGTACGCAATTCCTCTGCCAACAGGTCGATGTCAGGGTTACGCACAGGACGTGCTAAAATAGCGGTATCGGGCACAGGTCCAATCCCAACCATCGAGGCATCATTGAAATACCCAAAGGCCTTCATGTGCTCTGATCGCTCTACGGGCGTTTGCGGAATGGTTGCTCGCGCCTTGTTCACAAGCCCGTCACGAATCGCATCCATAGTCGCCTGATATTCGGCCATGGCATTTACAATCGACAGCCGGTCTTCTGGACGCCGAAAAGACATTTTCTCCATCGCAGGCACACTGCTCAGGTCCGGCATATTGCAACGCACCAGCCGCTCCAGCGGAAAAGGCCCCAAATGCGGGGCTCTTTTGGCAGTAGAAAAAAACCTTGCGGTCATGGTTATGGCTTACTTCTAGAAGACGCGGGACGTTCCCGCGCTATTCCTCGGCATCAAAACCAAGATCGTTCGCAATGCCAAGCATATTGCGTTGCCTCTTGCAGCACACAGACAATAGATGCCTCGTTAAACGGCCTCCAACACCAAATCAGAAGCTTTTTCGCCGATCATGATTGCTGGTGCGTTGGTGTTGCCCGAAACGATCTCGGGCATGATTGAACAATCCGCAACGCGCAAACCTGCAATGCCATGCACACGCAGCTTGTGATCGACGACCGCATCTGAACCGTCTCCCATTTTACAGGTGCCGGTAGGGTGATAGATCGACGCTGTGTTATTCCGCGCCCAGTCGAGCGTCGCATCAAAGTCATCCATATCAAGAGAGGGGTTGGGTCGGTATTCTTCTGAAATCTTTGACGTCAAAGGGGCGTGGCGCGCAATCCGGCGCGCGATATTCACTCCTTCGACAACCGTATGGCAATCCGTTTCAGTCGACAGGTAGTTTGGGATGATCTTGGGATAATCCCTTGGATTACCGGATTTTAGCCGTATCTCGCCTTTGCTTTCGGGACGCAACTGGCACACCGACATCGTAAACGCCGAGAATTTATCCGCCCCTTTGCCAGGGTTTTCGGCGGATAGCGGCTGCACGTGGAACTGAATGTCCGGCGTCTCGAGGTCCTTGCGGGTTTTCAAAAAGCCGGTCGCAAGACTTGCGGCCATGGTCATGGGGCCCGCGCGGAACATCATATACTTCAACCCGATCTTGGCCTGTCCGAATAGACTTGAGACTTCGTCGTTCAGCGTCGGCTCGTTGCATTTATAAACAAGCCGCGCCTGCAGATGGTCCTGCATGTTCTTGCCAACACCCGGCAAAGCTTTTTTCACTTCAATACCGTGGTCGGCCAGCTGCTCTGGCTCACCGATGCCGGAGAGCATAAGCAGTTGTGGCGAGTTGATCGCGCCGCCGCATAGAATGATTTCCCGCCGCGCTTTGACCGATACGGAGTGCCCACCACGATCAGTGTAAGTGACGCCGACAGCACGGCCTTCTTCAATTTCGATTTTATCGGCCTGCGCATGAGTAACGATGGTCAGGTTCGGGCGTTTCTTGACTGGGTTCAGATACGCGACAGCCGTACTGCATCGCCGCCCATTGCGAGAGGTAAGCTGGAAAAACCCAACGCCCTCTTGTTCTGCACCGTTGTAGTCGGGGTTGAACTTGTATCCAGCTGCCTGTGCCGCCGCGACCCATGCATCCGTAATCGGACGCTGTATGCGCATATTCGAGACTGACAGTGGTCCTTGGTCGCCATGGTACTCATCCGCGCCGCGCTCATTGCACTCGGCGCGCTTGAAAAGCGGCAACACGTCGTCCCACCCCCAACCCGAATTGCCCATCTGACGCCAGCGGTCATAATCCTGCGGCTGCCCGCGCACGTAGAGCAGTCCGTTCAACGATGATGACCCGCCCAAAACTTTGCCCCGCGGCCACTCGATCGATCGACCGTTCAGGCCAGGATCAGGTTCTGTCTTGTAGCACCAGTCTACATTGGGGTTATGGATCGTCTTGAAATATCCCACCGGAATATGGATCCACGGGTTCAGATCACGTCCCCCCGCTTCAAGCAAAATGACCGAGTTCGCGGGATCAGCGCTAAGCCTATTCGCCAGCACACAGCCAGCTGACCCTGCACCAATAACGATAAAATCAGCTTCCAAGTTAGCCCCTCCCGTGTAGACTGAAAAAACACTAGGCAAAAATGACAAACCATACTAGTGTTTTTTGGGACCGCAGGTCTCAATAATCGACGTTCAGGGAGGAACGAATGAAAACATCAAACAACATCAATGGCATATCGCGCCGCGATTTATTTAAAATTGCGGGCCGTTATGGTATGAGTTCGACACTTTTGGCAGCCGGTACGTTCGGTGGCGCAATGAGCTTTGCAAATCTGGCGAAAGCTGCTGAATCTACATATGAAAAACGCTTTGCTAAGGAAGCAAAATATACACTGAAGTTTGGCGCTTCGGGTTTCAACGCGCGCAACCTTTTGATTGAACGCGCCGGCTGCTTGGAATTCGCACGCGACCTCGAAAGCCGTACAGACGGCGAGATTCGTGTTGAGTTCATTGGCGACAACCAGATTTGTGGTCAAACCTCCTGTGTTGAGAAAACACAGCAGGGAATTGTCGATATTTATGCTGCGTCAACACAAAACTCTGCCGGTGGCGCGCCATATCTGAACGTTCTCGACTACGCATATATGTTCCGCAACCGCGCGGATCAGTATTATTTCTTGTATTCTCCAGCGTCTCAAGCACTGCTGCGCGAACCCTATGAAAAACGCCACGGTCTGAAATTCCTGTTCAGCCATGCTGAACTTCGCGGAATTCAGTTGGGTCTGAACTTTGCTGACAAGCCAACAGTGACATCTGTCGAAGAACTCGCAGGCACGAAGAACCGTGTGACAGGTACGCAGCTTGGCCGTATCGCTATGGAAGCGCTCAACCTGAACCCGGTTCCCGTGGCCTGGGAGGAAACGCTTGACGGTCTGAAACAGGGTCTCATCGATGGTGCGGAAACATGGGCCTCTGCTGTTGCCTATGCGAACATGTCACCTGTTGTGTCGCAGTCAGTCCACCTGAACTTCTTCTGCGGGACAGAGCACACAGCTATGTCTGCGTCCGTGTTTGATAGCCTTGGCGGTGAACTGCAGGATGCAGTGATGGAATTGTCCTATCTCGCTCAGGTTCATGTGCAGGCAGCGAACGAAGTGGCGCTTATCAACACTGTTGGTCAGTCCGATCCTCAGCTTCCAAATACGATCTTTGCTCAAAACGACGTGCGCAATGCGTTCTTGTCCGAAGCAGAGATCAAGAAAGCCGAAGAGATGTGTTCACCAGAGTTCCAACCACAGCTCTGGGAGCAGTGGCGCGAGCGGCTTAACGGCTGGTCTGGCGGCCTGGACACATATCAGGACATCTATAACGAAGTCCGCAATATTCCTGGCGACACACTGCCAGAGAATGTTGAGCCTCGCAGGTGGTGGAAAGCCTAATACCGGCTTCTACACACAATGAGACTGGGCTGATCCGCGCTTTTGCACGGGTCAGCCTTTATCATATCAAAAATACCGCCCGTTTGAGGCGGAATTCCTAAAAGCGAGGGGGAGACTTTATGTCGATTTTGGCTGAAGCGGTGGCTGTTGTTCCCGCACTCTTCTCAGGTAGTTCCTGGGATAAGAGACAGGCGTTTGACGCGGATGGTATGTGGCTGTTCTGTTTTGTGGCTACATTTGTCTGTGGTTATATAGCGCATCTGTTTTATCAATTTGTTCCATTTGCGGAAAAGCATCTGGAGCGTGGAATTTCTGTCTCTATGTACCTCATCATTGCGGGTATCATTTGCTGGGGCGTTATTGACCGCTTTGTATTCTCGCATCAATGGTCGGGGTCGACGACGGTTCCGCCATTTTTGTTTATGGTGATGGCGTGGTTTGCATGTTCCTATAACGTGAAACTTCGGACCCACCTGAGCTTTAGCGAATTTCGCTCCAAAATGAGCCCGACAGGTCAGATGGCAACACTGACGATAGACGCACTTTTGTGGCTTGGTTTCTGCTGGATCGCAATTACTACGTCGCTGCGTTTCACAGCGCTATCTGCGGACAACTTCCAATTGGTCGATGGCGTTGATGACGTCATGAAGTGGTGGTTCTACATCACTGTGCCAATTGCATTCACCCTGATGTCCGGTCGCGTGATCGGCAACTGGCTGGAAGACCTACGCAATTACCGGGCAGGCACCCCGATCATACAACAAGCCGTTATCGGGGGAGACGTATAATGTCGGACGGATCATGGATCACAATAATATCGCTCGCCGTGACTTTTCTTTTCATGCTCGGCACTCCTGTATTGCTCGTAATCTTCTACTGGGTGATCGGCTGTAGTTTTGTCATTGATCTGCCCCTGTCCAATACGGGCAATGAATTGATCAACGTGTTCAGCAAAGGATTTGCACTGCTTGCAATGCCCTTGTTCATTCTGACCGGGGATTTGATCAACCAGTCAGGCATCGCCCGAAGGCTATCAAACTTTGCTTATTCCTGCCTCGGGTGGCTACGCGGTGGCCTTGCAATGGCCTCTATCGCAGCATGCGGACTGTTTGCGGCGATCTCTGGGTCAAACTCGGCAACAACGGCTACGATCGGCTCGATGCTGCACCCAGAAATGGTCAAAGGTAACTATGATGAACGCTTCTCGGCAGCGACTGCTGCTGCGGGCGGCACGGTGGGGATCATCATTCCACCGTCGATCATCTTCATTGTCTACGGGTTCTTGATGAACCTGCCGATTTCAGAATTGTTTATCGCAGGTATCGTACCCGGAACACTGATGGTTATCGCGATGATGACCGTGGCCTTTATCGTCTGCACCATCAACGGCTGGG
The DNA here is from genome assembly GCA_963796445.1 of uncultured Alphaproteobacteria bacterium. Classification (GTDB taxonomy): domain Bacteria; phylum Pseudomonadota; class Alphaproteobacteria; order Rhodobacterales; family Rhodobacteraceae; genus Roseobacter. The sequence goes on along the minus strand of CAWCLQ010000007.1, from coordinate 216,852 downwards.
GCATCCTGATCGGACTATCGTTCGCGAGGGTTGTCAAAACCGCGTTTGGTGCTTGGCTGGGCTTCTTTGCTATCGGTCTGGTGCTTTGGGGTATCTACACCGGTAAGTTCTCACCTACTGAGGCTGCAGGCATCACGGTTGGCTTTTGTGTGTTTGTCGGGTTGCTGTGCTATCCGCTGAACAAGCTTGTGGGCAGTGACGCAAATGTGCCGGTCGAAGAAAAGAACTTCATGTCAATGTTTGTCGTTGAAGGCTTCACCCTGCCAAGCGTACCATCCATCGTGTCACGCTCGGCGCAGATTACCGGCATTCTGGTGCCGTTGATTGCGGTGTCGGTTGCAATGCAACAGGTTCTGTCTTCGCTCGGCGCGAAAGAGTACATCGGTGATTTTGTGATTGGCATGGGCGGTTACTACGCCGTTCTTTTCACCGCGATGGCCATCGTGTTCGTCACCGGAATGATCCTTGAATCCCTACCGGTGACGATCATCCTTGCGCCAATCCTGGCACCGATTGCGGTTTCCGTAGGTGTTGATCCGATCCACTTTGCGGTGGTGTTCCTTGTGGGCGCATCGATCGGCTTTATCACTCCCCCATATGGTCTGAACCTTTACGTGGCGTCCGGCGTGACCGGTGTACCTTACTTCCGGTTGCTCAGATATTCTACAATGTACCTAGTTGCTCTGATGGCAACGTGGATTCTTGTAGCATTGACGCCCGACTTGGCGCTTATGTTGCTTCCTGAAAGATGAGAATGCGAAGCTAATATATGCCGGGTGATCTAAAACCAGAAAAGCAGGGCCAGATTCCAACTAACTTAAGGTTGTTGGTCCTGCTTGAAGAGGTTGCAAAAGTAGGCGTGCCGGTCACGCCCTCTTCCCTCAAAGAAACCTTGAACCTTCCCAAACCTACGCTGCATCGGCTTTTCCACACAGCCGAAGAAGCAGGCTTCCTACAACGTGATATCGATGGCCGCTCTTATGGCCCCGGTCCGCGCCTTAGAAGACTTGCGGTCGATACTGTGTCATCACAGCGGGTGCGCATGGTCAGGCTCACCATTTTGCGGCGCGTTGCTGAAACGATTGGAGAAACTTGCAACATTGCCACGCCGGACCGCGACGGGATGGTGTATCTTGACCGGGTGGAAACGCATTGGCCTTTGCGCATTCAGTTGCCCATAGGGTCGCAAGTGCCGTTTCATTGCACTGCGAGCGGTAAGATGTACCTTTCTTCTCTCAGAGCGCCCTATCTAGAGCGGTTTTTGGAAAACGCTGTTCTGGAAGACCACGTGCCAGGGACCATCACAGACAAGGCGACCCTCAAGGCGGAACTCGAAAAAACAAGCGCGCGCGGGTATTCCATCGACGCCGAGGAATTCATGGAGGGCATGGGGGCGATTGCGGTTCCGATCTACGATATGCAAAAGCGTCTGGTGTCTACCCTGTCGGTACATGCCCCATTGCAACGGCTTGGCATTGCTGACCTTGAAGCCAAAGTGTCAACGCTGTTTCACGCAGCCGAAGAACTCTCCGAGCTTATCAACACCTGAATTTCGCCAACGCGAAATCGCTACGGGTAGACCACAAATATCGTCGGCTGCGCGCTCTATGACGCGGCGGCCAGCTTTACTGCTGCACCTGCAAAGATACCACGAGGCGTTCGTCGCCCGTACCCCCGCGCAATCCGTAAATCGGAGCTGCATCATGCGCGTCACGCCCGATCGCAATCCTTGCGTACCTCTCATCCGGTGACACACCGTTCGACACGTCAAATCCGACCCAACCCAAATCCTTAAGGTGAACTTCGGCCCAAGCATGGCTTGCGTCCTGATCGACACGATCATCCATCATCAGGTATCCACTCACATATCGCGCTGGCAGACCCACTGAACGGGCAGCGGACACAAATATATTCGCATGGTCCTGACACACGCCTTTGCCGATTTCGATTGCCGTTTCGGCATCGGTCGCGAATTGAGTATGCCCTAACTCGTATGGCACGCGCTTGAGTATCTCAGCGCTCAGGCTGTGCAATCCGCCCAAAGTGTCCTGCGCCGACGATAGTGTCTTAGCCAGCGCCTTCACATGAGGGCCAAACTCCGTAAGGGGCGTACTTTGCTCAAACAGCCAAAGTGGCGCACGTCCGTACACTTTACCGTATATGCCTGCAGCATCGCGTGTCTCCACCGTGCCAGAGGCCGTTATCGACAGGTTTTGCGTGCCACGCACGGCGCTTAACAGATCGACATGATTTCCGTAGTGATCTTTGTAGCTTGTTTCAACCTTGCCACCCTCAACGGCCACGGTCCAGCCTGTCACTATTTGAACAGCTGAATCCAACGGTCGCAGTCTGACCTGCTGGAGCGCAAATTCCACGGGTTCTTTATAGGTGTATTCTGTCACATGTTTGATGGTGAGCAGCATTAAGCATTAAACCTGTAATCTTGTTCTATCTGGCGCCCGAGATTGGTCGTATCGGCGATAAAACTGGTCAGAAATTCGTGCAAACCCTCGTCAAATATCATGCCGATATCACGGGAGTTAAGGCACTTGCTGAGCTCTTCCGCCATGATAAGGCTTTTCGACCGCTCACCATAATCATCCGAAAGGTATTCCAGATTTTCGACCATCTGCGACGCGCAAAACGCCAGCGACCGAGGCAGACGCTTATCAAGGATCAGAAAGTTCGCAATATTGGGTGCGTTATACCCCCCGTCGACTGCCCAGCGGAAAGAGGCGTGCGCGGAGACTGATCGCAAAATCATCTCCCATTGCACATTATCCATACTACTGCCCACAAACGACGTGGCAGGCAGCAAGGCGTAGTACTTTACGTCGATAATTCGGGCGGTACTGTCCATACGTTCGATAAACGTGCCCAACCGGCAGAAATCATAGATATCATTGCGTAGCATCGTGCCATATAGCGCCCCGCGCACCAGCGCGGATTGCTGGCGAATCGAGGCAAGCACTTCAGGGATGTCTGTTTCAGGAACAGGTTCCTTCAAAATATCGTTCCACAGCATCCATGTCTCGTTCACTGCCGACCAGACTTCGGTTGTCAAAGCGGTGCGCACCATGCGCGCGTTGTCTCGCGCGAAACGAATAACGGACAAAACAGAATTAGGGTTGTCAGGATCACGCAACAAAAAGTCTGTGACCTGTGCGCTGTCATATCCATCGTATTTGGTGTCGTAGTATTTTTGCGAGGCAGACGTCACGATGACCGATTTCCATTCGGAGGCCGGATCTGTCGATCGGGTCAGGGCGATCCGGAAACCGGCCTCGATCAGCCGCGCCGTATTGCCTGCCCGCTCAAGGTAACGAAACATCCAAAACAAACCACCTGCGTTCTTACCCAGCATATCAGCTCTCCAGTACCCAAGTGTCTTTGGTACCGCCGCCCTGACTTGAATTGACCACAAGGCTACCTTCCGTCAATGCAACGCGGGTAAGCCCACCCGGCACGATATTTATCGAATTCGGGGATACCAGCGCGAAGGGGCGCAGATCGACGTGCCGTGGTGCCAGCCCTTTTTCGGTCATGACAGGCACCGTTGAAAGCGAAAGGGTCGGCTGTGCGATATAGTTCGCAGGCTTTGCCCTAAGCTTGTCGGCAAAATCCGCAAGCTCTTTCTTGCTCGCCGCAGGTCCGACGAGCATGCCGTAACCACCAGAGCCGTGCACTTCTTTCACCACCAGATCCGCCAGATTGTCCAAAACATACTTGAGCTGGTCGGTTTCTGAACAACGGTAGGTTTCGACGTTCTTCAAGATCGCTTTTTCGCCAGTGTAAAACTCAATGATATCTGGCACATAACTGTATATTGCTTTGTCATCCGCCACACCCGTTCCCGGTGCGTTCGTGATGGTAATATTGCCCGAGCGATAGACATCCATAATACCCGGCACGCCCAGCATGGAAGCCGGGTTAAACGTCAGAGGGTCGAGGTATTCATCATCAATACGGCGGTAGATTACATCGATGACTTTGTAGCCGCGCGTTGTGCGCATGGCCAAATGACCGTCCACAACCCGCAGGTCATGCCCTTCGACCAGTTCCACACCCATTTGGTCGGCCAGAAAGCTATGTTCGAAATAGGCCGAATTATGAATGCCCGGTGTCAGAACAACAACACAAGGCTTGCCCGTACACCCTGCAGGTGCGGACGCTTCAAGCGACCTGCGCAGGTTTTTGGGATAGTCGCTAACGCGTTGCACACGGTTCTGACTGAACAGTTCCGGAAACATTTGCAGCATCGTTTCACGGTTTTCGAGCATGTAGCTCACACCCGACGGCGTGCGCGCATTGTCTTCAAGCACGTAAAAATCTTCCTCGCCCGTGCGTACAATGTCAGTGCCCACGATGTGCGTATAGACCCCGCCAGCTGGCGTAAAATCCATCATTTCAGGCAGAAACGCGTTATTGTTAGCCACGAGCTCAACCGGCACGACACCTGCGCGCAGAATTTCCTGCCGGTTGTAGATATCGTGTAAAAAGGCGTTGATCGCGCGTACGCGCTGTTCAATCCCCCGCGACAGTTTCGTCCATTCGGAATTGGACAGAATACGCGGCACCAGATCAAAGGGGATCAAACGCTCTTCCGCATCGTCCTGACCGTAGACGTTGAATGTGATTCCGGTGCGCCGAAAGAAGGCTTCTGCTTCTTGCGCTTTCTTAGCCAATCGCATGACGTCCTGTTGCCCAAACCACGATTGATATCGCTGGTAGGGCGCCCGAACCGTGTCACCGACAGTCATTTCGCTAAAGTGTTCTTTTTTGTTTGTCATAGCCCGAGCGTAGCGAACACACCGCGCGGCGCAACCACGTTTATGGCGCCCCTTGCAACGATGCGCTAAGTGACTGGATATATTTTCATTTTGCCCAACAAATAACCTTTTGTGAAACTCAGCCTGAATGCCTTCACTTGTAAAACCGTACGCCTGCTACGGTAATATCAGCCTCGAACACGCGCCCGATCGCCAAAATTCCGATACGCCGCAGTTGCGACGCGTCAAAGGTGGCTTTCGTGCGGTGTGATTCAAGGCTGTCGAAGGGGATACGAACCGTTTGCCAGCGCGTCATGGCCTTGAACGGTGCACGGAAAGACTGCCATGGCCGTGTCAGCACCGAAGTTCTAAGCCGCACCTCGTAAAACTCGTCGTTGCCAAACACGTCAAACTCAATGCCGGTCCAGCTTGACGCATCCACAGCCTTCCCGTCTTCGGCAAGGTCAAATGCCATCTGAACAAATCCGCCATTATTGTCCAAGGACACAAGACCGCGTAGACGCGCACCACGGCGCCCGTCAACAGTGTCGACCTCCAAACCGCCGTCGGACACGCCACCCATGACACGGTCGGACACGTATTCCCACTTTGGCGATAGCTGCATTGCGTCATCTCCTGCGTACGCGGCACCTGCTGCGCACAAAAAAACCAGACCCCATGTCACCCGCGAAACAACGCCTCGTATGTCAAACCTTTCTCTAAGTCGTCGGAGGAGGTTCATTCGGATCATCCCTGAGCGAGACAATGACATTTGGGAACAACCCCACCAGAAACGCTGTTGTCAGCCCAAACGCCAGAATACCCGTCACCGATGCCATCGCGCCAAAAATGCGGAACGAAGGCCCAAGCGTTACATCGCCATAACCCACGGTCGTATACGTTACCAAGCTGAAATAGATAGGCTCCTCATTGCCAGGGAGAGCCCCGAGCAACCAAAGCGACAATGCCCAAATATACAATTGCACGGTATGCGAAAACAGTAGCACAATCACGACTGCCGAGCATGTCAGAAAAACGGTGCGGCCACTCGGCCGGTAAAACTTTTCCTTGTAGGAGCGCAGTTTGCGCGCCAGCCAGACCTGAACACCAAGATGTATCAGCAAGCAGATAACCAGCAGGGTGCTGCCCAGAATGATCTGAAAATGAACACTCACGCTGATGCACTCCTTCTTGTGTGGCTGAGGCTAGGGCAATCCGCACACTACCCAGCGCGTTCAGGTTGCGGATCATTCCGCGCGCTCAGTAATCATGGCCATCGGGTAGAATGCAAGGCAACCTGAGGCTTCTATGCGTTGATAAGGCGCTCAATGACCGGATGCGGGAAGCTACGGCGCGTCGTCACCGCAAAAAAGCTTTCCGCAATGCTAAGATCAAAGGGCGCTGTTACCAGACGGCCCGAGGCTATTTCGTCTGCCAGCACCACATCAGGTGCAATGGCGACACCCGCATTTGCCCGCGCCAGCAGTCTGACCATGGCCATATCATCAACGTCCGCAACGATCCGAGGCCGGATATCAAGACGCGCAATCAGGCTGTCAAAACCGCGGCGTACCGAACTGTCCGTTGGGACAATCAGCGGCTCAGATGCGAGCAGGTCCGTGAGTGTATCGTACCCCATCCGCTCGGGCACACCGTGGATACCCACCGTCTGCTCGGCCAAACGATGGGCTGTGAATTCTCGCCCCGTCTCTGCCCGCGGCGGTTCCGTTGTCAGCAACACATCAAGCGATAGAGACCGCAAACCGGCATAGAGTACTTCTTCGCTGCCTGATCGCAGCACCACATCCACATCCGGCGTACCCAGAACAGGCTCAAGAAACCGGATCTGAAAGTTGCGCGACAACGTCGACAGCGCCCCCACCCGCAGGGGCGGCATTTCTGCATGGCTGCGCTCTAAAGTGGCTACGAGTTCTTCTCCGGTACTGAAAATACGGTCGGCATAGTCCAGCGCAATCCGCCCCACCTCGGTCAGAACAAGCCTACGACCGACGCGGTCAAACAGCGCATGGCCCAATCGGTCTTCCAGTGTACGGATCTGCGACGACAAGGCGGACTGAGATAGATTAACCTGCTCGGCCGTTCTTGTCAGGTTTCCTTCCCGCGCAACTTCACGGAAATACCGAAGGTGGTGATAGTTCAAAGCATCCATAGTTCATTTTTATAGAACGATATGTTCAAAAAGATATATTTTTTTAATTATCCAAAGTGCTCCATATGTCCGCGAACACCGAATGATGGAGACGACCATGGACATTATCGCAGACATCGCCAGCACGATCCTGAACCAGATGCAAAAACCGACCCTTGCGTTCTTGCTGGGCGGGATGATGCTGGCCGCTTTAGGCAGTAAGCTGGAAATTCCGGACCCTGTCTACAAATTCATCGTTATTCTTCTGCTGCTCAAGGTTGGCCTTGGTGCGGGCATCTCGATCCGTGAGGCGGACTTCATCGCACTGGCGGTGCCTGCGGTCGCGGCCATGGCTGTCGGTGTTTCGATTGTGCTGCTCGGCGGGCAGACGCTCGCGCGGTTTAAGGATGTCTCGCGCATGGATGCAATGGCCACTGTAGGGCTGTTCGGTGCGGTCTCAGCCTCAACACTTGCAGCAGGCATGGCCATGTTGGACGCCGAGGAAATCTTCTACGAAGGCTTCATCGGTGCACTCTACCCCTTTATGGACATCGCGGCCCTTGTGACCGCCATCGTACTGGCACGGCTGAGCAGTGCACGGCGGGTCGCAACGGGTGTCAACGCATCTGGCAGTAGCACAATGACCGTGGGCGGTGGTGGCGGCATGGGCGGCATGTCCTCCAGTGTTGATGGCAACATGATCAAGGGCATCCTTGTCGACACACTTCGCAGCCCCGCCATCTCTGCGCTGTTGCTTGGTATTGCAATCGGGGTCCTGGGTCGCCCGGAAAGCGTGTACCACAGCTTTTACGAGCCCCTGTTCCGTGGTCTTTTGTCGATCTTGATGCTGCTCATGGGCATGGAAGCTTGGTCGCGGCTGTCAGAATTACGCAAGGTCGCACATGCCTACGTGATCTACGGCCTGACAGCCCCCCTTGTACACGGCATGATCGGCTTTGGGTTAGGGATGGTTGCAAATCATTTCACAGGATTTTCTGCTGGCGGTGTCGTTCTTCTGGCGGTCATGGCGGCTTCAAGCTCAGACATCTCAGGCCCTCCGACGATGCGGGGCGCGCTGCCTGAGGCAAACCCGTCGGCCTATATCGGTGCATCCACAGGTCTTGGCACACCCGTCGCGATCCTGAGCATCCCGATGTTCATAGCACTGGCCGACTATGCTATCGGGTTTTGATCCAGATCGCCCCCAAAGCGCCTATCCGCCGCTTTGGGGGCACGTTATACAGCGAAGTATCAAAACCCAATCAGTCGAGCAGTCTTTAACCGACGAACCCAACCGAGGCAGAGTTATCGCATTTACAACCGCCCAACGCTCTGTCGATCCATGTGCATGGCCGAAAAGATTCCCATCATCGCCGATAAAGCGGATCGGGACCGCGCCTTGCAGATTGTAGACGGTCAGCGGGATGCTGGCGATTGCCTTCGGTCTGATGGGCCGACCTGTGGAGATGGTTGTTGACCGTTCGGAATCAGGCATGTCTGACGCTGCGATTGAAGCGGGTGTGTCGGCTTTTGTGGTCAACGGATCGCAGCCGACCCGTGCGGCATCGACGAAGATCAGGCCTATGCCATTCTGCGTAAGGCCGCTATGGATCAGGGCAAGCGCGTCGCCGACATTGCTGCAGCCCTTGTGACCGCCGCAGGTATACTGTCATGAAGCGCGCTCCGGTTTCTGTCAGATTGTTACCCCTGGTTGATGCAGCACCTGTTATTGTCGGGCAGGAAATGGGCTTTACCGCCGACGAAGGTATCACGCTGGACCTGCGCCGTGCGCCTTCGTGATCTAGTCTGCGCGATGTTTTAAGCTTTGGTCAGATCGATGCAGCACATATGCTATCGACCCTGCCGGTGGCCGCTGCAATGGGCTTGTGCGGCGTCAGCACCCCTCTCAAAGCGGTATCGGTTCTGTTTGTGAACGGCAACGTCATCGTCGTGAACCGTGATCTTGAAAACCGCCAGCGGCAAAACAGGTATCCGTTCGACTATTCCGACGCACGTGCCGCAGGTATGGCGTTATTGCAGGCCGCCGAAAAGTCGTTGCGGATCGGCGTCCCCTTTCCTTTCTCGATGCATACCGAACTGCTGCATGACTGGCTATCAAGCATGGACCCGGACGCGGCGGCGCGCATTGAAATCCAAACAATCCCGCCCCCCTTTATGGCCGAGGCCATTGCCTGTGGTGAGGTAGACGCGTTCTGTGTGGGCGGACCATGGGGGTCACGCGCGGTTGAAAAATTTATGGGCGCTCTGTTGCTGCACGGCACCGCCATCTGGTCCCCTGCACCCGAAAAGGTACTGGCCGTACGCCACGAGTGGGCCGAGACCGAAAACTTGCTTTCAAGCCGGCCGATCCGTGCAATCTGGCGCGCAGGGCGCTGGCTGGCTCAAGAAGCCTCCATTATCCTGACCACCTAACTGCGGAGCCGTAAAGAGTATCTGGACCTCTCTCCCGAAATCATTGGCCACGCCCTTGCGGGCCGCCTTGGTATCTCAAGCATGGGCGAAGAACGCGAAACAGAGCGGTTTCTGGAATTTGCCCGAGGAGCTGAATCCTTTCCATGGCGCAGTCAGACTGATTGAATCGGGCACAGGTTAGCCCCGCGCACAGGATCTGATGAGGCAGCGGCGCGCACCGCAGTGCGCGGGGTCTTCGGGTCAGATATTTACCGCCGCGCACCGGATGGAAGCGGTGCCGATATGCAGGGCGCTTCTTCCAAACTTGAAGGCACTTTAGAGCAGGATACCCCCGTTGCATCGGGTGGCGGCTGCATGATTCAGTGCCGTGGTCCGTTTTTCGATGGGCGCGTTTTTGAGCCTTGACCCGACAAACGCTCAAAAATTGTGCAGGCGCAGCGCAAAAAATGCCGCGTCGCAGAAATTATGTCGCACCATTCATCTAAATCTTGGTCAGGCCACGCTGATCGTGCAGATTGAGGTCACAGGCAGGCAATATTGTCCGCCTCAACTCATTTCCCTGCGACAGGGTTTCTTGAGCAAAGCCGCTGATCTTCCGCCATCCTCCCCGGCGGCTTGGTCGGTGGCTTTTTTCGTTTTGCCCATAACTTGAACGCTGTACAGAAAGGGACAAAAATATACAAAATTTGATACTTGGCATAACCCCCTCACTCTCTAAGTCTGGGCTGCGGTCGCGCAAAACCTAACGCTAGAGAAGGACGAACGGACCTTCGGTTATATCAAACTAACCGACATGGCACCCCTCGCGGTCACCTATGAAAACGGCTATTTCGTTGACGCAGGGCTCTTTGTGACGCTCGAAGCACAAGCCAACTGGAAAGTGCTGCTGGACGGCGTGATCGGCAGCCAACTGGACGGCACGCACATGCTTGCAGGTCAAGTGCCGCCACGTCGGCTGGCTGAAATCCGGTGATCCCAGTGTATTCGGACGGGCTGGCGAAGAGATAGCGGCCGCTAAAGCCGCAGGCGTTTCGGTAGAAAGCGTACCCGCGTGACCGCCGTTTGTGCTGCCGGCGCGAGTGCAAGCATCCTCCTAACAGAACGTGGCGTGACGGACACGCTGGTTTTCACCACGGCAATCGGTGCCCATGGCCGGTTCCTTCCCGTTAGCGTGCGGTTTACCGGTCCGGGCACAAGCACGGCTTTCTATCTGGCGACCCGGCAAGGCATGATCGAAGCGCGTGGCGTTTCAGGCTGCGCGATCATCCTTGTCACATGGCCCAAAGACGTCGCACGCGCACGTAACCCGGTACCACGCCGCCAAGGCCTTCGATTATCGCGGCACAGTAACGCCCGCGAGGTTAGACTGAAAAAACCTCGAGCGGGTCCGAAAAACCCTTGAAGGCCGTGAGGCCAATGCTGGTGGCCTTGGGAGTGCCGTTCAACGCGGCCTGCGTTGCGTCGTCGATCAAAACACTACGGCTCGCAACCTTTGTGTGCGCCTCCAACCGCGCGGCAAGGTTCACCTTATCCCCGATGCAGGTATAGGTAGCGCGCTGGTCCGTGCCTGCATACCCTGCCACCACCTCGCCGGTGGCGATACCAACACCAATGCGGATTTCCGGCTTGGATATCGCCTGACGTTCGACGTTGAAATGCTCCATCATCTCGATCATGTCATGGGCCGCTGAAACGGCGCAGCGCGCGGGCTCTTCCAGTGGCTTCGGCGCGCCAAAAAGGGCCATCAGCCCGTCTCCAACCATAAGCGATACGATTCCGCCATGACTGTCGATCGCCTCAAACATCAGCGTGTAATAAATGTTCAACAACTCGATCGTGTCTTCGGGGGGCTGGTTTTCAGATATCGCCGTAAAGCCACGAATATCACAAAACAGGATCGACGCATTGACCCGAGTGCCACCAAGCGCAAAACCCGACGTGCGTAAATCCTCGGCTACTTCGCTGGTGGCGAAACGTTTCAGCAGAACCTTTTGTTCGTCCCGCAGACGCTTTTTTTCTATACTCGAACCCAGTCGCGCCTTGAGCAACACCTGATTGACCGGTTTGGGCAGGTAGTCATCCGCCCCCAGATCAATGCAGCGCACGATGTTTTCGACACCTTCCACGGATGAGGTCACGATCACTGGCATGTCCGACAGCGAAGGGTCGCGGCTGATCGCCTCGAGCACCTCAAATCCGTCCATCTCGGGCATTTCTATGTCGAGCAACAACAAATCAAAGGTTTCCCGCGCCATAAGATCCATCGCGATACGACCGTTTTCAGCGACCGATGCCTGATAACCCAAAAGCTCAACGCTGCGTGACAAAAGCAAACGGTTCACACGGTTGTCGTCAACAATCAGCAATCGCGCGGGCGTGTCAGGCATCAATCCGCCCCCGCAGCGCCGTTGACGCCTCCTCCAGCGCATCCTTGACTGCGGCAAGTGCTGCATCGGGGGACGCGCCAAGACCATCAACCTCGATCTTGCGGGCAGCTTCCGCCAAGACGGCGGCACCAAAAGTGTTCGCGTTGGACTTGAGCGAATGTGCAGCACGGCGCAAACCATCCGCATCGCCGGTGTCGGTCCCTGCTTGCAGATCTGCCATCATGCCCGGTGCTTCTGCCAGGAAGGTTTGTATCAACTCTGCCAGAAAGTCTGCGCCAACGGCCTCTTCAAGCTCATCAAGAACGGGCGTGTCGATCGGATCGGGCATCAATCGGGTCTCCTTGCGGTGTTTGGAACATTCAGCAATGCGTCGACCAGACGGTCGAACTCGGATCGGTTTGGCGATGTAGTCGTCCATGCCGGCCTCCAGACACATCTCGCGGTCGCCCTGCATGGCATTTGCTGTCATCGCAACGATCCGGGGGCGTGCATCATCGGCATACTGCGACGTTATCCTGCGCGACGCTTCCAGACCATCCATCTCGGGCATTTGCACGTCCATCAAGACAACATCATAGGTCTGGCGCGCAACACTTTGCACGGCTTCGACGCCGTTGCTGGCCAAATCCGCGCGATATCCCATCTGCTCCAATAGACGCAGGGCCAGTTTTTGGTTCACCAGATTGTCTTCAGCCAGAAGGATCCTGAGCGGATGGTTCCTGGCCATATTGGGATCGACTTTGGGTTTTTCAGCCTTTTTCACGGGTACTCCCGCTTGGTTCGGTGCAAACAACGTAACCAGTGTGTCGAACAGGTGAGACTGTCGCAACGGCTTGGCCAGATAGGCCTCAAAGAGACCTTGCTCGGCTTGCGGGTCACGAACACCCAAGGAACTGAACAGGATCAGAGGCACTTTGCTCCCCGCCTCGCGTATCGCGCGCGCCAATCCCAATCCGTCCATTTCCGGCATGTGCATATCCAGAATGGCCACGTCAAATGTCTGACCCTCAACGATCCACTGCAATGCCTCTTTCGGACTGCCTGTGACTTGCGTGTCTGTGCCCCATTTACCAGTTTGCAGGGCAAGAATTTTCCGGTTCGTAGCGTTGTCATCAACCACCAGAATGCGCTTTCCCGTCAGCTCTGATTGCTCGCCGATCAGGCTCTGTGCGCGTGTTGCGGGCAAGGTGGCCGGGTGCGCGGCAAGGGTAAAGTGGAACGTCGATCCTTTACCCGCGCCTTCACTTTCGGCCCACATTGTACCCCCCATAAGCTCGGCCAGTCTTTTGGAGATGGCAAGGCCCAGACCCGTCCCGCCGTATTTCCGCGTGGTGGAACTATCTGCTTGGCTGAACGACTGGAAAAGGCGACCCATACCCTTTTCGGTCAAGCCGATACCTGTATCCCGGACAGAGAAATGCAGCTGCTGCGCGCCTTCCTCTTCGGTTGCAGACACGGTCAGCACAACTTCGCCCTTGTCGGTGAATTTGACCGCGTTGGACAGAAGGTTCAGCAGGATTTGTCTCAGGCGCGTTAGATCGGCACTGATCGCGGGCGGTACGTTATCTTCATAGACATACGCGATATCAAGCTGTTTATCAGCGGCGCGTGTGCCAACGAGATCCAAAGCAGATTCGATGCATTCCCGCAGGTCAAACGGATGGTGTTCGATATCCATCTGTCCCGCCTCGATCTTCGAGAAATCGAGAATTTCATTAATGATCCCCAAAAGCGCATCGCCGCTGTCGCGGATGGTGCGCGCGTAGTCGTGCTGTTCGGTGTCCAGCGTGGTGTCCATCAAAAGCCCGCTCATCCCGATGACCGCATTCATCGGCGTGCGGATCTCGTGGCTCATGGTGGCAAGAAACGCGCTCTTGGCTTCGTTCGCAGCTTCGGCGGCCGCGCGTGCGTCTTGCGCCTCGCGGAACAGACGCACATTCTCCAGTGCAATAGCTGCCTGATCGCAAAAGGTTTGTGCGACAGCGATTTCATCTTCGCTGAATGCCTGCTGATGAAACCGGAATATATTCAGGGTTCCGGCGCATTCGTCGCCATGGATCAACGGCAGCATGATCGAAGACCGGATGCCAACACGTTTTTGCACCGCCTTGTCCATCGGAAGCAAATCAACCGCCAACCAGTCAGGCGTATGAATAACCTGCTTGGATACAACGGCCTGCGACGGCAAATTATGTTCGGGGTCTATCGGCACTGAGATCGTGCCAGGGTTCTTTATAAGCCCGTCCTGATCGGCAACGGCAATTTGCGACAGTGTGTCCCCGCCTTTGATCAGCGTCACCGCCATATCACAGGAAATAAGCTGGGTCGCTGCCTGAACGATCTCTTCAAACACTGGTTTGGTGTCTGTGGGAGACGCGCTGATGGTCCGCAGAATATTTGTGCTGGCGGTCTGGCGGGCCAGGGCCGCCTGCGTGTCTTTGAACATCCGTGTATTCTGAATCGCAATCACCGCCTGATCGCCAAAGGATTCGGCCATGGCGATTTCACCGTCGCTGAAAGCGCCCGGCTGCATGCGGATAAATGAGATCATGCCGAAACACTTCTTCCCGCTCAGCAAGGGGATCGCCAGCGATGCCCGGTACCCGCTTTCTTTCTGTATCTCCACGTCTTTGGGTGGCAAATCTGCTGTCAGCCAATCGTCGTAGTGCAACATTTCCTTTGAAACGATCACGCGAGAGGGGATGTTGTCTTCAGGGTCAATCGGGTGCAGCGTCGATGAAAAATCGCGCTTAAGGCCCTGCTGATCGGCGACTGCCGCCTGCCACAGCGCCGTGTCATCCGCAAGGACCAGCACCGCTCGATCGCAAGATACCAGACCGATGGCTGAACTTACGATCTCTTCGAAAACGGGTGCTACGTCCGTGGGCGACTCGCTGATAACGCGCAACACGTTGGCGCTAGCGGTTTGGCGCGTTAGGGCTGTCTGCGTGTCGTTGAAGAGCTTGGCGTTCTGGATCGCGATCACTGCCTGGTCGGCGAACGAGCGGGCCAAATCAATCTCGTCAGTAGAGAAGGCACGGGCGGCGCGACGTTGAAATGCCAGAACACCAAGCGATACGCCCTCTCGGACGAGCGGCACAAACAGGCCGGAACTGACGCCAAACTTTTCGCGATTGATCCGCGCGCGTTCCGGCAGGTCGACCGCAGAATAATCCGGTATGTGGACCATTGATTGCGAGAGAATTGCCTGCGACGGGATGTTTTCCTCAGCGTCAAGCACCATCTCTTCATCGCTGAGATTGGTCATGGGGCCGTCCGGCGTGGCACCAGCGGTAAATCGCACGCTGTTGTCTTTTGCGATCAGGACCACGGCCATGTCACATGCCAGCAATCCGACCGCGGCCTCAACGATCGTATCAAAAACCGGGGTTACGTCGGTTTGCGCGCCGCTGATAACACGCAAAATATCCGCACTGGCCGTCTGCCGGGTCAGGGCTGTCTGCGTATCATTGAAGAGCTTCGCGTTCTGAATCGCTATAACGGCCTGATCACAGAAGGTCTCGGCCAGTTCAATTTCCTCGCGGCTAAAGGCACGGGTCACCTTGGTGCGGTCAAAGACCAAAACGCCCATGCAAACATTGTCGCGCATCATCGGCAGGAAGATCGCGGATTTCATTCCGAACTTGGCCGCTGCACCAACCTCGTGTAGTGGCAGATCTGCAGTGGCAAAATCAGGAATGTGGACCATTTTGCAGGTCTCTATCACGCGCGAGGGATAATTTAGGGCCGAGTCAATCTTGACCGGTGCCGGATCAAGCGTCACAGACGGGTCTGCGTCGCCCAATACGCCAGCTATCGGGATGAAATGGTCGCCGTCTCGCATCAAGACAGCGGCGCTGTCGCAATCGAGCAATCTCACCCCAGCCTCGGCGATGGCCATAAACACCGGTTTTGCATCCTCTTGCGCCCCGCTGATCACCCGCAGAATATCCGCGCTGGCCGTCTGGCGCACGAGGGCGGTCTGGGTTTCGTTGAACAGCTTAGCATTTTGGATGGCAATGACGGCCTGATTGCAGAACGCCTCTGCCATATCAGTGTCTTCCGGACCGAACGGCTTGACCTTCTGGCGAATAAACACGATCACGCCAAGGCACTCTTTGCCATGCAATAATGGCTGGTAAAGTGCTGAATTAATATTGAATATCTCTTTTACCCGCACTTCATGTGCAGGCAGATCGGCGACATTGAAGTCCGGAATGTGCAATGCTTGTTTTGATAGGATGACTTGGGATGGAAAATTGCTTTCCGGATCAATCTCCACTTCACCCAGCCCAAGGTTCTCAAGCGGGCCATCAGGCGTAATTCCGGCGCGCGGACGGAACTTGTCTCCTTCGCGGATCATGACAATAGCGGCATCGCAGTCCATTAACGGCAATGCTGCCTCGACAATCGCCTCGAATACCGGGGTGACATCGGTCTGCGCGCCACTGATCACCCGCAGGATGTCAGCACTTGCCGTTTGTCGCACCAACGCCTGCTGCGTCTCTTTGAACAGCCGCGCGTTCTGGATCGCGATCACGGCCTGATCCGCAAAGCTTTGCATGATTTTGAGTTCTTTGGCGGAAAACGGGTTGCCTGACCGGGCGACACCAACCACACCGATGCCCTTGCCTTCCCAAATCATCGGCGCAAAGGCGACCGAATGGTATCCAGCCACTTCAGCCATCTTTTTCAAAACACGCGGCGCATTCGGGTCGCCCGTCACATTGGAAAAATTTGCCACCCGCCTAGTGCGAATTGCCTCACCCGCTGGGGTAATCTCCCAAGGTGCCGGGAAAGTGGCCAAGAGCTCGTCTTCGTACTTGCCGAGGTAGGCCGCAACTTGCAGTTGGCCCTCTTCGTCAACCAAAAGGACATCGAGTTCCTCGCCACCAAACAGGTGTTTGCAGCTTTCGAGAATTTTCTCAAAGACGGGCTGCGTATCCTCGACAGACTGACTGATGACACTGAGAATTTCCGCCGTGGCCTGCTGTTGTTCAAGGCTTTCGGTCACCTCTGCCGTGCGCGCCTGCAGCTCGTCAAAAAGCTTCGCGTTGCTGATCGCGATGACCGCCTGCGACGCAAAGGTTTCAGCCAGCGCGACCTGCTTTTTGCTGAACTCCGCGACGCCCGCGTAGGACATTGAAATCACGCCAACGGTTTTGCCGTCCTTGTTCAGTGGCACGCCGAAAGACGACGTGAAACCGCCCGCATGCATTGCGTCGTGCCATTCATAGTCGGGGTCTTCTTCGATATTTTCCACGCAGATGGTTTTGCCCAGCAAACCGGTCCGCCCCGTGACCGTACCCGTACCGACCTCGAACGATTTCATCTCAGTTAAGATCTTCTCCATTGCCGCGTTGGGATTATACATGGCCGCCACATCCAGCCGCCCCGTGTCTGGGTTCAGCAGAGAAACCAAAGCTGTCCGTGGCCTGCAAATCCGGACCATCACATCAAGGATGGCATCCAACACCGGCTGCACCTCGTTCGGCGAGCGCGAGATCACTTCCAAAACTTCGGATGTCGCAGTTTGATACTCCAGTGCCTCGGTCACTTCTACGGTGCGTTCTTGTGTCTCTTGCAGCAGTCGCGCGTTCTCAATCGCGATACTGGCCTGGCTAGCGAAACTCTGGACCAGTTCCACGCTCGCGACTGCCGGGGCAGTGGAGTGCGGCCAGGCCAGAACGATGACGCCCCAAACATGACCGGCAGTTTTGATCGGCACGCCGAGCATGCGCTTAAATCCCACTTCTTTTGCGAGTTCTGGGTCATAGAAACCACCCGTTTGAGCGTTCGGGATCTGCTCCGTTTGGCCGCTGTCCATTGCGCGCGTCGACATATGTCCCGGCACATGCGCGAAAGGGTACCCTCTTTGTAAAAAATGCAGCCTGTCGTCCGGGAAGCCATCATGGGCGCAGAGGTGATACATCTCACCATCAAACCGGTCGAGCGTGCAAAAGCTCGCACCACATAACTGAGCAGACTTCTGGGCGATCAAATCAAACATCGGCTGCAAATCGGATGTGGATTCGTTTATCACCTGCAGGATTTCAGCGCTGGCTTGCTCGCGCACCAAAGCTTCTGTCACTTCAGCGGTCCGCGCCTGAACCTCATCAAAAAGCTGTGCATTGCTGATCGCGATCACGGCTTGGGCTGCAAAGGTTTCCAAAAGCTGTATCTGCTTTTGGGAGAAGGCATTCGCCTCACTGTGCGCCATCACGATGACACCGACAGTGACACCGTCCTTGACCAGCGGTACCCCGAGAGTTGTCAGGTACTGACCAATCTGGGCGGCTTCTTTCCACGTATAGCTGTCGTCATACCGCGTGTCGGCAATGTGCACCGTTTTGCCATGCAAAGCCGTGCGACCGATGCAACTGCCCTCTCCCGGTGTGATCGGGTTTTGCTTCAGGTACGCCATGAATTGCGGCGACACATTGTGCCCTATCGCCACCCGGTACACCCCATCCGACGGATCGCGCATGGCAAAGAACGCATATTCAGGCGTGCAGATACGCGATGCGACTTTCAGGATCGCATCCAATACCGGCGTCAGTTCGTTCGGTGATCTGGAGATTACACCCAGCACTTCGGATGTCGCCGTCTGGTACTCAAGCGCTTCCGTTACTTCGGCCGTGCGCTCCTGCACCTCTTCGAAAAGCTCTGTGTTGTTGATCGCAATCACCGCCTGATCGGCAAAGCTTTCGACAAGTTCAATTTCACGCGTACTGAACGGGCCTACCGTGGGACGCGCCAGATCAAGCACGCCGATCACCTCGCCCTCGCGGATCAGCGGCACCGCGATGATAGATTTCCACCCCCCCAAAGCTGTGGACTGCGGGTTGTCAAATTCAGGGTCCGCGTCGATATCGGGAATATGGATTGTTTTAGCATCCAGAACCGCACGCCCTGCGATATTCGTCCTGTTCAGCCGGTGCGGGTTTTCCTTGTGAAAGGTGACCATTTCAGACGAGCAGCCGAAGTTTGCACCGAAATACAATGCGTCGTCCACACGATTGAACAGAATACAGATCGAGGCATTGCACAGCCGCGCAGCAGCCTCGATCAGGGCTTGCAATACGGTTGGCAGATCGAATGCCGACTGGCTGATAACCTTAAGCACTTCTGACGTTGCTGTCTGCTGCTCAAGCGCTTCCTGCGTTTCGACAAAGAGCCGCGTGTTTTCCAAAGCAATCATCGCCTGATCGCGGAACGATTCCGCCAGAGCTATTTCATCTTCGCTGAACCTGCGCGGCCGTTTTTGCGCAAAGTTCAACAACCCTACGCAAGCGCCCGCCCGCATCAGCGGCACATAGAGCGCGGAATTGATACCCAAATCAGCCCGGCGCTTTTTTTCATGGTCCGGCAGATCTACCGTCGACCAATCAGGCACATGCTGTATCTGTTTGCTTTTAATCGCGTGCGAGGGAAAGTTGTGTTCAGGCTCGACCAGGAACATCGGGCGACCGTCAGAGCCAAAAACTCTGGCGTTCTCACGTACTTTTTCCAGTAAAGCCTGCGTTGTGATCTCGCCGCCATGCACAGCACTGGCAACCGGCCAATAGTGCGTCCCATCTGTCAGGTGGATCAGCGCCAGATCACATCCCAGCAAACGCGTCGCGGTGCTCACGATCACCTCGAACACGGGCTGCACATCCGTGGGTGAGGTGCTGATGACGTGCAAAATATCAGAGGTGGCAGTCTGGCGCGTCAACGCGGTGCGGCTTTCCTCGAACAACCGAGCGTTTTCGATAGCGATACTGGCCTGTTCTGCAAAGCTTTCAACAATGCCCATACCCGAGACATCAGACGTTGCGCCCTCGGCAAAAGACAGCACAACAGTGCCCCAGATAGTATTGCCGTTGAAAATCGGGACGCAGAAACTTTGGCGATAGCCCAATTCGCTGGCGATGGCATGATCGGGGTACGACGGATCTTGTGCGTCCGGCAGGAAAATCGTTTTGCGTTCCTGCAGAACGCGATGGTTCAAAGTGCCTTCGACAGGGGTTGTTTTCCAATGATCCTGATACTGCGCGATCTGTTCCGCCGTTTGCCCGTAACCCGCGCGGAAAACAACGTCGGACCCGTGCCGCTGCCAAACCGCGGCAAACTTGGCTTCGCATAGTTCCGCTGCCTTTCGCGCAATGATGTCGAAAACGGGTTGGATATCGGACGTAGAGTTACTGACGACCTCGAGAATTTCAGCACTTGCCGCTTCACGTAGCACGGCTTTCTGGGTCTCGGTTACAAGTCGCGCGTTTTCAATGGCGAGGCTGGCCTGATCGGCAAACGTCTTAAGCAGTTCTTCATCGCTGTCAGAAGGCGCTATCCCTTTCGGCCAAGCTAGTACGATTATACCCCAGACGTCTTCGCCGTAGAACACGGGGACACTCATCATCTCAGCAAAATTGTAGAATTCAGCCGTATCCGGATCGTAATAGCTGGATGATTGCCCATCTGCTATGCGGTATGTGTCGCGGGCGTCAAGCGCGCCTTTGACCATCGATTTTTCGTGCGGAGGCGCAGGGTACGGTTTTAGATAGTCCTTAAGGAAGTCAGGCTCGAACCCATGGCTGGCGAGGTAGTGCATCATCCCGCCTTCGTAGCGCCAGAGGATGCAAAAGCTTGCCCGGCAGACTTCAGCCGCACTCTGTGCAATCTCTTCAAATACCGGCTGAATGTCGCCCTTCGATGTATTGATCGTCTTCAGAATACGGGCAGTCGCAGCACTACGGGCGCGTTGATCGACAATCGCCTGTTCAAGAGCCTTCGTACGCTCTTTGTCTTGTGGCCCTGTCATACTCAATGTCTTGCACAGCCCATAAAGAAATTAAATCAAATCCGGATTGAACCGCCGGTA
The DNA here is from genome assembly GCA_963796445.1 of uncultured Alphaproteobacteria bacterium. Classification (GTDB taxonomy): domain Bacteria; phylum Pseudomonadota; class Alphaproteobacteria; order Rhodobacterales; family Rhodobacteraceae; genus Roseobacter. The sequence continues at coordinate 196,251 of CAWCLQ010000007.1, read as the reverse complement.
CATGCGGGGCCAAACTGCGAAAATCCTAACCTGCGCATTGGTCTTTGTATAGAAGGAACACGAAGCGTGCCTAGGGCCGCGCGACTGGTGCTGGTTCATGCACAACCAACGCCTATCTCAATGAAACGAAGGATCACAGCTTGCCCCGGCGATACGAAGAGATTTACCCCTCCCTCCCGCTGCTCAACCGTGACGAGATGGAGCATACATCAGCCGCGTCACTGATGTCCGTAGGCTATTTTCAGGCTGAGTCCTGTGCTTTTGGTGAAGCTACTACGACAATACGGCAAACGCTGACCTCAGGAAGTGGCCCAGTCCGCGCGTTTCACCTCTGCGCATTACAGACGGGTACTGGCGTTCATTCGCGCTCGGCTCGACCAGACGGTCACCGTTGACGAACTCGCACGCGAAGCAGGGATGAGCGCATCACACCTCACGCGCGGCTTCAACGAGACACTTGGCTCAACGCCAATGCAATTTGTGCTGGCCTACCGCGTCGAGCAAGCGCGAAAAATGCCGGAAGACCCCGCGCGCCCCTTGGGCGAGATCGCAATGGAATGCGGATTTTCCGACCAGGCGCATTTCTGGCTTAGTTTTAAACAGCTGACAGGTCAGACACCAGCTTTTCGCACTTCGCTCTCTTCTTAACGCAAAAAAACAGAACGGTGCAAAAACCAGGCGGTTGTGTTCAATTATTTGATGCACCGCCTGTCTATCTCTTTTGTCATCAGGGTCTCGCGGCCACCGGTTCACAAAAGGACAGACACCAATGAAAACGCTTATTCTCAGCACCAACGCCGCACTCTTGGCGACATCCGCTCTTGCCGACATGCAGGCGCGAACCTTTACTTTTGCGAACGAAGACGCAGTGCTTTCCGACACGCTTTATCTGCCGGAAGGACATGACGGCACCGCCCTGCCAACGGTTCTGGTCACAGGGTCTTGGACCTCTGTGGAAGAGCAAATGCCCGCACTTTACGCGGAAGAACTGGTTAAAAGCGGATTTGCAGCCACAACCTTTGATTTCCGCGGCTGGAGCAAGTCGGGCAATCTGTCTGTAAACACTCCGGGCGGAATGCGCTTTATCGAAAGCGCAACAGAGAAAATTTCCAATATCGAGGCCACACTCGAGTGCGATTGCCAACCTGCCTGAAGTGGACGCCACCCGCGTCAGCGGTATGGGTATCTGCACGTCTGCTGGATATATGGTCGATGCCGCCGCAGGAATCCCACATCTGCCAAGCGTCGGTCTGGTGGCACCATGGCTGCAGAACCAAAGCATCCTCGAAACAGTTTATGGCGGGCCTGAAGGCATTGCCGGACTGATGCAGGTTGCAGCCGAGGCTGAAGCGACCGGCATTCAAAACACGGTCAAAGGGATTGCCATCGCAGCCGATGCGCAAGACCGTTTTTCCGGTATTGATGTGTTGGTCAACAACGCGGGCTACGGCATTGTGGGCGCGGTGGAAGAAACACCCCAGGCCGAGCTACGCGCCTTGATGAAACCCAATTTCTTTGGTGCGGTGACAGTCACGCAGGCGGCCCTGCCCTTGATACGCAAACGACGCAACGGTGCGATCGTCATGATCTCTTCGCTGGGCGGGCCGTTGCCTTTTTGGCGGTTTCGGAACCATGTTCAACCAGCAAATTCGCAAGAGACGGACTTACCGAGGCACTTGCGCAGGAAATCGCTCTTTTCGGTCTGAAAGCGATGATCGTTGAGCCGGGCGAGTTGCGGACAGACTTTGCAGACAGCGCCCTGCGCCACATGCCCCGTATGGATGAATATGACGCAATCTTCGGCGGCACGCGGGAGTTTGCCAAGGGTACGAATGGGACACAGGCAGGCGATCCGGTCAAAGCGGCTGCGGCAATTGAGATGTCCTTGAAAAGCGACACAAGACCGTTGCGCCTCGCGCTCGGGGATGACGCCGTTGGCGCAATAAGGGACCATAGCGAAGCCCTACTTGCAGAACTTTCAAACTGGGAGGCTGTCGCCCGTTCAGTAACCTACCCGAAGGCTGCACAAACTGCCGCATGAAAAGTGGCGTGGGTGCCGCGCGCGGCCTCACCTAGATCTTGTTTACAACCAATGCCACCTGATCCAGCTTTGCCACTTGCGCAAGCGACCAGCAGAAAACCTCAATTTTCCCGTCGCGCCCGCGTATCGGCACATGCGCCGTGTCAGCCAGCGTGACATACGCCTCCTTGTGCAGCGCCTCGCAGAAATCCCCGCTGGCGACAATGACCGCGCTTTGGGTCTTTGCAACTTCCATAAGACGGCTGGCCAGATTTACCGTATCGCCGCTGGCTGTGACTTGCTGATGGCTCTCGGCACCCAATCTCGACAAGGTTGCTAGGCCTTTGTGCAAACCGATCCGGCAATGCAGCGTGCCTTGCGGCATTTGTTCAAGCTGCGCCTCTGAAAGAGTGCGCACCAGTGCGACAGCAGCCGTCAAAGCATGATCTGCGGCCTTGGACGCTCTTTCCTGATCCAACCCGAAAACGGCCAACGCCCCATCCCCCATGTAGTTGAACACACTGCCACCTTCCGCCTCGACCGTTTCCGACGTCAACTGGTGGAAAAGGGTCAGCAGGTTCTGGGTTCCTTCCGGCCCAAGGCGTTGCGATAATGCTGTAAAGCCCGTCAGATCTACGAAGAAAATCACGAGATCCTGTTCTTTCGGATGCTTGAGATAATCCGGATCGCGTTCAAGCTGTTGCACCAAAGCGGGCGAGTGGAACCGACGCAAAGACGCGGCAGACTGCTCTGACCGGCGCGCCTGCCCGCGCTCCCATCTGTAACGAAGAACGCCTGCAGCCAGCATTGTCGGCGCTGCCGCAGTTAGCGGAAGCGCTGCACTCAACCAAACACCGGATGAGAACAACATCGTGACCATGGCAAATGAGACAGCCACGACCCCCAAAGCCGCCGGCAAACCGCGCGATAGCGGCAAGAGGCATACCACGAGAACCGATGCCAGCGCGACAACCGTCGCATGTACGGCGTCCCACAGCCGCGTATCACGGTCGCGCCGCAAGGTATCACTTTCGATAATCTGCGATATGGCAGACGCGATAATCTCCACACCGGGCGTATTCAGACTGAAAGGCGTTTCAAACCGGTCCGCTGTGGCCGTTGCCGTATAGCCCATCACCACCATCTTACCTGCCAACCGGTCGGGAGCAGGCCCATCCAAAAGCACCTGTGCGCTCAAGGTCTGCACCGTCCCCGTAGGCCCCAGCGCCCGCAACGGCATATTAAATTCGCGATCCAGAGGCACGCGACGGGATCCGATAACCAGTTCTGCTGTCTCAAAGGTTGCTTCCTGCCCTGTAAACTCCAAAGCCGCCAGCAGCGGTAACGACGGCACCATCGTGCCGTCCACCATAACCAGCAACGGAATATAGCGTGGCACACCATTGGCATCCGTGGAGACATTCACAGCACCGGCCTGTGCGACAGCCCGAAAAGCGTCTAACGGCCAGATCATACGGCCCATTGCGCGCGCACCGTCATCAAACACCGCAGCGGCCGCAATGACAGATGGAACGTGCCCGAGCGCTTGCAACAGGCCTGCATCCTCATCCGCGTCTCCACGGTCCGCCAGCAGGACATCCAAAGCCAGCGTCTTTGCATCACTTTGCGCGATCCGCGTGGCCAGAAGGCCAAGCAACGCGCGCCGGCTAAATGCTGCGACAGCTTCATCCGCCAGCGTCGCATCATCAATGGCAACAATTACGATGTCTTGTGCCGGTACCGCAGAGCCCGACACGGCATAGCGCAGATCAAGAAGCCAGTTTTCTATTGGATCCGTGAAACTGGCACGTCCATAAAACGAAGGTAACACCACGATTGCACACCACACCAGAACACCCAGAACAGCCAAGATAACAAGGCGGTTCTGCGCGCGGGTGGGTGTCATCGACCGAAGCGTGCCAATAGTGCTGCAACACGGGGCGCACCCCATGTGACCACATTCAATGGATCGTCGAGCGCGACATCAACGCCCTCCCCGGGGCCGAGGCTGACCGTAGATGCATCGGTCGGCTTACGCACATTCACTTTCCCCTCCAGCACGAAAACGGAGGTGGCAGATGGCCCTACATCAACGATGTATGTCGTGCCTCGTACCGCCGCAATCGCATGTGGCGTTCTGATCTGGGTAGGTGCTGCCCCGGGTGTCACCTCAATCAAGGCCGCACCTCCCTGCAACTCAATGGTGCGCGGCGGAGCATCACCTGATCGCTCTACGATGGAAAGACCCGCATCTGCTTCGCGTTCAACAGAGAACATCTCACCACATCTGATAGCTTGGCGCACCGGCTCTTGTAGCGTCGTCCACGAGCATGTCGTTTGCGCGTCGGCGATTTGAAGCGATCCGCACACCATGACGCAAGCGAATGCGAGGCTCGTTCTGTTTCGGTGTTGCACGCTTTTCATCTGCATCGGCTTACCCATCATCTATCTACTTGCCATGCCGCTAAAACCTGTTTGCGACCATTCGTGAAATAAGGGCATGTCCCTGCCCTGTACGGAACGATAAAGCAGCCACCCCCGTTCGGATACATCAAATGCGAAACTGGCCTTGCCACAGATCCACAAAGCGAACAGGCCGGTAGTGTTTTCAACTACGCACAGGGCGCAAGGCCCAGTATCCCGCGCGCCTCAGCGCACGACGCGACGGGACGCTCGTGCGCGTCACAAATCCGGACCAGTTGTTCAACCAGTGCCGCATTCGAGGGTGCCAACCGCTCCTTGTCGAGCCGCACATTGTCTTCCAAGCCAGTGCGCGCATGCCCCCCCGCTGCAACAGACCATTCGTTCAAGACGATTTGCTGCGCGCCAATTCCAGCAGCGCACCATGGCGCGTCTTCACCAAACAGGCGCCTCACCGTTTGGATGTAAAAGTCGAAGGTCGCACGATCCACTGGCATCGCATTTTTGACACCCATCACAAATTGCACATAGGGCAAATCAGCAATCTGCTTGTTTTTGTACATCTGCGACGCTTTGAAAATGTGCGACAGGTCAAAAGCCTCGATCTCGGGTTTAACACCATAAGCTACCATCTCGGCCGCAAGCCAATCGACCAGATCCGGTGGATTCTCGTACACCCGCGTCGGGAAATTGTTCGACCCTACAGCAAGCGATGCCATATCTGGTTTCAACGGCAACATGCCACCGCGTTCCCTCCCCGCCCCCGACCGACCTCCGGTTGAAAGCTGGACGATAATGCCGGGGCAATGCTTTTCCACGCCCTCCTTGAGTGCCGAGAATTTTTCAGGGTCACTTGAGGGTGTCTCATCAGAGTTTCGCACGTGCGCGTGCATGATGCTCGCGCCTGCCTCGAAAGCTGCATGCGTGCTTTCAATCTGTTCGGAAACCGTTATCGGAACAGCAGGATTATCCGATTTTCTGGGCACGCTACCGGTGATTGCAACACAAATGATACAGGGTGAGGTCATAACCCTTGGATACTATAGAAACACCGCAAACATCAACGCACCTTAAGATAGCAGGTCATCTTCCTGTCTCGGGCGTTGAAGATCGGAGATTGACCTTTCCAAATCCTCCTGGCTGATCAGGTTAAATATCGTGCCACCTCGCGACCATTTGCGCCCTGTTCAATGCGCCGGGCAACATGACATCAGCGAGAATCAAATGGAACGGACCCTGATGCATGAAAGCAGATATCGCTTATGCCCCTGTACAGGCTTCAGTGACCATCATGCCCATCTGCTCCAGTAATTTACGCACCACAGACCGCATTGCCGCATTATCCTCGTACAGCAACTCATGCTGTCCCGTTATAATGGCCAGTTATAATGGAGAGTATTCCACAACCGTAGAAGCCGTTCCCGCCAACTCTGTCTCAACCATTGGCAGGCACAAGCGGATCGTGGTCCCTTTGCCCATCATGCTGTAGATATCGACAAAGCCGTCAGATTGCAGCGCAAAGCCGTAAACCATGCTAAGCCCCAGCCTCGAACCTTCGCCTACGGGTTTGGTCGTGTAAAAAGGCTCAATCACCTTGTTCAAATCTTTTTCAGGAATGCCACACGCCCCGAATCCTGAAAACAAATGCACACCAGATTATAGAAATCCAAATCCCAGTTCGCGCCGCCCTCAATTGCCGCCTGACTGACCGGCACAGCCAATTTTTTCAACCACCCGCGATAGCGAAATAAATCTTTGGCATTCAACGCAAAGATTACAAAGGCGTTTTCAAGCTGATTACGGTTAACACGCACCGATAGCCCCACTTGTGGCAGCTCTAGACTAACATCGAAATCCGAACTGATGAGACATTCTACCAGAACAGAAACACCATCGAAGAAATCCCTGAGGTCAATGGCCTCAGCATTTAGGTTTTGGACACGCCCGAACGCCAGCAGGTGCCCCGTTAGGGACGCGCCTCTGGTCACGGCAGACACAATTTCACCCACACAGCGCTGTCGAGAAGCAGCATACGGCGCTGGCCCCATCAGCCCAGCATTTCCCTTGGATCACGGCTGGCATATGGTTAGAATTATGCGCGACGCCAGCGGTGAGCTTGCCCAAAGACTGCAGACGCTCGGTCTGACGCTCAGCAATCTCGATGACTACTTCACATGTAGTCTCACACGATGTTTCGCGTTGGCCGGTTAATTCCCCGTCTTTGTCAAACAAAGGTCTGCCATGCACGGATCAACACATCTTAGAGCCGTCAAGGAAACGGATGGAATAGCCAAAGGTCTCGAAGCATTTGTGGCTGTCCAATACCTGTCGGTGCGCGCTCCAATCCACGCCCTGAGTGTCACCGAATTGCCCAGCAACTTCCCGGCGCGGCTTTCCCAGAAAGATCGATTTATCCTCGATCCCTCCACGCCTGCCCGCCGCTTCGACCCACGTAAAACGGTGGTCACGGTCGGTTTCCCAAAACTGATGCACGCCTGTGTCAACGAAGTCTTTTAAACGCCGTTCACTGTTCAATAGCTGTTTATTTGTTTCGGTAAGGCGCGCGATATTTCTCTCGATGCGACGCATCATTGCGCGGATAATCAGCACCGCCCCACCAGCGACAAGACCGATTGCGAAAATCCAGTTCTCCCAGACAGCCAACTGGACAATTGCGATGGATCGGACTTGTGCCCGCCGCGTTGCATCCTCCAATTCTGCCAGCAGAGTTGACCTCAACTCCTGCCCACGTGCAGGATCCGCAACATCACTGGTTGCGTCCAAACGGTGGAGTCAAGGCGATACGTTGCGACGGCATCCGCAGGCGACCCGCAAGGTTAACCTCAACGGCGGAAGCCTCCTGATTTGCAGATAATATCCGCGTGCCCGCAAACTCACCGACAAGCACAACAACGATCAGGAACACTCCAACGACAAAGGCGGCGCGTCGCGTTGCCAGATCATCGTGATTCATATCTAAAATATCAGATGCATTTTCATATAGCCTGAAAAACCCGATACCGTGTATTCACCAAACGGTTTTGAAATCCCTATTCACCTGTAAACTCGTCAAACAAGCGACGTTGGGCAACGCGGGTCGCGTGGCTTTCCATGCTATGCCATAGCGCAGCAAAGCCAGTTCGTCTGTAAGCTTATGTTTATTAATGTTTCATTAATTATGCTTTGCCTTTGGGTCCGCGACATGCGTACACCGGAAATCGAATGCAGGACCTAAATGTCCAACTAACCAAGCAACAGGTGTAGCGATGCGTGCCGCTGTCGTCAGAAACTTTAACGAAGATCTTTCAATAGAAACCGTTCCTGACCCTGCCTGCCCCGATGATGGCGTGGTTCTCGAAGTGGCTGCCTGCGGTGTCTGCCGGTCGGATTTTCACGGATGGACCGGCGAACATCCGCGCGTGCAAAACGGCTCGATCCTCGGGCATGAATACTGCGGCACTGTCGTCGAAGCGGGTCCGCGCGCGCAGCACAAAATAGGCGCCCGGCTGATTGCGCCGTTCATTCTTGCGTGCGGAAGCTGCCCCGCCTGTCACACCGGCGTATCCAATACATGTGCAAACCAGATTGTCCCCGGTTTTGGTGCGCAGGGCGCCTACGCGGAATATGTTGCAGTCCCCTTCGACCACAATCTGGTGCATTTACCCGAAACAATGACACCAGCACTTGCTGCAGGGTTGGGATGTCGCGTCACCACAGCATGGCACGCCCTAACCGACCGCGCCAATGTCAGAGCCGGAGAATGGGTCGCAGTGCATGGCACGGGTGGCATCGGTCTGGCCACACTTCTGTTGGCCAAAATGCTAGGTGCTCGGGTCGTTGTCGTGGACATTGTCGACGCAAAACTGGAGCATGCAAAACAGCACGGTGCAGACGCCACGGTGAATGCATCAACCACGGACGCCGCCGCCGCGATACGCGACATTACAGGCGGGGGTGCACAGGTTTCCGTCGAAGCCTTGGGGATCGCAGCCACCACAAATGCTTCGGTTGAATGTCTCGCGACACTGGGCCGTCATGTGCACGTGGGCATGCCGGCCGGCAGTGGTGAAATGCAGATCAACATGCGCGCCATCTACACCAAACAACTGGCTTTCTTTGGCACGCGCGGTATGCCAGCGTGGAAATACCCATCTTTGCTGGGGTTCATCGAACGCGGCGAGGTGGATATCAGCCCCATGGTGGCCAGGGAAATTCCGCTATCAGCCGCCAGCGCAGAGTTACGCGCGATGAAGGGACCAACACCGCCGGGCACTGCCGTGATTACGGATTTGAACGGGTAACCTCCATACGACGGACGTTCAAAAAAGCACCGACGTTCGCTACTCCAGATTAAACCCCTGCGCGCGGATGTATTCCCCAAATTCCGCGCGCTCCTTTTGGCTGTATTGCCGCGTTTTTTCGTCAGACCAACCATAGTTTTCTTTCGTACCAAAAAGGTTCATAAGGCGCTGCTGCGCGTAGGGTTGTACCTCGGCACGGTTGCGGTCGTAGGCTTTCACCACACCCTGCAAACCATTTTCTGAGTATCGGTCAAAATGCCGCGTCACGGCCAAAGGCAGGCGTTTTGAGATCACAACCGGCTTGCTCGGGTATCCAATCGCGAGGCCAGCAAGCGGGAACACATGCTCCGGCAGGGCCAACAACTCTGACACTGCGGCAGCCTCGTTACGGACTGCACTGATTGGGCAACAGCCCAAGCCGACGGCTTCAGCTGCAGTAACAAAAGCACCCAACGCGATCGCGGCATCTGCGACGGCATTGAAGAACGCGTCTAGGTGATCGTTTGCGAAGGGGATTTCCTGCCATTCATGGATCAGCCTCTGACGGCGGTTGTTACCGCAGAATATCGCGATAACAGGCGCGTCCGCGACCCACGGCTGGCTGGGCACAAAAGCTGCCAGCCTGCTGCGCACTTCAGGCGATTGCAGTAAAATGATATCGCGCTGCTGCAAATCGCTTTTGGTTGGCGACGCAAATGCTGCGGCGCACAGAATTTCCAAAAACTCTGCAGGAACAACCTTGTCCAGAAAGGCCCGGCAAGAACCGCGCGCCGCCATCGACCTCAACGCATCACCAAAGGGCACCGCTGCACTCACCTCCGGCGCATCCGAGTAGCGGGCAGCAAAAATCTGTTGCAAGGTTGGTTTCGGGTTTTGCGTCATAGCTGTTCTTCCGTCGCGCTTTATTTCTGTTAGTGTACCTAACATTTTGATCAAGAATTTATCGCGTTCATAAAGTATTTCTGTCGCTTATACTGTGCCACACTGCATGCGGTAAGCGAAAGACCATAGCAAGATGACGGCAGAATTCCTGAAAGTGACGATCGAACGGGGGCCAAACCCAGAGCAGGCACAGCGCGTATTCGACGTGCCAGCGTACGCGAACCAAACAGTGCTTGATGTGGTGTCATGGGTTCAGCAAAACGCCGACCCCACCCTCAGCTACCGGTTTGCCTGCAGGGTCGGCATGTGCGGCAGCTGCGCGATGATGGTGAACGGCATACCGCGCTGGACCTGTCGGACGCATATTTCCAAGGTGCTTGACGACAATACCGTGACGATTGGCCCGCTACGCAATTTACCCGTTATCAAAGATCTGGCCGTGGACATGGACCCTTTCTTTGACAAATGGGTGGCAGCCGAGGGCGTCCACCACGGCGCACTCACACGGGACGACCCGATTTCCCCCGTGGACGCCGCCAGCCCGGCGCGTGTTGAGGCAAATGCAGGTATTGAATGCATCAACTGCTCGGTCTGTTATGCGGCCTGCGATACGGTCGCGGGCAACCCTGACTACCTTGGTCCTGCTGCTTTGCAACGAGCATGGACACTGTTGAACGATGCCAAGGACGCAGGAAGGGTAGCCATCCTTGATGCTGTGTCCGAAAAAGGTGGCTGCCACAACTGCCATTCGATGGGGTCCTGCACGACCTATTGCCCGAACGATCTGGACCCGATGTCAGCCATTGCAGGCCTCAAACGCGAAACCGCGAAATCCTTTTTCAAACGGAGGGGCTAGTGCTGGATTTACGACTTTATATGCTCCAGCGGATCAGCGCCTTGCTGATGGGCCCCTTGGTGCTAGGGCATCTGGTCCTCATGATCTACGCCATACAAGGCGGCCTGAGTGCGGCCGAGATACTGGGGCGCACCCAAGGGTCGGTCCTGTGGTTTTTGTTTTATGGCACCTTCGTGGTGGCGGTTGCCATCCATGGTGCGATCGGCCTGCGCACAATCGCGCATGAATGGGGTGGCCTGAACGGTCTGGCCCTTACAGCATTTATGTGGATCACGGGTCTGGGCCTGTTTGCAATGGGAGCACGCGCCGTCTGGGCCGTGACATTCGCATGAGCATGACAAAGGGCATAGGATCGCGCGCGCACCCGCTATGGCTCGCCTACATCCTGCACCGTCTTTCCGGTATCGCTTTGGCCGTATTTCTACCCTTTCATTTCTGGGTTCTGGCACTGGCGATGACAAACCCTGTGCGGCTTGACGGATTTCTGGCAATCACCGGGAATGGCGCGGTAAAACTGGCTGAGTTCGGCTTGGTCTTCTTGCTTTCGGTTCACATGTTCGGCGGCCTGCGCCTTATGGCGATGGAGTGGTTGCCATGGACAGGTTCGCAAAAAACACTTGCAGCGGCAGCGACAGCGGTTTCATTCCTGATCGCCTGTCTGTTTTTCATGAGGGCAGTGTAGAATGGGCATTCGGGACATTGAACGGCATGATACCGATATCCTGATCCTAGGCACCGGTGGCGCAGGGCTGTTTGCCGCCCTGCACGCGCAACAATCAGCCCCTGAAGGCACCAAGATCACCATCGCCGTCAAGGGTCTGATCGGCAAATGCGGGTGCACACGCATGGTTCAGGGCGGCTACAATGTAGCCCTTGGCGGCGGCGACACGGTCGAGCGGCATTTCATGGATACGATCAACGGAGGCAAGTGGCTGCCGGATCAGGACATGGCGTGGCGCCTGTGCGAACAAGCCGTTGTGCGCATTCGCGAGCTTGAGAACGAAGTCGGATGCTTCTTTGACCGCAATGCGGACGGATCGCTGCACCAAAAGGCTTTCGCGGGCCAAACCGCAGACCGTACCGTGCACAAGGGCGACCTGACCGGCATTGAGATCATCAACCGGCTGATGGAAAAGGTATTGGCCAGCGGCGTGGAAAAGCTGCAAGAGCACCGCGCGGTCGGGCTGATCCCCACCAAGGACGGCGCGGCACTGGCTGGTGTTCTGATGATCGACATGCGCACGGGGAAGTTCAAGCTGGTGCGCGCCAAAACGGTTCTGATGGGCACGGGCGGCGGGCCGACCATGTACAAATACCATACCCCAAGCGGGGACAAGACGATGGACGGTCTTGCAATGGCCTTACGCGCGGGTTTGACCTTGCGCGACATGGAAATGGTACAATTCCACCCGACGGGGCTGCTGGCAGGCGATCACACGCGCATGACCGGCACGGTGCTCGAGGAAGGTTTGCGCGGCGCAGGCGGGCAGCTTATCAGCCATACCGGGCAGCGTTTCATGTTCGACTACGACGCCAAAGGCGAACGCGCAACGCGCGACGTGGTCAGCCGGGGCATCTATGCCGAGATGCGCAAGAACAATAACCCCGATCAGGAAGGCGTGTTCATTTCCATGGCCCACCTTGGCCCCGAAAATGTGCGCCAGAAGTTCAAAGGCATGGTCAAACGCTGCGCGGATAGCGGCTTTGATCTGGCCGCTGGAAAAGTCGAGGTCGTGCCGACCGCGCATTACTTCATGGGCGGCGTCGTGGTGGACGTACACACACGCACGGCGATGGAGGGGCTTTATGTGGCTGGTGAAGACGCAGGCGGTGCCCATGGCTCAAACCGGTTGGGCGGCAATGGTGTCGCCAATTCGACCGTTTATGGTGGTATTGCCGGCGATACAATGGGCGCAGATATTCGCGCCATGCCCAGCCTTCGCGACCCGGACGAAGCGGTGTTGGCCGCCGAGATTGAACGCGCAATACACCCGCTGACCCGCAAGCCCGATCTGGTGCTGCCTTTACGCAAAAAGCTCCAAGATCTGATGTGGGAAGAGGTTGGCGTCATGCGCACCGAAGCGAGTATGCAGCGCGGGCTGACCGGCATCGCCGAGGTATCGGATGCGCTGATGGACACGGGCGTTGCGGCGGACAATCTGGCGTTTAACCTGACGTGGCACGACTGGCTGAACCTGCGCTCGCTTTGCGACGTATCGGAAGTGATCGCCAAGGCGGGGATCGCGCGCGAAAACTCGCGCGGGGCGCATTTCCGCGAGGATTTCCCCGACCCCGGCGCCATGGAAGACAGTGAATTCACAATAGCGCAAATGAGAAATGGCCGCGTTGAAGTCTCCCGCGCGCCGGTTCAGTTCACCATCGTCCGCCCCGGCGAGACGATACTCCCCGAAGACGCCCCTGAAACACTGGTAGCCGCACAATGATACCCATCAACCTGATCCAGAAAACGGCAGAAACCCTGATGGACAAAGCCGCCATTGAAATCCCGCAAGACTATCTTGACGGCCTGCAAGAAGCCGCGCGCACAGAGGACGGCGATCTGTCGTCCTTCGTGCTCAAAGCCATGCTCGACAACTACGAGGCCGCAAAGGAAGACCGCCGCGCCATGTGTGGCGATACCGGCGTGCCACGCTGGTTCGTCAAGATGGGCAATGAGGCTGCGGTCGAAGGTGGTATGATAGCGCTAGAGGCAGCACTGCGGAGGGCCACGGCAAACGCAACCAACGGCGTACCTTTGCGCCCCAACCGTGTACATCCTCTATGGCGCACGGACCACAACAACAACGTAGGCATCGGCGCGCCCGAGATCGAATACGGCTTCGAACCCGACGCCGCTTGGATCGACCTTATCACAGTGCACAAGGGCGGGCTTTTCGGCACGGATTATCGCATGCTGTTCCCGTCAGACGGCGTTCAGGGGATTAAGCGGTTTTATCTCGACAGCCTGATGGCCTTTGGTAAACGCGGGCTTGCCTGTCAGCCTGCAATCATCGGAATCGGGTTGGGCGGATCAAAAGATATCTGCATGACGCTGGGCAAACGCGCCTCTACTTTGCGCATCGTCGGCAGCCGCAATTCCGACCCACGCATCGCGGAAATGGAGGACGAATTCAAAGAGCTTGGCAACTCCATCGGGATGGGGGCCATGGGGTTCGTCGGCAAGAACATGGTAATCGATTGCAACATCGAAGTGGGTTATTGCCACACCGGCGGCATGCCCATGTCAGTGCATGCATTCTGTCTGTCCTCGCGCCGCGCTGTCGCGCGCATCCACGCGGACGGTCGCGTCGAACACCGCACCGACCCCGACTGGTTCACCGACTACCAGCGCCGCGAAACCATCGACTGGGCACCAGCCCAAGAGGCTGCGGAATGACCCCCCAGACCGGCAACAGGAGCACAGCACAATGACCATACGCGAAGTTCGCCTGTCCACGACCCCAACGGATGAAGCTATCGCCGCGCTGCGATTGGGTGATGTCGTCTACCTTGACGGACTTATGTACACAGCCCGCGAGGGCGTCTACATGCGCGCTTTGGAAGACAAGGCAAACATCCCGATGGAGCTGCCATCGCAGTCGGCGGCCAACTTCCATTGCTCGCCCGCCGCACGGATCAACGCGGACGGGTCGTTTGATATGGGCGCGGTCACGGCTACCGCGTCGTTCCGCTTTGCCAAGTGGTTGCCCGAATGGATGGCCAAGACCGGCGCTAAACTGATCGTCGGCAAAGGCGGCATGACGTCGAAGGACTACAAGGAATATTTTGTACCCAACGGGGCGGTTTACCTTTCGACGGTGGGATATGGCACCGGCGCGCTTTTGGGGCGCGGTGTGGAAAACGTCGAAGCCGTGCACTGGAACGACGAACTGGGCCTCGCGCAGGCCATGTGGGTCATCAAATGCAACCGCATGGGGCCATTTATCGTCGCCTCTGACATGAACGGCGACTGCCTCTTTGAACGCGAGAACGCAAAGATCGCGAAGAATGTGGCACGCGTTTACGAGGGAACAAAACCCGCTGTTCTCAAACGCTACGGGGAAAGTGACGACCGCACGGATGAGGTCATTTGAAGTGACGCCTAAACCAATTCGCTGACCATCACACCGATGCCCATCATCAACGTCAGAACAATCAAAAGCCGTCGGAACCCTGTATCGCTAAGCCTTCTGAACACCATGATGCCGATCTGCGCGGCAATCAACCCACTGGGGATAGTGACCAGCAACGCATTCAGCGCGGTGCGATCATAAGCCCCTTTCAGAAACAACAGACAAACAGTCAGACTAAGAATGGCCACGTTATAGGGCTGCAAGACGGCGCGCGTTTCAGATTTGGTCCACGGACGAATGGACAACCACATCGCGGGGATGGCCCCCGAAACCGACGCAGCCCCGCCTAACACGCCGCCAGTGAAGCCGATCCCTGAATCGATCCATGGCGTCCTGCGTGAAAACGAAGGAAGCACCGCCCGAAAGCCGAAGTATCCGCCATAAACAATCAGCAATGTTGCAACCGCGATCCGCAACATCCCCGCGTCGATCACATCCAGTAGCAGCAGGCCAAACGGCACCCCCAGCAAACCCGGCAGCAGAAATCGCAAAAGCCTGCGCGGTTGACCAAAAATTTCCGCGCGCACGATCCAAAGGCCCTGCAGACCCGCCAGCACCGACATGAATGCGACAATCGCCACCGCCCTGACAGGATCAAGCACCACCAGATAAAAGCCCAAGGCGAAAAGCGCGGTGCCTGTACCCGCCAAGCCGTTGATAAACCCGCCGGCGACCGCGCCCAGCACCAGAAACAAAATGCTATGTCCTGTCATTCGCGGGCCGTCGCCATTTCTGCACGCGCCTCGTTTATCACGCTGAGCAGAGCATCGAACAACGCATCAATCGCCTGTGTTTTCACCTGATCCTTGTGATACGCAAGACCCAGGATACGGGTGGGCGCATCCGGCCCAAGCCCGATCCGCTTGAGCGCGAAACCGTCTCAGTGGCCTGACTGCGGGACACGGCACGATAGAGACACCCAGATTGGCATGCACCATGCTGGCGATGGCTTCTGGGCTGTCCAGCTCCATCGTCTCGACCACCCGGATGCGTTTGGACAAAATCCAGTTGTCGATCAACGTCCCGACAACCGCATTGCGATTGAAGCGAATAAACGGTTTGTTCTGCAGCAGTTTGATCGGATCGTTTTCCACCTCTTCCGCTGCTGCGATCAGATGCATCGGTTCTTCGGTCAGGTCGCGGAAAAGCACGCCGACGGGCATCAGGTGCGGTTTGGAGATGATCGCCGCATCCAACGTACCCCGTTCTATGTCCACCAGTAGTGCGCTGGTCAGGCCCGGCTTGATATGCAACCCGATCTGCGGAAACCTCGATTTGAGCACTGCCATCGCTTGCGGGGTAAGGCCGGTCAACGTTGTACCCAATGCCCCCAAGTGGATCGTGCCAGTCATCCCACCATCCGCCAAAACGGAGGGTACCAGATTATCGTAGTCAGCAATCAAAACACGTGCTTTCGCCACGATTTGACGCGCAATGGGGGTCAGCTCCGGGGTTCTGGTGGCGCGATTGAAAAGGGACAGACCAAGATCGGCTTCAAGCGTTTGCATTTGTTGGCTGACGGCAGCATGCGTCACATGAACGACATCAGCGGCCGCGCTGAACGTCTTGTGGTCCGCGATTGCAACAAGCGTTCGAAGCAGTCGAATTGTCATCGTCTCAGCGCCCCACTTGAAAGCTTTTCTTTGCTTTCATGGATTCGAGACAAGAATACATAAAGCCGCACTTACCTCAATATGAAACGGGGCCAGGTAGCACAGGAACGATCCGACCCTTGCATGACAGCGCAAGCCAGCTTTTCTATGGTGAACGGGCTACCCCTAAATTAAGAGTACCTTCAATATGATCCATGCGGAGAAGCAGAACGCTGTTTGACCGCACATGACAGCCAAACAGCCCAAAGTTGGAGAAAACATGTCCAGCCAGATCAGCCAAACTCCTGAAGCGCAAAACGTTGTCACTGCCGCACGCGCTTTGATTGGTTCCGCCTGGGGTCAGGACAAAAAGCAAGAGCATCTGAGGCAGGCACGATCCGCATTCCGGAACACACGTCAGGGACGCCCGCCGCGCGTTGCTGTGTCAGGGTTCAACATGTCGATCAATGCAGCCGGCAGAGCCTATGCTCTGGCCGAAATCTATGCCTGCTCTTTTGACACAACGCTTATCGGGTTTTTGTATCGTCGGTTTGGCGGGAAACTGTGGCCCCCTCTGCAATCGTCGCAGCACCCCTTTCTAGGTATCCACATCGAGCACCCAACGGATTTGCCAAGCAAAACAATGCAATTCGTCTTGGACAACCCCTATGACATCGTACATTTGTCCAAGCCAAGGTTTTCCAACGTGCTTTTGGGCATACTCTATCAGGTGATCTGGGGCGCCAACGTCTTTATGGACGTGGATGACGAAGACCTTGGCGTTCTGCACGAGCGTCAAGAGCCACTGGCACTGGACGCATTTCTGTCGAACTACCCCAAGCGCGGACGGCGCTGGCGTAAACTGCTGGCTGATGAAGGAACACGCGTCGGCGTCGGTCTTTGGGATACCTTCGACGGTGTGACAGTTTCAAACCCGGCGCTACAAGAAAAATATGGTGGTCTGATACTGCCCCACGCACGGTCTGCTGCGCATTTTCAACCGTCAGAAGAACGCAAAGCCGCCGTCCGGCAGGAGTTTGAGATTCCTCAGGATGCGACCGTGTTTTTGTTCTTTGGCACCGCCAGACGGCACAAAGGTCTGGTCGAAACCGCAAGAGCGCTCGGTAAGGTCGGAGATGCCAATACGGTATATGTTGTTGCAGGTGATATTCCAGACGAAGGCCTGCGCGATGAATTACAGTCCGTGCAGGGTACGAACACAAGGATACTACCCAATCAACCCTTTGAACGTGTTCCCGATATTGTCGGCATGGCGGACGCCTGTGTTTTGCTACAGGAAGAAGGATCGCTCTTGGCGCAGTTTCAATTGCCTGCAAAACTTGTGGACGCGCTGGCCATGGGTCTTACAGTGTTCATCTCATCGACACCCGCTGTGAAAAATATAATTGATGCCGGGGCCGCACGGTCGGTAACCTCGGGCAGTCTTGAAGGTGAGATCGGCGCGTTCCTGTCTTCGGATGACCAATATGCTGACATGCGTGCAACCGGGCGCCGCCTGTTTTTGGAACAGCTTTCAGTAGAGGCCTGCAGTCCGAAGCTAAACGCATTTATTTCCGAAAAGACCGATGCTGCTCAGGCATATTCCGACCATAGCTCTGCCTTGCGGGTCTTCGAACAGATCGGCTGCTGGCGGGAGTTTTCCAAGAATAGGGTGCTCCGGTATATAAGATAACTGGCAGACGGGTCAGGCAAACAACACCGCCCCGCCAGACCCGCGAAATTGTCCCGCTTGAGCGGGCGTAAATCTCTTGCGGTTCAAATATAGGGCATGTCGATTGAGCGCTTCAATCGCGTATAGGTCCTGCAACATGCAGCACTTCAAGACCGGGTGGCGCAGTCTTTGCGGTTCTGGCCCTGCGCGATGAGGATCCGTTCCGCCGACCTAAAGCGCGAAACGGCCCTCAGCGTTAGAACCAAGACCGCAGCTTCACGGACCATCTGGGCTTTCCCTGCGCCCCAAGCCAATCAAAAAGCTCGGACAAATCGCCGCTTGCAAGGTGTTGCTGGTGGAGTATCGCCTTTGGACCGGGATGCTTGCTCAGAAAGGTTTTCACGTGTTCCTCAAAGGCTACGCGCCGTTCGACGCCGTAAATCGCAGAGGACAAAACCGCAGCTTTGTCCTGCACGTGTATCCCTCGCGCTTCGGCGCTGGCAAGCGCATGCGTTTCATACAAAGCAGGATCATCGCACAACAGAGCCACCGGCCTTTCCATCATAATTTCAGAACCAATGAGTTCGAGCGCTGGCGCACCATGCGGTGAAACACCCAGAAGGTTGTCATCCAGCACAATAGGTCGTGGGAACAAACGCCGCGTTCTCCGGTGAGACCGCTTTGCGCGCGTTTCAGCAACCGGCTTTGCACCTCGCAACAGCTGACGCAACCGCGTTTCAGCTCCGTTCACATGCAATATGATGGCACTTGCCTGCTGGTAGGCGGCCATCAGGCTTATTGTGCTTCGCCGCCTGAAATGCGGCTGCCAGACAAACCACTCGTTTTGGCGGACATTTTCTGCGATCAGATCGAATTTCACACCTGACTGGCGCAGCGCAAATGGCAAACTGATCTGATCCCGCTGTGAACCGATAAGATACTCTGACCACCAATCCTCCATCGCCTGCCTAACCAACGGATCGTTGTGCCGCCTGAGCATTGCCATTCCGGCAGGGATCAATGCGTGATGTTTCGCGGCACGACCGTCAAAACCGAGCTCTCGATACCGTGCGACCTGCTTTTTCAGAACAACAGGATCGTCCTTGCCCAAACGAATGCAAGCGTCAGCCTCGCCATAGATATCGCTTCGGCCTTCGGGGTGCTGGAAATACAAGGCCGGCACATCATCAAGACGTGCAAACAGAGCTCGGAGTGATCCGGTAACCTGCAAATTCGCATCTATATAAAGACTGCGGTCATACTGTTTGAGATACCTGTGCGGCAGAATTTTTGCCGATCTGGAATTGCGCGTCAGGCCCAATTCCGCGTTTTGATCCGGCTGTAAAGAAACGATTTTCCAGCCGTTAGGCGGCAGCAACGGGTTGTCGGTAAAGCAAACGAAATCAACGTCGGGATCTTGTTGAACAGGCGGCAGCAGGACGTCATATCCACCGTAAACGCAAGTGTATACGACGTGAGAGATCTTGATGCCCTACTAAGTTGCGTTCCTTCTGTTATAAAAATATATGATGCAACCAGTGACGGCAAGCACGTTATCTGCCGAAATCTGACGTGGGTCAGAAGCGGCTTTGACACGTCGGAAAGGCGCGCAATGAAGTTATTTAAATCCGGCAAAGCTAAGCCAAATCGTGACACCGCGCAATCAAGCAGGCTGCTGAACCGAATTGCCAAGCAGAGCGGCTACAAGGACTATCTGGAAGTCGGTGTACAAACTGGTATCACCTTTAACGCCATAGAGTTACCTCATCGCGATGCGGTTGACCCCAATTTTCTTTTCGAAACGTCCGAACACGCCACTAACAATGTGCGCTTTTTTTCGATGACGTCAGATGAGTTCTTTACGCGCCAGTGTGACAAAACCTACGATCTGATCTTCCTCGACGGGCTGCATACGTTTACGCAGTGTCTACGCGACTTTTGCGCTGCATTGCAGGTGTTGAACGAGGGGGGCGTCATCGTCATCGACGACACCGTTCCCATGGACTTTTTCAGCTCGTTGCCGACACAGGATCTGGCAATTTCCGCGCGCAAAGAACATGGTCTAGAAGGCCGGGCATGGACCGGAGACGTTTTTAAAGTCATTCCGACGATCCATAACTTTTTCCCGAACCTCCAATACGTTACCATCCGCGACCCAAGCAATCCCGCGCATAAACCAAACACGGTGATATGGCGCGCGCAAAGAGCAGATTTCGAACCCGCAGACATCAGCCTGACCGATGTAGAGGCGCTGGATTACTTTGACCTGCCGCGCATCGAGAATCTGTTTCGCTACATGGATTATGAGGACGGACTGAAACGTCTTTTTGAGAGCATAAAAGACCAGGAGTAACCCAATTTGTTGAAGCCGCCCGTCGCACGGAGAGAATAGTTGAACAATCAGATTGTCTTGGTGCGTGGGGCACTTGTCTAATGTGCGGCTTTGTTTTCTGCAGTGGTGATTTGTTCGGCAAGCGATCTGCGGCAGATGAAATTTTCAAATCTGCTTGCGATCTGATGATATCCCGGGGCCCTGATGGGTCAGGCGTTGTCACACTCACGGACGACGTTGCAGGCCCCATCCGCCTTGGACACAGGCGTCTTGCAATCGTTGATACATCTGACGCAGGCACGCAACCTATGTGGTCGGACTGTGGACGATATATTCTCGTCTACAATGGTGAAGTATACAACGCCGATGCCCTGAGGTCGGATTTGCGCGACAGAGGCCGCAGGTTTTCTTCACTGTCCGATACAGAAGTGATCGTGAACGGGTACGCGGAATGGGGAGAAGAAATTGTAGATAAGCTGTGCGGTATGTTCGCATTCGCGATCTGGGACACCCGCAATCACTGTCTTTTTGCTGCCCGAGACAGAGTTGGTATGAAGCCACTGTATGTCGCCGAGAAAAACGGCAACATCGCACTTGCCTCTGATTTGCGGGTATTGGAACACCTGGGCTTTACAGGTGACGTCGATTTCGATGCCCTGGGTGCTTATCTGATGCTCGGTTATGTTCCAACACCGCTGGCGATTTTCGCGGGCGCTCGAAAGCTCGAAGCCGGAAGCACACTAAGCTGGTCGCCAGACAAACCCTATAAAACCCGTACGTATTGGCAAGCCCCTGAGGAAGCGACCGGCCCTCAGGAGCCCGATATCGCCGAGCTCGGCAATCTGGTCGACACCGTGACACAAGACCATCTGATGTCCGACGTACCCGTTGGCGTATTCCTGTCGGGTGGCCTCGATTCATCGCTCATTGCGTCTTCGCTGGCTGCCACCGGCAGTGACATTCAAGCACTCACCATAGGGTTTTCCGATGCGCCGGACGAGGACGAAGCACCAATTGCCGAAGTCACCGCGCAATCCCTAAAGATGAAGATCACCCGGCTCAATCTGGACAGCGCATCTACTTCAGAATTCGTCGACGCTGCATTTGCCGCACTTGATGAACCCTTGGGGTACAGCGCAATTATCAGCCAGATGGCAATTTCGCGACTGGCCAACAAAACCGGTCTGAAAGTGGTATTGTCCGGAGACGGAGGCGACGAGGTATTTGGCGGATATCGGTGGTATGATGCAGACATGCGGGCGCAGCTTGGCCAAGGGATCACTTTCATTGATCGTCTCGCCGCGCGCCTTTCCGGGCCTTTACCAATCCGGCGTTTGCGGCGTGCGGCAAGTCTTTGTCAAGAACAGTCATTTGTGCAGCGGTCCGAATTGCACCGCCATTTACACGCCGTATTTCCGTCGATGCGACCGGACGAAGTGGCAGATGTGGTATCACAGGTGCCAGCAAAGCACGCCGAGGAAGTGGCAATCTCTTCGCTTCAAAGGCATGATGCGCCCCAGCTACCTTTGAAACGCAGACTGCAACGAATTGACCTGATGACCTTCTGCGAAGGATCAGTACTCCCGAAGGTCGACCGCACATCGATGGCAACCGGTCTTGAAGTCAGGCCACCGCTTCTGGATCACCGGATCGTCGAATGGGGTTTGTCCCAGCCAATTTCCAACGGGATGGACGCCGCGCCAAAGAATGCCGTGCGTACCCTTTTGAAAAGGCGGGGTCTCGGTTTCCTTCTTGCCGAGAAAAAACGCGGATTCAGCCTGAAAGGCACCTCACGCCTTTCAACCAAAAATATGACCAAAGATCTATGGAGCGGTGGCGAGCATCAGACACTCTTCAAAAAAAATGGTGAAACCAACTTGGAACTCAAGTCGCATTCTTACAAAATGAAAATACAAAGCCTATACTTCTTCGATCAATGGATGCGGAATAGGGACCAAGAGATATCTTGACCAACGCAAGCAATAACAAACCGCAAGAAACTCCGTTGCAAAGACGCCTGCGACGCTTGAACAACAGCATCCGCAAACGCCTTCCATGGGTTGACCAAAGCGCACGTGTATCCCCCCTTGAGGCCCTGCGGAACAAGTTCAGGCTCCGGTCGACCGGTTGCGTCCGGTGCCATGGGAACCTTTTCGACCTGCAGCAACCCAGAATGACAGATGAGTTCAAGACGGCCCTGATGAAGGGCACCTACGAGTGGCGCGAGATTGACATGATTGATCGTTTTGTCCGGGAAGACGACCGCGTCGCTGAGTTGGGCGTTTGCATCGGGGCCACGTCCATGTTTCTCCATGATCGGGTTGGAAAAGACAATCTTGTGATTTTTGACGCTGACCCCAGAAATCTCGAAATGGCCCTACACAATTTCAAACTGAATGAGAAAGACATCCATTGTGTGAACGCGATTTTGTGGTCAGGCAAGGACAGACCGGAAACGGTTTCTTTTAGCTCCAACGAAAACCCTGCGTCGTCGTCCCTGTTGGATCGGGAAGGTAGTGAAGTCAGCTTTGAGATTGAAACAAAAGACCTTGAGACCGTCCTACAGGAGCACAAGGCAACTGTCATCGTTCTGGACATCGAAGGCGGTGAAATCGACCTGTTCAACAATGCAGGTGATCTGCCGGGCGTTCGGCTCATAATCATGGAAGCGCATGAAAGGGTGGTCGGTAAAGAAGCAAACGAAGACATGCTTGACC
This sequence comes from uncultured Alphaproteobacteria bacterium, assembly GCA_963796445.1. GTDB lineage: Bacteria > Pseudomonadota > Alphaproteobacteria > Rhodobacterales > Rhodobacteraceae > Roseobacter. The sequence goes on along the minus strand of CAWCLQ010000007.1, from coordinate 173,325 downwards.
GTCTCAAAGCGCGCGGATTTGAAATTGCTGAAAACCGGATGAACAAATATATCGTCTTATCACGCCCCTAGCGTAAGTTACGGACCCGCAAGGAACGCGCCCGGCAAGAAATCGATGTAAGCAGGCGGATCATTTCTCTAGTGCGCGCTGCGTTGCAGGCGAAATACGCATCAACCCCGCTGAAGTAAGGTCTTCTGTCGACGAAAACCGCCTAGATCCTGAAAACATCAGGCTTTGGTCTTCGATCTTGCCCAATCCCCCCACATAGATTTTGTAGTGCTCGGCCCCCGCAGCATGCTGACCCCGGTCGACCGCTTCTTTTGATCGTGGCCCGAAGTCATCAAAATATTTGAAGTGCAGTAGCGCACCCCAGTCGTCCGACATCGCGTATGTCTCGCTCACGCGGTGCGGCCCGCCAGGAAAACGCGTACCTTCACGCCACCGCAGCAGGGGTACTTTGGACATGTTTGCGGGCGATAGCTTTTGTTTGCCTTCGCCCATCAGGTTGAGCACCTTCGCATCAAGTGAACGGCGCAATTTTGCAGGGTGCAGATTGCCACGCCCAATACCAAAGAACAATTTCGACAATATGCCCGCAAGAACGCCGGCGCTCCGGTCATTCGCGTCAGAGAATAATCTTTCACGCGCCCCTCCGAACAGACGATATTGCGGCGTCGGCCACTGCTTGCGTGCTTTTGGCGGGATCGGGATCAGCCGGTAGTTTCCCGTGTCAAAATAGGGGGCAACCTCGACAAAAGACGTTCCTTGTTCGTATTGGAGCTGCGACAGCGGAACGTCGGGATACATGTCCACCATCGTTGTAAAAAGCGCATCCTCGCCACGCGCGTCGAGAAGGTCGCAATAGCCCCTGAGATCTAGAGCAGGCCAACCGGGGTAGATGAGAAGTTCATCCACATCGATGAAAAGGGTCCATTTATCCGTGCAAAACATATCGGCGAGAACTTCGCGCCACGCGGCTTTGTTTTTCGAATATGGCTTGGTTGTGTATATCCGTGTAACGCGCGTGTCCGTGTCAAGGAGTTCTGCAGTTTCATCGGTTGATCCATTGTCCACCACGATGAAGTGACCAACCCCCATTGCAGAGTAATGCTCCAGAAAATGCGGCAGTCTCATCGCTTCGTTGTAGCTCAGCACGATGGCGATAATGCTAGCGCCGGGGATTGCCGGGGGTACTCCAACACCAAAAACGCTTTCAAACCGGTCTATTGCAGGCTCATGACCCATGAAAACGTAGCCTCAAAAAAGCGTTCTACACTCTACTATGCAGAGCATCTTCAGTTATCCGAGTATGAGAACTCTAGTCCAGTCGGGGCTTGCTCCCGTCACAATGAAGGCCAAGCTCGCCTCTCGTCAAAATTTTCAGCATGATTGACCACCCGCTGCTCCAAGCGACCAAACGCTGCGCTATTCTTCTGACAAATCCGGCTACACGGACCATCTTCAAATAAACCCGAAAAGAGTTGTCCGGCTTTTGTTGCTGGTCTCGGTCAGGGGCTGCGCGCATAGTCAAAGCTGTGCAAAGCAAAAGGATCGGTCATGTCGGATAAGTACTATGCCCCAACCGGTGGGCATCCAAGCCAGCAGCAACTGTTGACCGACCGCGCGGTTTTTACGGATGCCTATGCGGTCATCCCAAAGGGTACGATGCGCGACATTGTCACCAGCTTCCTGCCCTTCTGGGAAAAAACACGCCTTTGGGTGATCGCGCGCCCTATGACCGGTTTTTCTGAAACTTTCTCTCAGTACATCATGGAGGTAGCACCGGGGGGCGGGTCGGACACGCCCGAAACAGATACTCAAGCAGAAGGCGTTTTATTTGTTGTTGAAGGATCGGCGACGCTGACCATCGATGGGGCGGTGCATACGCTGGAAGAAGGCGGCTATGCCTTTCTGCCGCCCGCAACCAACTGGACGATCAGCAATACCACGCAAGACATGCTGCGCTTCCATTGGATCCGCAAGGCATATGAACCCGTTGCGGGGCTGAATTATCCGGATGTGGTCATTGCCAACGAAAAAGACATCGCTCCGACAATCATGCCAGATACAGATGGCAAATGGGCCACAACCCGCTTTGTCGACCCTGCCGATCTGCGCCACGACATGCATGTGACGATTGTGACCTTCCAACCCGGTGCCGTTATCCCGTTTCTGGAAACCCACGTGATGGAACACGGGCTTTATGTGCTGGAAGGCAAAGCGGTCTACCGGCTGAACAACGATTGGGTCGAAGTCGAAGCGGGTGACTACATGTGGCTGCGCGCATTTTGCCCCCAAGCCTGTTACGCGGGCGGACCCGGCAATTTCCGCTATCTGCTCTACAAGGACGTCAACCGGCATATGGGGCTAAGGCCACTGCACCGGGCGGCGACCTAACGGCCTCATCGTCCAACAAGAAAAAACCTGATACGCCAACGAAAAAGGCCAGCTCTCAAGAGCTGGCCTTTTTGATGTCGTGTGCGCTGCTGAATTCAGTCGCCTTTGTGCAGTTTACCCTCGCCATGTCCCGCCATACCGCCGGACACTTCTTCGGTCGCCTCGCCCGAAAGCTCGTGGGGCAAGGCAAGGTTCAGCACGATCGCGATAAATGCAGCGGGCAAAATCCCGGAAGTCGCAAGCACCTTGGCCGTCTCGGGAAGATGCTGCAGCGCACCGGGTTCAAGCTGTAGCCCAAGGCCAAGGCTGAGCGAGATGGCAAAGATTACCATATTGCGCCGGTTCCAGTCCACATCAGAAAGCATGGAAATACCCGCAGCCACGACCATGCCGAACATGACGATCACACCGCCCCCCAACACTTCGATTGGCACGGAAGAGATCACGGCACCGATTTTCGGCACCAGCCCGCAGATAATCAGGAAAATCGCGCCGATGGTCACGACGCCGCGGCTCATCACGCCAGTCATTGCGATCAGGCCCACGTTCTGGCTGAACGACGTGTTTGGCAGCGCGCCGAAAAAGCCGGATACCGCAGTACCGACACCGTCGGCAAAGGTAGCCCCCTGAATTTCCTTGTCAGTCGCTTCGCGGCCCGCACCACCCTTTGTGATCCCGGACACGTCGCCAACGGTCTCAACCGCAGACACAAATGACATCAGGCAAAACCCGATGACTGCAGCGACCGTGAATTCCATACCGAAATGCAGCGGGTTGGGCAGTGCAAAGGACGCGGCACGCCCGACATTGCCCAGGTTCACTTCACCGATCATGAAGGCGTAAGCGTAACCGACCAGCAACCCTATCAGCACAGCAGAGATCGACAGCATACCCCGCGTGAAAAACTTGAGCCCCAGCGTGACCAGCACAACGAGGATCGCCATAGACCAGTTCACCAGCGACCCGTAGGCAGGTGTCCCGATCGCGGGCACACCACCAGCGGCGTATTGCACGCCCACTTTAACCAGTGCCAGACCGATCATCGTGACCACCAGCCCGGTCACAAGCGGTGGCAATGCAAACCGCAGCTTTCCGATAAACAGGCCCAAAAAGGCATGGAACAGGCCACCCGCCACGATGCCGCCCATCAAGACCGCAATCGCATCAACGCCCTTTCCGGCAACCAGCGGTATCATGATCGGGATAAACGCAAACGATGTGCCCTGTACAATCGGCAAGCGCGCACCAATTGGGCCAACGCCAACCGTTTGGAACAGCGTCGCGACGCCCGCAAAGAACATCGACATCTGGATCATATAGATCATCTGCGGGAAGTCGGGGCTATTTGAGCCAAAGCCGAAACCTGCTGCCCCACAGACGATGATCGCAGGGGTCACGTTAGAGACAAACATCGCCAATACGTGCTGAATGCCCAGTGGCACGGCCTGTACCAACGGAGGTGTGTAGTTCGGATCGCGCAGCTGCGCTGGTGTCCCGATTGATGTGTTCGCCATTATCAGTGTCCCTTTTGTTGTGTCTTTGCCGCGCTGTCCTCGCGGGTGCGCTAGTCTTGGTTTTCTATTGTGAATGGGGCGTCAAACCAGTGTTCCTCAAGGTTCGCACCGTCGCCGATACGGTCCACAACCGCGAACAGGCCGGGTGCATGAAGAGGTGTGAGAACTCCGTGCCATGTGCCACGATTATAGTTCACGCCCTGACCCGCCGCGCTTATGAATGCGCGCGGGCGTCCGGGGGCACCGTCTTCGTCCCCCGCAACCACAACGACAAACGGATCATAACTCATCGGCAGGAATGCCTGACTGCCTTCAGGATGGCGTTCAACCATCTCCAGCATGATGGGAAACTGGCGCGCTTCAGCTTTGAACAGGCTGATACCTGCACGTCCGTCCGAAACGTCGATCTGCGCGCGATCGTGGTACCGTCCGCACATGCCCTGATTGATGATCTTGTCGGGCGCACCCGATGTATCCAGAACCTGACCGAAGCGCGCAAAGGCTTGCGGGGTCAGGGGTTCTATGCGGATAACGCGGCTCATCCGCTGAACTTCTCGATCAGGCGCAGCTCTGCGATACGCTCGACCTGTCGGCAGGCCTCGGCAAATTCGGTGTCGGTATCATTGTCGATCCGGCGCTTGAAGGCTGCCGTGATGCCGGCTTTGGTGTTGTCGCGCACCGCGATGATGAAGGGAAAGCCATGCTTTTCCACGTAAGCGCTGTTGAGGCTCTGGAAAGTGGCGCGTTCATCATCGGTCAGCGCGTCAAGCCCCGCACCGGCTTGTTCGGCGGTGCTGTCAGCCGTCAGTTGCTTGGCTTGTGCCAGTTTACCGGCCAAATCGGGGTGCGCGGTCAGAACGCCCAAGCGTCGCTCAGACGAAGCTGTTCGGAACACACGCGAGAGGGCGTTGTGCATGCCTTGTGCAGTGTCATGTGTTGGGCCAAGCTCTAGCGCATAGGCCCCTTCTGCGATCCACGGGCTATGCTCAAAGATACCGCCAAATTCGGATACGAAGGTTGCCTGGTCCATTGTCGAAGGGTGCAGGCGCGACACGCGGGGATGCTCTTGCGCCCAATGCTGTGCAACCTGTTGGCGCGTGGCAAACCAGACATCTTCGTGCGACTGGAAATACGCAATCGTGCGGGCCAAGGCGGCAGCACGTCCCGGCCGTCCGGCAAGACGGCAATGGAGCCCGATAGACAGCATCTTCGGCGCACCCGCAGCGCCTTCTGAATAGAGCATGTCAAAGCTGTCTTTCAGATAGCTCTCGAACTGGTCACCGTTGGTAAATCCTGCCTGAATGGCGAACCGCATGTCATTGCAATCCATCGTGTAGGGCACGATCAATTGGTCTTGGCCGTCAAACGACATCCAGTAGGGCAAGTCATCCGCGTAGCTGTCAGCGACATAGTCGAACTGACCAGTTTCGGCCACCAGACGCACCGTGTTGTTTGAGCAGCGCCCCGTGTACCAGCCGCGCGGGGCCTCACCGACGACCTCGGTATGCAGGCGGATCGCCTCCACCATATCCGCCCGCTCTTCTTCCTCGGGCTTGTCTTTATACTCAATCCATTTCAGGCCGTGGCTCGCGATTTCCCAATCTGATGCCTTCATTGCGGCAACTTGATCGGGCGCGCGCGCCAAGGCCGTCGCCACGCCGTAAACAGTGACCGGCAGATCGCCAAGCAGACGGTGCAGCCGCCAGAAGCCTGCACGCGCGCCATACTCGTAGATCGATTCCATGTTCCAATGCCGCTGACCCGGCCACGGCTGCGCACCGGTGATTTCAGACAGGAAGGCTTCGGACGCGGCATCGCCGTGCAGGATATTATTTTCCCCACCCTCTTCGTAGTTCAGCACGATCTGAACCGCGATCTTGGCACCGTTCGGCCAATTGGCGACGGGCGGCTTCGCACCATATCCGGTCATGTCACGGGGGTAGCGGTTCACAATCGCTTTCCTTTTCAGATTTAGACCTGTGTAATGCAAATCAATCCAAACCACTTTCAAAAAAAATACGAAAGAGCCTTTTGGACGCTACACTTTGCTGATTTGCATAATCTGAGGCAAAAGGATGGAATTATAGTCAGAGAGGCGGCCATGACCGGATATCTTACAACGCATGTGCTCGACACGGCCCGCGGTTGCCCCGCACAGGGTCTTGCGATTGATCTATACAGAATAAAGGGCGAAGGGCGCACCCACCTGAAGACACTTGTCACAAATGATGACGGCCGAACCGATGAGCAAATATTGCCAGCGGATCGATTTGAAACGGGCGTTTACGAGCTTGTTTTCCACGCAGGCGACTATTTGACGGCATCAGGAACCCCACCGGAAGACCCGCGATTTCTGGATGTGATCCCGCTGCGGTTCGGCATGTCGGAGGCGACCCACTATCATGTGCCGCTTTTGCTGTCGCCCTTTGGCTATTCGACATATCGCGGCAGCTAGGCCCCTGCCCCGCTGTTGCGAATAACAGCGCTGATACGGTCGATCATGTACTCCATGAAAAGCCGCGACTTGGGGTCCTGCCGCTTTCGGTGCGTGTACAAGCAGGCCATCTGGATCGGCTCGGGCGGGGTTTGCGTCCCCACGGGAACAAGCCGACCGGCAGAGATATGCTCCGACACTTCAAAAAGCGGTTTCATTACGATCCCATGCCCAGACAGGGCCCAATCCGTCAGCACATCACCGTCATCGGACTCGTAGCGGCCCGCCACCCGAAATTTCCGAACCCCGTCGGCTGTGTTTAACCGCCACTGGAACTCCGTGGCACCGGGAAACCGCAGATTCAGACATTCGTGGTTTTCCGACACCAATGCGTCACCGGTCGCGGGCGCACCACGCGCTGCGATATAGGCAGGCGACGCGCAGAGCACACGATCAACATCTGCAATCTTGCGAATTCTCAGGTTGCTGTCCTCAGGCTGGCCCAGAAAGAACGCAAGGTCCAACCCTTCGGTCGTCAGATCAACTTTCCGGTCTGTCAGACGCAGCCGTACCTTGACCTCCGGATACTCTGCGAGAAACCCGGGCACCTCCGGCGCAATCAGACGCCGCCCCACCCCAAGCGGCGCTGCCACATACAGCGACCCTTTGGGATTTTCAGTGATGTTGACGACCTGCGCTTCGGCGCTTTCGACAGATTCTAGTATTTCACAGGCACCGCTATAAAACGCCTGACCTTGCTCTGTCGGGGTCAGGCTACGCGTGGTGCGCTGGAACAGCCGCACGCTGAGGTGGTCTTCGAGTTGCGAGATACGCGACGACGTAACCGCCGGGGAAATACGCAAATCACGCCCCGCAGCTGACATGCTGCCTAATTCATAGACACGTACAAAGGTCCGGATGTTATCGAGGTATGACATTGTTTTGTTTTTTTTGATGCTGCTTGGTATTTTCTGACAATACCGAAAGAATAAACACTGGCATAGAGTGGTTCTGAATGCGGACCTATGGAGAGTGAAATGTATGATTTAGCGGTAGTTTGGGACTGGATTGCTTTCTCGGTCCGCTGGCTGCATGTCATTACGGCAATGGCGTGGATCGGTGCGTCGTTCTATTTCATCGCGCTGGATCTGGGGCTGCGCAAAGCCCCCAACATGCCCGCTGGCGCGCATGGGGAAGAATGGCAGGTCCACGGTGGCGGTTTTTACCATATCCAGAAATATCTGGTCGCACCCGAAAACATGCCCGAGCACCTGATCTGGCACAAATGGCAAAGCTATATCACTTGGGTTTCAGGGGCCGCTTTGCTGATGATCGTTTACTGGGTCGGGGGTGAATTATATCTGCTGGACCCGACCAAAGCAGACCTGACGCTATGGCAGGGCGTCCTGATCTCGGGTGGGTCGCTGACCATCGGATGGCTGGCTTATGATTTTCTGTGCAAGTCCAAACTGGGCGAGCAACCCACCGTTCTGATGCTCCTGCTTTTTGTCATCCTTGTCGTGATGTCATGGGGATATAACCAGATTTTCACTGGTAGAGCGGCGCTGTTGCATCTCGGGGCCTTCACCGCGACGATCATGACGGCCAATGTGTTTTTTCAGATCATGCCAAACCAGCGCATCGTTGTGGCCGACCTCAAAGCCGGCCGCACACCGGATGCGAAATACGGCAAGATCGCCAAGCTGCGGTCGACCCACAACAACTACCTGACCCTGCCCGTCGTCTTTCTGATGCTGAGCAATCACTACCCGCTATCGTTCGCCACCGAATACGCGTGGATCATCGCCAGCCTGGTCTTTCTGACCGGCGTCACGATCCGCCACTACTTTAACACGCTGCATGCAACGGGTACTGGCCCGCATTGGACATGGGGCGTGACCGTTCTGCTGATGATTGCGATTGCGTGGCTTTCGTCGGTCCGTCCCACAGAGACGTGGGAGGACGCCGAAGCGCGGGCGCTCACCCCATATGAAGAGAAATTTGCATCCGCCGAAGGCTTCGAAGATGCCTATGATGCGGTGCTCGGGAATTGTTCCATGTGCCACGCGCGCGAACCCGTTTGGGGCAGCATGAAGTGGGCACCAAAGGGCGTGTACCTCGAGACGCGCGGCGACGTCGCACAACACGCCAGCCAGATCTATCTTCAAGCAGGCATCAGCCACGCCATGCCGCCGCCAAACGCCATTCAAATGGACGCCGATGCCCGAAATACCATCATCGCCTGGGTGCGCGAAGCGCGGTCTGCCGACTAAAGTCGGCAATGGTCACAAATCTGGTGCGCGGTAGCCCGTCTGAAGCTAAGCTTGGGTCTAGCAATAAAAAATCGAGACAATGCAGCGCCTTACCAGAAAGGCTCCGTCACCGAGTTGTGCGACCGTCAAGCGCTACACGAGCTGCTACTAGAGTTTTACACCGTTATGCTCCGCAAATTTGCAGCAGCAGGCGGGCCACCCAACTACACGCCAGAAGCCTTAATCGCATCGTTTTGGCCCAATTTGCATAGATTTCTACCCCCGACCGGTCGGTTATTGCTGGAGCATGATGAAAAAGAGCGGCTTGTAGGATGCGGGATGCTGCAGCAAGCCCGACCCGACGCAGGCGAATTAAAGCGCCTTTACGTGCGCCCCGAAGCTGCGGGCAACCGGCTGGGCAAGGCGCTTGTTGACATGCGGATAGAGGCCGCACGAGAAATGGGATGGCGCACCCTGCTGGTTAATACGCCGAATTGGAAACCGCGAAATGCTGCACCTCTACGAGAAACTCTGGTTTAGATATGTTGAACGCTTTCCAAAATGCTCCGATCCGGCCGAAGTAGGTGATTTCTTTGTCTACATGCAGCTTGATCTGGTTTCACAGGCGTACGCTTGAACGCAACAAACGATCTAATTGTCTCAGGGCGGTTTACGGTCGCTTGCACCTTGCCGGTGCTGGCACTTTTGGCCTTCAATTCATGCCGATAGTGCATTGGGTGGGCGGCGCTCTGACCGATGCCACCGGTTTACCTACCGTGGGGTGATCGACAACTGGCCGTTATTTGCACCAGACTGCCCGCCTTGCTGAATTTTTGACACGCGTCATCCTAACCCGTTACGCTTGGCCGAACTTACAGGTAAAGGCCCGATAGTCCTGATGGCACTTCATCGCAGCGCTCTGCCCCAACTGGGCGACCGTCTTTTTCTGGTTTACGTCGGCATGGAAACTGACCTGATTTTTTCCCAAGGGGTCGATCTGCCAGGTTTCGCTTCCTACCCTCTACTGGAAACTGAAGAGGGACGTCTGCGGCTGGATGGGTATTCTCGCGATTTGATTGAAACCGGGAAAGCGCATCGCACGGGTGTCATTCTTGAAAGCCCCACTTGGGTTGCCAATCGCGACCGTGGTGCCGCGATCGGGTATTCGCCTGAGCAGCTGGTCGACCTCAACAAGGCTGCAATCGCGCAGATGTGTGCGGCGCGCGCCAGGTTCGGGGATATTCCAACGGTGGTAAGCGCCAACATCGGACCAAGGGAAGACGCCTACGCGCCCGCTGGTCAAATGAGCGCCGAAGAAGCCGAAGCCTACCATACCGAGCAAATCGCAGCATTGGCGCAAACGGATACAGACATGGTTACAGGCTACACACTGGCCTATCCTGCCGAGGCGGTTGGAATAGTTCTTGCCGCAAGGCGGTTCGAGTTGCCGGTCGCGATTGCCTTCACGGTTGAAACCGACGGACGCTTGCCAACGGGCACGGCTCTGGCCGAAGCAATTACCGAAGTTGACGCGGCGACAGACAACTACGCGGCATACTTCATGATCAACTGTGCCCATCCTGATCATTTTGAAAACGTTCTGACGGACGCCCCGTGGATGCGTCGGGTACGCGGGATTGTGGCAAATGCCTCTCGGTGCAGCCATTCAGAACTGGACAACGCAGAAAAGCTGGACGCCGGCAATCCGGTCGAGCTTGGGCGACAAGTCGCGGACATCCGGGACAGGTTCCCGCATATCAGCGTCCTGGGCGGGTGCTGCGGCACGGACATGCGCCACATATCCAGCATCGCGAAAGCCGCCGCAGTCAGCTAGCCTGATCAGCATGCGCTGCTCATAACCATATAACCGACGCGAATACATCGCATCGCTCAGCGGTGCTTTGCCCATGCTCAGGCTGCATTCATAAAACAACGCGCTCCGGGCAGACCATCAACGGCGGCAAGGGATAATCCTTGTTTTCATACTGGAAACCATCCGCGTCTTGCAGTAACGCTTGTGCATCACTGGCAATAAAGGCATTGCGCGCTGCTGCTGGTGATAGAGCGGAGCTTGACCGTTCAACCTGCAGCAATCGGCCTCGGGTTATCCGCGCAAAAAGCTCTCTCTGTGTTTGAAACCGGCGGCGCGCCGCCTGAACCCCGAGGTGAGCCGTGCTCAAAAATGACCAACTCGACGCGTGGGATCGCGAAAACTTCTTTCACCCCTCAACCCATCTGGCGGAATTTGCCCGCGGGAATTTGCCTAGCAGAGTGATCACCGGCGGTTCCGGCTGCCATATCGAGGATCGGGACGGCAACCGGTTGCTCGACGCTTTCGCAGGTCTGTACTGCGTGAACGTAGGCTACGGCCGTCCCGAGATTGCCGATGCCATAGCGCAACAAGCCAGCGAGCTTGCGTACTACCATTCCTATGTCGGACACGGCACCGAAGCGTCGATCACGCTTGCCAAAATGGTGCTCGACCGCGCACCGGAAAACATGTCCAAGGTTTACTTCGGCCTGTCGGGGTCCGACGCGAATGAAACCAACATCAAGCTGGTATGGTATTTCAACAATATCCTCGGACGGCCTGAGAAGAAGAAGATCATCTCGCGCTGGCGGGGCTATCACGGGTCAGGCTTGATGACCGGTTCGCTCACCGGTCTGGAACTCTTTCACAAGAAATTCGATCTACCTTTCGCCAACGTGCTGCATACCGAAGCACCCTATTATTTCCGCCGCGCTGATCTCGCACAAAGCGAGGCAGAGTTCGTCGCCCATTGCGTAGCAGAACTGGAAGCCTTGATCGCGCGAGAGGGCGCCGACACCATTGCCGCATTCATCGGTGAGCCAGCATTGGGTACAGGCGGTCTGGTTCCACCACCCGAAGGCTACTGGCCCGCTATTCAAGCTGTCCTTGAGCGCCATGATATTCTGTTGATCGCCGATGAGGTGGTCACCGGTTTCGGTAGGCTGGGCAGCATGTTCGGGTCCGATCACTACGGGATGCGCCCGGATATCATCACGATCGCTAAGGGTCTGACCTCGGCCTATGCGCCTTTGTCCGGCAGTATTGTCAGCAACAAGGTTTGGGCCGTTCTGGAACAAGGCACAGACGAAAACGGGCCCATCGGTCATGGTTGGACCTATTCGGCGCATCCTATAGGTGCAGCGGCAGGTGTGGCCAACCTAAAGCTGATCGACACGCTGAACCTGATCCAAAATGCCAGTGACACAGGCGCGTATTTCAAGTTAGCCCTGCAAGATGCAGTCGGGGCACACGCGCATGTGGGCGAGGTTCGGGGTGAAGGCCTGCTCTGTGCTGTGGAGTTTGTGAAGAACCGCGAGACACGGGAATACTTTGACCCAAGCGACAAGGTCGGACCGCAGCTGGCCGCCGCGCTGCTGAAACATGGCGTCATTGCTCGGGCTATGCCGCAAGGCGATATCCTTGGTTTTGCGCCTCCCTTCTGCCTGTCTACCGCAGAGGCCGACGAAATCGCGACCAAACTTGCTCGCGCCGTGAAAGAGGTATTGGGGTAGCCACCCTAAAGTGTGGGGACTTGCGCGACGACCCTGCGCAGGTCCCTGCCAACGCTGCGCCGTTCAGGGCGCCGCCAGATCGAGGGTACTTCAGATGATCCGACACATCGTGCTTACAAAATTCAAACCGACTGTACCCGACGACAGCATCGCGGACATCTATGCGGGACTTGCAACACTCACAGGGAAACTTTCTGGCGCGCATGGCTTCACAGGTGGCAGGTCCAACAGCCCTGAAAAGATCGAACGCGGGTACAAGCATGCCTTCGTGATTGATTTCGACAGCTGGTCAGACCTGCAAGCATATGCAGACCATCCAGAGCACAAGGCATTGGCTGCCCGCATCGTCGAGAATGCGATTGGCGGGGTTGATGGCATCCTCGTGCTGGACCTGAACATCGAAGACTGACCACTGTGATCAGGCTGGACACACACACGCGTTTCAAGCACCTTTGGTGCGGTCGTCATTTGACGCGCAAAAGGGTGCTTGGGTAATTCAGTGATACGCAGACTTCTTACCACCTTTGGCTTTCTGTGCTGCGCCACCACGCAATTGGCGTCACAAACGCTGCCAGACGCCATCACGGATGATGCTTATTTTCCTGTCAACGCGCAGGAAGCAGCGCTTGGGCAACTTCTATTTTACGACCCAATCTTGTCCGGCAACAAGACGGTTGCCTGTGCCACCTGCCACCATCCGGATTTTGGCACATCTGATGGCGTGTCACTTTCCATTGGTGATGGCGGTACAGGGCTTGGCCCTGCGCGCCGCGTCGACCCCGACAACCCGCCCGAACAGAGCATTCCCCGCAACTCTCCTGCCTTGTTCAACCTTGGTGCACGCAGTTTCACAGTCATGTTCCACGACGGCAGACTCGAGGCGAGCCCTGACTATGAGGGTGGCGTGCGGTCACCACTGGATGCCGACATGATGCAGGGTTTTGCATCAGTTTTATCGGCACAGACGATGTTTCCCGTCCTCAGCCGCGATGAAATGGCAGGCTCCTACAATGAAAACGACATCGGGCGCGCGGTCAGGCAGGGTCTGGTGACGGGTGCAGGTGGCGCATGGGATTTACTATCACGCCGCGTTGCAGAGCTGCCCGAATATGCCCAGCACTTTGTGGACGTGTACCCGCATATTAATACCGCAAGCGATATTGCCTTCACGGATATCTCGAACGCTATTGCCGCCTTTATCGCTTTTGAATGGCGGTCTGACACGTCACGCTTTGATGCGCTTTTGCGCGGTGAAACCAGCTTGGACGAGACAGAGCAGCGGGGTCTTGAGCTTTTTTACGGCGACGCGCGCTGTGCTACCTGCCATGAGGGCCCTTTTCTTACCGATCATTCATTTCACGCAATGGGCGCGCCGCAGATCGGGCCCGGAAAGGCAGCCACGTTTGAGAAACACCAAAGGGACGACGGGCGGTTTCGGGTCACCGGTCGTGAAGAGGACAGATACGCCTTCCGCACCCCATCGTTGCGAAACGTTGCCATGACAGCACCCTATGGCCATGCTGGCGCACACAAGGAGCTTGCGGCCTTCGTTGCGGCCCACGCCGACCCTATACGCGGTCTGAAAGAATATGACCCCACACAGGCCGCTTTGATCAACCCCGATACCGAAGACTTTGCGGTGACAAAAGACGCACGCCAAGTCGCTGAGATTGCCGCGGCCGTACGTGTAGAACCAGTGCGCCTATCTGCAGATGACATCGGGGCGCTGGTAGCATTCTTGAACACCTTGACAGATCCTGCCGCCATCGAGGGAAGGTTGGGTGTTCCCTCGACCGTGCCAAGCGGCCTGCCAGTTCCTTAACGCTTTTCGATCCGGTGTGTCGCATTGGCGCGCATGGTCGCTTTAGAAACACTCCCGTCCGGCCAAGTGACGGAAACCAGCGCTTCACCAGCGTCCCCCAACCCGAAATGGCGGGGCAGCAACTGCCCACCTGCATGACCGCCGCCGATGACCTGTTGCACGGATTGAGTCTTATCCGGCGTTGTGACGGTGATCCGCGCGCCTATCGCGTCGCGGTTTCCACCGTCCTGTAAAAGTTCGATACCTAGCCAATTTCCCGTGGCGGGTGTCACGTTGCGGTACAGCTCAAGCAGAGCACGGCGGTTGACGACAATCAGATCAAGCCGACCATCGGCATCAAAATCAGCCAGCGCCGCACCGCGCGACCGCGCCATTGTGGCAACACCAGCACCGACTGAAACCTCTTCAAAGCGGCCATCTTCGCGCTGCACAAGCAGGTTGTTCGGATCGCGCGTCGCCAGACCCGGCATCTGGTCCACGTTGCCTTTTGCAATGAACAGATCGGCGCGCCCGTCGTTGTCCACATCCCCGAATTCAGCATGCCACCCGGTTGAGGGGCGTCCGTCGCCACCTACATGGGGGCGTTGCGCATAAGTGCCAATATCAAAGGGCGCGGGCTTATAGGTACCATCGGGTTGCGCCAACTGCATGACCTGATCACCCATTGACGTCAGCATCACCTCGTCGCGTTCATCGCCGTTCAAATCGCGACTGGCGATGCCCATGCCCCACAGGGACACACGCGGCCAACCATCGGCTTCGGTCAAAAAGCGCCGCGCACTGATATCCCACAATTGTTCATACCCGGCGCGGACATAGTAATGCCGGTCATTCGATAGCCTGAGCGTTTTACGTCCACGTGCGTCCTCTGCCGCAAGGATCGACAGGGCACAAAATCCGGGGCTTAGCTTTTCAGAGATATAACCGGCCGCGACAGGACGCAGAATTGCATTATCGTCGCAAGCCTCAAAGGGGCCGTTTTCATCTTCGCGGTCCACATAGTTACCAATCGCCAGTGTGGGGCGTTGCGTATCCTCTTCCCACCACGCCGTGAAAGCCGAGCTCCACGCATTGTCCGCAAGGGGGGCAATCAAGTCTTTGTCCTGCGCAAAACGGCAACTCCCCTCGCCTTTCAGCAGTACGTTCTTTCCGACCCTCAACACAAAGAGATCCTTGTGCCCGTCCGCATCTACATCAATCGGGTAGGCACCTGTCGCACCGGTTATCTGCGGGATGCCTGCGCGCTCGAACGTGAAGCCCCCTTTGTTGATAAAAAGCGATGCTTCATTCGCGCCGCCAGCTGCAAAAAAGTCCGGCAGTCCGTCACCGTTACAGTCAAAAACGGCCACGCCCCCGCCAACGAAATGCTCCCATCCACCGTCGTATCTATGTTCTTCCAAAGTATCTGAACGGTCTTCGAAAACCACATCACCCGCAGCGCTGCCCGCCACCAAGCACATGGCAAGGCAGATGCGCATCATGCGGCGCGTGCCCCGTAGACCAACGAAGAAGTGACTTCCGATAAGGCCAGAGCACTGGCACCACGTGCCCAGACAAGACCGTCCCACGCATTCACAGCCATACGACACGGTTTTCGCTCTTCGTTGAGGGTAAGGGACCGCATCATTTCGATCACTTCATTTGCATAGAGATAATCATGCTCCATCCTCTCGCCGGAGAGTATAATCATCTCTGGGTCAAACAACTGCACGACGTTTGACAGCCCAAGCGCCAGATAGCTGCAGGCGCGCTGGAAAATGGCCTTTGACGTAGCATGCCCTGCCTGAGCCTCTTTGCGCAGGGTTTTCAGAATATCGCCCGTACTTTGCCCAAGGTCCGTTACCGGCCCAAGCGCTGTCGCCGCCTCGCGGACCAACGCGTAGTCCGCGACATAGGCTTCGAGACAGCCGCGCTGCCCGCAACGACACAGCGCACCATCCAGCTGGACCTTGGTGTGACCAAGCTCTAGCCCCAAGCCACGCGACCCGCGATACAGGCGGTTGTTCAAGACCAAGCCCATGCCCACGCCACTTTCGACCGTGACGACTGCGAAATCCGACATCGCCCTGCCCTCACCGAACCAAAGCTCGGCCAGGGTCAACATATTGGCGTCGTTATCAATCAAAAGCGGCACACCGAAACGCGCGCTGAAAGCTGTCGGAAACAGATTTTGAGTATCTCGCAACAGGGGCGACCAGACGATTTTTTCCGTTTCATGGTCTACCATGCCGGGCAAGCCTATGCCCACGGCATCAATTTGGGGCCAGTTTATATCCGTTTTCGACAGCAGGTTTTCGATCAACTGCGAAACTTCGTCCAACGCATCTTCAACCGTTCGGGAATTGTCCCCCGACAGCAAAGAAGCATCCGCAATAACCGCACCTGTGAAATCTGCCAAAACCGCTGTGTGCTTTGTAAAAGCCATCTTTATTCCAATGACATAAGCGCTTTGCGCCACAACTTCCAAGGCGATCCTCGGGCGTCCACGGGACGTTTCCCTATTGTCGCTTTCCACCTCGCGGAGATAGCCGCCAGCAATCAGGTCGGCGGTGAGCGTGGTTGCGGAACCGCCGCTGATCCCCAGCGCATGGGTTATGTCAGACCGCGCTGCTTGTCCGCGAGACCTTACATATTCGAAAATTTGCTGCTTGAGTGGTAACGCCGTGACAGGCCCTGATCCCAGCAAGGGGCCACACCCGCTTTGCAGGTCCACGGCATTCTCGCGCAGATTTATTTCGCTATTCAAATTAAATCACCTCCCCAAACCATAGATTGCTTGGGAAGGCGGGGCGTTTCAAGGCTAAATTCAATGTATAGCCACAAATTTTCTAGCAGCCGGCGCTTTTTTATTTTGACACCTGAAATAAACTTGGTGCACTCTGGCGCTATGGGTCGTAAGACGACTCACCCTGCCGGGGAAATGTGGCAGGATCAACGGGAGGAATACATGAAAAAACTATTTTTGGCAGCGTCGCTATCCATTGCGACGCTCGGAACTGCCGCATTGGCAGAAAACCATGGTCTCAAAATTGGCGTAAGCTGGTCCAACTTCCAGGAAGAGCGTTGGAAGACAGATGAAGCGGCAATGAAGGCAGCTATTCTGGATGAAGGCGCCACCTATATGTCTGCTGATGCTCAGGCATCTGCCGCAAAACAACTGACGGACGTTGAGGCGCTGATCGCTCAGGGCGCGGATGCGCTGATCATTCTGGCGATGGACAAAGATGCCATCGCGCCAGCGGTCGACAAAGCCGCAGCCGAGGGCATTCCAGTCATCGGATATGACCGCCTGATCGAAGACGAACGCGCTTTTTATCTGACGTTTGACAACAAGGGTGTCGGTCGCATCATCGCCGAAACAATCAAGCAAAAACAGCCAACGGGCAACTATGCCATAATCAAAGGCGACAAGGGCGACCCCAACGCAGGCTTTTTGCTCGAAGGTATGATGGAAGTGATCGGAGCAGACATCGAAGCCGGTAAAATCAATATCGTCGGTGAAGCATTCACGGATGGCTGGAAGCCCGACAACGCGCAGAAAAATATGGAGCAGATCCTGACTGCAAACAACAACGCAGTTGACGCTGTGCTGGCACAAAACGACGGCATGGCCGGCGGCGCAATCGCAGCCTTGGCCGCACAGGGTATGAACGTACCTGTCGGCGGGCAAGATGGTGACCATGCCGCCCTTAACCGTGTTGCACGCGGCGAGCAGGTCGTATCGGTTTGGAAAAACGCGCAAGACCTAGGCGCACGTGCAGGCCGCATCGCGGTCGCTCTGGCAAAGGGTACTGCGATGGAAGACATCCAGCATGCTGTGAAATGGTCCGGTGGTGAAAAAGGTGTGGAGATGAACGCAATTTTCCTCGATCCAACACCAATCACAAACGGCAATCTCAGCAGAGCAATCGATGCAGGCCATATCTCGCAAGAGAAGGCATGCGCAGGTGCCATCGCAGGTACTGCGGGCTGCTAAATAGTCCTCGTTCCGGCCGCTTTAGGGGTGGCCGGAACACCCCTTCTTTCATTCGCAAAAGACGACCAGCCATCAGCGTGTACAGCGCAACGCTTGGCACGACCTTTCGCCAAAGGGTAAAATAATGTCAGATCAGACCACCGACACTGCGCACGACAGCAAAAAAAAAGACGGACTGATTTCGCGGTTCTTCAAGGAAACAGAGCTCGACACGCGGTTGCTGGGGATGATCGGCGCGCTGGCGCTGATCTGGACAGGGTTTCACTTTTACGGCGCTTTCTTTAACGGGTTCGGCGCATTCCTGACGCCACGCAACCTGTGGAACCTGTCTGTGCAGACTGCCTCTATCGGCATCATGGCCACGGGCATGGTTCTGGTCATTATCACGCGAAACATCGATTTGTCAGTGGGCTCTGTATTGGGGTTCTGCGCGATCGTGATGGGTGTGGTGCAGGTTTACATCCTGCCGCAATATCTTGGCCTTGGGCACCCCATGATCTGGGTAATCGCCGTTCTGGTGGGTGTCGCCTGTGGCGGGTTCATCGGCGCGTTTCACGGCTTTCTGATCGCTTACGGCAATATACCGGCCTTTATTGTAACCTTGGGCGGTTTGTTGGTCTGGCGCGGGGCGGCGTTTCTGGTGGCACGGGGCGAGACGATCTCGCCCGTTGATCCGACCTTCGCGCTGATGGGGGGCGGCCCCTATGGTGCGATCGGCTCAACCGGCAGCTGGATCGTTGGCATACTCGGATGCGCGGCTGTGCTGGGCCTGATCGCGATGGGTCGGAGAAACCGGCGTATCTTCCACATCGAGCAACGCCCGGTTTGGGCCGAGACATTCCTCGCGGTTGTCGGCTGTGGCACGGTGATCGGCGCGGTGCTCCTGGTGAACGCCTACCCATGGCCGCGCGGCATCGTAAACCGCTACGCTGAGCAACAAGGCATCACAGTTCCAGAAACCGGCCTGTTCATCTCGCACGGGTTTGCGATCCCTGTCCTTATTTTGATTGCAGTCGCGATCTTTATGACCATCCTGATGTCGCGCTCGCGGTTTGGCAGATACGTCTACGCCATCGGTGGCAACCCCGAAGCTGCGGCACTCGCAGGGATCAACACCCAGATGATGACGGTAAAGATCTTTGCCTTGATGGGCGCACTGACGGGGCTTTCAGCGGTTGTCGCGTCAGCACGTCTTGGATCGGCCACCAACGCATTGGGTACGCTGGACGAACTCTATGTGATTGCAGCAGCCGTGATCGGCGGGACGTCCCTGTCAGGTGGCGTCGGTACCATTTACGGCGCGGTCCTGGGCGCGCTGGTCATGCAATCCTTGCAGACGGGCATGGTGCTGATCGGCTTTGACGCGGCCATTCAGCAGATCGTTGTAGGGTCCGTGCTGGTACTGGCCGTCTATCTCGACATTCTATACCGCCGCAGAGCAAAGTAAGGAGAGCCTGCCATGACAGAACGCAAAGGCACCCCGCTTGTCGAACTGGAGGATATCTCGATTTCTTTCGGAGGTATCCGCGCCGTGGACCACGTCAGCCTTGATCTATATCCGGGTGAGGTCGTGGGGCTTCTTGGGCACAACGGAGCGGGTAAATCCACACTAATCAAGATCCTCTCAGGCGCGTACCAGAAGGATACTGGCGAGATCAGGATTAACGGTGAGAAGGCCAACATCAATTCGCCTATTGATGCGCGCCACTACAATATCGAAACGATCTATCAGACGCTGGCACTGGCAGATAACCTTGATGCCGCATCCAACTTGTTTCTCGGGCGCGAGCTGACGACGCCACTGGGGTTTGTCGATGATGCGAAAATGGAAAGCGAAACCGCAAAGATTATGGCGCGGTTGAACCCGAACTTTAAAAAGCTGAAAGAACCTGTGTCGGCCCTTTCAGGTGGTCAGCGCCAATCTGTAGCGATCGCGCGGGCCGTCTACTTCAACGCCAAAATCCTCATCATGGACGAGCCGACAGCCGCCTTGGGTGTGCATGAAACAGCCATGGTGGCTGATCTTATTCAGGAATTGAAAAAACAGGGCTTGGGCATTTTCCTCATCAGTCACGACACACGCGAGATGATGGACCTGTGCGACCGTGTTGCCGTGATGAAAAACGGACAGCTTGTCGGGTCGGAGCGGGTTGAAGACGTCACCGAAGACGACATCCTGTCGATGATCATTCTTGGAAAAAACCCAAAAGCAGCCGCATGAGCTTTATTGGAATTGATCTGGGAACCTCATCGCTCAAGGCGATCCTGATAAATGAAGATCAGGACGTGCTGGCGGAGCACACGGTCCCGTTGACCGTCGAGCGCCTGCATGATGGCTGGTCGGAACAGAACCCGCAAAGCTGGTGTGATGCGGCGGTGACCGCATTACAAAAACTGGCGCAGCATCCGGCGAGCAATGACCTCAAAGGCATAGGTTTATCCGGCCATATGCACGGCGCCACGTTTGTTGGCACCGACGGCAGCGCGCTACGGCCCTGCATGCTCTGGAACGATGTGCGAAGCTTTGCTGAAGCCGCTGAAATGGACGCGCAGCCACAGTTCCGAGATATCAGCGGAAACATCGTTTTTCCAGGCTTTACCGCGCCCAAAGTCGAATGGGTGCGCCGCCATGAGCCCAAGATTTTCGACGAGGCAGCCAAAATTCTGTTACCTAAGGACTACCTTCGCCTCTTTTTGACAGGTGATTACGTATCCGAGATGTCGGATGCGGCCGGAACGTCATGGCTGGACACAGGCAAGCGTGACTGGTCCAATGATTTGTTGACCGCCTGCGCCTTGACCCGCGCGCATATGCCTTCGCTTGTCGAAGGGTCAGCACCGTCAGGGCAGTTGCGCGCGACACTGGCCCAAGACATCGGGCTGCCTGTATGCGTGGTTGCTGGTGGTGGCGGCGACAATGCATCTGCAGCCATCGGCGCTGGTGTGGTCAAGGACGGCACGGCTTTTCTATCTCTGGGCACCTCGGGTGTTCTGTTTGCGGCCAACGGCGGCTACAGGCCCTCGCCCAGTACGGCGATCCATACTTTTTGCCATGCGCTACCAGAAACGTGGCACCAGATGGGTGTCATACTGGCGGCGACGGACGCGCTGGAATGGCTGGCACGGTTGACGGGGAAAAATGCGGCAGAGCTTACAAAGAATCTCGGTGATGTGCGTCCCCCCGGAAAGACGCTATTCCTGCCGTATCTGAGCGGTGAACGCACACCCCATAACGACGCCGCCATTCGCGGGCAGTTTCTGCATCTGGAACAATCTACCGATGCCACAGAGGCGGCGCGCGCCGTTTTACAGGGGGTCAGCTTTGCTTTCGCCGATTGCAGGGATGCGCTGGCCGAGACGGGCACCGAACTGACCCGCGCATTGGTGTTGGGCGGCGGGTCTAAATCCGCGCATTGGGTCAGCATGCTGGCCAGTACACTGGATATAACCCTCGATGTTCCCGCCGCAGGTGATTTCGGGGCCGCACTCGGGGCCGCACGGTTGGGAATGATGGCAGGTGCCGGGGCGGGCGACGATGTAGCTTACCAGCCCGAAATCGCTTGCAGCGCGGAGCCGCACGCCCCGCTGGCAGAAAACATGTCTCAAGCGCACGCGCGGTACAAAGAAGCCTATCAGGTACTAAAGGAGTTCTGATCCATGACCGATTTCTTCAAAGGTATTTCCAAGATCCGTTTCGAAGGAACAGATACCGGGAACGAATTTGCCTTCCGTCACTATGACGCCGATGAAGTCGTGATGGGGAAACCTCTGCAAGACCACCTGCGGTTCTCATGTGCGTATTGGCATAGTTTTGCATGGCCTGGCGGTGACCCCTTTGGTGGCCAGACATTCGAGAGACCGTGGTTCGGAGACACGATGGAACTTGCCCGTCTCAAGGCGGATATAGCCTTTAAGATGTTTGACATTCTCAGCGTTCCCTACTTTTGCTTTCACGATGCAGATGTCCGTCCTGAAGGTGCCGATTTTGCGGAAAGCACCCGCAATCTGGAAGCCATCGTAGACTACTTTGCAGAAAAGATGGAGGCGACCGGTGTAAAACTATTGTGGGGAACGGCAAACCTGTTCTCGCACCGTCGCTTCATGGCAGGGGCCGCCACCAACCCCGACCCTGACGTTTTCGCCTACTCTGCCGCGACGATCAAATCCTGCATGGATGCGACGATCAAGCTGGGCGGTGAAAACTATGTGCTTTGGGGGGGGCGCGAAGGATATGAGACGTTACTGAACACCGACATGGCGCGCGAACGCAATCAGGCGGGCCGCATGTTGCAAATGGTCGTCGATTACAAACACAAAACGGGCTTCAAAGGCGCCATTCTGATCGAGCCAAAACCGCAAGAGCCGACAAAACACCAATATGACTACGACGTCGCGACCGTTTACGGGTTTCTCAAAGACTTCGGACTGGAGAACGAGGTCAAGGTCAACATCGAACAAGGGCATGCTATCCTGGCGGGACATTCGTTCGAGCACGAGTTGGCGACCGCGCGGGCGCTCGGGCTTTTCGGATCAATAGATATGAACCGCAATGACTACCAATCAGGCTGGGACACCGACCAATTCCCCAACAATGTGCCGGAAATCGCGCTCGCCTACTACGAAGTTCTGCAAGCAGGAGGCTTTACCACCGGCGGGACAAATTTTGACGCCAAACTGCGCCGCCAGTCGCTTGATCCAGAGGACCTTATTCTGGCGCATGTCGGTGGCATGGATGCCTGTGCGGCAGGCCTGAAGGCCGCAGCCGCGATGATGGAAGACGGAACTTTGGAAGCGTTGCGTAACAAGCGTTACGCAGGATGGGACAGCGACGCGAGCAAGGCAATGCTTGGGTCGGATCTGGCTGCAATTTCCGAGCGTGTTCTAACGGAAGGTATTGACCCCCAGCCAGCATCGGGTCGGCAAGAACGGCTAGAGAACCTCGTTAACAAGTTTCTTCCATAGTCTTACCCCGTATCCTTTAAGGTGCGGTTCAGCTACGGCGTTGGTGTCGGAATACTGAGGCTCTGCAACGAAGCGCTGGTATGTTCAGCAGCAAGCAAGCACCTGACCACGGATCAGACGCCCATTATTTCGGGGCGTCCTCCTTTTCTTTCGATTTTTCCTTGAACTTCTTGCGCAGCGCATCACCGTAAATTTCTTCAAGTAGCTCAACGTCTACGTCCGGTTCGCGTGCGCGGAGGTACCCCCGGAAATCATCCTCGAAATCGCTGAAATGCTTGAGCACATCTTCCGTTGTATCTTTTAACTGCTCAAGTGCCGGTTTGATCGTTTCTTCCCAAACCCTGTGAAACTCTTCCTGCAGCGTTTCCTGAAGATCGTGATCTGCAGCATCCTGTTCACGTTCATTTGACGGTTTCTCTTTGCCCTTCATACCCGCCCCAACTTCACCTTGTTTTTCAACCGCCATGGTGCGCCTCCTATTGGTGTTAGCGTGTTGATGCCCGAGAAGGAAACACGAGCCAAACCCGTCTCGTTACGTTAAAATAGCAAAGGGCACTCAGGTGCGTCCTTTAAAACCCGCTTGCGAGCGGGGCAGCAGATGCACAATCCGCAGCGTCAAGTGTTTGCACAGGGTCATCCGGCCCACAGTCTTCGCCGGACACCGGGTATTTTTTATCACCCTCACAGGCCGCCAACAACATCAGCAGAGCAAGTGGTGCGACAAGGCTTGCAGGCTTCATAGCCGACCATTCCTTTTCTGTTTTACACTTGGACGTTACCCCGCCTCGGCACGGACGGGTTGACTTATGTCAACGGGAACTGGGCAGCCCCCGGCAATAGTAAAGCCACTCGGCACGCGGGGGGATAAATTGGGCCACACTGACGGCAGTCACTACATAGTCGGAGCAGGTATAGCGGGTCTGGCCGCCGCCGTCTTCTTGGTACGCGATGCGGGCGCTGATGGTGACACCATCACAGTATTTGAACAGTTGCAGGTTCCGGGCGGTTCTCTAGATGGATCCGGCAACGCGGTCGAAGGCTATCTGAGCCGCGGTGGCCGAATGTTTGAAGAACACTTCGCCTGTACCTTTGACCTTCTGCGCAACATCCCCTCTGCCGACGATACTGCGATGTCGGTCACGGATGATATCTTCGCGTTCAACGAAATGGTGCCCGGTGCTTCAAATTGCAGGCTGGTGCGTGACGGGAAACCTGCCGACGACCGCTATGACTTGCAGCTCACTCCACATGACATCGTTGATATCAACCGTTTGATTTTGCATTCGGAAAAGTACCTTGACGGCAAAACGATTGATGCCTGGTTTCAAGAAGCATTCTTTGACAGCAATTTCTGGATCATGTGGTCGACAATGTTTGCTTTTCAGCCATGGCATTCCGCCGCTGAAATGCGCCGTTACTTGCGGCGCTTCATCCATCTTTTTCCGGGTTTCACGCGCATCTCCGGCATTCTGCGCACACGCTACAATCAATACGATTCAATCGTAGCGCCCTTGGTGAAATGGCTGTGCGACAAGGGTGTGCATATACATCACGGTACTCAGGTAACAGACGTCAGAATTGATGGAACCCATCAAGATCGACATGTCTCAGAGATTGTATTCAGCGACGCAAGCCATACGCGCATCACCGAAAACGATCAGGTCTATATCACGCTTGGCTCAATGACGGACGGTTCGGTCTTGGGGTCCAACGACACGGCGCCACCGCTTGATGATGCGGAAGGCAGCGCGTGGGCTTTGTGGCGTAGGCTCGCAGCCAGACACAAAGGTTTCGGCAGACCTGAAGCCTTTTGCGCAGATACCGGGAAATCAGCGTGGCATTCTTTTACGGTGACGTTGTCAGGTCCGGACTTCTTTGAGTTCATAGAGGATTTCACAAACAATCGCACAGGAACCGGTGGCCTGATTACCTTTGCGGACTCTGATTGGTTGCTGTCTATTGTCTTGTTTCATCAGCCTCATTTTCGCGGGCAGAAACACGGGACCTATACGTTTTGGGGATACGGCCTGCGAGGTGACAAAGACGGCAATTATCTGGAAAAGCCCATGTGGAAGGCAACGGGTGACGAAATCATCCAAGAACTTGCGGGGCATTTGCACCTGACGCAAGATCAGCTGAGCTGGTTTCAAGGGTGTCGTGTTATCCCCTGTCGAATGCCTTTCATCACCAGCCAGTTCATGCCCCGCCTTCCCGGCGACAGACCAGCTATTCAACCGCCGGGCGCGCGCAACTTTGCACTGATGGGGCAGTATTGCGAACAGCCTCGCGATTGTGTTTTTACCGTTGAATATTCCGTCCGCGCAGCCCGGTCAGCGGTCGCAGGCCTCAACCGGCAGGTTGCCCCGCCGCCGCCAGTTGTCCGCACAGACTTGGACCCCGCCGTGATTGCCAAAGCCGCCCGTGTTCTGATGGGTATTTGACGCAGGCTCGGGCCGGTTCAGCCTTCGACCTTACCAGCCCTTGCACAGGCGCCGCGTAATCCGAAAAGCTATCTAGAGCTTGACCCAAGCCGCGTTCCGCGCCGAAGACCGCACGCAGGCATCGACAAATGCGACGCCTTTCAGCCCGTCCATGAGTGTCGGGTACAAGACTTCTTGATCTACAGGTTTGCCTTCACGGTGGGCAACTATTGCCTCAGCTGCCTCACTGTAGATGTTTGCAAACCCCTCAAGATAACCTTCGGGGTGGCCGGGCGGGATACGGCTGACCCGCGCGGCGGCATCTCCGGCACCAGCGCCGTTACGTGTAATCAACCGCTTCGGCTCCCCAAAGGGCGTGTGCCACAGATAGTTGGGATCTTCCTGCGCCCATTCCAAGCCACCGCTTTCTCCGTATACACGGATGCGCAGCGCGTTCTCATTTCCGGGCGCTACCTGACTACACCAAAGCATACCCTTGGCCCCGCCCGCGAACCGCAAAAGAACATGGCCATTGTCGTCAACTTTCCGCCCCGGCACAAAAGCTTCAAGATCGGCCGCAAGGCTTTCGACCTCAAGGCCCGTGATAAACCGCGCAAGGTTGTGGGCGTGTGTTCCGATATCACCAGTCGATCCACCAGCCCCGGACCGGGCAGGATCAGTCCGCCATTCTGCCTGTTTGAAATCCTGTTCAACGCTCAGCCAGTCCTGCGGATACTCAACTTGTACGACTCGAATTTTTCCAATCTCGCCCTTTGCAACCATCTCGCGGGCTTGCCTGACCATTGGGTATCCCGTGTAATTATGTGTCAGAACAAACAGCGCTTTCGATTTTTCCGCCGCCTTGACGAGTTTTCTGGCATCGGCAAGCGTTGAGGTCAGGGGTTTGTCGCAAATGACATGAATGCCCCGTTTCAGGAATTCGCGGGCAGCCTCGTAGTGCACATGGTTCGGCGTCACAATGGATACCGCCTCGATCCCGTTCTTCAAACGCGCCTCGCGGATCGCCATCTGCTTGTAGTCATCATATATTCGCGCGATGCCCAGCGCCTCGCCAGAGGCGCGTGCTTTTTCGGGTGTTGAGGATAATGCCCCTGCAACCAGTTCGTAGCGGTCGTCAATACGAGAAGCGATGCGGTGTACTCCGCCGATAAAGGCATCATTGCCGCCGCCCACCATGCCTAATCTGATACGTGTCATCACGAAATCCCCAGCATCTTGCGGTTGGCAGCCTCGTCCGTGCCACCATCCGCAAAGTCATCAAACGCGCGTTCTGTGACACGGATGATATGATCCGTCACAAACTGTGCACCCTCACGCGCGCCGTCTTCCGGGTGTTTGAGGCAGCATTCCCATTCCACCACGGCCCAGCCATCAAAATCCATCGCCGATAGCTTGGAAAAGATGGCGCCAAAATCGACCTGGCCGTCACCGAGGGACCGGAACCGCCCTGCTCTGTCTACCCACGGCTGGTAGCCGGAATAGACCCCCTGACGCCCTGTTGGATTGAATTCAGCGTCTTTGACGTGGAACATCTTGATCCGGTCTTGGTAGATGTCGATGTTGTCCAGATAGTCCAATTGCTGAAGAATATAGTGCGACGGGTCATACAGCATGTTGCAGCGGGCATGATTGTCGACACGCTCTAAAAACATCTCGAAGGTCACGCCATCGTGCAGGTCTTCACCAGGGTGAATTTCGTAGCAGATGTTGACGTCGTTTTCCTCTGCATGATCAAGGATCGGACGCCAGCGTTTAGCCAATTCGTCAAAAGCCGTTTCGATCAATCCCGCCGGGCGTTGTGGCCACGGGTAGACATAAGGCCAAGCTAAAGCACCGGAAAACGACACGTGGTTCTTTATGCCCATATTGGCCGATGCCGAGATCGCCTTCATTACCTGATCCACGGCCCATTCCTGACGCGCCGCCGGGTTGCCGTGCACAGATGGATCAGCAAACCCGTCAAATGCGGCATCATAAGCGGGATGAACAGCGACCAACTGCCCCTGAAGGTGGGTCGAGAGTTCAGTCACTTCGATCCCGTTGGCTGCAGCCTGACCTTTGAAATCGTCGCAATAGTCTTTGCTTTCCGCCGCTTTGGAAAGATCGAACAAACGCGCATCCCAACTGGGCACCTGTACGCCCTTGTAACCACAGTCCGCCGCCCATTTGGTAATGGCGTCCCAAGAGTTAAAAGGCGCATCTTCGCCTGCAAACTGCGCGAGAAACAGCGCGGGGCCTTTGATGGTTTTCATGATTTTTCCTCCCTATACAGCCAACCGCTCAAGGCGGCATGTTTTCCTTCAGATAAACGTCGATGCGAATGCGTTCCTGTGCGGTGTTGATCGGTATCGCATCACGGGTCGCGCGCATCACGCGCACAGCGCTGCGCACCAGGTGACCGGAATCCTGACTGATGATCGCATCAAACATGCCATCCCGCAGTGCAGCACGCGAAAGCGGGGTCAGTTCGTGGGCCACCACGACCGGCCTGTCTTGTGGTTTGCAGGTCGCCAGATACCGCAAAAGCCCTTCATTGCCGGCAGCAGACGAATAGATCCCAATGACATTGGGATTCTCCGCCAGTGTCGTCGGCAGTAGTTTTTCAATTAAATCAGGGTCGTCGCGGCCTTCCAGAGACGCAAGAATGTTCAGATGCGGGAAATCCCGCGCCATCACTTCGTCAAATCCAAGCCGCCGTTCCAGATGGTCGCGCGCAAGCATCGACCCCGTCAGCACGAGGATACTCGCCTTTTGCGGGCCAACGAAACGACCCAAAAGCTGTGCCGCAGTACGTCCCGCAGCGACGTTATCAACGCCGATGTAGTGATCCCGCTCGGAACTGGGAACGTCCGCCACGAGCGACACGACTGTCACGCCATTGGCTTTTAAATGTGCTACAGAATCCCGAACAGAAGGCGTTTCCGGTCCAAAAATGGCAACCCCGTCGACTTTTGACGCATCAATCCGTTCAATCGCTTCCGCAAGCGCTACAGGATCGAAGGCTGCAACCCGGATGTAGGAAAGCCGTGTACGTTCGCGGCGCAAGTTCGCGGCAAGCTGGTCGATCTGTACCACCAACGACGCAATGAATTCATTGCTGTTTGACGGCAGGACAAAAACAAAATTGTAGACCTTACCTCTGGCCAGATTTGCCGCAGCCGCATCGCGCACATAGCCAAGATCAGCGATCGCCTTATGCACCTTCTGCACGGTCTTTTCCCGAACACCGGGGCGCGAGTTAAGAACCCGGTCAACCGTCGCAAGGCTAACCTCAGCGACACGGGCAATGTCGTTGATTGTGGGGGGCAGCGGCGTATCTTGTTCTTGTTTCATCCGGTTTGTTTTTGGCTCACATGGATTTAGCCAGTCCTTCGAACAGACGCGCTACCGCTTCTGCTCCGGGATCGTTGTGACCAATCAGGTTCTCTTCTGGCACATAAGACGCCCGCCCCGCCTTGGCGCGGCCCATCGCGGCGGTCTTAGTGGCACCCTCTCGTGCATGGGCCGCAGCGCTTGCAATGCCATCTGGCAGCGCATGCAAAGCTGGCTCCAGCGCGTCTATCATCGTGCGGTCGCCTTTTGCAGCTCCCCCGACCTGACTGATCCGGTCCAGCCCTGCAAGCAGGGCCTTGGGAATTGGCTTGCCACTGGCGCAGGCATCTCCTGCAGCACCAAAGAAGATAGCTAGGATAACCCCTGACGAGCCACCCATTGTTTGACTGAGTTCATCGCCAATCGCACGAAATAGCTGGGTGGGGTCTGCAAGAGGAAGCCTCTCCAATGCACCTTTCAAGGCCCGCGCGGCAGTAGCCAAAGTGCTGCCGGTATCACCATCGCCGGATTTAGCATCAAGCAAGTTCAGGTCACGCTCAGCCGAGATCAGCAGATCGCAACACTGATCCAGCAGTGCACGTGTTCTGGCGTTTTCCGATGGGATCGGTTTGATCGGCGATAGTCCGTCTGGCAAAGGGCGCACCTTCACCGGAAAAATCCGGGTCATCCCGGGCCACGCCGGCAGATCGACAGCCATCTCCAGAAGCGGCGCATTTTCTGCGTCAATCGGCAGCACGGACACCGAAAAACCATGCATATCCAGCGACGTCATCAGTGGCGCAGGTCCAATGATGTGACTTATATTTTTTGCATACTCAGAATGAACAAGCTCATGCGCGAGCACACTCATTTCCAGCGGCGTGGTCGAACCGAGGTTGTTCAGAATAGCAACGTAAGACCCGCTTCCCAGCCTTGGTGCCAGCTTTTCAAGCACAAGATCCATGGCGTTTCTGGCGCCCTCAAAAGCAACCTGCTGCACACCCGCTTCGCCGTGAATACCCAAGCCAAGCTCGGCCATGCCGGGGGCGATGCGGTTCTCTTTTTCCGAACCTGGTACCGTGCAGGTATCCAGTGATGTCCCGATCGACGCCATATTCTTGATCGCTGACGTCGCCGCAGCGGTAACCGTTTCAAGGTCTGCACCGCCTTCTGCCAGTGCGCCCGTGATCTTGTGCACAAACAAGGTGCCCGCCACGCCTCGGGGCTGCGGCAAATCGGGTAACGCTATGTCGTCATCCACTACGACCATGGCGACCTTAATGCCGAACGCGCGCGCCCGCTCGGCCGCCAAGCCATAGTTCAGCCTGTCTCCGGTGTAGTTCTTGACGATCAGCAGGCAGCCTTTTTCACCCGTAACGGCAAGAATTCCCGCAAGCACCGCATCAACCGAAGGCGAGGCGAAAACCTCACCACACACGGCGGCTGTTAGCATGCCAGCCCCGACAAAACCGGCATGTGCCGGTTCATGCCCAGAACCACCTCCCGAAATCAGCGCCACTTTTGATTTGTCCCAATCGGCTCTGCACACAACTTTGATATGCGGGTAGCCATCAAGACGCGTCAGCGTGCCGTCTGAAGTTTCCAACAGGCCGTCGATCGCGTCAGTCACGAGGGAATCTTGAGCGTTGATAAAATGGTTCATGGTCGTTTCTCCTCAGCGAATGCGATTGCCGTCACCGTCAAAACATAGCGGGTCTTTAGGCATGATTTTGATGACCGTGCCGGGTTCATAATCGACCGTAGGGTCGGCGATGGTCGTGATGGCGTGCCCTTGCAGGATCAGGTGCAACCGGTTTTGATCGCCCAAGTGCTCGACACGTTGCACCTGTGCTTCCAGCCCGTCGCCTTGCGTCACATGTTCGGGACGCATGCCAACGTGCGTCGTCCCATCAGGCATGTTGCCAAATAAGTCAGCCGGCAGCACATTGATGCGCGGCAAACCAAGGCGGCCTGCAACATACAAGGAATTGGGGTTCTCGTAGATCTCGCGCGGGGTGCCGAATTGTACCAAACGCCCTTCATTCAGAACGCCCACATGGGTTGCCATTGTCATGGCTTCAATCTGGTCATGCGTCACATAAAGCAGCGTGGCACCCAGACTTGCATGAATGCGCTTAAGCTCCAGACGCAGATCGGTGCGCAGCTTGGCATCAAGAGAACTTAACGGCTCGTCCATTAGATAAATCGCGGGGTCCCGCACCAACGCGCGGCCAATGGAAACCCTTTGCATTTCACCACCCGAAAGTGCCGTCGCTTTATTGTCCAGCTTACCGGTAATCTGAAGAACTTCGGCGACTTCCGCCACTTTACGCTCAATCTCATCAAGAGGCGTGTTGAGAATGGGGGATTTCAACGGAAACGCCAGATTATCCCGGACGGTCAAATGCGGATAAAGCGAATACTGCTGGAAGACCATCGCCACATCACGCTGTGCCGGCGTTTCATTGCCCACATTGCGCCCGTCGATCCAGACCTCACCGCGATCTGCTTTTTCAAGCCCTGAGATCAGCCGCAAAGTGGTGGTTTTACCCGCGCCAGTTGGACCTAAAAGGACAACAAAGCTGCCATCCGGAATGGTCATTGATACATCTTCGATGCCAATGTCCTTGCCAAAAGACTTGCTCAGGTTTTTCAGGATCACTTCAGCCATGAGACAGCACCTCGTGGTTCAGGCTGGAGCGCAGCGCAAGACCGGTTCCCGCATCAAAAAGCGTAATCTTGGGCGCCTGAAAGCTCAGCCCGATCTTTTCGCCGACACGAGCAATTTGCGTGCTGTCTATGCGGGCTTTCAGCTCACCGTTCGGAGTATCGAGTGTGATGATTTGCGTAGTGCCCAGATATTCAGTAGCCAGCACCTCTCCCCGATAATCACCGCTGTCCCTAAAGACCACATGTTCCGGGCGCACGCCAAATACCAGATCACCAGACGCCCCCTGCAATTGCTGCGGCACACCAAAAGACGACCCATGCAGGTTAACACTGGTTGCCCCCTCTCCGACAGCCCCGTCAAAATGCAAAAAGTTCATCGACGGTGAGCCGATAAAATCTGCAACGAACATGGTCGCGGGCTTGTCGTATATCTGTTGCGGGGTGCCAAACTGTTCTACCACCGCGTTATTCATCACGACGATCTTGTCGCCCATCTGCATGGCTTCCAGCTGGTCATGCGTGACGTAAACGGTGGTCGCGTTCATGCGGTCGTGCAACGCACGCAACTCTTCTGACATATGTTCGCGGAACTCCGCGTCGAGTGCGCCCAAAGGTTCATCCATCATGAAAGCTTTTGGCTCTCGTACAATGGCGCGCCCCAAAGCCACGCGTTGACGGTCGCCCCCTGACAGCCCGCCGACAGGGCGGTTCAGGATGTCCTGAATGCCAAGGATACCCGCGACCTCTTCGACCTTGGCCTTGACCTGCGCGCGCGGCATGCCCTGTGACACAAGCGGATAGCTCAGGTTCTTTCGCACATTCATATGCGGATAGAGCGCGAACATCTGAAACACGAATGCAATGTCACGTTGGGATGGCGGCTTTTGACTAATCTCTTCCCCGTCGAGATAAATCTCGCCGGATGTCGGCAACTCAAGCCCCGCAATCATCCGCAGCGTCGTCGTCTTGCCGCACCCCGAGGGCCCAAGCAGCATGAAGAATTCACCGTCTTCAATGGTAAAGGTCGATTCCTTCACCGCATTGAAGTCGCCAAAGTCCTTGCGGATGTTCTTGATGACGATCTGCGCCACTCGGCTTACTCCTTAAAATGCGAGACGATGATAAACATGACAGTCCCCACAAGCGTTACGATGAAGGAATAGGTGTACGCCCAAAGCACAAACGGCTGCATGAGCATGAAGACACCGAGGCCGATCAGGATTGTGGCCACCATTTCCCAAGGGCCACGCCTAAATCGCAGAAGTCCGGTAAAGAAATTGCTCATTTGCGCACCGCTCCGAATGTGATCCCGCGCAACAGATGCTTGCGCAACAGGATGGTGAAGATCATGACCGGCAAAAGGAAGATCGTGGCCCCAGCCGCCACTGCAGGCCAATCCAAGCCGCCGACACCGATAATTGTCGGGATAAACGGAGGCGCCGTTTGCGCCGTGCCAGAGGTCAACAGCACGGCAAACGCATATTCGTTCCACGCAAAGATCAGGCAGAAAATGGCAGTGGATGCGATACCCGTTGCGGCCTGAGGCAGGACGACTTTGTAAAATGCCTGAAACCGTGTGTACCCGTCGATTAAGGCTGCCTCTTCGTATTCCAGCGGAATCTCGTCGATGAAACCCTTAAGCAGCCACACAGCCAAAGAGATATTGACGCCTGTATACAGCAGGATCATGCCCAGATGCGTGTCCGACAACCCCAGTTGCCGGTACATCAGGAATATGGGGATTGCGACAGCAATAGGCGGCATCATCCTCGTACTGAGGATAAAGAACAAAAGATCGTCAGCGAGCGGTATTTTGAACCTCGAGAAGGCATATGCTGCGAGCGTTCCCAAGAAAATACTCAGGAAGGTGGACCCAAAGCCGATGATGACAGAGTTCAGAAAACGTTCGCCAAACTTTGACGGCCCCGCGATGACCATGTCGTACTCTCGCACGATCTCTTCGTACCACGTTTGCGGCGGGTTCGCCTCGAGGAACTCTGGCGTTTGCCTTGTACGGGTTGTGAACAGGTTGACGTAGCCTTCCAGCGTCGGTTCAAAAAACACCTTCGGAGGATAGCTGATCGCATCCGACGGTGACTTGAAGCCGGTCAGCATGATCCATGCCAGCGGGACCATGGTGACCAGCGCGTAGATGACAACCAGCGTACCCGCGAACCATTTGGAGCGTTTTGAGGGCTCTGTAACCGAGTAACTGCTCATGATGCGACACCCTGGATTTGCGCGGACTGGCCAAGTTCACTTTGATGACAAATGACTGCTGCCATCCGCCCGCAAAGGGCGGGGGTATATGGTTTTTGTTGGGTCATCACCGTTCCTTCACCTTATTCAGCGCTTTCACGTAGATGCTCGCCAGACCGAACACCGTGACAAACAGGATAATCGCATAGGCACTGGCATAGCCCGTGCGCCACTTCTCGAACGCCTCACGCTTGAGGTTGATGGAGGTCAGCTCAGTGGTAGAGCCTGGCCCGCCCCCTGTGAGTTGCACCACAAGATCGAACATCTTGAAATTCTCGATGCCCCTGAACAGCACCGCAAGCATCAGAAACGGCAGCACCATGGGAATTGTGATGGTAAAGAACTGCCGCAGTTTACTGGCGCGGTCCACCTCTGCGGCCTCGTAAATGTAATCCGGAATGGACCGAAGCCCCGCAAGGCAGATCAGCATAACAAAGGGTGTCCACATCCACGTATCCACAATAACGATCGACCAGGGTGCGAGGCTCACCGATCCAAGCATTTCAAAGCTGGAAGGCTCTTTTCCCGTGAAGAATGCGACGATGTAATTGAACAGCCCGATCTGCGGTTGATACAGAAACTTCCAGAAATTACCAACGACCGCAGGTGACAGCATCATTGGTAAAACAATGATTGTAGTCCAAAGGTCGTTGCCCTTGAATTTCTTGTTGATGAGATAGGCCAGCGTAAAGCCAATCAAAACTTGAAAGAAGATCGTCCAGAATAGGAAGTGTGCCGTCGCCTGCATGTTAAGCCAGATATCGCTGTCAGTCAGGATACGTTCGTAATTCCGCAAACCGACATTCTTGACTTCGCGCCCGATCCGGTTCGCCTTGAAGTCGGTAAAGCTGAGATTGATCGTCCAAATCAGCGGAAAGATATTTATGGCAAGCAGCAGGAAAATCGTGGGCGCTACGAATATCCACGCAATTGCGCGGTCGCTGAGGCCTCGGATTTTTCGGGCAACGCGTACTGGCGTAGCAGAGGCTGCGCGCGCGGCGGGGGATTTTGACATGGACACAACTTTCTTGTGGCGAGCCGGGCTAAACCCCGCCTTGCCTTACCCTAGAACGTGCGGGGCCAGGTCATCCCAGCCCCGCCAGCCAGATTAGAGCTTTCCTTCGTCCTCAAAGACCTCTGTCCAGTCTTCGACCAGCTTATCGAGGGCTTCCTGTGCGGTGCCTTGGTCAGCCACGACATAGTCGTGCATGCGTTTTTGCATCGCCAACAGCAGTTCCGCATAGGCCGGTTCCTGCCAGAAGTCCTGCACGGATGCCATCGCTTCGAGGAAGTCACCGGCGAATGGTGCGCTGTCTTTGAAACCCGGATCGTTCAGCACGGAATTATGTGCTGAATAGCCGCCCAAGGACCACCACTTGGCCTGTACTTCAGGATCGGCAAACCACTTGATGTATTCCAACGCGGCGTCTTGCTTGTCTGAGTAAGCAACAACTGAAATACCCTGCCCGCCTAACGTGGACCCTGCTTGGTTCTGTGGCGGGTTCACGAAAAAGTCGATCTTGTCCCCACCTGTGTTGGGATCAGCGTATAGACCTGGGAAAAACGCAAACCAGTTCATGGCCATAGCAACCTGACCCGATTTAAACGCATCGAGCGATTCACCCATGTAGCTGTTGGTGTATCCGGGTGGTGTCGCAGTCTCGTAGAATTCTTTGTAGAATTCCAGCGCCTCAACTGCTTCGGGCGAGTTTACAGCACCCTCCATGTCGTAGCTGCCAGGCGTGTTCTCGTATTTGAAGCCCCAAGGATACAAAGCGGACGTGATGCCCATCGTAATCCCTTCAGAGCCACGCTCTGTGAAAATGGAAGCGCCATAAACAGTTTTGCCGTCAATCTCGCGTTCTTGGAAGAATTGCGCGATTTCCAGCAGTTCTTTTTGCGACTTGGGCTCCGCAAGATCGCGGCCAGTTTCTTCTTTGAAGGCCGCCTTGATGTCGTCACGCTCGAACCAGTCTTTGCGATAGAACCAACCGTTGGCATCGCCCATCGCGGGCAGCGCATAATAATTCGGAGTGCCCTTGGGCCATGTTGAATACGCGTAAACGGTGGCTGCGGCGAAATCATCCATCGAGATATTTTCAGCATCGAAGAAGTCGTTAAGCTTGACGTAGTGACCATTCTCGGCCCCGCCGCCAATCCACTGGCTGTCTCCGATTAGCAAGTCACACAGTTTGCCGCCCGAGTTCAATTCGTTGAGCATCCGGTCCGCAAAATTGGGCCACGGAATGAATTCAAAGCTCATGGTGTGGCCGGATTGGCTCTCGAACTCTTTGGACAATTCAACAAGTGCGTTCGCAGGGTCCCAAGCCGCCCAGCAAAGCGTCAAATCTTCGGCCTGAGCAGTGCTTGCGGCTGTGGCAGCGGCAATGCTCAAGGCGCTGACGGTAGCCAGCTTAAACGTTTTCATTTGTGTTCCTCCCAGTTTGAAATCCGGTGCCTTATTACGGTCGCCGAATCGTCCTTAAGACAATTTAAACGCTATTTGAGGTACGCACCTCACGTCCAGTTATTTTTTGAGGTACGCACCTCAAAAAGGCTCCAAATAGCCTAAATATATGTTATTTATAGTTAAGTTTTTAGGCCATCGAAGTAGCCAAACCTTCCGCCATTGCAAATACAGTCGACAACCAATCCCAGTCAGGGAATGCTAACCACAATTGGAACCACCAGATCAAAGGACGGGCTTCGACATGAAAGGCCATGTGCAAAATCTCTACCGTTACCCTGTTAAGGGCCTTAGTGCAGACCTCCTGAAAACGGTTGCCTTGTCTAGAGGTCTGGGGTTTCCGATGGATCGTGCATTTGGCTTTGCGCGCCCTGATAGTGGCTTTGATCCTTCGAACCCCAAGCCTCTCCCAAAGACCAAATTTGTTATGCTGGCCAGAGAGGAAAAGCTCGCCCTACTCCGCTCGCATTTCGACGAAGAAACCGGAGTATTGTCGATTTCGCACGAAGGGCAATCTGTTTCAGCAGACATCACAACACACGAAGGCCGTGAAAAGGCATCGCGTTTCCTAGCCGAAAGTCTGGACATACCACACGACCAGCGGCCAACTTTACAATCAGCCGGTCCGCATAGATTTACCGATGTGTCCGTCGTGTCGCCCGAAATGATGAACGCTGTTTCGCTTATCAACATCGACAGCGTTGCTCATTTTTCCAAAGCAATTGGTCAAACAGTCGACCCCGCGCGGTTTCGCGGTAACATCCTCTTTTCGGGTTTCTCCCCATTTAGTGAACTTGATCTTGTCGGCCGGCGCATTGCAATCGGGCAAATCACACTAAAGGTCGTTCTGCGCACTAAAAGATGCCCGGCAACCGAGGTTAACCTACTCTCAGGCGCGCGCGACCTGGACACGCCCCGACTACTTCGGGAAAATTTCGGCCACTCTGACATGGGCGTATACGCAGAGATAGAAACCAGCGGCACCCTAAGCGTCGGGGATGAGGTGCGCATTATTGACTGAATAGCTTGTCACAGTCCCCTATCGAAAGCAGAGAAACTCATTTGAGATGCAAACACCTCTAGCGCCCAGCAAACTATTTGGACGCTGAAAAGGACGCATTTTAGAACATATCGAGTATCCGATATCGCACGTGAGAAATTCAGAATGACAAAAACGTCAATTTTGTTGCGCATATGGGCGCAGCAGAACTAGAAGGCACCGCAAAGCGCCATTTTTTTGTGCAACACCAAGCAAGCCACACGCGTTTATAGCGATTACCATTGCTAACGCAGCCATGAGAAGACCACCTTGATGGTGCAGGATACCTAGGGTTCCGCCCAAGCATTGGGGTCAGGTCCGAGAGGTATCGCTGTCCGGAGACACGCCGGACAGTACACGGCGGGGCAAAATCCCGGGAGGTTACTGCGCAGGTTTGGCCGGCGCTCCGCTTTCTTCCCTTACGCGGTCATTCCATTTTTGAAACATGAATGGGGTCCGAAGATGAAGACAATTACAAGAACATTCGCTGCCACTGCGATGGCTCTTTGCTTGGCGACAGGTGCCGCCGCTCAGGAAAAAACCGAATTCAAGGTCGCATGGTCGATCTATGTCGGCTGGATGCCATGGGGCTATCTCGAAGAGAGCGGGATCATGGACAAGTGGGCTGACAAATACGGTATCGACGTCGAGATCGTGCAGATCAACGACTATGTCGAATCCATCAACCAATATACCGCGGGTCAGTTCGATGGCGTCTCGGCCACCAACATGGATACATTGTCTATTCCGTCCGGCGGTGGCGTGGATACAACAGCCTTGATTGTGGGCGACTATTCTAATGGAAATGATGCGGTCATCGTCAAAGGTGACGGAGACTTGACCAGCCTGTCCGGTAAACCGGTAAACCTGGTTGAGCTTTCTGTATCGCACTATTTGCTGGCACGCGCACTGGATAGCGTCGGTCTGTCCGAGGCTGATCTGGACAGCGTCATCAATACATCAGACGCAGACATGATCGCAGCCTTCGCGACCGAAGATGTACAAGCCGTTGTCACATGGAACCCATTGGTCTCTGCAATCCTCGAAGAACCAAGCGCGACCAAGCTGTTCGACAGCGCCGACATCCCCGGAGAGATTATCGACCTGATGGTTGTTAACACCGAAACGCTTGCTGCGAACCCGAACTTTGGAAAAGCGATGGTTGGCGCGTGGTATGAAGTCATGGGCCTGATGGCAGCAGGCGACACGGAAGTTTTGACCGCCATGGCCGAAGCATCCGGCACCGATCTGGCAGGCTACCAATCCCAGTTGGCCTCGACCGAGATGTTCTACGATCCGGCCGCAGCGGTTGCATTCACTTCCAGCGCCGAGTTGCCTGCAACCATGGTCAGCGTCGCTGAGTTTCTGTTCGACAAAGGCATTCTTGGTGAAGGTGCGCCCTCGGCTGACTTTGTAGGTGTTGAATATCCAGACGGAACTGTGACCGGCAACGCCGACAACATCATGTTCCGCTACGATACGACCTATATGCAAATGGCCGCAGACGGCGCGCTCTGAGCGAAAAAGAGCACCGCCGCGTTGTACCTACGGCGCGGCGGTTAACCATAAATGCGCATCATAAACATCATACCACGCCGCCCCTTGGCCGTCGTTCTGACGCTTCTTCCCTTTGCTGCAGTGTTTATCGCTTATGCTATCGGGTCCGAGATAAGATTGGCGGAGAACCCTGCTGATAAGCTGTTGCCAGCCCCCAGTACGGTCTGGGACACGGCAGTCAGGCTGATGACCGAGGGCGACAGGCGCAGCGGGCGCATCCTGTTCTGGCATGACACATGGGCCAGCCTCAAGCGTCTGGGCCTCGGCATCGGCATTTCAGCGTCTGTTGGTCTGGTCTTTGGCCTCTTGATCGGCCTGCTCCCACTGATGCGCAGCTTTCTGGCGCAATTCGTCGCCGTTCTGTCGATGATCCCGCCACTGGCGTTGCTGCCCATCCTTTTTATCGTCTTCGGCCTGGGCGAGTTATCAAAGGTGGTATTGATCGTTGTCGGCACGCTTCCGTTTCTAATCCGCGACCTGAGCCAACGCACACTGGAAGTTCCACAAGAGCTTTTGGTCAAAGGCCAGACCCTTGGGGCATCAAGTTGGGTTATCGCCCTGCGCGTGGCCCTGCCTCAGGTGATGCCGCGACTGATACAGGCCGTGCGCCTGTCGCTTGGGCCCGCTTGGCTGTTTCTTATCGCAGCCGAAGCCATCGCGTCTGATCTGGGGCTCGGGTACCGCATCTTTCTGGTGCGGCGCTACCTCGCCATGGATGTCATCCTGACCTACGTCATTTGGATAACGATACTAGCCTTTCTCATTGACTGGGCGCTGCGCTGGGTTTCGCGACGGTTCTTCCCATGGGCAGAGGATGGGTTATGAGCTTTGTCACCGTCTCCAATGTATTCCAAAGCTATGGTGGCCGTTCGATCATCGAACGGGTCAATGTCAGTGTGGACGAGGGCGAATTTATTTCGATCGTTGGCGCGTCAGGCTGCGGGAAATCTACATTCCTGCGCCTGCTGCTTGCGCAAGAAAGACCGACCCGCGGCGAAATCAGGATCGCACGCGCTGAGCCTGCGGTTGAACCCGGCCTTGATCGCGGTATCGTTTTCCAGCGCTATTCCGTTTTCCCGCATATGACCGTGCGCGAGAACGTCGTCGCTGGCGAAAGCTTTCGTACCCGCTGGGGCCGCTTCTTTGGCGCGGAACTTATTGCGGCCCGCGCGCGCGCTGACGAGACGCTGCAACGCTGCGGTCTGGATCACGTCGCAGACCAGTACCCGGCGACCCTTTCCGGCGGGATGCAACAGCGTCTTGCTATCGGTCAGGCGTTAGCAGCCCGACCCCGCGTTTTGCTGCTGGACGAACCCTTTGGCGCACTGGATCCCGGCACACGCCTGTCCATGCATGAATTCCTGACCGATCTGCGGGTGGAAACAGGCATGACCGTTTTCATGGTGACCCACGATCTTGAAGAAGCCTTCAAGCTGGGTGACCGCGTTCTTGTGTTCGACAAGCCGCGCTGGGACCCGCAGGACCCCAGTCTGCATGGCGCGACAATCACCTACGACTTTGACGCCCGCGACGGCGGCATCCCGTTCCAGACACTTAAGGAGGAAACCCATGTTCTTGAACCAAGTTAGGCGCTCGCGCTCGCACCATCCGCGCGATCACGCGCTGGAAAGCAAACGCCATCACCACCCAGACCTGACCAAATTGCGCGGCTGGAAGGCGATGCAGGCCGAAGCTGACATTCCAGGCAGCGGTTGGGAACAGGAAAAGAAATGGGCCCTTCGCATGGGGCTGACCGGTGCCGACAGCATCGAGGATAAGTCGATCCCCACTTTCGCACGAGGTGAGCTGCCTCACTACGCCGGGATCAACACGTTTCTCAAAGCACCCTATGCAGAGGATGTGACCGAAGTCAGCGACTATGACGCAACCGTCCTAGGCATCCCGTTCGACGGCGGAACCACCTACCGCTCCGGCACGCGTTTCGGCCCGCAAGGCGTACGTAAAATCTCGGCGCTTTATACGCCTTACAACTACGAAATGGCTGTCGACCTGCGCGAACAGATGACGCTTTGCGATGCAGGCGATGTATTCACCATCCCCGCCAATATCGAAAAGACCTTTGACCAGATCAGCCGCGCCGTAAGCCACGTGGCCTCTTCTGGGTCCCTGCCGATTATGATCGGCGGTGATCATTCTATCGGATTTCCATGTGTACGCGGCATTGCAGAATGCACGTCCAAGAAAATCGGCATCATCCACTTTGACCGACATGCGGATATTCAAGAGAAAGATCTGGACGAGCGGATGCACACAACGCCGTGGTTCCATTCGACTAACTTGCCGAACGTTCCAGCAAAGAACCTAGTGCAAGTCGGTATCGGCGGCTGGCAGGTGCCACGCGATGCCGTAAAAGTAGCGCGTGATCGTGAAACCAACATCATCACCATGGGTGACATGGAAAAGATGGGCATCGACAAGACCGCTGAAATGGCTCTGGAAATGGCGTGGGACGGGGTCGACATGGTGTATCTTTCGTTCGATATCGACAGCATCGACTGCGGCTTTGTGCCCGGCACGGGCTGGCCTGAACCAGGCGGCTTCCTCCCGCGTGAGGCTCTGGGCCTTGTGTCCAAGGTCGCCGCTGAAGGCATCTGCGGCATGGAGTTGGTAGAAGTCGCACCGCCCTACGATCAATCCGAAATCACAGCGCTTATGGGTACGCGTGTCATCGTAGATGTGCTGGGCTCCTTGGTCGCCAGCGGCAAAATGGGCGCCCATAAACGCCATATGGATAAACCCGTGACGATCCCTCACGGCGAGTTTGAAGGAAAGCGGTGGTCCAATGCCACATGATATTGTGAACGGCCACATCGGCCATAACCACGAACACGGTGAACATCTGCACAGCCATATGCCCGACGCGGACAAGGCAGAAGAGTTACAGGTGCTGACAGAGCAATTCATCGAAGGCTTTGTCGCAGCCAAGGATAAGATGTCCTATCTGCGCATCGCCGGCGTGCCGCTGGAAATCGGCGCGCCCGAGGGCGGTCCTTCGATGAAGCTCGTTGACGTACATCTCACGACCGAATGGCAGGTCGGCACCGCGTCGCCTTCTTTCGGCTCTCGTGAATTAAGCTACCTGCCCTATCCCGGCCCGATGGTGACAGAGCGCACAAATATGGGCTTTGTCTATGTCTCGCTCGACGCGAAAGAGACGACGGACCTGCGTACATTCTTGAAAAACCACCCAGCATCCAACAAGGAAACACCATGAAATATGTAATTCTACTCGGTCTGCAACTTCTGGCGTCACCTGTTCTTGCCCATCATGCCGAGGGTGCAGCCTCGCACGCAAACGCGCATTCAGTCGCGCAGTGGCTTGTGCCTTTTGCGCTATGTGCTTTTGCCGCCATGATTGGGCTGCTCTATGGGGTGACGGCCAATGGTAGTCACTCTTTTGCCCGTCCTGACCGGAGCAATCAAAATAACTAGCTCGAGCGGGACTTCGGAATAAATTACGTTCTTCCCGCAATTTAGATCCACCCCGGGACTTAATTGGAAAGGTAAGCCGCTTGCCCTAGGTGGCGCGCGGCGCATCAAAAAGTGAAATGGCGTATCCCCGGCAGTCGCGAAATCATCGTGATGGCACCAGCCCAACTGCCGGCATCTGAGGCTGTCGACATCGTATTGGCTCATACCTTGGGGTGAAGGAAACGCCCAGCGCGGCTCAAGCTGGTGTGCTTAGCTCCCGCCAGCGATGGCATGCAACGCGATGCTCTGTCCCCGCGCTCTCAAGCGATGGTTCTTTGGTTCGACAGAGCTCGATTGCATGCGGACAACGGGTTTGAAACTTGCACCCCGGCGGCGGATTGGTAGGCGAAGGGATTTCACCTTCAAGCTTTTGCGCCCGCCCGCGGTCATCGGGATCCAGCGACGGGATCGCCGACAGCAAAGCAGTCGTGTAGGGATGGCGGGGCGAGGAAAACAATGTCCGCGTCGGTGCGGTTTCGACAATACGACCCAGATACATCACAGCCACATGGTCGCAGACGTGAGCAACGACGCTCAGGTCATGACTGATGAACAAAAACGTCAGCCCCATGTCTTCCTGAATAGCTTTAAGCAGGTTCAGAACATCGGCCTGAATAGACACATCAAGGGCCGCGACGCTTTCGTCGGCGACGATAAATTTAGGACCGGAAACCAATGCGCGCGCGATTGAGATACGCTGACGTTGGCCACCCGAAAAGGCATGCGGAAAACGGCGCAAATGTTCGACGTTCAAACGACACTTGGCAGCGATCTCGCGTACGCGTTCGTCCGTTTCGGCCCGCGAATTGGTAAGGCCCATCACTTCCAATGGCTCGGCGATAATATCGCGCACCGTCATTCGAGGGCTCAGCGCCGCATAAGGGTCTTGAAAGATCAACTGCGCACGCTTGCGGTAATCCTTAAGGTCTTGTTTGCCTAAGCCCTTAAGAGAATAAGACACCTCGCCATCATCAAAATGCACGTCGCCTCTGCTAAGCGGGGCGGCGCGCAGCATGGCACGACCCAGTGTGGTCTTGCCGGAACCAGATTCTCCGACGAGACCAAAAAAACTACCTGCTGCGATCTCGACATCGACGTTTTCAACCGCACCCACGTAGGGCTTGGGGCCAATCAGACCGCCACGCAATGCATAATGAACCGATAGACCTTGCGCGCTTATCAGAGGCTTAGTCATGCCGCACCCTCTTGAGCGTCATAGAGGTGGCAAGCAGCAGCGTGATCCGTGTCAACGGCCAAGAATTGCGGAACCTGAGTGGAGCAGCGTGCGCCAATCACCTCTTGGCAGCGGGTATGATAGACACAGCCCGAAGGCCGTTCCAGCGGTGACGGAATGTCACCAGGTATCGGCGTCAAAGGCGCGTCAATGTCATCAAGCGTGGGCAGCGCCGCCAGCAGTCCACGCGTGTAGGGGTGCGCCGGGCGACGAATGACATCGCGCACTGTCCCCTGTTCGACAAGCTTGCCCAGATACATCACCGCCACCTTGTCCGCAGTTTGGGCAATGACGCCCAAGTCGTGCGTAATGAAAATAATCCCCATGCCGAACTCGGTCACAAGATCTTTCATCAAGTCAATCACCTGCGCCTGAATGGTCACGTCCAGCGCCGTTGTCGGTTCATCTGCAATCAGCAGTTTTGGCTTGGTCGACAACGCCATGGCGATCATTGCGCGTTGTCGCATCCCGCCCGACAGCTCAAAGGCGTATTGCCCGAACCGCGTGCTGGCATCTGATATGCCAACTCGGTCAAGCATTTCGATCGACAGCTCTTTGGATTGCGCCTTGGTAAAATTGGTGTGGATCAAAAGCTGTTCGACCATCTGGTCGCCTATGGAAATAGCGGGTGCAAAACTGGCCATGGGCTCCTGAAAGATCAGGGAAATCGCCCCGCCGCGGACGATCTTCATTTCGGTGTCATTTTGCAGGGACATAACGTCAACCGGCCCATCCTCAAGGTGCAGCGTGATTTTCGTATCAGGGCCATAAACGGCGTTGCGCGGGTTCAGCTTCATCAAGGATTTTGCAGTCACGGATTTACCTGACCCACTTTCACCGACAAGCCCCATCACCTCGCCTGCTTCAAGACTGAACGATACGTTATCGACGGCCGTAATGCGCCCTTCGTCGGTGTCAAATTGCAGTGTCAGGTTCTCAACATCAATCAGGCGGCTCATTTTTTGCTGTCTCCGTAGGGGTCCGCCGCGTCACGCAAACCGTCACCCACAAAGACGAAAGCCATGACCAGAATAATGAAGAAAATAACCGGAATAAAATACCACTGGTAGTTCAGCAAGACATCCGCGCTTGTCACGTTTTGCAACATCACGCCGAGCGAGTTCACAGGGTCTTTCAGACCCAGCCCAATAAAACTGAGCGCGGTTTCCGAGAGCACCATATAGGGAAATGAAATCACCAGATCGACAATGATATAGCTGGTAAAGCTGGGCAGCAGGTGTTTGCGGATCACATGCCCCGAGGACGCGCCGCAAAGCTGTGCCGCCAGAACGTATTCCTGATTACGCTCGGTCAGCAGATGGGTCCGCACACGTCGCGCGAGCGTCGGCCAGCCAATGAAACCCAGAATGATCGAGATGAAGAAAAACCTCTCCTCTGCGCTCCACGTATCGGGGATGAAAGCAGCAAGCGCCATGAACAAAGGTATGGCGGGGATTGTCCGCACCGCGTCCGTCACCATCTGAATAATGCTATCCACCCAGCCCCCGTAAAAGCCAGATATGCCCCCTATGACCAGCGCCAGAACAAAGGCGATAAACACACCGATCGTGCCCACCGCAAGCGACGTGTTGATGGCGTGGAAGGTCCGCG
This sequence comes from uncultured Alphaproteobacteria bacterium, assembly GCA_963796445.1. Classification (GTDB taxonomy): domain Bacteria; phylum Pseudomonadota; class Alphaproteobacteria; order Rhodobacterales; family Rhodobacteraceae; genus Roseobacter. The sequence goes on along the minus strand of CAWCLQ010000007.1, from coordinate 128,343 downwards.
AAAAGATATCCTTGCCAGTGGAATCGGTGCCAAAGAGGTGGATAAATCCGTCTTCGATGCCGAAGAGATGGGTGTCGAAAGTCATGAAGAACATCTGGTATTCCGACCCTTCGACAAAGAACTGCACATATTTGCGTTCTTCTGTATTGACGGTTGTAACCCACCTGAAATTCGTGGCCGCAGAACGCTCCCGCTCCAACCCATAGATGAAGGGGCGCAAAGAACAGCCATTATCGTCGCAAAACTGTGGGATCGTCGGTGCGCCGTTTAGGTAATCCTTGTCACGCCCTGCAATCGTGGGGTCATAGGGCGTCAGGAAGGGGGCAAACAGCCCCGACAGAATCAGGAGAACCAGAACCCAAGCGCCAACCATCGCCGCTTTTTGCTTTTTAAAGCGCGTCCAGATCAGCTGCCCCTGAGACGCAGTAAAATAAGCGTCTTTTGCCGATTGATCGACGGCGGCGTCATAGATGTTGGTATCAGACATATCCGTTATCCCAAGATGCTGCGGCGAATGCGCGGGTCGACAATGGCCAGCACGATATCAGTGATGAAGTTGATGGCGATAATGCTACCGGTGAGGAAAAAGATGATTGCGCCGGCAAGCTGCTGGTCGTTGGATCGGGCAAGCGCCTCAATCAAGAGTGATCCAGCCTCGGTCAACGTCAGGATCAGGGCGACGATAGGCAGTTCGTTGAAGATACGATTCAAATCGAAGCCAAGCGAGTTGACGATTGGGCTAAGCGCGTGGCGCGCCGGATATCTCATCAGCAACTGGCGCCCCGCGACACCGCGCGCGGCGGCTGCTGTCACGTAAAGCTTGCCGATCTCGTCCGACATAAGCGCGCGCACCGTTTGAATGGCAAAAGCGGTGGCGGACCAGCCCAGAATGAAGACGGGCAACCAGACATGGCCCAGAAAATCCTTGATCTTTGGCCAATCCCACGGCGCATCGCGATACTCCGGCGAAAAGAGACCCGTCAGGCTGTTACCGAACACCATTGTTGAAAAAAGCATAATCATCAGCGCCAGTAGAAAGTTTGGCAGGGCAAGGCCCAGATAGCTGACCAGACGCAGGCCGTTGTTGAGGAATGGATTACGCGACGTGGCCGCGATGATGCCCACTGGCACGGCGATTGCATATGCCAGCAGCAAAGAGCCGAGGCAGATGCCGATACTCAGCCAAACCTTTTGACCAAGCAGTTGGTTGATGTCGAGGCGCAGAATGCAGCTGTCGCCAAATTCGCCCTGAAATGCGTTGAAAATCCATTTTACCCAACGTTCAAAGAACGGCCGGTCCAGACCCCAGCCGAACACGTTCGGCTTCGATGTCGGCAATGGAAATTTGTGCGCCTTGGGAATTCTTGAAGGCGAGGTAGCGTTCGGCACAATCGCCCGGTACCAGTTCCATCAGCGAAAACACGATGAACGACACAAGGCAGAGCGTTATGAAAGCAAGGGTCGCACGGATGCCGGCAAATCGAAGAAACTGAACCATCAGATTGTGCGCCCTGTAGCAGAAGATGACCCCGGGTAGGGTCTGTCGTGGTGGTGCTGCGGGCCAGAGAAACCGAGCCCGCAACCAGTGTGTCAGCGCATGCGCTTATTCATCAAGAAACCACTGTGACGCGCGGTAAGGGTACGTCCGGTAATAAGCATAAGACGCCGTTTTAAACTCGGGGACGTTCTTGAGTGCGGCGTTGCGATAGATCGGTTTTTGCTCTTTCACCGTGCCGATAAACAGCAGGTTGCTGGTCATCGTCTCAACTAGTTTCAGACCCAGAGCGTCAGATTCAGGCGTACCAACGGGTGCTGCCTGAAACGCTTTGATGTCAACCATCATCTCCTTGGCATACTCCGGTGGCTCAACGCCGGTTGCGCCGTCGGAATCCACCCATTCGCCCCAAAGCATTGCGGTCCGCATGTTGAAGTAGTTGTCGTAGGGCGGAATAAAGATTTCGCCGTTGCCCAGAACAACCGCTAGCGGAACGGATTTTTCCCAAAGGGTCACGTCAAGCTGGTTAGAGGACTGCGACGAACGGTATTCGTCCGACGTAACCTCTTTTACCGTGTTGTTGATGCCCACATCGCGCCAGCTTTGGCCGACAAGTTCAACAATCTTGATCGAGATGCCTTGCGTCGCCACCTGCAGATTCAAAACCAGCGGATCGCCATTTGGCAATTCACGCATTCCATCGCCATCGGTGTCTACAACCCCGATTTCATCCAGCAACGCCTTGGCCATTTCCGGATCGTGCTGGGCAAAGTGCTGCTCCCACTCGGGCGTGACAAAGTCGGGCGTGGGCGAAAAGCCGATGTATTGCTGAGGCGTGCCAAGACCAAACATGGCAACTTCGTTGATCTCGTCGCGGTTCATGGCGACAGACATCGCCTGACGGAACTTAAGATCGCCAAACACCTTGCGCTTTTCCAGATTTTCGGATGTCACATTAAAGGCAAAAGTTGGCATTGTGATGTCAGGTTTCAGGTCAACGACAAAACCGCCCTTTTCCTGATTTTCCATCAGCAGCGGCACATAGTCGATCTGCAGTGCCTGTGCTTTGTAGTCGACTTCGCCATTGACCAGTTTCAACAGGCGAACTTCGCTTTCACCCACGAAAATCTCGTCCATTTCGTTGATGTAGGGCAGTTGATTACCTGCTGTGTCGACCTTGAAGTAATAAGGGTTGGCCACGAACTGGCGCCCTTCTGTGGTCTCGGAAATCACGATGTGGCTTTCGAGAGTGGGGGCTGCATCAAGGGGCAGGTTTGCGACCTTGTCAGGGTGTGCCAGCATGGGCGTCGGCGTGTCCATCCAGTCAGAGCTGCCATAGTAGGCCTGCACCAGAGCATAGCCGTTTTCAAAGCCCAGCGACTGCGCCAGCGCGTCCGCGTCTGGGTTGATGTCAGGGTGGTACTGCCCCAGGAAATGCTTGGGCTGAAAACCCTGCGCATAGTGGTTGGCAAAGTGAGCAAGGAAGCCCGGCTTCGGCGATGGCATGTTAAAACGCACAGTTTGCGCATCAATCACATCCACTGTCATCGCTTCACCACCAGCCAGTACATAGTCCTTGGGGCTTTCGATCACGTTGGGGTCAAGAGCAAGGTTTTCATACCAGAACTCGACATCTTCAGCACCGAAGGGCTGGCCGTCTGACCACTTGTGGCCCTCGCGCAGAACGAACGTCAGCTGCGTGAAGTCCTCGTTCCAGGACCAGCTTTTGGCAACATTAGGCACGATAGTCGTCAAATCGTCGGCATAACGCACCAGATTGACGTGGCGCACCGACATAAAGTCTGACGTGCCTGCCTCTGTCGCATTGGACAACGCGTTGAACGTGCCGCCGTAGCTGCCAATCATGTCATAGGGGGCCACAACCAGCGGCTCGGCTGGCAGGCGCATGGAAAGCTCGGGCATATCAGGATTGCCGCGGATACGCGCGTTCATCGCCGCGATATCAGGGTTCTCGGACATCTCCATTGTGCAATCAGCCAGCCCCTGGAATTCAGCCAATTCATATTGCTGCGGAAAAGCGCCGGCGCTGACGCCCATAGGGTCCGACACGGTCACGGCCGGGCAGGATGCCGCTGCGGCCCCTGCAAAGGCGGTAAGTGCCGCGCTGGATAACAGGATCTTCTTCATTGGTGTCTCCTTGTTGAGTATTCGATGCGTGCCCAAGTCACGGCCCTGCTGGCTTTTTGCCTGTTGTTAATTATCGGCTCAGGCCCAGTGTCGCCGGGATAGCGGCCAAGCATATGACTTTTGTGACAGGCCTGATGCGTCATGGATTGTACTGCATTCACACAGTGGGAGGTTTCGTCTGTCTGACGTCGTGCAAAGCTCGCCCAGAGGCCGCGCAAAAGACGGGCGGCTTGATTATGCTGAAACAGCACATGCGATGATTTTGACATTTAGATTTCCCACCAGATGACCGAATTAAGTAATATTACTTTCAAAGAGTCAATCTTTTACGTTTTTCTTGCATATCTCTCCAAATGCGTGTCCTTTTACCGAGGCCATCCTCTTTTTTGTGCATGTGCCCTCTGAAAGGCAGTTTCGTTGACCTACGATTTTCTGATTATTGGCGGAGGGATCGCAGGCGCGTCTGCGGCGTACGAGCTTGCGGCGCACGGCACAGTGCTGGTGTTGGAAGGCGAAGATGCCGTCGGATATCATGCAACCGGACGTTCAGCGGCTTTGTTCACACGCAATTATGGCAGTGCCACCGTCCGTCAGGTGAATGCTGTCAGTGCCGGTTTTTTCCGGGCACCGCCTGCGGGGTTTGCTGACAGCCCGCTAATGACTCCACGCGGCGGCCTGACGGTAGCCCATGAAGAAGATGCAGACGACCTAGATGCCTTGCTTGCGTTATCGGAAACCGGTGAAGAGATCACCGAAATCGGCCCTGACGAAGCCAGCGCCATGGTCCCTTTCTTGCGACCTGGTCGTGTCAAACGGGCAGTTTTCGAGGCCAACGTGACAGACATTGATGTGGCAACTCTGCATGCGTCTTATCTTAAGGGGGCTAGGTCGCGTGGCGCTTCAATCCTTGTCAAACACGCCGTAAAAGCATTGACGCATAAAGGAGACATCTGGACCGCGAAGACCACACAAAAAGAATTTAACGCAACCGTGGTGGTAAATGCATCCGGTGCCTGGGCCGATCAGATCGGGGCCATGGCAGGGGCACGACGCATTGGGTTAGTGCCAAAACGGCGCACCGCGATCATTGTCAAACCTCCAGTTGACCTCAACTGTGCCACGATGCCTGCCATAGATTTTGCGGGTTCAGACGCTTATCTGAAACCCGCAGGTGGAATGCTGATGGCGTCGCCCGGTGATGCGACCCCGGTTGACCCGCATGATGCGTGGGCCGATGATATGGACATCGCCGTTCTGGCCGACTGGATCGAGACCGAGACGACGATCAAAATCGAAAAGATCGAACACAGCTGGGCAGGTCTGCGTAGCTTCGTAGCAGATGAAGCGCCAGTCGTTGGATACGACACCAAAGTGCCGAATTTCTTCTGGCTTGCGGGTCAGGGTGGCTACGGGATCATGATGGCCCCTGCCCTTGCAATTCTGACTACGGAACTCATCACAACAGGACGCCCCGGCAAAGCGGGCGAAGACTTTGCAAAGGCCTTGTTACCCCAAAGGCTAGTATGAAAATTGAACGACAGACAAAGAGATGATCGGGAGGGATCATGACAAAGTCACTGCGTGAGCGCCTGAGCGATGCGGTTAAATCCGCGTCCAAAGCTGACCGGGCGATTGCTACATACATGCTGGCAGAATTCGCCAACTTACCATTCGAGACGGCCGCAAGCCTCGCCGCCAAAGTAGAGGTAAGCGAGCCAACGGTTGGACGGTTTTGCCGCGCGATCGGGTATGACGGGTTCAAGGACCTCAAGCAAAACCTGCGCAGTGACATGGGCGACCAACCTTGGCTGATCAAAGACAGACTACGCGATCTGCAGGAACGGACGCAGGCTGGCGAAGATCAACTGACACGCGGCCTCGAGCTAGAAATGGCAGCACTCGTAGCCGTTTACGAGGCTGCGCACACCCCCGAATGGAAACGCGTGGTTGAACGCTTGGCCATGGCGACTTCGGTATTTGTTGTGGGTTTCCAGACCGAGCGCGGTATCGCCGAAGTGTTCGCGCATCAGTTGCAGTACTTACGAGACAAGGTGCATTTACTTGATCTGGCCAACGGCAATTTTGCCGACCTTCTGGCATCTGACGACAAAGACACTGCGCTCGTCATTTTCGAAGCGCGCCGCTATTCGAAAAACGCGCAGTTGCTGGCGGCAGAGGCAAGAGTGGCGGGCATTCCGGTCACGTTGATAACCGACCCGTATTGCGACTGGGGCCACAGTGTTGCGGATGAGATTTTTGTCGTGCCGACCTCGTTCAACCTGTTCTGCGAATCGACCGCTCAAATGGCGAGCCTTGCCAACCTTCTGGTCAACGGCGTGTTTCTGGAACTGGGCCCACAGGTAGAGGTGCGCATGAACAAGGTGGCCGACCTGTACGGTAAGTTCACAGGCCACGTGGATCAAACAGCGCCTCAAAAGCCAAAACTCTAAAGGATACAGATTTTGAGCTTTAAAGTACTGAGCGCTGAAATTTCGCATGAGACCAACACCTTTAATATTCACCCAACAACGCTTCGATGCTTTCAGGATCGCTATCTGCTGAAAGGCGATCAGGCAATAGCCGCACGTGGGGACCAGAACACCGAATTGGCTGGGTTGCTTGATGTCGGGCATGACTACGGCTGGTTGGTGAACCACGTCATAAGCGCCGCCGCCGGACCGGGCGGCAAGGTAACGCGAGAGGCTTTTGACACCCTCGTGGGATCGTTGCTTAGCGCTGCGGACAAGGATTGGGACGGCATATTCCTTATGCTGCATGGCGCGATGGTCACGGATTTCTGTGAAGATGGCGAAGGAGAAATTTTACGGCAGCTGCGCACCATCGTCGGCCCTGACTTGCCCATCGCTGTCACGCTTGATCCACATGCCAATGCAACGACCAACATGTGCGATTTGGCGCAAATACTGGTATCCTTCACCACATATCCTCATATCGATATCCGCGCGACGGGCAGGCGCGCGGCCGAGCTATTGCAGCGTACAATGTCGGGCGATATCCAGCCGCGCACGTTGCGCTTTCACCAGCCTATGCTGGAAGAGGCCAACGGCGGGCGCACCGATTTGGGTCCAATGATTGAACGCCACGCACTCGCCCGCGCCTATGAGACACGCAAAGGCGTCTATGCCATCAGCATCAACGGCGCGTTTCCCTGCGCCGACATCGCCGAGGTAGGGCCAACCGTTCTAGTGACCTGCGATGGTGACACAGCCGAACACCGTGCGATCGGCTCGACCCTGTCCAATGATATCTGGGCGCGACGTCACGAGGTTCTGAATACCTACATGACCAGCGCTGAAGCCGCACAGATCGCCCGAGACTGGAGCACCAGCGCCGGCCCGCTGATTGTGGCGGATTACGCGGACAACCCCGGTGCAGGCGCCTATGGCGATGCAACGGGCCTCTTGTCTGCCTTGTTTGCGACCGAGGTGCGCGACGCATGCTTTGGCCCTCTGATTGATCCTGCGGCGGCAGCCTATCTGAACACGCACCCCGTCGGGGCAAAGGTGACTCTATCTCTTGGCGGCAAAACAGCACCAGCGTTCGGTGGCGGCCCTCTGGAGCTGACCGGTACCGTGAAATGGACAGGCGACGGGCGTGTGGTCGGCAGCGGCCCCATCCTTGGAGGTCTGGAGCGCAGCTTTGGACCGACAGCCGTGCTCCATGTGGCGGGTATAGATATCTTGGTTGTGACAATCGCCCACCAGATGCTTGACCTTAAACAGTTCGAGACATTCGGCATTGATCCCGCCCGCAAATCAGTTGTTGCGCTCAAGTCGATGCAGCACTTTCGCGCAGCCTTCGCACCTATAGCCGGACGCATCATTGTCTGCGACAGCGGGGCATTATGTACACTGAACTATGGGGCACTGAACTACCAAAACGTGCCGCGCCCGATGTTCCCACTGGATATCTAGCCCTTCAGCCTTTCGGATACCGTTGCGTCTGTTTCGGGCCATCGTCAGTAATTGCCACTAGCGACAACGTGTGATCCATATTGCGCATCCTGTGACGCAGCATTAACCTGCACAAACGGGCCAAATCACCTTGGTACGCTGGATCAGCGGCCACGTTCTTGCGCTCGCCCTCCGCGTCATGGTCGTACAGGATCGGCGGCAGATCCGCCGCAAACTCAACCAAGGTAAAGCGCTTCTCTCGCAAGATCGACAAGGCAGAATCGCTTGGCCCAGTCCCAAGCGCGGTCTCCCAGATCGTGGGTGCGGTCGGCTCAGAAAAATCCAGCTCCGAGAATGAATAGGTCCGCCAGTCGGCTGGCACATCACCCGCCACCAGCGGCAACAATGACCGGCCATCCATGGAGTTGGGAATATCCTGCCCCACCCATTCCAGAATTGTGGGCGCGATATCAATCGTCTCAACCGGTTGTGCCACAACCGCGCCTGCGCGTTCCTTATTCTCTGGTTGCCGGATTATCAGCGGCGTATGGTAGGCCGCATTATGGACAGTGAATTTGCTCCAACTGTGATGATCGCCCAGCATCTCACCATGATCGGCTGTTAGAATGATCAGAGTATCGTCATATTGGCCGCTGTCTTTGAGAAACTGGATCACGCGACCTATGTGTAGATCAATTTCACTGACCAACCCCATATAGACGGCCCGAAGTGTCTGAACCGTGCTATCCGTTTCTGCTAGATCGGGAACGCCGATAACATTATCGGCAGCTGTCTTATGTGCAAGCGTCGGGCCGAAAAACGGATGGACCGCCACTTCTGCCGCCGGATCTTCAAGCCGCACAGGAAGAGGCATCGCCGCCGGATCATACATCGCATTGTAGGGTGCGGGTGCCACCAGAGGTGGGTGCGGACGAATGTAGGTGAGGTGCGCGAACCAGTCGGTGCCTTTGTAGGCGGGCATCGTTGCCAGAAAACGATCAGTCAGAAAAGCGGTATCGCTGTCTTCGGCGCGGTACATGGCGGGGTCGTTAATCTTGGGCAGCGCGCCCGCGGGTGACACCGGCGCATAGACCTGCATATAGGTGTCGAACGCATATCCTTGCGCCATGAGGTAAGAACGCCAAGGATATGACATCTCAAACCGCATCTCTACGACCTCGTTAAATCCAACCATGGGATGCTCATAGGTGCGCAACGCCGGGTCACCGATCGGGTAGACGCGTGGATCCTGAGCGGTATCGGTATACCCGAACAGCATTGGAACATAGCCGCACTTGCGCATTTCAGTCGCGACATTGGGCACGTCATGGCGCAGGGGTGTGCCGTTCCTGACGGAACGGTGGTTCATCGCATATTGCCCGGTCAGCAGTGACGCGCGCGATGGACCGCAGGGGTTGGCCACTGAATAGTGCTGATTGAACGTGACCGCATCGGCCATTAGGGCACGGAGGTTGGGCAGCTCCATATGGTCTGCCAGATCACCAAAGACGCAATCCGCACGCAACTGGTCAACGGTAATGAAAAGGACGTTCTTGTTGCGGTTCATGGTCTGGGTCCTTTTGGTATCGCTGGGTCCAATAGCGCTGAAATCAGTCTATTTGTGAATGGCCATTGTGACACCGCAATAGCTTATTGCTCGTTTAAGGGGGTGCTCCTGCTAGTGCCGCCCTGTATAACGATTGAAAACAGGTTCCATGCTCTGGGCCTTACCAAAGGACCAACATGTCCCCGTTCATCGTGGCGATTATCCTGTCGGCGGCCCTGCTGCACGCCGTCTGGAATACCATCATCAAAACCGCTGCTGACCGCACAACCACCCTGGGGCTTGTCGCCTTTGGGCATGTTCTGCCCGGCGCGGTTATGATTGTCCTGCTGCCTCTTCCAAGCGCCGAAAGCTTTTTCTATATCGGCCTGTCGACAGTCGTGCATTTTGCCTACTTCTATCTGCTGGGCCGCGCCTATCATCACGGTGACCTCAGCGTCGTCTACCCGATAGCAAGGGGCAGCGTACCAGCCCTTGTGGCGCTTTGGGCTTGGCTCCTGCTCGGTGAGACATTGCCCACGTTGGTGTGGGCAGGGATCATTCTGATTGTCGCGGGTATCCTCTTGAGCAACTGGAAAGTTCTGAGATCGGGTATCGGCGCGTCGGCCCTGATCTTGTCGCTGGCGACAGGGTTTTGCATTTCTGTCTATTCGTTGGTGGATGGGGTCGGTGTCCGCCTCTCTGGCAACACCCTAAGCTATTGGGCCTGGGGCGCATTCCTGCATCTCTTTATTGCTGCCTTCGCGGGCTTTCGCAGACGGAACACCCTCAAGGCATTGCCCCTGCGCGTGTGGACCGTGGGCATTGCGGGCGGCATGGTTTCAATGACCGCATACGGTCTTGTCCTTTACGCCAAGAACTTCGCACCTCTCGGAGCCGTGTCCGCGTTGCGCGAAACCTCTGTGATCTTTGCCACTCTGATCGGTTTTTTTCTTCTGAAAGAAGGCAATTGGAAGCGCCGCTTGGGTGCGGCAGTGGTCATGGCATGCGGCATCGCGTTGATCGGCCTTAATGCGTGACAGCACGGCCATGCGCCAATACCAAGTTGGACCATAGCAGACAGATCAACGTGTTCGCGGCCAGACGGCGAAGTTCGCTCATTCCTCGGAAAGTCTTGTGCCCTGCGGCACCCCGCCAAATCGATAAATGTTCCGCGCGAGAGTAAACGTGGCCATGGCAACAGGGCCGATCGTTCGCGCCAATCAAATCGTTCAAAACTATTTCAGGCGAGGCGACCAGATTGTTAAGAGAGCCATAAACGCCATCGTGTGGGCCCCATTGCCAAATAATTTCTCTTTTTCCGGCAGGTCAATGCAATACCGCTAAAGCCATAATTCTGGTTCTGCTCAGGCAGACTTTCACCAAGTCACCGGATCCAGCCGGAACAGCATGGCCAGTTGCTCGTATACTTCAGGCTCTCCGCGTTTGAGAGTGCGGGGTCGTTCGAAAAACAGTTCCACGGCGACGGCAAAAAACTCTTCATGCCCTTCAGCACCATATGCATCCAATACGGTCTTTTGCCCTGTCTGAACCTTTCGAACATGGCTTTTGTATGCCTTAACAAACACGTGCTCCCAATCAGCAAAGCTCTGGCTTTTGTCCAGATTGGGAACACCATTGGTATGACCCGATAGATCGTCGATCTTATGAGCAAATTCATGTAAAACAACGTTGTGGCCGTCTGTATCGTTGAATGCACCTTGCTGGGAATGCATCCACGAAAGGATCACAGGGCCCCGCGACCAACTCTCACCGGTTCGCACAACTTCGCGCTCTGTTACAACGTAGCCACTGTGTGTTGACTGTCTCGACTTGAATGCACCTGGATAGATGAGAATGGTGTGAAGATGATCGTACCACGTGTCGCTGTTGACGATCAGAAGGCAAGCTTGGGCCGCAATCGAAAGCCGCATTTCCTCGGTCACTTCCAGGCCATTGCATCCTGTGAAGTCAACTTGGTTCAGGAAGGCCAAAACCTTACCTTCAAGTTTGCCACCCAGTTCGGACGGAAGCCTACGTGTGAGCGGGACCTGCTGTGCGATGATTTCGCGCTGCTGATCTGACAGGTTTGACGCCAAAGAGCTTTGATGCGCTTGTCGCTTTGACCAGTGCCTGTACCCTAGCACACCAAAGATAAGCAAAACGAAAACGAGAAAATATGCCATTCGCGCTCAAGTCTCTTCCCAAAATCATGGTTTCATCAGGCGGCAAGCGAACACCGGTCATAGGCTGCTGCAGCCGTTGGAAGCGCTCATTGTACCAACCACTTACCTAGGATTAATTACACGCGTTTTAACCCTTTCGTTCGCACTCTTGAACCGTGACGCCATTAGGAACATGACAACGGAAACAGCGAGCGCAGCAAAAGCGATGGCCCAGCCAAGAGCAACCAAACCTGAGCCTGGCCAAAAAACCAGAACTGCCCCGACAATCAAGGCCGCTATTGCGGCATTGCGCGTAGTGGCACGCTCTGGAGCTAATTCTGGCATTTGTTTCAACGATAAGAACGAACCCGCCGCCGTCAACAGCGCGAGCGCGCCCAAGAGTACAAACGCAAAGCGTGCAGTTCCGTCGGGCCAAATTAACAATATCAATCCCACCAAGATTGCAACAATGCTGACACCGCCCGCCGCTCCTCTGCGGCCATACCCGAAAAGGGCGAGCCCGCCATCAACAACCAGGAGGAGACCGACCAGTTGCAGCAAAAGAGAAATACTGCCAGAGGGCCAAAACAGCGCTGCAATGCCGACGATTGCGGCGACCACGCCCCTCAAAACAAAAGTCCACCACAGACCGGCGAGCCTTTCGCTTATCGCTTCACGCGCCTCGAAGCGGTTGTCGTCTATTATTTCGCCATGTGTTTTTTCTGACTGTTCCATATGTGTTTCCTCTTTCAAACCTCATCCTGCCTCACAAAATGCGAATAGGCGACCATTCTCACAAGCTTACCGAGGTTATTGGTCATTTGACGTGCAGGCGCTGACAAAACTAACAGAATGCCAGCAGAACCTATATCCCGCCAATATTGTTGACCTCCAGTCCATACAAATTGTAGCACAAGGGACACTCGGATTTCCAAACGCGATTGATTTTGCCATGAAACCCTATGCGACTTTGCTGACAGTACTTTTTCTTTTAGTGGCAGAACAGGCAGGTGCGCAAAATAGGGCTGCCGTCGAGAAGCAGTTTCAGAATTGGCTTGCACAAACGGTGTGGCCACAGGCCAGATCCAAGGGCGTTTCTGCTGATACATTCAATGCAGCATTTTCCGGTGTTCGCTTGAACTGGACATTGCCCGATCTGGTGCCCCCGGGAACAAAGGCGCAGGTACCCCAAAAACAACGACAGGCCGAATTTCGGTCTCCGGCCAAATATTTCAACCGTAACTCGGTAGCCGGGGCCACGTCGGTCGGACGGCAGATGGCCAAAAAACATGCCAACACGCTAAGATCTGTTGAAAACAAGACAGGTGTTCCGGGCCGAATTATTCTGGCGATCTGGGGTCGTGAAAGCGGGTATGGACGGGTTGCCATTCCGCACAGTGTATTCGAGGTATTGGGCACAAAGGCCTTCATGAGCACCCGAAAGACTTATTTTGAAACCGAACTAATCGCAGCGCTCGAAATCGCGCAGGCCGGGCACGCGCCACCGGGAAAAATGAACAGCAGTTGGGCCGGCGCACTTGGACAACCTCAATTCATGCCGACCAGTTTCCTGAAGTATGCCGCCGATGGAAACGGTGACGGGCGGGCGGACATCTGGACCTCGGAGGCCGATACCATTGCCTCCATAGGAGCTTATCTGGATAAGCATGGCTGGATCGCGGGGCGCGATTGGGGTTTCGAGGTCATAGTCCCGCCGACTGTTTCCTGCGCGCTTGAAGGGCCGGATCAGGGGAGGCGCATATCGGCTTGGGAAGAGATGGGGATCAAGCGTGTCTCGGGCCGCCCCTTCCCCGATCATGAAAAACGCCGAGAAGGTTATCTATTGATGCCTGCGGGGCGCAACGGGCCTGCGTTCATCGTCACACCGAACTTTTACGTTCTCAAGGACTACAACATGAGCGATCTCTACGCCCTTTTTGTGGGGCATGTGGGGGATCGCATCCAATATGGCGTTGGTGATTTCTCCGCCAAATGGGGACCCGTCGACGCGCTGTATCGCTCTGACATCGCCGCGATGCAAAAGACGTTGGTGCAGCAAGGTCATGATGTTGGGGGAGTCGACGGCTTGCCAGGATACAAGACCAGACGATCGATAGGACGATGGCAAGAAACGCAAGGGCAACGGGCAACTTGTTTCCCTGCAAGAGGTATCGGATTAAAATGATCGCAGATTGCGATTGCCGGGTCCGAGATCGATACGTACTCCGGCAAATAGCCCAGCTATTAAGACCGGCCGTTCTTGTACGGCAACAGCAAAGCATAAAGCGCCTTGTTCATCGGTGCTGCCACGCCAGCCTTTTCTGACAACCGCGCCGCAGCGCCGGAAATCCATTCGATCTCAAGTGGCCGCCCGTGTTCAAGGTCGATTGCTGTCGATGCGCGCATCTTCGGAGGAAGGCTTTGCACGCGTTCCCAGGTCGTGACTTCAATGGTCTCGTCGAGTGCGACACCAAAAGCTCGACCGATTGCGGCTGTTTCGCTTATAACCTGTCGGAACAATGCGCCGAGTTCTGGAGTATTCACAATGTCCCAGATCGTGCACCGGGCCGCTGCCGTTACGCCCGAAACTGCAGAAAATAAAACGAATTTTGACCAAAGATCACGTTCGATATCATGTGTTTCGGGGGCTGCGACGCCCGCGTCCGACAGTGCTTGTCTGAGCGTATCGATGCGATTTGATTTGCGGCTATCTCGCTCGGCGAACACAAACTGATTGAACTCTCCTGTTTGCGTGATCACACCGGGTGCCGAAATAGTGGTTGAAACCTGCGCCATGCCATTGGCCACGTTTTTTTCCGGCAGAATTCTGGTTAGGCGATCAGATGCTTCGACACCGTTCAGAAACGGAACAACGACCGTATCGGGTCCAAGCATCGGCAAGCAAGCCTGTGCTGCATCGTCAAGGTCATCACCTTTGACCCCAAAGACTATGACATCGACCTCACCTACGGACGACGGGTCACTCGTCGCAGTCCACGGGTGCATGGTGAAATCACCGGCGGGGGCCTGTAGCGTCAATCCTCGGGTGGATATTGCTTCAAGATGCGCGCCGCGCGCGATCGTCGCAATCTGATGCCCACGCAGACCAAGTTTGACAGCCAGAAATCCACCGATCCCTCCGGTTGCGACGGTTGCAATTTTCATGTGAGTCCCCTGATCTTTATCAGCCGGGATCAGTTTACCACATTTGTCAGCATATCTAAAAAAGACCGCAGGCACTCAACCCCTTGATGAAGGTGCCTTGCAACGACAAGGCGCCCCTTACGAAAGGACAAAAACCGCCCAAGAGCTTCGAAAGCAGATCTGAACACACGGTATAACGGTGATCCGATCAGCAAAGGGAGCCTCTCAATGGTTCTCAGGGATTTCCGCGATTGTCGGCCTAAACGAAAAGACTATGCACAGCCTCCGCAAAAGCCGGATGATCCGGCGCGCAGGAAACTGGTCGAGCAGCAAATAAATCGCTGTGTGGAGTGGACATGAGACCCTGAAAGAAATCGAGCGTTATGTGCAAGGTGACGGTCGTCATAGAATCCTCGCGCCATTAATACCTTTCTAGGTTTACTTCACTGCTTCCCAGACTCAGACACACTTAGAAAGCGCCCTCCGGGTTGCCAAAGGTCGGATTGACTTCCCAGCTTGAAAGGAAAACGGTCATGAATATACAAAGAGGTGTTACTCCGTTAGTAATACGTCTGTGGCGTCTTCCAGCACTTCCTCACCGATGTTGATTACGGGACCTACCAAAGTAGTACCAATCACCCCTTGACCAGACTGGTTGAGTTTCTTGAGAAAATCCAAAATCTCCGGCGATGACCCGATTTTAAAATGCTTCAGAGCGCCTCCGGACTTAACGTTGGACAAATCGAATACGGGGATGTCCAACCCCCCAAGTCTGGAATTGTCTCGTAAGTCTCCCACTCTATCGTCTTGTCCCCTCATCGTTGCGGATGTCCGTAGTGCAAGGTCGTCTTGTGTCGTCAGCAGGACGATTGGGACGCCCGCAGCCAAAACAGCGGGAGCTTGTTTAAGAAACACGTCAATATCCAAGTCCGCGGAAATCAAAACAACGGCTTTCATCTTGCGCAGAGTTCGGGAATTTCTTTCCAGCGCGAGTTCTCTCAAAGCATCCATCACAACAAAAGTACCCATAGAGTGCGCAACGACCAGATAGTTGGACAATCGAGATTTAGACATTGTTTCGAAGGTCTCTTTTACAGAATCCCGTGCAAAGAGAACGCTTTCCCGATCATCAAGATACTTCAGCACGCTACCAGCAGAAGGCCACGAATACACAACGTTTACACCGGGCCGACCAGTATCAAGCATGAGTGCTACATCACGCATCACACCTTCGGGAAAGTTTGTATTAAATCCATGAACAAAAATAGTTCCTTGGCTCATGCCAGCAGGTTGCTTGGCCAGCTCTGAGTTGATCGCGCGTGCAAAATCCTGCCGCGTCCCAATTCTATTAAATGATGAAACAAGGAACTGTTCATCAGGATCAATGCGGTCATTATCTGGGTATTTTATTTCGCCGGGCTGGCGATTTGGCGGGATCGAAATTTCAAATCGCGCGTAATTCGTTTTATAGGATCGCCCACTCCCAAAGAATTCAGGCGGTGGTGCGGACGCGCGAGACGTTGCGACCAAAACAGCCTTTTCCTGAGTTGGCGGGCTGCCTTCCGGTAACAGAGCCAAAGTGCCTCTTGGACCGCAGCCGGGTGTGGCGGCAATCAGAATAAAACCGATTAATAATACAAGATTGCGCATATCACGCCCCTTATCGATCGGTTCCCTCGACAGAGAGCACCCCCCCAGTATAGGAACACTAACTCTCGTGATATGTCCATTCTTTGCAAGCACTGAAAAAGCGTCCCGCGACGCTTCTTCAGGCTTGGCATTAACAACTTGGCATTAACAATTGTAGACCCCCGCAGCACAGCGGCGGACTGTTCGACGGCCTGCCCCAGCAACGCTCACCGGTGTGGCAGGACGCCCAATGCGCGCCTCTGCCTTGGAAATAAGGCTGCTGAAACCCGGAATGTTCAGGACGGCGGCCGTTTCAATTGTCAGCGCGGTAATGACAAGGATTGAAAGCAGAATAAGTGTATTACGTACGGTTCTCACTGGCTTGCTCCAATCATAAAGTGGTCTGGGAACTCATTCGCGGCAGCCTGCAACTGTTCTGTGGTTGCCATGCGCAGATCGTCGGGTGGAGCGAATGAAAAACTGTCAGCGGGCAGAGTGATATCGCTTTGCCAATTGCTGATATCCAATGTGTAACGAGGACCCTGTTCGAACGTGGGAGTGGTGATCACAAACCGGCACGGATAGGGCTGGTCGGTGGCCGCAATCCAGATTTGCCAGTCAACTTCTGGCGTGCGAAAGGCAAGGTGATCGCAGAGTTGTCCGCGGATCATGCCCGCGCCAAGGTCTTTTACATCAGTCACGTCCGCCATCAAAATGTCATAGGCATCTTCAGCCAACAGGTCTGCTGCTGGTAAAATGAAACCATGCTGCTCGCGAAGGAGGTCGAACATTCCGTCCAGCCCATCAGTCACAGGTGCCTGCACATAGACACCAGCATGGCGCGCAGCCACACTCATCACATCCTGGTCGAGCGTCACTTCCAGCGCCGAATAGCCACCCTCCCGTGTTGCCCGAAATTTGTCGGGTCGCGATAAAGCAGCCATGCCGGAACTCGCAATCCCCAGTATTTGGCCGTCGGTCGTGACCACATCAAGCGTAGCATCATAGTCGAAGCTGAGTGTTTCAGCCGCAGCAAGATAATCAGACATAGACTTCAGAATATCTCGCGCTTGTGTTTCGTCGGCACGTGCTGCGAGTGGTGTGGTAAGCGCCAACAACCCTGCAGCAGCGGCAATTGAAGCGATAAAGACAGCAGAAAATACAGTTTTCATTGTATGTCCTTTTGTTTTAATCACCGCAGCCTGAGCATGCTGCTGTCACGCTATGAAAAAAATATCTGGCTTTATGACAATGGATAGCTGAAGCGGCACATTGCTCCGAAACTCCGACGTCAGTCTAGTAATTGTTGCTGCAGTCGGGCCGAACACCCACTTTTCTTTCTGCGATGTAGCTGACGGTTTCAGTCGATTGCAGTGCTGCACCTGCGAGCGCCGGAGCCGGCGTACTTCCGGTATGGGCTTTTCATATGATTTCCCTGTCGATCTGCAAAGATTGAGCCACTGCCCGCCACGCCATTTATGGCTGGCAGTGGCGGCGGCTGGATCGCTATGGGCTTGGTCGTGAGGGACCGTTTCTGAGTATGGTCAGCCGCCGTCTTCGCATGAAGCCTGCGGCACCAGGATGAAGACAGATGTAGTAGACGCGCGCATGCTCGCAAGCTTTGGAAATGCCTTTGCCTTAGAGCCAGACCAACCCATCGACGAAAAACAATATGAACTCAGAGAGGTATTCAGTGCCCGAGGGGCTCTCATCAAGGACCGCACCCGATTGATAAATCGTCTGCAAACACAAACTCTTGCTCTCGTCAGGCGGCAAACCAAAGCACGGATAGTGCAGCTAACGCGTCAGCTGAAGGCATTACAACAAGACATTAACGTAAGGCCGCAAGACTGCCCCAGCCGCGCCCGGGCAAACGCAATTTTACGATCAATCCCGGGCATAGGCGAAGTGGCCGCAGCAACCATTCTGATTGAGATGCCGGAGGTCGGCACTCTTGGTAAGAAGAAAGCCGCAAGCCTGACCGGATCGGCTCCCCCTCTCGTGCATGTAAACATGCACTGCCAGGCAGTGGATGACCCAACAATCGGGAAAGTGGCGTGATAAATCCAGCATTCAAGGTGGCCGAAAGCAGCTGCGCGACGCGCTCTGCATGCCTGCTCTCGTCGCTGTCAAACACAACCCCGATATATGCAAAAAAATACCAGAGCATGATCAAACAGGGAATACCGCAAAAGGTCGCTCTCACAGCAATCATGCGGAAACTCATTGAGCTCGCCAACACCTTGGTCAAAGCAGATCGAGAGTGGGTTCAAAACGGCGCTTGACCAAGACGGATACTCAGAGCCGCCGTTCGCCGAATTCTGGTGAGTGCCTGCTGTCTCGCGCTAAGCCGCCATTCACGACCGGCAATTCGAAGACTTGGCTCTTGACGACAGCTTTCGCCAGCACCGGACTTTCAAAAAAGATCGGCAAAGGACCGAGTTGAGGACAAACTGTGAATTCGCTACGGCTGCGCCAAGGGCTGCTTTAACGATTATCTCTGGCTCAGAGCGTCCAACGCCAGATGAATAAGGCCGTGTTTTGGAGCATTAGCTGGCCAGGCCGCGAAGACATCAATAGCGCGCAACTTCCAATCGGGCAGAACGTGTCTCATTGATCCAGCTTCCACGTCTTCACTGGCCAGAAAGTCTGGAACGATTGCAAGCCCCGCGCCCGCACAGGCCAAACGATAGAGCGCTTGGGCATCGTTTGCAAAGATGTGCGCTTCTGGTTTGATGGTTGCTTGAATGCCGCCAGACTTACCGAACTCTAAGGGCACGTTTTGCGCAGGTGTCAGAGCCAGCCAATCCCAACCAATCAGGTCCTTTGGATCATCGGGAACCGGTCGCGATGAGAGGTAGTCAGCAGACCCGACCAACTTACGCTCGACCGAAAAGAGTTTGCGTGAAGTCGCAGTGTTCTTCGCCTTCGGCCCCATTCGGATCGCAATATCGAAGCCGTCATCAATGAGCGCACGCCGTGTGTCCGAGAAGTCCAGAAACAATTTAATCCGAGGGTATGTCTTGGAAAAAGCGGCGATTTGCTCTGTGAAATTCGATTGCGACAGGACAGATGGAATGGTGACGCGAAGCTCTCCGCTTGGCGCACTTGCGGAAACCGACAGATCAACTAATTCGCCTTCGACGGCCTCCAGCATCTTGTGCGTCGCGGCCAGCAGCCTGCGACCCTCCGATGTCAGCGTCAGCTTTCTGGTCGTGCGATAGATCAATGCGACCCCAAGGCTTTCCTCAAGCTGCGAGACATGGTGACTGACCACCGACGGTGACAGCCGAAGTTCCCGCGCCGCCCCACGAAATGACCCGTGGTCAATCGTCTTTGCGAAGATTGCCATCTGGCGCAGTCGGTCAATCATAATGTCAGATATCCGAACAGTTAAATCTATTTATCCCATCTTATGATTGTATCTGGATTTGTCCATCTTGGATGCACAGCGCTCGCAACCCCGTGAGGCACAGTCATTTATCAACCAGGAGACACATCCATGAACGCGTTTCGAACAACTCTTGCAGCGGCCTCAATTGGCCTAGCATCCATCGCAACAGGTGCAGCAGCCGACGACAAAGCAACTGTGCAGGCTTTCTACGATCTGCTCAGCAATCCCGGCTCTGAGGCCCAAGTGGCTGCATTTCTCAGCGCGACGTCCGAAAACTGGGAAAGCGTTGGCGACTATTCGGGCGACAACGAGGGCCGCGACGGCTTCGTTGGCCAGATGGGTTTCTTCAGCCAACTCATCCCGGACCTCGACTGGTCCGTGCAGGCAATGCATCAGGACGGTGATTTCGTGACCGTTCGCAGCCGTGCAACCGGAACGCCCACAGGACCGTTCTTTGGCGTGGATGGTGAAGGGCGCAGCTTTGACATTCTAACCATCGATATCCACGAGCTGGACGACGGTGTGATCGTCCGCACCTATCACGTCGAAGACTGGGCCAGCGCGTTGCAGCAGCTTTCCGGTCGGTAATCACACACCTCAATAAGGAGAATCAATATGCACAGAAGACAGCTTCTTACCGCATCCGCTGCCGCAGCAACGGGGATCATCTTTGCCGCGCCAGCAACCGCGCAAACCGCTGACGATGAAACCCAAGCCTCGCTCGAAACGGTTATGGCCTTCATGGGTGCCATGGGTGGCGGTGACATGGACAGCATGGGCGCGCTTATGGCGGATGACATGGTCTGGCAAAACGAAGGCGACCCTGACCTGCCATGGATCGGCACATGGGTAGGCAAGGAGACGATCTTTGGATTTCTGGGCACGTTCTCGCAGAATGTTCAGGTGACCCATTGGGAAAACCAAGATGCTTTCGCCTCCGGTGACACCGTGGCCGTTTTCGGTCGGATGAAATTGCGGCTGACAGCATCAGGTGCGGAAACCGACGAGTTCACCTTTGCTTTGCGGGCTAAGGTGCGCGACGGTCAGGTCGTGCTTTGGAATTGGTTCGAGGACACCTACGAAGTGAGCCGAGCCTTTCACACGACCTGAAGTCACTCACAATCAACGCTGCGGCCAAGATCACAAGGACCAAAATGATGACGCTTCCAAAACTCTGCTTGATCTCGGCCGTAGCTTACATGCTCGTTGTATCTGCGCCTGCAATCGCCCAAGACCGTTCCTTCCCAATGCGTGAGACCCCTCGGCCCGAGACAACGAATGGGGTGCCACACGTACAAATCGACGTGCAGGCCATCCCCGAGCTATCCGAAGAGATGTTGCGTCAGGTCGCAGAGTTTCCCGGGGTTGTACTCGGGGCGACACGCGTGTCTCTCCCCGGTGCCGTCGGATTTCAACTTGTGAGCGATGTCTCAATAGCCCAACCGCAAGCCATCGTCGGGGGCCGCGAGTTTGCGCATCTTCATCCTGATGGCAGCCTTCATGCGTCGCTCCACCCGGACACAGCTCGCGCCGCAATAGATGCTGGTTGGGCCGTGGCGCATCCTTGGGCCGATCAACGCGCAGGTTGGGAAGGGTTCGTAATGATCTACACCCCGACCACCGAAGCTGAATTGGACGTGGTGCTTCAATTGGTGCGCGGGTCATACACCTTTATTACAGGAGAGTTGTTGCCCGAAACATAACGGTATCAGCCATTGGTGCAACGCGCAGCATCGGTCAAAGTGGGCTCACTACCGTCGTTCCGGCCTAATTCATCTGGCAACCGCTTCCAACCGTTGAATGTCCGCACATGCCTGCACTTAAATGAAACCGCTGAACTATCCGGTTCTTGAGAATGGCCGCTTTCGGAATGCGCATACAGCCTGGACTGCTGCATCGCCGCAAGGCAGCTTCAAGCCCAAAGCGGACGTCAGTTGAGCGAGGTAATCTGGCAGCGGAGAGGAGATGGACCTATTCGACGATCACCCGGATAAAACGTGATCCAGATAAATCTTGATACACACCGCCAAGAACAGCAGAGGGAAAACGAAGCGGCTAACCAAATCGATACGCGCGGCCAACTGGGTATGGTTCTTTGCCGCAAGGTAGCCGGTGATCAGCCCTTGCAACAGCGCGAGGAAGACAAGCACGGTCGCACCCATTATGTACAGGTCTAGAGCGGTGAGATAACCAAGGCGTGGGAGCATGTTTGTTGTTGCAAAAATAAAAGCGATCAACGTCAGAACCGAACTTGCCGAGAGACCCATCTGGGTTCCAAATTCTGTCGATGGGATATAGAAGATGCTCCAGGACATGAACACGATCAGTGCGACCGGGATCATGATTTTCCAGATATAGTAGTTGACATAGCGTTTTGCGGAGATGGTCAGCAAATAACCGGAATGAATCTGGTCCAATGCTTCGATCTTGTTCTCAGTCAGTTTGGCCTCCAATCCTAAAACCTGCCAATCAGAGATGTTGAGCTGCGCGTTTATCCCGGTAAACTCTTGATCGATCCGCAAGGTCACTTTGCTCGCGCTCCAATCTAAAATAAATAGCTGCAGCGAAACATCTGCCTTGTCAAAAGGGAATTCTTCCAGTCTTTGGTAGCTTGAAAACGTCCCGGATAACCGCTGCAGATAGGAAACTCTGCCACCTTCCTCAACGCTTACGGTTTCTGGCCACCTACTAAACATCCTTCCGGAGTTTTTCATATCCAACTGGGGAAACCAAATATCACGAATGGACAGCTTGCAGCCCTCCCAGTCTTTCAAACGGGGGTCTGTCCAGCTCATTCGGATTGCGACATCAACCGAGATCGTTTGATTGACATCGTTGATTTCCAATAAATCAACAACGAGCGCTCCTAAGTTAACTACAGTCGCCGCACCTAATGATGCTGGCCGCGTATCTATTCGGTAGTTAGGAGGCGCGCAGGCGTTTGGCTCTGCCCCAGACTGCGCGATCGCAAATGAGGGGAGCAAAAGGCCAACAGCCAACAAAAACCAAAGGTAACCCAAAAGAAGCTGGCGCATATCCAATCCTTGGCGTGCCGTGCTACGGACGTATGACCGAGCATATCTGCAATTCAGGAAAAGTTAACTGATATTCTCCAAGTTGTGGGGCCTCAGCAGTCATTCAGGCGCTTAAGTAAAAAACCGCTTTGTCCGTCGGCCAGTCATTCAAAACGCTTATGGGTACGGCACTGCAGCGAACGGCAGTTCTGTCCGGTGTATGTGCAAAAACCCCTGTGCTTTCGCCGGATGATGGTCTGGTTTCCGTATTCGATGCGGAGGTTGTTCATGACGCAGGTTATTGCAGGTCTGGACCGTCAGCAGACGATGGTACTGGCTGAACATCTGGAGGATTATGTCGACGAGAGCCGCCCTGTCCGTGCCATCGATGCGTTTGTCGATGTTCTTGATCCCGCAGGGCCTGGCTTCACTACAGCAGCCTGCTGTCACGGGTCGCCCTGGTTCTCCTCCGGGGGGGGATGCTGCGGCTTTATATCTGCGGATATCTCAACCAGGTCCAGTCGTCGCGGCGGTTGGCGCGCGACTGCGGCCGCAATCTGGAACTCATCCGGTTGACGGGACGGTTGAAGCCTGACTTCAAGACAATCTCGGAGTTCAGGAAGGACAACGGGCCTGCGATCCGCAAAGTTTGCCAACAATTTGTGGCCCTGTGTCGCAACATGGACCTGCTCGATGCGGATTTGGTTGCGATTGATGGCAGCCGGTTCAAAGCTTTGAATGGCCAAGGCCAAGCATGATACGCGCGGCAAGCTGCGTCAGAAACTGGCTGAGATCGACAAGGCAATCGCGCGCTATCTGGGTGAGTTGGATCGCGCTGACGAAGTGTTTGAGCAGACCGGCGCGGTGCTGCCAGAGGCCCGCATGGAACGCAGCCTGAGGACGCTGGACCATTTACAAAAGGAGGCGCTGCGTTACCGGTCCGTCGAACACCGCATGGATGAGACCGGCAAGACGCAAGTCTCTTTGACGGATCCTGATGCCCGCGCGATGGCGACCACAGCGCGGATGCCGCGCGCGGATCACCCCTTGAGCGTTGCGCATGAAGTCACAATGCTTGGGTGTGACCGGGATGCATTGTCGATGATGGCGGCAGCGGCCAACGATGTCATGGCGTCAAACGAACTCACGGCGCTTGCTGACAAAGGCTATTGCAGAGGCGAGGAGATCAGTCGCAAGCGAAGAGGCTGACTTCACCTGTGACAACGACCTCGATGTCTATGTCTGCCCCGCAGGCGGGAACCTGACCTACAGGTTCACCGGCCCACAAGACGGCAAAGCCATCAGAACGTATTGGTCGGGTGCCTGCGCCGATTGCATCATCAAGAACAAATGCACGACCGGCAAGGAACGGCGCGTTCGTCGATGGGAGAAAGAGGATAGTCCAGACCGGGTCCAGGACCGGTTGGATGCAGACCCGACCCGATTGGCGGTTCGCAGTATGACCGTTGCGCATCCATACGGTACCATCAAATCATGGAGGGGCGCCACGCACTTCAAAATGAGACGGCTAAAAAATGTTGCCCCCGAGAGGGCGCTGCATGTGCTGGCTTACAATATGACCCGTGTGATGAAGATCATCGGCATTCCGGCGATGATCGACGCAATGAAGGCGCAAGAAGCCTCGCTTCCCCCGAAATCCGTGCCACATTGTTCAATCCGTCCCAGAGGGATACCGCCAGCCCCAAAAGCCATCGTACCCGCCGACAGGACGACCCCACGCCAAAACGCATACAAACGCCGAAACCTCACATCAACCACGCCACGAACAGAGGTTCCACGCAGACTTCCGGACGGAGCTGCTACATGCGCGTGAGGCGGGGGCCAAGCCGCAGACCGTGGGGTCGCTGGACCATTTCCTGCTGACGGCCTACCTGCTCCACCTGCGCGCCAACCGTGCGCCCAAGACAGCGCATCGTTCCTCCCAGCATATCGCTGACACACTGCAGCTGATCGATTGCGACGTGGACCTCGCTGCTGTGGGTGAATCAACCTTCTGACACCTCACCGAAGTCGCGGCCAAGGAAGTGTGGGCCGACGGCTACCCCAAGGCGGGTAAAAATCGCTACGGGATGCGGACGCAGCATCACCTGTTCTCCATCCTCAACGCGGCAATCACGTTCGCCTACGACGAAGGCTTCAACGGCTGGAAGCGTCGGGTAGAAAAGCTGACGCCACCCAAGGCTTCGAAGCGGGGCCCGAATGTGAAATTTGCGACGGCGGATGAAACGATGCTGCTCGTCAATGCCCTGCGCCATGGCAAGGGGCTGCGCCGCAATGCGCATCTGGCCGACGCGGTGGACATCTCGTTTCTGACAGCAACCCGTCGTCAGGAGGTGTTGTGCCTGCACTGGGCTGACGTGCATCCGGAGGCGGCGACGCCGTTCGCGGTGATCTGTCAGGTGGTCGAGGAAGCGGGGCACACTAAGGCTTGCGCGACGGCACGAAAACCAAACACGGGCGCAAGGTGCTACTGGTACCTCGGGTCGTGGAATTGCTCCAAGGCGCGTCGGTCGGTGGTGTCCGACGATCTGGCATTCCCAACGCTTAAGGCTGGGGGCCTATGGCATGCGTCAGTTGCGACGCAATCGGTGACGCGGGCGGCTAAGGCACTGGGCGTGACGGGCAGCTTCCATTCGCGGCGTCATGGCGGCTTTACCCATCTGCTGGAGCAAGATATCGACATCAATACCGTGTCGAGGTTTGCGGGCCATGCTGACGTGGCGATGGCCTCTGGGGGCTACGACTGGGTATCGGACGAATTGGCGCAAAAGCAGATCATGGCGGTTGGCGGGGCCATAGACGGCACAGTGAAAGCACTATCGACGGCGACCCCGCCGCCTGAAGTTATGCTGCATGCCACGGAGTTTGCCGAAAAAACCGAGCAACCGCTCGACACTGTGTTGCAGGCGTTGCAAGGCGCTGCGCACGCGGCAGGATAATCTGTTGTGACTTTACACTGTGATTGCGACGCTGGCCGCGTCGTCCAAAAAACAAGGTGCATACTCCTTGTTTTGGTTGGCAGGGGCTGAGGGACTCGAACCCACGACCCTCGGTTTTGGAGACCGATGCTCTACCAACTGAGCTAAACCCCTATGCCGCTTGTCGGGGTAGTCCGAATTAGCCTGTTGTTCAAGGGCAATTAGAGCCCTCTGCGAATATTTTAGCACAGTTTACACGCGCTTTGGTGCCTGCTGAATATGCATTTAATGCAGAATACTCTGCTTGTGTAACCTTGTTCACTGACGCGCTGTCACAACTCGCGGAGTGTCATTGTCACGCGACCTGAACATGGTTTGCTTCTGCACCCAAGCAGAGAATTAGCCCGTTACAGGAAACCGCCTGATTTTATTTAAGGATACTCGATATGACACCGAAAACCTTTTCCGCACTCTTTATAGCTACGTTCCTGTTATTGGGATGCGCAAATTCGGGTCACTACCCGATTACCGGTCAGTCGGTAGGTATAAACGATCAGGTGAAATACATGACCGCGCCGGATGTCGCCAATTACTAAGCTTGAAAACGAGACCGTTTAAACCGGCAGACTGCGTCGGATCAGGTTTTCGCAAGGCCGGCAGTTAAGTGGTATTCATGCGTTTCTTGCCGCTGGGGCGAGCGTATATCGTCATAACGGTAGAGCTAACGTATGAATTCGAACCCTTCCGCCACAAAAAAGGCCGCCCGTGTGGGGCGGCCTTTTGAACTTTGACGCGACTTTCTAAGCGCGTCTCGGGATTACTCCGTGATCTTCGACACGACGCCCGCGCCAACCGTGCGGCCGCCTTCGCGGATCGCAAAGCGCAGACCGTTTTCCATCGCGATCGGGGCGATCAGCTCAACGCCGAACGACACGTTGTCACCTGGCATAACCATCTCGGTGCCTTCGGCCAGCTGAACCGTGCCCGTCACGTCCGTGGTCCGGAAGTAGAACTGTGGACGGTAGTTCGCGAAGAATGGCGTGTGACGGCCACCTTCCTCTTTGGTGAGGATATACGCTTCGGCTTCGAACTTGGTGTGCGGCGTCACGGAACCCGGCTTGCAGAGAACCTGGCCACGCTCAACACCTTCACGGTCGATACCGCGCAGCAATGCGCCGATGTTGTCGCCCGCTTCACCGCGGTCCAGCAGCTTGCGGAACATTTCAACGCCTGTGCAGGTCGTCTTCTGCGTGTCACGGATGCCGACGATTTCAATCTCGTCGCCTACGTTGATAACGCCACGCTCAACACGGCCCGTCACAACAGTACCACGACCAGAGATCGAGAACACGTCTTCAACAGGCATCAGGAACGGCTGGTCAATCGCACGCTCAGGCGTCGGGATCCACTCGTCAACAGCTGCCATCAGCTTGCGGATGGAGTCTTCGCCGATCGCCTCATCACGGCCTTCCATCGCCGCCAGCGCAGAGCCGGGGATAACCGGAATGTCGTCGCCAGGGTAGTCGTAGGACGACAGAAGCTCGCGGATTTCCATCTCAACCAGCTCAAGCAGTTCTTCGTCGTCAACCTGGTCCACTTTGTTCATGTAAACAACCATCGTCGGGATACCAACCTGACGGCCAAGCAGGATGTGCTCGCGCGTCTGTGGCATCGGGCCGTCGGCCGCGTTCACAACCAGAATGGCTCCGTCCATCTGCGCCGCACCGGTGATCATGTTCTTGACGTAGTCCGCGTGACCGGGGCAATCCACGTGCGCATAGTGACGCGCGTCTGTTTCATACTCAACGTGCGCCGTCGAAATCGTGATCCCGCGCGCTTTCTCTTCAGGCGCACCATCAATCTGGTCATACGCTTTGAAATCGCCAAAATACTTCGTGATCGCAGCCGTCAACGTCGTCTTGCCATGGTCAACGTGACCAATCGTGCCGATGTTTACGTGCGGTTTATTACGTTCAAACTTCTCTTTTGCCATGAGGTCGGCGCCCTTTATTTTCCAGAGGTTCGCGCGAAGCGATCCGGTCCTTGTCATATGGGCGGCGATGTATTGCGAACGGAGAGGAAAATCAAGCGTCTCCTGTAAGCGGGCTTACTCGGAAGCGTCGGAAACGGCGACAACGGTGTCGGCCGCCCCCTGTTGTAGATCAGACGCCACATCGTCCCGCGCATCAAACCACCCTTCAGCCTGATGCTGTGCAGCCAGCCATTCCTCGACTTTGTCTGCGGCATTCAGCGCCAGACCCGCAATCTGCTCTTCTTTGTCTCTGCTGTGGCCAGAGCCCAAAACGGCACTGCTGCCCGAGGTGTCTTCAAAGACCTGAATCTGGTGCGCTTTGGCAAGAAATTTCTTCTGCTCAACGTCATACACATTCACAAGAACAATTGCCGTGCTGCGCGGATTAAAGACGATGGGCACGCCGGGGGGGGCGAGCATATAGCCTTCAAGGCTGATGCCGATGTCATATTCCTGCGTCCCAGTGTAGCGCGCCAGCCTGAGATTAACGGCGTTCTCGATCGCTTCTGTCCACTCCGCCGGCGTCGCATCGCGCGACACCGGGCCTTTGACAGCCTTTTCCGCAAATACATAGTTGACGCGCATATTGAACTCGCCAAGGCTTTCAACAGGCTCGTCAACGAGTGTTTCCGCGCACCCTGCGAGGCTTGCCAAACATATCATTAAAAACGCACGTCTTATCATTCTGCTCGCCTCGTCACATTTCAGCGCAGAAACGCTTACCGGAATGCAGCAGCACCTGCAATGCATGACTGGATTGGACCTGCGCAGGTGCCACACTATCTTTGCATTATCCCAAATCGAAGTGAACGATGGCGCGAGACGAGACATCATACAACGACCGTATCCCCGTGCGCATACCACTTGCGAGCGAACCTACTGGCGTATTCAAAAGCTGGCAACTGATGCGCGAAAACGTGCTGAATATCATCCCTGAAGCTGCCACACACGAACCTGCCATCTCGGGATGCACGGCAAAACGCTGGCATATGATCATGGATCCGGAGGCTATCCAGAAAATTCTGTTGGAGCGCGTAGAGGATTATCCGAAATCTACGGTCACCAAGAACTTGCTGCGCCCCGCCATCGGCGACTCATTGTTTATTGCTGAAGGCGCGCATTGGCGGTGGCAGCGCCGCGCATCGGCACCTGTCTTTTCGCTCCGTAATGTCAGCGCGCTCGGCACGGTGATGACCGCTGCCGCAGAACGCAGTGCAGACCGGATCGCCGCGGCAAGTCCACGCGCGGTGAATATGCTCGATGAAATGGTCGCCGCCACCTTCGACGTGATTGCAGAGGTCACCTTTTCGGACGATGGCAGCTTTGACCGTGCCGCTGTTCACGACGCGATTGAGGCCTATATCGCCGACGCTGGACGCATCTCTCTGCTGGACGTGTTGGGCGCACCTGACTGGATACCCCGACCGGGACGCATCGAGGCTTCGGCGGAAATGACCGACATGAAAAAAAATGCCGATGCCGCGATCGAGGCGCGGGCAGCTCGTGGTCCCAGTGATATTCCCGACTTGCTTGATTTGCTGTTGGCGGGCGAAGACCCAAAGTCAGGTCGCAAGATGACCACGTCCGAGTTGCGCGATAACCTGCTGACCTTCATCGTCGCGGGTCACGAAACCACGGCGCTTACACTTGCCTGGGCTTTCTATCTTTGCGCGTTCGACGACGAAATCCAGACACAGGCCCGCAATGAGGCACAAACCGTTCTGGGCGGACGCGCAGCCACTGCCGCAGACGTGCCTGATCTGCCCTTCATCCGCCAAGTGATCGACGAGGCGCTGCGCCTTTATCCACCCGCCGGCATGGTATCCCGCACGGCCCGCAAAAAGGATAACCTTTGCGGCGCTGATATCCGACCGGACGACACGGTCATGATCCCAATTTATGCGCTGGGACGGCATCATACGCTGTGGGGAAATCCTGATAGTTTCGACCCAGGCCGGTTTGCCGACCGCAAATCAATCAAGCGGTACAGCTACCTGCCTTTTGGCGACGGGCCGCGCATCTGCATCGGCGCGTCCTTTGCTATTCAGGAGGCGGTGATCATGCTGGCGACCCTCTTGTCGCGGTTCAGGTTCACCCCTGTGAAGGGCCGTGACCCCAAACCGATCATGATCTTGACGCTGCGACCCGAAGGCGGTGTTTGGCTGCAAACTGAACGCGTTTAGCGCAGGCACGCCGCTATCCAGCTCACGCAGTGAAAATAGACTTAGGTGAAAGTGTTATCGCGCGGGAAGCCACGTGGCGCCATGCGGCCGGCCGAGGCACGTTTTCCCGTCCATTCTGCAAGCTCAGTCTCCGTGCGGGTCCTACCCGCTGGATCAAGCCAGCTTAGCCCTTCGGCCAGCGTGAAAGTCGCGGCATCGGACAAACCGCCGTCTTTGTACTTTTGCAACCTGACACCCTTGCCACGCCCCATTTCGGGCAGCTCTTCCAACGGGAAAACCAGTACTTTGCGGTTTTCACCGACGACGGCGACGGTGTCTCCCGTAACCGGCTTGCAGATTTTTGCCCGCGTTTCCCCGCGCACATTCAGAACTTGTTTGCCACTACGCGTTTGCGCCACCACATCTTCTTCGGTCACGACAAAACCGTCACCCGCAGACGAGGCAACCAGCAGCTTCCGGCCCGGCTGGTGGGTCAAGATCGTTACGATTTCGGCTTCGTTCGGCAAATCCACCATCAGGCGCAGTGGCTCTCCCATGCCGCGACCGCCGGGCAGGTTAGAGGCAGAAACAGTGTAAAAGCGCCCGTTGGAGCCAAACACCAAGAGCCTATCTGTAGTTTCAGCATGAAATACAAAACGCGGACCGTCGCCATCTTTGAACTTGAGCTCACGCCCCAGATCGATATGCCCCGTCATCGCACGCACCCAACCCATCTGAGAGCACACAACTGTAATAGGTTCGCGATCAATCATCGCCTCGATCGGGACATCTTCAACTTCTGCGGCTTCTTCGATCAACGTACGGCGTGCGCCGCCGTGCCAGTCTTTTCCGAACTGCTTTTTGGTCTCGCGTAGCTGGTCTGTAATTTGAGACCATTGCAACTCGGGGCTGTCCAAAAGGTCTTCGAGTGCGGCGCGTTCTTCCATAAGAGAGGATTGTTCGCGTAGCAGCTCCATCTCTTCGAGACGCCGCAAGGAGCGCAGGCGCATGTTCAGAATGGCTTCGGCCTGAACTTCAGTCAGAGACAGATCATCAGACGGCACAGGCGGGACATAATCTGCCTCGTCCAAAGCGCGCGGGTGATCTTTGCCCCAGTCTTCGGCCATAAGCGCGGCTTTGGGGTCTTCGTCGTAGCGGATGATATCAATCACACGGTCCAGGTTGAGGAAGGCGATGATAAAGCCTTCGAGCACTTCCAACCTGTGGTCGATCTTTTCCAACCGGTGCTGGGACCGGCGCAACAGCACCTCTTGGCGGTGGTCAAGAAAGGCGCGCAACACTTCCTTCATTGAACAGACCTTGGGTGTCACACCGTCAATCAGGACGTTCATGTTCAACGAAAAGCGGACTTCCAAATCGCAGTTGCGGAACAACATCCCCATCAGAACATCCGGATCGACAGACCGCGAGCGCGGTTCGATGATCATGCGAACATCTTCGGCGGATTCGTCACGCACGTCTGCAAGGATCGGGATTTTCTTGGTCTGGATCAGTTCGGCGATCTTTTCGATCAGCTTGGATTTCTGGACCTGATATGGAATCTCGGTGATGACGATCTGCCACTGTCCACGACCCATGTCTTCGACTTCCCAACGGCACCGGAGGCGAAAACCTCCCTTACCCGTCCGGTACGCCTGCGCGATGCTTTCCGCAGGTTCGACCACCACGCCTCCCGTCGGAAAATCTGGCCCCGGCACGTATTTAAGCAGCGTATCATCACGCGCATCGGGTGTCTTGATAAGGTGGATACAGGCGTCACATAGCTCAGCGATGTTATGCGGCGGAATGTTCGTGGCCATACCAACCGCGATACCGCTGGAGCCATTGGCCAAAAGGTTCGGAAACTGCGCGGGCAACACAACCGGTTCGGTCAGAGTGCCATCGTAGTTTTCGCGGAAATCCACGGCGTTTTCGTTCAAACCGTCCAGCATCGCCTCAGCGACAGCGGTCATGCGCGCTTCGGTGTACCGGCTGGCCGCTGGGTTATCGCCGTCGATGTTGCCAAAATTCCCCTGCCCGTCGACCAGCGGATAGCGCACGGCGAAATCCTGAGCCAGACGCGCCATTGCATCATAAATGGCCGCATCACCGTGCGGGTGATAGTTCCCCATCACATCGCCTGAAATCTTGGCTGATTTCCGGAAACCGCCGGTTGAACTTAGGCGCAACTCTCGCATGGCGAAGAGAATTCGACGATGCACAGGCTTCAGCCCGTCGCGCGCATCCGGCAGCGCACGGTGCATAATCGTGCTGAGCGCATAGGTCAGATACCGCTCGCCGAGCGCGCGCCGCAGCGGTTCGGATAGGTCTGGCTGCTCTGGAGTGTGAATGTCACTGTCGTCGTTCATTGCCCTTGTGTAGCGGTGCCCTGTGCGGTGAACAAGCGCGTATTGAGCAGTGACACACATTGACCACGTGCCGCAAAATCTGAGATTTAAGTAAAATTCACTCTCTTGCGAATTGCTCACATCTGTTAGACGCGAGGGGTTATTTTTATTAACTCCGCATGGACCGGCGGATTAGGGATTTTGTTGTGAAGCGTTTTGTACTTTTGTCTTTTGTTTTTCTGGGCCTTGGCTTCTACGAATTGAGCGGCGGCAATGATTTTGATCCGCAAGAGGCGCGCGTAGCTGCCATTAACGCGCGTATTGCCCGCGCAGAAGAACGTACCGACACATTTGTCGCTGCAGTTTCCAGACCGTCCGCTGACGCGTCTGCAACCGACGCGGCCGCTACATTCTCGACAGATGACACCGTTACACGGACGCATCTGGATCTGGTATCATTTGAGACAGTAACCGCCGAAGCGCCTGAATCGAACTCAAGCCGTCGAAGCCGTCGAAGCCGTCGAAGCCGTCGAAGCCGTGGTACCTATTTCTGCATCCGACGCCATCCCCATCGCTGAATTGGCCAACCGCGCCGCGCTTGAAGAAGAACCGCTGAGCCTTGCGTCGCTCGAAACACCGGCCGCCGCTTCGTCCGGCATCGCGTTTTCAGGAAGCACGCAGATTGCTGCGTCAACACCGACAACTGGCTTGTCCGATATCAGGTCAGTCAAAGGGGATTTGGTCAACATGAGATCAGGCCCCGGCACAGATTATGATGTCGTAGATCAGTTAACCCAGGCAACCGAAGTCGAGGTCATCAGCTCCAACGGCAGCGGGTGGGTCGAATTGCGCCGCCTTGACAGCAACGAAACTGGTTGGATTGCCGAGTTTTTACTGACCGGCGGTTGAATATCTCGAATTCCGGCGCACCTTGGCATGAAACAGCCATGCGCGGAGGGGAAATGTCGCAAAAATCAATCCTGATAACGGGATGCTCGTCGGGTATCGGCTACTCTTGCGCAATTGGTATGCGAGACGCAGGTTGGCGTGTGTTTGCCTCTTGCCGAAAACAAGAGGACTGCGAGCGCCTCATCGCCGAAGGTTTTGAGAGCCCGAGGATCGACTATAGCGACGCCGAAACCATTCACAGCGGGTTGGCTGAAGTTCTTGAAGCAACCGGCGGCACACTGAATGCCCTGTTCAATAACGGCGCATTTGGCACACCCGGTGCCGTTGAAGACCTTCCCACAGACGCCCTACGCGCAATTTTCGAGGCGAACTTTTTCGGCTGGCACGAACTAACACGCACCGTGCTGCCCATCATGCGGGCGCAGGGCCATGGACGGATCATCCAAAATTCATCTGTCTTAGGCTTTGTCACGCTGCCGTGGCGCGGGGCTTACAACGCAACGAAGTTTGCGCTGGAAGGGCTGACAGATACCTTGCGTGTCGAAATGCGCGATACCAACATCCATATCATCCTGATCGAACCCGGTCCCGTAACATCAAAAATCAGAGAAAATTCCATTCCCCATTTCGAACGCTGGATCGACTGGGAAGCGTCACCGCGCCGCCTCATGTATGAAACGAAAACACGACAGAGGCTCTATAACAGCACGGGGCCCGATCCGTTCGAACTTCCTCCCGAAGCGGTTCTAAAAAAGTTGCGTCACGCGTGCGAGGCCTATAATCCAAAACCACGCTACTATGTGACCACTCCAACGCACATTATGGGTCTATTCCGCAGGATTTTACCTACCAAAGCGCTCGATTGGGTGCTCTCGCGCTCCTAATCAGCCGGTTGTTGCTGCAAGAACCTCGCAAACGCTCGCGCGTCCTCTACATCGTTCGCAAACAATAAAGGATCAAAAAACGTGGGAGACATATTTTTCATTCTGGCCGTCGTCGCCTGTCTGGCGGTTATCGGCGTGCTTGCACTGGGGCTTGGCGGTTTTGCCGGCGGCGGGGCATTTAACAAGAAAAATTCTAACAAACTGATGCGCTACCGGATCGCGGCACAATTCGTTGCCGTGATTTTTATCGTCATATTTGTCTATTTCCGAAATCAAGGAGGCTAAGCGACGATGGTCGTATTGAACAAGATTTACACCAAAACCGGTGATGCAGGCGAAACCGCCTTGGGCAACGGTGCTCGGGTGGCGAAACATGCACTGCGTGTCACCGCCTATGGCACATCGGACGAACTGAATTCGTTCTTGGGCGTGGCGCGTCTAGAGGCCAGTGGTGATATCAATACTGCCTTAAGCCGTATTCAAAACGATTTGTTCGATCTGGGTGCCGATCTGTGCCGTCCCGACATGGAACAAGATGCTGAGGCCGAGTATCCGCCCTTGAGAATGGTTCAATCACAAGTCGACCGTTTGGAAGCCGAGATTGATGTGATGAACGCCGACCTCGACCCGTTGCGTAGCTTCATCTTGCCGGGAGGTTCCAAACTGGCTGCGCACTTGCATGTCTGCCGCACCGTATCACGCCGCGCGGAAAGGCTTTGCGTGGAACTGGCCACGATGGAAGCGATTAATCCCGCAGCCGTGAAATATCTTAACCGGCTAAGCGACTGGTTCTTTGTGGCTGCCCGAGTTGCAAACAACGGCGGAAAAGACGACGTGCTATGGGTTCCCGGCGCAAACAGATAACAAATACCGCACGGAGCACGATTTCGGGTGATCGCGCATCGCTAAATGGTATGCCGCTGCGTCATTTTTTGCAAAAACGCGGCGTACCCGCGACGTTACGTGACGATTTTGCACTGTTTTGGCGCTGCAGCCTTCGTTAAACCACCGGTAATGCAGATGCGCTCAGCCAAAGAGGTGAGTCGCGAACAAGGAGAAAGACGCACATGAAGGTTTTGGTACCTGTCAAACGCGTGATCGATTACAACGTTAAAGTGCGCGTAAAAGCGGACGGTTCCGGTGTCGATCTTGCCAATGTAAAAATGTCGATGAACCCGTTTGACGAAATTTCCGTCGAACAGGCCATTCGTTTGAAAGAAGCGGGTCAGGCAGACGAAGTCGTCGTGGTATCCGTCGGCGTCAAGCAAAGCCAGGAAACGCTGCGCACAGCGTTGGCTATGGGTGCAGACCGCGCCATTCTCGTGATTGCCTCTGAAGACGTGCACAACGATATTGAACCACTGGCCGTCGCCAAAATCCTCAAAGGTGTTATTGACGAAGAACAGCCCGGTCTGGTGCTGTGCGGAAAGCAAGCGATCGACAACGACATGAATGCCACCGGTCAGATGCTCGCAGCCCTCATGGGTTGGTCACAGGCGACATTCGCGTCCGAAGTAGCCGTGGAAGGCGACAAGGCAATTGTGACCCGCGAAGTCGATGGCGGCCTGCAAACGATCAAAGTCAGCATGCCAACGGTCATCACGGTGGATCTCCGGCTGAACGAACCACGCTATGCGTCACTACCCAACATCATGAAGGCCAAGAAGAAACCTCTGGATGAGAAAACGGCAGCTGATTACGGCGTCGACGTAACCCCGCGTCTCGAAATTGTCAAAACCGAAGAGCCCGCAGCGCGTGCTGCCGGCATCAAGGTCGGCTCGGTTGACGAACTGGTATCCAAACTCAAAGAAGCAGGAGCGGTATAATGGGCGTTCTTCTACTTGCAGAAATAAACGATGGTGCCTTGGCGATGGACGCAACAGCCAAGGCTGTTACAGCGGCATCGGCTTTGGGCGATGTAACATTGCTATGCACGGGTGCCACCTGTGCGGATGCAGCCGCAGAAGCGGCAACCATTCAGGGTGTCGCCAAAGTGCTATGTGCCGAAGACGCAATCTACGGCAAGCGTTTGGCTGAACCGGTTGCAGACCTGATCGTTTCGCTTTCGGGTGATTACGAACATATCGCAGCCCCAGCCACGACAGATGCGAAAAACATCATGCCACGTGTGGCCGCCCTTCTGGATGTCATGATCATTTCTGACGCGACCGCTGTCATTGATGCAAACACTTTCGAGCGCCCGATCTACGCGGGCAACGCCATGCAAACTGTCAAATCCGCGGACGCAAAAAAGGTCATCACCTTCCGTGGATCGACATTTGATGCAGCAGAAACTGGAAACTCGGCACCCGTCGAAAACATCGGTGCCGCAGCTGATCCGGGCATGAGCGAATGGGTCGAAGACAAAGTTGCCGCAAGCGACCGCCCCGAGCTGACATCGGCCGGTGTGGTGGTATCTGGTGGGCGCGGCGTAGGCTCCGAAGAAGACTTCGCGCTTATCGAAAAGCTGGCGGATAAACTGGGTGCTGCTGTTGGCGCGTCCCGCGCTGCGGTCGACTCGGGCTATGCACCAAACGACTGGCAGGTTGGTCAAACCGGCAAGGTTGTGGCGCCCGAGCTCTATGTCGCTGTTGGCATTTCAGGAGCGATCCAACACCTCGCGGGGATGAAGGACAGCAAGATCATTGTTGCCATCAATAAAGACGAAGAAGCGCCAATTTTCCAGGTTGCCGATTACGGCTTGGTGGCGGATCTGTTCACGGCTGTGCCAGAGCTGCTTGAAAAGCTGGACTAAGCACCAGCACTTGATTGATAAGGCCGCGCGCATCACGCTCGCGGCCTTTTTTTATACGTACCGGCGCAGTGTACTGGTCAAGACTTTCGCCGCCTCGCCATGAGCGTGCGGACCAAGCAATTTCCGGGCCGCAGGCGCTTCCATCTCTGAAAAAATCATGCCCTGCGTGCCTGCTGCCAGCGCCTTATGTGACACAACAATCTCTGCAAATTCTTTTGCATGAGCTCGCAGCTGCTCCAGCATTTGACGTGTTACAAACAACGGATCCGACATGTTTGCAGGATTCACTTGAGCATCACGTTCATCCACAGGCGGGTGATCTGCTAGCCAAAGCAATACCGCTTTACCCCGAATACGCCGCAGCAATAGCTTCATGCGCGCCATCCACGCTGCTTGCAGTTCCTGACGTACAACCGCAAAACGTTTGTGCGACACACCGTAGAGAATATTGAGCATGTGACGCGTGAAATGGACTTCAGAGAAATCTACTTCGGGATATATCGACGATAGCAAAGGGGATGCATTGATGAACCGGTCATTGCGTCTTGGATGTACCGTGTAGAACCGGTTCGACAAATTCTGTGCCCCGACGATTTGGACAACAGAAATCTGTGCGCCAAGAACAGCATTGATCAGGAAACCTTCGTTCGCCAGCACATCTATTCCCGCATTCGGGATACCAAAATTAATGCAGTTCACACCCAAGTTGCTTTCGACAAGCGCCGGAAAAGGCGTCTTGATGAACTTTCCATAGGTTTCCGTCCCGCCCAAAAACGCAACATATGGCGCATCTAGCCTGCGTTCCGGCCCACGAAACAAAATACGTGAATTTCCATATTTGCACGGCGCATAATTTAAAGCGCCAGCCCCTAATACATCATAACTCATTAGCCCACTCTCTCACTTCACCCGGCGCCCTTTATGAGGGCAGCGTCCTTAGAAATCGTTAAATCAGATGGAATTCTGTGGGCGCATCGTCGCATGCCCTTGCAGCCGCCAGCCGCACCACCTTAGACTGCGCCAGACACAAGAGGGTAACCGATGGAAATCAAGACGATCGGAATCGTGGGTGCGGGACAGATGGGCAACGGGATCGCCCATGTGATGGCTCTCGCCGAATACGAAGTAATGCTGAATGATATCAGTGAAGACGCCCTCGCCAGCGCGATGGAGACAATGCGTCGCAATATGGAACGTCAGGTTTCGCGCGGCAAGATCACCCAGGCGCAGCTGGATGATGGGCTTGCCCGCATTGTCACCACGGTCAGTCTGAAAGAGCTCGGGCAAACCGATCTCATTATAGAGGCGGCCACCGAGCGTGAGACGGTCAAGCAAGCGATTTTCGAAGACCTGATACCGCACTTGAAACCAGACACGATACTAACGTCGAACACGTCATCGATATCAATCACACGCTTGGCAAGCCGCACAGACCGCCCAGAAAAATTTATGGGCTTTCATTTCATGAACCCGGTTCCAGTTATGCAGCTTGTCGAACTTATCCGAGGAATTGCAACCGACGAACCCACCTTCAAAGCCTGCAAGACTGTCGTGGATCGTCTGGAAAAAACCGCAGCCTCTGCCGAGGATTTTCCCGGGTTCATCGTGAACCGCATTCTGATGCCCATGATAAACGAAGCCGTCTATACGCTTTACGAAGGTGTCGGCAACGTACAATCGATTGATAGCTCAATGCGACTGGGTGCGAACCATCCGATGGGGCCGCTTGAGCTTGCAGATTTCATCGGGCTGGATACGTGCCTCGCGATTATGAACGTCCTGCATGACGGCTTGGCAGACACCAAATACCGTCCCTGCCCATTGCTTACTAAATATGTAGAAGCTGGCTGGCTCGGGCGCAAAACAGACCGCGGATTTTATGACTATCGCGGCGAGACACCAGTTCCGACGCGTTAAGCCTGCGCGGCAGAGCCGTCTAGCGACAACGTGTGGTCGCGCAACCAGGCCATAAATCCGCGCGGGTCATCTTGCCACTTCACCAGGTCTTCCGCCGGAATTGGATGACCAACGACAGGTGCCTGAGGCTTGTTTAACGCGTGCACGATCTCGTGCAGCAACAACCCTTGTCGCAGCATTGGCGAAATCTGATTGGCGATCTGATATGCGCGCGAGTTCTGCCCCTGAAACTTTACAGGCAAAACAGCAGCACCGGACCGGCGTATCATCTTGGCCGTGAATACGTTCCATTCTCCCTCAATCGCAGGGCCGAAAAATGTCTCGGATGCGGCGACACCGCCCGACGGGAAAAGGGCGACGACACCGCCGTCTTTGAGGTGCTTCATCGCATCCGCGCGCATCTGAACGCCTTTGCGTTGGGCGTCCGGGTCATGCGGAAACGGTACGGGGATCATGTACGAACCTGCGACCTCGTCAATCACGGTCAGCAAAGACCGCGTAAGAATCCTATAGTCAGGACGCACGCGACCGATCAAATCCGCGAACATCATGCCGTCCACCATCCCGTGCGGGTGGTTGGATACAACAATCACCGGCCCTTGTTTTGGGATACGCTCCAGCTGTTCTGCCGGGGTCTGCAGCTCAATGCCCATGACATCAAGTGCTGCGCGCCAAAAGGCCTGCCCTTGGGGAGCGCCCCGACGTTCAAATTCGCGCACCAAGCGCAAAATCGTCATTTTACCGGTTAATGCCTCGATCACCCGGATGAAACTGGCTTTCCAAGGATCCTCGAATGTAGACGCGTACGAGATAGCGCGGCGGTCATACTTCGTAAAGTCTACCGGCTTGGGCTTTTGGCCAGCGCTGATGTTCTGCGAACTTTCCACCACACAGACGTCCTCCCATTTCACGTGTGAAGGCGAGTGCCCCTTACGCTTCTTCCCCGAATTTATTCGCAACCAAAGCCGTTAAAGCTTCGGCTAACGCCTCAGCGTCGGGCCCACTTGTTTCCACGTCAATAAAGGTTCCGTGCGAAGCTGCCAACATCAAAAGCCCCATGATGCTATCCCCGGACGCCGACATCCCGTCCTTCGAGACTTCGGCGCTCGCGTCAAACCCCTCGACAACTTCCACCAGTTTAGCCGATGCCCGCGCATGTAGCCCCTTGATATTTTTGATTTCGATAGTGCATTTCGTCATAATTCAAATTGCCCCGCTATTCCGAGCTTACATTTTGGCTGTCGATATACTTTTTACCTGCTTCAATCGCCGCTCTGACCGCATCCGGCACGGGCAGCAAGCGACTTTTGGCAAGCTTGATAAGCATTGGTAGGTTGGCGCCGTATACAATTCTGCGGTCACTGGGCCGGCACGCCAGCAAGCTCAGGTTTGATGGGGATCCCCCATAAAGATCCGTAACGACAATAACACCATCGCCTGCATCCACAGCATCCGCTGCGTCACAAATTTCGCGTTCTTTCGCGGCGCGGTCATGATCCGCCTGAATTGAGATAGCCCTGATCCCGGGCTGTTTTCCCACAACATGTTCGATTGCGGCCAGGTATTCCTGAGCCAACCCCCCATGTGCAACAATGACAATACCAATCAAAAAACCGCGCCCCGACTATTTCCTGATATCCAACTCGCGATGCCTAATTGACACTTGCCAGCCCGCTTCCGCAAGCCGCAAAGCGTGCATCTGCGCCATTACGACCGAGCGGTGTTGCCCTCCGGTGCAACCAAAAGCCACGGAGAGATAGGATTTCCCCTCGTCTCGGTAGGCTGGAAGAAGCAGTAAACTCAAGTCGTTCACCTTTGTGACGAACTCGGCGAACCGAGGGTCAGATTTGACATATTCCGCCACAGCGTCATCCGTGCCATCCAAGCCACGCAGCGCGGGTTCCCAATACGGGTTTTTGAGAAAACGGCAATCCAGCACCATGTCGACACTGCGCGGCAATCCACGCTTATAAGAAAATGATTGCACGGATACCACCAACCGCCGCCCCCCAGGCGTGAACCAGTGATCCAGCTCGGCGCGCAGCTGGTGCACGTTAAGGTTTGTGGTATCAATCAGGAAATCAGCCCGCGCCTTGAGCGGCTCAAGCATTTCCAGTTCCCGCATAATACCATCCGAGGGCCGATCATCAGGCGCAAGCGGATGCCGCCGACGCGTTTCGGAATACCGCCGCAAAAGCGCCTCCGTCGAGCAATCGAGGTACAAAAGCTCAGGGGCCACACCCGGCAAGCCGGTCAAACGTCCCAAAGCATCCATCACACCATTTGTTGAAAAATCACGGTTTCGCGGATCAATCCCCAACGCAATCGGGTGGTCGTTACCGCCGCTCTCTATCAAGGCCGGCAACAGTCTTAAGGGTAGATTATCCACCACCTCAAACCCTGCGTCTTCCAGTACGTTAAGCGCACTGGAGCGGCCCGCGCCAGAAGGACCCGTGACAAATACCAAACGGCGCGCCGACTGTTCGCCCTCACTCATCACGTGGCCTGCCTGCCGTGCCTGACCATCTGAAGAATGGCCGCAGGGAAATACGCAGCATCCACGCGGCAAAGACAGGGCAGTCTGCAATCAAAGGTTTCATACCAGTGGCATTCCGGTAAGCGCTCCTGTTCTTCGGTGTCCATATCCACAGCGAGTACAAGCCTTGTCTGAGCGGCTGTGACTGCGTGCAGTATCCCGACGCCGCGCGCTTCAACCAGACCCTTTATCGTCGCAGGAGCATTGGCAATCAGATGGCCATTCACTGGCCGCAGTTCAACTCGATCATCGGAAACCAACGCAGCGCCGATTGACATAAGCTGAAGGCTCAGCGCGGATTTTCCACTGCCGCTACTACCTAAGATTAAAACGCCTCGTCCTTCGAAATCGACACAACTGGCGTGAATAACTTGGCGGGACATCGCAAAAGCGTGCCCTAGACCGGCAGGCCAACAACAAAGCGCGCACCCAAGGGTTCGGACGTGATGTCAGCTTCGGTCGGACGAATATTCTCGGCCCAGATTACACCACCATGCGCCTCGACGATTTGCTTGGAAATCGCAAGACCCAGTCCCGAGTTGTTCCCGAAATGCTCGTCAGGGCGCTGGGAGTAAAAGCGTTTGAAAATCTTTGAAAGCGCCTGATCCGGAATGCCGGGGCCGGTGTCTTCGACCACAATGAGCACCCGGTTTTCTTTCTTGCGGGCCCATATCCGGATCGCATCCCCATCTTCGCAAAACGAGATGGCATTGGTAATCAGGTTGACGAATACCTGTGCAAGCCGCGCTTCCAGCCCGTGCACCTCGATGGGCGAGGCGGGCAGATCGGTGATGAAATCAATCCCCTTGGAGCGCGCATCATCCCCAAGGTACTGACCAAGGTTACCTAGCGTTTCAAGGACGTTGAACGCCTCTTCCTCTTCCTTGACAAGTTCGCTGTCGAGACGGGACGCGTTCGATATATCGCTGACCAGACGATCAAGTCGGCGCACGTCGTGGTCGATCACATCCAATAGTTTCTCGCGCTGGTCATCGCGTTTGACCATCCGCAGCGTTCCAACTGCAGACCGCAACGAAGCAAGCGGGTTTTTGATCTCATGTGCCACATCTGCGGCGAACTGTTCATTGCCGTCGATGCGGTTATAGAGCGCCGAGATCATGCCCCGTAACGCACCACTTAACCGACCGATTTCGTCCGGGCGGCCCGTCAGATCGGGGATACGGATACGGCCGGGGTTCATCTTTCGTGCATTCTTGTCACGCCCAAGTTCGGCTGCGGCGGCAAGTTCGGCAAGCGGGTTCGCTATTGTCGACGCCAGAACGAGACTTAGACCGACCGACACCAACGTAGCAATCAGGAACATCTGTAAAACACGCTCACGTTCGCCGCGTACCAGCCTGTCGATTTCGCCTGCTGCCGTTGCGACTGCAACAGCCCCGATTGCGCGGTCACCTTGCAGGATCGGGGTTACAACTGTGTATAGCGCACCGCCTGAGGCATCGGATGCATTGTGGAACTGCGTACCCTGATCCAAGCTATCGTCGACCAATTGCTTCAGCTTGTCGCTCAATGGTGCTTGGTCCGGTGACGCATCAGTGCCAAAAGGGCCCGAGACGATTGCCCAAAGCCAGCTTAGTGCATCTGTCAGATAGGTCTGAGAAACGGTGTCCCCCGACGCCTCTTCAGCGGTCAGACGCCCTTCTGTGTTCGCAATCAGGACGCGCGACGCATCATAGACAAAAACTTCAACGCCGCGGCGCAAATCCAGATTAGAAAGTGTTCCTGGAACATCGACGCCGTCACCGGTGGCAAGATTGACCGGTGCGCCAACGGGTAACTGTACTTCTATGACATCGGCAATCAATTCGGCCTCTGTGACCAGAGATGCCGCACGCTGAAAGGTCAGCGCGTCGCGAGAGGAATTCAGATAAACAATTCCCGAAAACAGAAAAACAAGGGCGATCAGGTTGAGCGTTATAATCTTGCGCGTCAGAGGTGACGAGCGCAGCGACATGAGGCCGCGGCGCTCTCTGTTTGCGCGCATTTCTCCCGTGTTCGCACTGTCTGGTGCTAACCAGTCGTCTCCCAGAACGACATCGCCATTCCCGGATACGGATGGGGGTTGGGTCATATCCCGCACGGTCACCCTCTCGGCTAAAGCCACGAGTAGTTGTTTTTACTCTTCGTTATATCTGTAGCCGATGCCGTACAGAGTCTCAATTGCAGAAAACTCCATATCCGCCGTGCGCATTTTCTTACGCAGGCGTTTGATGTGGCTGTCGATGGTGCGGTCATCCACGTAAACTTGGTCGTCGTAGGCGACATCCATCAACTGATCACGGGATTTCACAAAACCGGGACGCTGAGCCAGTGCCTGCAGAAGCAGGAACTCGGTGACTGTCAAAGAAACGTCCTTGCCTTTCCAGCTTACC
Organism: uncultured Alphaproteobacteria bacterium; assembly: GCA_963796445.1. Lineage (GTDB taxonomy): Bacteria > Pseudomonadota > Alphaproteobacteria > Rhodobacterales > Rhodobacteraceae > Roseobacter. The sequence continues at coordinate 85,022 of CAWCLQ010000007.1, read as the reverse complement.
GCGTGGCGCAATGGATCCATGCGCAATTCGCCACGCTCCATTACTTTGGTCTCTTCACTATCGGCGACGACATCACCCGCAACAGCATCCTGACGGCGCAGAAGCGCCCGGATACGCTCAACTAAAAGGCGCTGGGAAAACGGTTTTTTAACGTAGTCGTCCGCCCCCATGCGCAGGCCAAGCACTTCGTCGATTTCATCGTCTTTCGACGTCAGGAAAATAACGGGCATCGCAGTCTTTTGACGAAGCCGCTGCAAAAGGTCCATTCCGTCCATGCGAGGCATCTTGATGTCAAGCACCGCCATGTCTGGCAGCTTTTTGTTGAAAGCATCCAGCGCGGCCTGGCCGTCATTGTAAGTCTCTACCTCAAAACCTTCAGCTTCGAGTGTCATCGATACGGACGTCAGAATATTCCTGTCGTCATCAACAAGGGCGATCTTAGACATTTGTTGTTCCTTGTACTGCTCATTTATTTATTTTTTGAGGTAATTTTCATTTTTTACCCCTGCGAATCAATCCCTAAGTGCGAATCAGGTCATACCTAAGACGGAATTGGGTCAGAATTTGGTTACGAATGGCTAAATTGCCGCACATTGTTACCGGTGGGTGGCCAACTTTGGCCACATAATGGCCTGTAACACGCCTGTCCGCGACAAAGAGGGTCATGATGGCGCTAACTCCAAAAAGCGTCCTGTTCACGCTACAAAACGTCATGTTAAGCACGCGGCACATGCAAGTGATTTGCTTTGGTTGACGACGCACCGCAGCTTTTAGCGGGCAAACAGGAGAAGATTGAATGACACATGGACGGGTGAACCCGGACTTTCGGCTTGAGGATCAGGGGATCGAAGGGCTCGGAGCTGTCTATTACAACTTGATTGAGCCTGACTTAATTCAATCGGCCCTCTCCCGCGGCGAAGGAAATCTGGGCAAAGGTGGTGCGTTTCTGGTCACCACAGGCAAATTTACAGGCCGATCGCCAAAAGACAAACACGTCGTGAAAACAGACAGTGTCGCCGATAGCATCTGGTGGGAGAACAATGCAGCGATGTCGCCAGAAGGCTTCGATCAGTTGCACGCCGATATGCTAGAGCACATGAAGGGCCGTGATTACTTCGTCCAGGATCTTACAGGTGGTGCGGACCCCAAACACGCGATCAGCGTGCGCATGGTCACCGAGCTGGCCTGGCATGGCCTTTTCATCCGACATATGCTGCGGCGACCTGACCGCGAAGACCTTGATGATTTCATCGCGGATTTCACGGTTATCAATTGCCCCAGTTTTCAAGCGGACCCAGCCAAGCACAACTGCCGGTCCGAGACTGTTATAGCGATGAACTTCGACAAGAAGCTCATCCTGATTGGCGGCACCGAATACGCAGGCGAAAACAAGAAGTCCGTGTTCACCTTGCTTAACTACCTGCTGCCCGCAAAAGGCGTGATGCCGATGCATTGCTCGGCGAACCATGCAAACGGCAACCCCGTCGATACGGCCGTCTTCTTCGGTCTCTCCGGCACGGGGAAAACGACGCTTTCGGCGGATCCCGCGCGCACGCTCATCGGCGATGATGAACACGGCTGGTCAGATACCGGTACCTTCAACTTTGAAGGCGGGTGCTACGCCAAGACAATCAGCCTCAACCCCGAAGCTGAGCCCGAGATTTACGCGACGACCGAAAAATTCGGTACCGTAATTGAGAACATGGTCTATGATGAAGAAACCAAAGACCTTGATTTCGAAGATGACAGCCTGACTGCGAACATGCGCTGCGCCTACCCGCTGCACTACATCTCGAATGCCTCGGCATCCGCGCGCGGTGGACACCCGAAAAATATCATCATGCTTACGTGTGACGCCTTCGGTGTGCTGCCGCCAATCTCACGGTTGACGCCGGCGCAGGCGATGTACCACTTCCTGTCCGGCTTTACGTCGAAGGTCGCCGGCACAGAACGCGGCGTTACAGAGCCAGAGCCCACGTTCTCGACATGCTTTGGCGCACCATTCATGCCACGTCGGCCCGAAGTGTACGGAAACTTGCTGCGCGAGAAGATCGCCACACACGGGGCGACCTGCTGGTTGGTAAACACAGGATGGACCGGTGGCGCATACGGCACGGGCAACCGCATGCCCATCAAGGCCACTCGGGGCCTGCTCACAGCCGCGCTCGACGGGTCTTTGTCCGATGCGGAGTTCCGCAAGGACCCCAATTTCGGATTTGAAGTGCCGGTTGATGTAGACGGCGTGCCCAGCATCCTTCTAGACCCGCGCCGTACTTGGGATGACCCTGCCTCATACGACCGGCAGGCTGCAAAACTGGTAAAAATGTTCTCGGACAATTTCGAGCAATATCTCCCGTTTATCGATGAAGACGTACGGGCGGCTGCGATCAGCTGATCGGTGGCCATAGCATCAAAAAAGCCCCGGGCGGTCGAAATCACCCGGGGCTTTTCTTTTGTCAAAAACTGGTAGAACTACCGCAGGTATTTACCAAGTCAGCGATTGACACAACTGAAACCGGTGTCCGTAGTCTGGCACGACGGATCTTTTAGTAGTCGCTCGCAAGCGCGGCGCTGCGTCCGACGATCAGCGCGCATATTATCGCGCAAGACGAAATGCCGAAAATGATCCAAATCGATGCGTCTAACGGCTGTTGCGCCAACAATGCCACGGTCAAAACGCCACCTATTCTGGCAAAAGTAATGTCCATACTGGCAGAGATGGCCTGCAAGCCCTTCGGCGCAAAGCGCAATACCATCTGCGTGGACGGTGCGTTCCCACATGCAAATCCCGCTCCGAGCAGACATGCAGACAACAAGAAACCAGCTAGTCCAGTGGATAAATACGCTATCGGGAAGCTGACCGCGATCAAGACCGGGGCGAACAACATTATCAAACGCACGTGTTCACCATCGACACGGTTTCGCAAAGACGTGCCAACGACCGAAAAGCTCAGCCAAATCATTGCCAAGACAAAGCCGATCGTAGTGACCTCATAGTCGATCGCTGCAAGCCAAAGAGGCAGCCTGAACAGATAAAACGTAATAGCGCCGTAGGTGCAGGCGATGTAGACAAATGCAAGCCATAAATTGGGTGCCTTCAACAAGGCCGAGAGTGCAGGACGCGCGCGTTCCGTTCGCTTTTGCGGGCCTCCCCTCATTCTGCCGCTTATGGCCAAGGCAACGAGCGACACGACCGCAAACAGCACGAAAACGGACTGCCACCCCGCAAAATCCACGGTTTGGCTTAATACAAGAGGCGCAAGCGCTGCCGCATACCCCGTCACACTGCCCCATATTATCAGTATCTTGCCCGGCCTGTCTGGCATCGCACGGGTCAGTAATAATGGCACCAGCGGCGAAAACACTCCCCCGCCGAAACCTTGCAGAACGCGTGCGGCAATTACCGCTTCGTAATTGTTCGCGAAGGCCACGATGAGAGCGCCTAGCGCAAACATGAACACACCGACAGCAAAGACCTTGCGAACGCCAATCGTGTCTCCGAACCAACCGCCAAAGAGCACGCCAGCAGCCACGGCAAATCCATATGAATTAAACACCCAAGCCAGTTGGCTTACAGAAAGTCCGAATTCCGCCTGGATTGCAGGAAGCACCAGCGGCACCAAAGTAAGTTCCATGACAAACGCAATACTGATCGCAATTGAGCCAAAAACAGCGCGGCGCGATGTTCTGGAGGCTTCAATCACCGTTTCGTCCGTCATGTAATCACTCATTTGTGCAACCCGCCCACGCTTATCCGCCCAAGTCTATGAACTCAAGCGACAACACTCAAGGGTTGAACGGTCGACCGCATTGTGGGAATTTCACGCTCGTCCGACAGTGCCTGTGCCGGCGTCTTCAACAAATGCACCATGTCTTTTGTATTCATCCAGATAATGCAGTCTTCATCTGTGACTTGTTCGTCCGGACCATACCAACTGCCAGGCTCACAATGTGTGTATCCATAGCGCAGCGGCATCCCTTTGGTCGCCAGAGGCGTGGGCACAAAAGCAAAGCTGTAGTTCGGGACCCACGTCGCAAGCGCGATTTCAATCGCAATCCGCGACAGCAAGGGTGAGAAGCCCTGCTTTCGGTTTCCGTTGTCGCCTGGTTTGATCCAGAAATCGCCATGGTAAACTACCTTTCCGGTAATTTTTTGCAAAGCCAACGGACGCCGGTAAAAGGTACGGTCCGGGTCCGGCGTTGAATTGGGCGTGATGTATTTGTGCCGGTGAGTGTTCAAGTGTTGACCCAACGTAATACCCGTCAAATCAAGCAGCCGCATGGCCTGCGTGTGGACCAACTCGTCCTGCTCGTTAAAGCCGCAAATCCAGAAGGCATTTGACTTATCGACATATGATGATGCGACATCAAACATCGGATAAATTGGAGCCCGGTCCTGCTGGGCGTTTCTCAATAGTCTGTAAGCGGCAAAATCATCGCCGATTTCGATACGCATTCCGGCTGTTTCCAGCTCTTTTGCAACGTTAGCAACGTTCATTATCATCCTGTATAAACCGAACGCAGACATAGGTTTTCCTTTTTTCCTGCCTCAAGCGAAGAAAAATCTAACATCAAAATTCGCCGTGTGCGCGAACTTTTTTACAGTCACGAAAGAATTATATTTCGAAATCCATTATTAATTCTGCGGGTAAGTCGGGAAAGTCGCTCTTATCCAAAGCGTCAATCTCGACTTCGTTTGTGATCAGCACAAGAACTGCAAGGCCGGGTGTACCATCAGGAAATACGCAACCAAGTAATAAACGTTGGAAACTGACGGGCACTAGATCGTCGGAACCACCTTTCGGAAGATAGGCGAATACATGATCCAACCGGACGCCACCTTCGTCATAGATGCGCGCGTAGGCCCCCGCGATGAATTCATTGTAGTCGTCGCCCGCGTTGTCTTCTTGCAACAGTTTGCCGATAGCGCTCTTGGACCAAACCCAACCAAACCAACGCGAATATGCCGAATGCTTGCCGACTTCCACAAAAACCCAGCCGTTTGAACCCTTACGAAACACGACCAGATAGGGTCGGATTGCAGCCATTGCTTCGTTTTCGATTTGAGTCTGGGCATTACCCCAGGCAGCAAGAGCTGATTTCATAATTGGCAACCCGGAAGCGCCAATGCGAAAAATGGGGTGCTGTTGAGAATAAAAAACCTTGCCGGCACTATCGGTGTATTCGTTTCTTTCCAGCCCGAGGGTGCTGTTTCTAGATAGGTTTGACTGCCCCGACCACGTTTCGACCTGACGCAATATAAACCTGGCGTCTTCTACCGACGCTTGTCCGAAAGGCGTTAGGAAGTATTGGCGGTTTTCGACAGAAAAAAGCGGCGCGCCCTTGATCGCCTCAAGGTCATTGATGTGGCGCCGCACCGTCTGGCGGGTCGCACCAAGGATTTCGCATGTCTTGGATAAATTCAAACATTCACTGAGAACAACAAATGCGCGGACCATAGACAGGGTAATGCCAGTTGTATTTCCAATGTAATTCAATTTCTGTCCCCGCATTGTCTGCGATCAAATCAGGCGGACTTTAGACCGTCACCCTAAAAAACCGCTCGGCTGGTTGCCTCGTCCGATCTAACTTTAAATACCGCCTGATAGAGTTGCAACTAAGGCGGGCATGTAGCAATTCCAAGACTTTCATTTTAGCCGCAAGAAACGCTTAATCAGAACGGCATAAAAGAGTATTACTGCTGCACCTCAATTGTTGCGACGCTGCTGTATGCAATATCAGAGTTAATTAAGGTGTTGAAATTTATAACTTAAAAAATCCGTATGCGATTTTCGGCTCTAATGAGGGGATTCGATCCAAGGTGGGCTTGCAGATTATGCAGCCAAAACCAGAACTGTGGCAATATTCGGCAGACCGTTGGTTTGGTTCCCCAATCGCGTATTTGAAGGACGCTCAAAGACTGCAGAAAAGCCATTAATTCAACATATTTTTAAGGCGTTTTAGTAAGGTGAAGAAAGGTTATTAGATGAACTGTACAACCGAAATGCTGTTTGAACTGCCTCTGGCAGCGGTAAGCCCGCCGCCCGGATCAAAAAATGTTCGGTTGGGCAAAATTGTCACCGGTCCTGGTGGAAATTGGGTGCCCTGTGCTACCAAGGTCGCATCAGGTCATTTCTACCCTGGGTTATTCCAAGTCGGCCCAGGTCAGCGGCAGGTTTGTATGTCCGACTATAAAGTAAGCTGCTCTCAAGCGGCGCTGAACAGGGCCATCAAGATCGCGCAATCTGCAGCAGCCTAAACCAAGCCACTTCGTAAGCGCGTACAACCTAATTGACCCGAGAACACATTGCCATCCGACAGTATCATGCGGTGGTTCTCGGTCTGTAGTTCCCCTGTGATACCCGTTATCTGTGTTGCACCAGATGTGTACCCCATGCCATCGGGTTCACCAGTGCTGCTTTGCCCAGCATGTCACATGGTAAAAAAATCATCCGTTACTGTACATTTTTCATCCATTTAGTGGAAAAAAATCACTAGAAACTTTGCAAGTTTCGCCAATTGATTGGGGGGAAGTACCCGTCAAAGGTGAAACGACCAGAGCAGGAGGTAACGTCAGAACAATGTCACACCCGGTAGATATCCATGTTGGAAGAAAGCTAAAACAGATCCGCACAATGCGGCGATTGTCGCAAACAGATGTCGCGAAAAAACTGGAGCTATCGTTCCAGCAAATTCAGAAATACGAGATCGGCTCAAACCGCATAGCCGCCAGCAGACTTTATGAACTGTCGCGTATTCTGGACGTTCCGACTTCATATTTTTTTGAAGGTTTGGATGCAGAAACCAAGACAACCGACAAAAATGACCCAAGCATGGAAATCGTTAGCGCGCTGGCTTCGATTCGAGACGAAACGGTCAAATCGCGGATTGTGACCTTTATTGAGGACGTCGCTGGCGTCACCGTCGCACGGCAAAACTAAAACCTGCAAGGGGCAAGTCGGCCCCAATAAACGATCATAAGCATCTTGGCAAAAAACCTGTGCCGCACTGAAACCCGCCGTAGAATGCAGCGGGTTTTACGCGTTTTAACGTCAGCCCCGTTGTTACACTGCGGGATATCGCCGGAACCAAGAGTAATTTTCATACAAATTCCGACATTCCAGTGTATTTAAGTTGCGCTGCAACTGCGAAAGAATTAAACCGACCGAAATCGGAAAAGGATGATTGATATGGCACATGATGGACAAGACCCGGCCTTTGCCGCGCCGGTAATCATTGAAGACTTGATCTCACTCACTGCCGCTGCGGTTCCGCCGGTCGAAAAGCTTCTCGAAAAAGCCAAGGCGCTCGTCAAAGCTGCCGTCAGCTCAGAAGATGGGCGCGTGTCAGGCGCTTTGGTAGAAGCCCACCAGACCGCGACACATGGCCTTGCATGGCTCGCAACTTACTCCCAATCGCTTCGGCAAATGCAGCAGTGGGCAGAGAAACTCCAGGCGGACGGCAAGTTTGGCGAAACCGAACAATTGCTGCATCAGATTGCCTTTGGCGAATACCTCTCGCAGATTAGTGGCGGCATCCAGATGAACCAGGGCGAGATCATACGCCTGCAGGACCTGGGCCTAGATCAATCGGACGCGCGCGGATTGATGGAACCTGCTGTTGTGACACTCATGCATACGGCCAACACGCAGGCCGCGCGCACACGTCTGGTTGAGCTGATGCAAGAACACTCGGCCAATATCACCGTCGGCGCTTCTGGCTTGGACGAAGAGCTAGAGATGATTTGTGAACAATTCCGGCGTTATGCGGTCGAAAAAGTCGAGCCTTACGCGCATGACTGGCACCTCAAAGACGAACTGATCCCGATGGAAGTGATCGAGGAACTGGCCGAAATGGGTGTTTTCGGCCTGACGATTCCCGAGGAATACGGTGGCTTCGGCTTGTCAAAGGCGTCCATGTGCGTCGTATCCGAAGAGCTGTCACGCGGCTATATAGGCGTGGGTTCTCTTGGGACACGCTCGGAAATAGCGGCCGAACTTATCATCGCGGGCGGCACAGAAGAGCAAAAGCAAAAATGGCTACCGCAACTGGCATCCGCGGAAACCTTGCCTACCGCTGTGTTCACAGAGCCGAACACCGGCTCTGATCTGGGTAGCCTTCGAACCCGTGCGGTGAAAGACGAAAACGGCGACTATAAAGTCACGGGCAACAAAACATGGATCACGCATGCGACCCGTACGCAGATCATGACGTTGCTGGCACGGACCGATCCAAATACAAGTGATTACAAAGGCTTGTCCATGTTTTTGGCGGAAAAGACCCCCGGTACAGACGACGTCCCCTTCCCCACCGAGGGGATGACAGGTGGCGAGATCGAGGTGCTTGGTTACCGCGGTATGAAAGAATACGAACTGGGTTTTGACAACTTCCATGTCAAAGGCGAGAACCTGTTGGGCGGCGAAGAAGGCAAAGGCTTCAAACAACTGATGGAGACTTTCGAATTTGCCCGCATCCAAACCGCAGCGCGCGCCATTGGAGTGGCCCAATCCGCTTTGGACATTGCCATGCAATATGCGCAAGACCGCAAACAGTTCGGCAAATCACTTATCGACTTCCCGCGTGTGTCTGGAAAACTTGCCATGATGGCCGTGGAGATCATGATCGCACGGCAACTTACCTATTTCTCGGCATTCGAGAAAGACCAAGGCCGGCGCTGCGATGTAGAAGCCGGGATGGCAAAACTGCTAGGCGCACGCGTGGCATGGGCTGCAGCAGATAACGGTCTGCAAATTCACGGCGGCAACGGCTTTGCTCTTGAGTATAAGATCAGCCGCGTTCTGTGCGATGCGCGCATCCTCAACATCTTTGAAGGTGCTGCAGAAATTCAGGCGCAGGTGATCGCACGCCGCATCTTGGGCTAGACACTGTCGCCACAGATTTGAAACGCCGCGCCTCACCCGCGCGGCGTTTTTCATTGAGTAAGCCCGTCCATGCAACCTGCGCTGCCGTAGTGTCACTTCTAAAATGCTGCAAGTGCGAAATGATTGCGCGCGACATCTTCGCACTTGCAGCATTTCCACCTAATCCCTATGCCTAAGGCATGAAACGACAACGCCACTCCCGCACATCCTGGATCGAAGCTGGTCTGAAAGCCCTCGTAACAAAGGGGCCTGCGGCACTTGCGGCAGAACCTCTGGCCCGGGAAATGGGCACGACAAAGGGTTCATTCTACTGGCATTTCAAAGACGTACCAGAGTTTCAATCCGCTGTCGTCAAGCATTGGCAAAGCCATGCGTTTGCGGATGTTCTACAGGCATTGGAAGAAACTGGCAGCGCCGAACAGCGCCTACGCCGATTCGGAAAAGACATTCTGTTGAACGAAACAGACCCCGCCATGCGCGCATGGGCACGTGCCGACAAGTCTGTTGCCAAAGCTGTTGCTCAGGTCGACACTGAACGGCTGAAATACGTGACCGCTCTTTTGAACAACATCGGACTATCCAATGATGATTTCGCCCGCAGCAGCCTTGCCGCATTGGTCGGGTTGCCTGCCGTGGCCGGTAAATCGTCGGCGACAAAGGCGTTTGATACGCTTGTCGATACCGTTCTCGCGTTGAAATGAAGCGGCGTCCGGCCGGCGTTTTTATAGGCGTTCCACTACCGTGAATAACCGCGCATAAACGCCTCGACAAAACGGTCCCTCGCCTCCGGCAATGGCCTATTCCCCAAATCCATCGCCAAGTGAGATTTCAGAAAATATCCAGTTGTCACAAAGGCTTCTGCCACTTCTTCGTCCGGAGCCGCACCTGCACCACGCAACACTGGCGGCAGTGGCAACAGCCTGTCCGCCCATTCACCCGCGCCCTTGCGCGACACCGCACGCCCCGACTTTGGTGACACAAAGGCCAGATCGTCTTGGGCCCCTGTCACCGCGCAGTGATCCAGCGCCAATGCGTAGCCCATTTCATGCAACAAACGGACCTCCCAGCGCATGTAAGCCAACGGCCAGATTTCTGTTTGCCCCAGCAAATCCAAGAGAGTCTCGGACTCACGATAAAGCCCGGGATGTGCCTCGCGCTCTGGCAGGCAAAACGACAACAACGCCGTCACGGCATTTAGACCCGCCAGAGAAATCCTGTCGCCCAACGCAGCAGCCGCACGACTGCGCACCGGCTCGACCTGAAAACTGCCGATATGATCCTCAAGCCGCGCGCGCCATAGAAGATCCAGTTGCGCACCGGGCTGCAAATGTGGGGCTATCTTGCGGCTGGTACCGCCCCGCACAACCCCCGCATGCCGCCCATGCGTCGGTGTGAAAACCTCAATAATTGCCGAGCTTTCACCGTGTCGGCGCGTGTTTAGCAAAATGCCCTGATCGCGCCACTCCATCAGGCAAACCCCGGTTCATCCAGCAGATGTCGTCCGTTCCGATCTTCGACCTCAACCACCCAAAGATCAGGGTCTACAGCCCGTTGGCGCGCGACAGCGGCATCCACAGCCGCCTCGGCATCGGACAAGATTACATCCCACTGCTGCCGGTCTTCAAGCAGATGATAGTTTCTTTGAAAAAGCTGCGCCTGCCCGTCTAAAGTATTCAGCTTGACCAGTACCGACCCCGCTGTGTCATCTCCGTGCGCAACGACAAAGGCAGGCACATCACCCAACCGCAAACGCGCGAGATATGCATCAACCCAAAATCGAGATGTCAGCCGAGGCATATCAAGACCGCCCCTGTTCGGATCGGGCGATGCACACACCTGCAACATGATCAGGCATTGCCATCCTTGAATTCGAGTCCCATTTCGCTGTAGCGCTCCGCTTCATCCAACCAGTTCGGGCGCACTTTGACTTGCAAGAACAGATGCACGCGGCGGCCCAAAAACTCTTCCAGTTCTTCACGCGCAGCCTTTGAAACCGCTTTGATCGTTTCACCTTTGTGCCCGAGCAGAATACCCTTGTGACCGTCACGAACCACATAGATCAACTGGTCAATCCGCGCCGATCCGTCCTTGCGCTCTTCCCAGTTTTCCGTCTCAACGGTCAGTTGGTAGGGCAATTCCTGATGCAGCCGCAGGGTCAGCTTTTCGCGCGTCATTTCAGCCGCAATCATGCGCATCGGCAAGTCAGCGATCTGATCTTCTGGATACAGCCACGGACCTTCCGGCAAAACACCCGCCAGCCATTGACGCAATGTATCAACGCCATGCCCCCGTTCAGCTGATACCATGAATGTCTCTGCAAAGTCATAACGATCATTCAGGTTCTTGCTCAGGCTCAAGAGAACTTCGGCCTGTACGCGGTCGATCTTGTTGATAACCAAAGCAACTGGCCTTCCCTGCCCGATGTCTGCAAGCCCTTCGATTATCCGCTCGACACCTTCAGTCACGCCGCGGTGTGCCTCGACCATCAAAACGACAACGTCTGCGTCCGCCGCCCCCCCCCACGCCGCGGCAACCATCGCACGGTCCAGACGCCTGCGCGGCTGAAACAGGCCAGGGGTGTCCACAAAAACAATCTGGCTATCACCTTCCATTGCAACGCCACGGATACGTGTCCGTGTCGTTTGCACCTTATGAGTAACGATAGACACTTTGGCACCGACCATACGGTTCAAAAGTGTGGATTTACCCGCATTGGGCTCTCCGATGAGGGCCGCGAAACCCGCGCGCGTGGTCATGTCTGTGTCTCCAGTCTCGAAAGCAATGCCGAGGCTGCCGCCTGTTCAGCTTGACGTTTTGAACCGGCTGTTGCCGCTTCTTGATCTCCGGTACTCAGCTTTGCCGCAATCGTAAACACAGGTGCATGGTCTGGTCCGTCGCGTTTGATCTCTTCATAGCGCGGCGGCTTTAGGCCCCGGGCTTGCGCCCATTCCTGCAGTGCTGTTTTCGGGTCCCGCGCGTCTTCCTCAACGTCGTGAATGCGCGCGCCCCACAGTTTAAGGATAACCGATTTCGCCTCTTCAAATCCACTGTCCAGATAGATTGCCGCAATCACCGCTTCGATCCCATCGCCGAGAAGCGCCTGCTTGCGGCGTCCGCCCGACAACATCTCGGATCGGCCAAGGCGTAAAACCGCACCCAAATCAATCTCGCGCGCGACGTCCGCACAGGTTTCCTTGCGCACCAGCGCGTTGAACCGCGGGGCCAACTGACCCTCGGTGGCTTGTTCGTCCAAGGCCAGCAGCGCTTCGGCCATCACAAGCCCCAGAACGCGATCACCCAGAAACTCCAACCTTTGATTGTCATCACGATTGGCGGAAGACATCGAGGCATGGGTAACCGCGCGCGCTAGTAACTCGGGGCTGGTGAAAACATATCCCAGCCGCTCTTGGAACGTGCGCAGTTCCGCCGAGAGTTTCACTCGACCCTCTTGAAGAAACGGTCGCCCCGCCACGTCCAGACAAACAACATAGACCGCCCGCCAGATGAAAACATGATCCGGTCCGCGCGCCCAATCAGATTTTCGTAAGGCACGAACCCCACACCGCGTACTTGCTGCGCCAAACGGCTATCCGCCGAGTTGTCGCGGTTGTCACCGATGAAAAAGTAATGCCCCTCGGGGACATTGTAGACGCCCGTCCGGTCTGAGGCTTGCGGCGCGATATCCAGCACCGTGTGCTGCACACCATTTGGCAGTGTTTCTATGGCGCGGGCTTTATCGCACATACCACCATCACCAACGGGTCCGTTCATACAGCGGGGCCGACGCCCTTCCGGGCCCTGAGGCTCCATCAGTTCGCTGAAAACGCCGGCAGGCTCCTGTGGTGCTACAACACCATTGATGTAGACAAGACCGTCGCGCATCTGGATCTGATCACCTGGCATCCCGATGATCCGCTTGATGTAGTCACGCCCCGTGACAGGATGGCGGAACACTGCAACATCCCCGCGCTCAGGCTCTCCAGGCCAGATTCGGGTGTTGTCACCGTCCAGAAATCCACAAATCTTTTTGGCATCCATATTTATGCCAAAACGCGGCATGATAATGCTGGGGCAAGATGCGTAAGAATACCCGTAAGCCATCTTGTTGACGAACAGGAAATCACCCACCAACAACGTCTCTTTCATTGAGCCTGACGGAATCCAAAACGGCTGGAAGAACAAGGTGCGGAACACACCAGCAATCGCTAACGCATAAACGATCGTTTTAATCGTCTCTATGATCGCATTCGCGGGTTTTTCTTCTTTGGCTGCCATGTGGCCTGCTCCGTCCAGTGCTTTGGCGTCGTAATGAGGGGGGGAACAGGTACTGTCAAGGTGGGCAAAGACCTCGCGCAGCGCACAGGCACACCCGCGCTGCCGTTTTGCGCGCTTAGGTCTATTTCGAGAGCGGCACCGCTTCGATGACGACAAACGCCTGTGCCCAAGGGTGGTCATCGGTTAACGTGACGTGGATCACCGCCTCAAAGCCTTCTGGTGTCATCGTGGCCAACCGTTCTTTGGCCCATCCTGTGACATGCATCACCGGTTGGCCTGTCCTGAGGTTGGTAACCGACATATCCTTCCACGCAATACCCATCGCAAGACCGGTCCCAAGCGCCTTTGAACAGGCCTCTTTTGCGGCCCAGCGTTTTGCATATGTCCCTGCAACATCGCGCCGCCGCTCAGCCTTTTGCTGTTCGATCTCTGTGAAGACACGGTTTTTGAAGCGATCCCCGAAGCGGTCAAGTGTTCCTTGGATACGTTCAATGTTTGCGAGGTCCGTACCAATTCCAAGGATCAAAGGGATCTATCCTGTGTTCTTTTCGCGCTCTTGCAGACCAAGCTTGATACCGAGACTGTATCCCCAACGCATAAACACAAGCGACAATCCTGTGAAGAGGCCGAAAACAATAAAGAGCAACGCCAGATTGATATGTGCAAACATGTACCGCACGTCGGGCGACAGTATCGAAGCAAAGATAGACAGTATCACCATGAGGGTCAGATGAATTTCGGCCATCGCGCGCGAAAGAGACCAGATAGTTGCCTTTTCGGGCCGATGCCCCGTCACAAGACCATATCTTTGACCTTCTTGCATGGCGGCGAACATCGCGGGAACAACACTTGATGCCACCTGTGGAGAGTTCCAGTTGAACAATACCTCGAGTATGCCGGTGGCAAGCCAGATCCCAAAAGAAAACAGAATGATGTTTATTGTAAACCGGCGTGGGTTCCACATAGGCAACGCTCCACAAGGATTGGATGCAGTCAGCAGACCATAAAACAAAGGTAAAAATATGACCCACAGGCAGGTCGCGCTTAAAAATCCGCAGTCGCTTGGCCTTTGAGAACAGACGCGAGCCCGATAGCGTATCCGATCCTTAGCAGTGGCACGCTCATCAAAATAAAAATAATCATCGCAAGTTGATTGGCGAACAATGCTGGCGCCGCGCCAGTGTCGGCGAACCAGACAAACACTGCTGTACCTAAGGCGAAAACGGCCACGCATAGCGCCATATGCAAAGCAGCATGCCAGCAATGTGTGACACTAGGTCGACGCCGGTGATGCTGTGCGAATTTTTGCCCCTCCAGCATCCCCGCAATCAAAAGCGGCATAACCAGAAACACCAATCCGCCTGCATCCAGTCCACTCACGCTTTCGACAAGCCAAACCGTGACGCTGGTTCCCGCGAACGCCAACAACAAATTGAAATAAAAGCGACTGACACCAACCATGAAACAAACACTTTATAGGCCTATTAAAAATATAATTACAACCTAAAGTATAAATTCGTCAGGATTGTGGCAAAGGGTCTTACTTGGGCAAACGCGCCTCTTCCATCAGTCGTCGCATTGCCTGAATAGCCGGACCGAGGCCCAGAAAGATAGACTCACCCACAAGGAAATGCCCGATGTTTAATTCCATAACTTCGGGAAACGCAGCAACAGGTTTTACCGTGTCATAGGTCAACCCGTGGCCGGCGTGGACCTCTAACCCCAGATCATGCGCAAATGTCGCCATCTCACGAAGACGTGCAAGCTCGGCGTCGCGTTCCTCGAAATGTCCTTCGGCATGGGCGTCACAATAGGCCCCGGTATGCAATTCGATCACCTCGGCACCGATACGGTGCGCCGCTTCGATCTGGCGCTTTTCGGCTGCAATAAAAATCGACACGCGGCATCCCACATCCCGCAACGGCGCGATAAAATGTGCCAGACGGTTCTCTTCCCGTGCGACCTCCAAGCCACCTTCCGTCGTGCGTTCCTCACGCTTTTCGGGTACGATGCACACAGCATGCGGTTTGTGGCGCAGCGCAATTTTCTGCATCTCTTCCGTCGCCGCCATCTCGAAATTCAAAGGCACCGTCAGCACCTCCATCAATCCGTCGATATCCGCATCAGAAATATGGCGCCTGTCTTCGCGCAAGTGTGCCGTGATACCGTCCGCACCAGCTTCCTCTGCGATCCGGGCAGCCCGCAACGGATCGGGGTAAATGCCGCCGCGCGCATTGCGCACGGTGGCCACATGATCGATGTTCACGCCAAGGCGCAGTTTTCCGTGATTGGACATAACAGTCCTCCCCTAACGTCTTTGGTCATTCCCCGGCAGAAGGATGATCTGCTTTGCGTTTAGCCTCTGCTTTGGCGGCCGCCTTAGCCTTGATCGCTTCCAGTTTAGATTTGATCATACCCTTACGCCGCTTTTGATACACACGGATCACCGGAACGGAAAGGTAGTAGCACAAAACACCAAAGAAAATTCCTGGCAGAATACCTCCCACCATATAGGGGAAAAATATCTCGTCGTAGAAAACTTCAAGCCTTGTCCAATCGGCGTGCCCATCCGTGAACATCGCAACGAAGTTATCCTTGAGATCGGCACCCGCATCCAAAAATTTACCACCAAACGAACGATGCGCACCCTCATCAACAGTATCGCCCAGAATCCAGTGACCCGTGGAAAGCGCCGCCACGCCAATCGGAACATATGTAAGCGGATTGCCGAAGAACGTCGCCATCAGGGACGCGAGCACATTACCACGCATCAGGAAAGACAGCCCGGCAGCGATGAAAAAATGAAAGCCGTAGAACGGCGTAAAGGACGCAAAAACGCCTGCGAAAATCCCGCGCGCAATGCGTTCGGGGCTATCGGGCAACCTCCGCATGCGGTGCTTTACGTAATGGAACGCGCGCGTCCACCCTCCCTGCGGCCACAGGGAATCCCGCACCGAACGGGGCCAGCTTTTAGGGTCGCGACGTTTAAAGACCAAAGGAAGATGTCCTCACATTCTTACCATTGCAGGATGAAAGCATCCAATTCACCCTTAAATTATGACGCTCTGATGTCCGCTGTTGGGCATCAGGCAGGAGTTTCTGCATCGGTGTGCGACATATTCCTGTACCGCGAGATTTCGGCGACATCACTTTCTGCCTCAAGCGTAAGCATGAGCGAATGAAGGTGGGCAACATCGCGCAATTCCACGTATACCAGCAGGCGGTAAAAATCAGGTTTCCTGTCAACAAACTTTAAGTCCGAGATATTCGCCCGTGCTTCACCGATCAATGTGCAAATTCGTCCCAGCGTGCCTGCGTCATTGTTTAGCGTGATATCAAGCGTTGCTCCGTAGACTGCCGGGTGCGATCCGTCATGCCAATGCAGGTCTAGCCACCGTTCTGGCTGGTCCTCATACGCGCTCATCCGGTCGCAGTCGATCGCATGCACAACCACACCACGCCCCTTGAAGGTCACACCGACGATGCGCTCTCCGGGGAGGGGCTGGCAACAAAACGCACGTTCAAAGGACTGCCCCGGCGACAGACCGATAACCGCGCGCTTCATGTCAATTTTTGCGCCTTCCTTCGGCACCAGTTCGGGATAAACGGCCTGCACGACTTCACGGCCGGTAATCTCTGCACTGCCCAGTCGCGCCAGAAGATCGTTGCGCCCGCCAACGCGCATCGCTTTGGCGGCGGTCGACAATGCTTTGTCCGTGGCCTTGCGCCCCACGTTTTCAAAGGCTGACCGTGCAAGCTCACGCCCCAGCTTGACGAACCGCGCCTTGTCTTCTTCGCGCAGGGACCGACGAATGGCCGAACGCGCCTTACCCGTCACCGCAATATCCAGCCACGTCCCCTGCGGGCTTTGACCTTCAGCGGTAATAATCTCGACCGACTGACCATTCTTGAGACGTGTCCAAAGCGGCACGCGCATATGGTCCACTTTTGCTCCCACACAGGCCATGCCGATGCGGGTATGGATCGCAAAAGCAAAATCAATTGGCGTCGCACCGCGGGGCAATTTCACCACTTCGCCTTTGGGCGTGAAGCAAAAGACCTGATCCGAATACATCTCGAGCTTTACCGCTTCGAGGAAATCCTGATGATCGTCTTCTGCATCGAACTGTTCGGTCAGCGTCGCAATCCATTTGGCGGGATCCACGGCGAACGGGTTCTTGGACCTGACCCCATCACGGTAGGACCAATGTGCCGCAACACCTGTTTCGGCCACATCATGCATCTGACCCGTTCTGATCTGTACTTCTACGCGCTTGCCGTCGCGCCCTGAAACAGTGGTATGGATCGAACGATATCCGTTCGTCTTCGGCTGGCTGATATAGTCCTTGAAGCGACCAGGCACGGCCCGCCACCGTTGGTGAATCACGCCAAGTGTGCGGTAGCAGTCCTCTTCGTTCGGCGTAATGATCCGGAAGCCATAGATATCGGACAGACGTGAAAACGCCTGATCCTTTTCCTGCATCTTCCGCCAGATCGAATATGGTTTCTTGGCACGCCCGAAAACCTTGGCGTCAACACCGGCCTGTTCAAGCTCTGACCGCATATCACCCGTAATACGCTGGATCACGTCGCCCGTTTCTTTTTGCAGGTTTATGAACCTGCGGATGATCGACGCGCGCCCCTCGGGATTCAACACACGAAACGCGAGGTCTTCCAGCTCTTCACGCATCCACTGCATACCCATCCGCCCCGCAAGGGGTGCAAAGATATCCATCGTCTCGCGGGCTTTCTGTGCTTGCTTCTCGGGCCGCATCGCGCGGATGGTACGCATGTTGTGCAGCCGGTCGCTGAGTTTGACCAAGATCACGCGCAAGTCCTTGGACATCGCCATAAACAGTTTTCGGAAATTCTCGGCCTGTTTTGTCTCTGTCGAATTTAGCTGCAGGTTGGTCAGCTTGGTCACACCATCCACAAGGCCTGCGACCTCTTCTCCGAAAAGTTCGGTGACCTCCGCATAGGAAGCTTTGGTGTCTTCAATGGTATCGTGCAAAAGCGCCGTGATGATCGTGGCGTCGTCGAGCTGCTGTTCGGTCAGAATGGCTGCCACCGCGACAGGGTGGTTAAAGTACAGCTCTCCTGAATGCCGTCGTTGACCGGCGTGCATATCACGCCCGTAGTCGTAGGCTCTGCGGATCAGCGCCTCATTCGTTTTTGGATTGTAGCGATGAACAAGGGCAATCAGATCGTCGGCAGAAATTTCGAGGTGATCACCGTCTTTCATGCCATCCGCCCTTCGGGCAGGGTTCGGGCTGTGGTTAGCCCTGACCCTGCGCGGCCATCAGTTGCCGCAAAAGCATCTCTTCGGACATGCTGTCTTCTTCAGGCTTGTCCTGCTCTGTACCCATCAAAAGTGCCATTGCGTCTTCTTCAGGCTCGTCAACCTCAATCTGGTTCTGGTTGCTCTCAATCAGACGCTCGCGCAGATCATCCGCACTTTGTGTCTCGTCGGCGATCTCGCGCAGCGATACGACAGGGTTCTTGTCGTTGTCACGGTTCACGGTGATCGCAGCACCGGAAGAAATTTCGCGCGCACGATGCGCGGCAAGCATCACAAGCTCGAAACGGTTCGGAACTTTATCGACGCAATCTTCTACGGTGACGCGGGCCATGGAACTCTCCATCAAACAGTTAGGATCAGAAGAGGTGTATTTAGGGTGGAAAACCCCGAATGACAAGCACGATTACAGGGCCTGAACCTCTTCCAAAGCTGATTTTGGCAAGGCTGCGACCATCTGTGCTACAGTTTTACCATATACAGGATGCACCCAGTCCGGGGCCACATCTGCCAAAGGCACCAGCACAAACGCACGCTCATGCATTCTGGGATGTGGCAAAATAAGCTGTTCCGGGGTACTTTCCTGCTGCTCAGCCAATCCCAGACCAGACCAACGCTGGAAGGTGGAAACATCTGGAAGCACTTGATCTTCATAAGAAATAAGATCCAGATCAAGCGTACGAGCCGCCCAACGCGCGCGACGCAAGCGACCAAATTGCGTCTCTACTTTATGTAAGCAGTCCAGCAATTCCGCCGGCGTAAGATCTGTCATCACGGAAAAAGCCGCATTTACATAGTCCGGACCAGACCCTGCAGGAAAAGCCGGTGTGTGGTATAATAGACTTTTAGCGCGAATCACTCCTACCTTTCTGGCGATCTCTATGCATACAGAGTTCACCATCTCAGACGGGTCCATATTGCCGAAAGGCATATTTGACCCCACGGCAACTAACGCCAAATATCCCGTATTTGGCGAACTTCCGCCGTATTTTCCGACTTCTGTGGCTTGCGGCACGATGAGAATTCCCTATTTTAAGCCTCGGTTGGCACGCTTCTTTTTATTTTTTTACGAGCCCAAGCGTCCCGCCACAATCGAAAGGACACTTAGATGTTTTACAAAGACGAACGGCTTGCGCTGTTCATCGACGGGTCGAATCTGTACGCGGCCGCGAAGTCGTTGGGATTCGACATCGACTACAAGTTGCTGCGCCAAGAATTTATGCGTCGGGGCAAATTGTTGCGTGCGTTTTATTATACTGCGCTGCTGGAAAACGATGAATATTCCCCGATACGGCCATTGGTCGACTGGTTGAACTATAACGGTTTCACCATGGTGACAAAACCGGCCAAGGAATACACCGACAGCATGGGGCGCCGTAAAGTAAAGGGCAACATGGACATTGAACTGGCGGTGGATGCAATGGAACTTGCACCGCGCGTCGATCATATCGTTCTGTTTTCCGGTGACGGAGATTTCCGACCACTTCTCGAAAGCTTGCAGCGTTCTGGCGTCCGGGTGTCTGTCGTCTCCACAATCCGGAGCCAGCCGCCGATGATTTCGGATGAATTGCGCCGCCAAGCCGACAACTTTATCGAGTTGGAAGAACTGAAGGACGTGATCGGTCGCCCGCCTCGGGAGTTCAACGAAGCAAGCTGACATCATGCGGTACCGGAGCCACTGGACGGAGGCGCGCCAAAGGCGTACCTCTGACTGGACGAGCCGGAGAGACTGATGACGAAATTACCACTGACGCTTTATCTTGCAGCCCCGCGCGGTTTTTGCGCGGGCGTTGATCGTGCGATCAAGATCGTGGAAATGGCGCTCGAAAAGTGGGGCGCGCCGGTCTATGTGCGCCACGAAATCGTGCACAATAAGTTCGTAGTGGACGGACTGAGGGATAAAGGCGCGGTTTTCGTCGAGGAATTGTCCGAATGCCCCGATGACCGCCCGGTGATTTTTTCCGCACATGGTGTTCCCAAGTCTGTTCCGGCCGCTGCGCAAGCGCGCGAAATGGTTTTTGTGGATGCGACATGCCCCTTGGTCAGCAAAGTGCATATCGAGGCCCAGAGACACGCCGACAACGGCTTGCAAATGATCATGATCGGTCACCAAGGCCACCCCGAGACGGTAGGCACGATGGGCCAGCTGCCTGACGGAGAGGTTTTGCTGGTCGAGACTCCAGAAGATGTAGCAACGGTTGAGGTGCGCGACCCGGAACGGCTTGCCTATGTCACGCAAACAACACTCAGCGTCGATGACACAGCAGATGTTGTCGCAGCACTGCAGGCCCGCTTCCCGAACATCGTAGGACCACATAAAGAAGACATCTGCTATGCGACCACCAACCGGCAGGAAGCGGTCAAAGCAATGGCACCCAAATGCGATGCCATGCTTGTGGTAGGCGCGCCAAATTCCTCAAACTCCAAGCGATTGGTCGAGGTCGGCGCGCGCGCGGGCTGCAAATATGCCCAATTGGTGCAACGCGCAGACGATATTGACTGGCGGGCGCTTGAGGGCATCAGCAGCATTGGCATCACCGCGGGCGCATCCGCACCCGAGGTTCTGATCAACGAGGTGATTGCCGCTTTCGAAGAGCGCTTTGATGTCACCCGCGACATGGTCGAAACCGCAGTGGAAAACGTCGAATTCAAAGTACCCCGCGTTCTGCGCACCCCTGCCTGAGGCGTTATATGGTCAACGACACCGCAGAGTATTTCGGCAGCCCATCGCAAGTCGCAGTGCTAAAACGCGGGCGCGCCCTTTTTGAGGTTCTGAAAGATGACGAGCGCATGTCGTGCCACGGACGTACGGTCAGCCTGATCAGTCCA
Organism: uncultured Alphaproteobacteria bacterium; assembly: GCA_963796445.1. Taxonomy (GTDB): domain Bacteria; phylum Pseudomonadota; class Alphaproteobacteria; order Rhodobacterales; family Rhodobacteraceae; genus Roseobacter. The sequence continues at coordinate 63,740 of CAWCLQ010000007.1, read as the reverse complement.
CAATATGGCTCTTTATCCCTTCTTGCGCGGCTTGCAGAACTTCAGGGTGCCGCGCACTACGCGAATGTCTCATCAGACGAAATTGAAACCGTCCTTGCAGGTGCCCACAAATATGGTCTGAGCACCGTAAACTACGCGCGGTGGGAAATACACGCAGACCAGATTGCTAGCCGGAAAGATGTGACTGACAATCCAGCATTGCCTGACGGTCTGTCCATTGAACGATTAACGCCTGATACACCCGAAGCCACGGTCCAGTCTTTTGCGCAGACATCCTTGGCCTGTGGTGTTCTCCCTGCATGGCGGTCCGCACACACGGGACAGGTCTTGCGGTCGCGCACGTTGGTCGCGGTAACACCTGATGGGCAGGTCGCATCCTCGGCCTACGCGACATCTTACATCACCGGCACCTCTGCGCTGGCGACCAGCGAGTGTTTCTGGGGGCTGCTGAACACGCACCCGGACTGGCGCGGCAAGGGCCTGTCAGTGATCTTGGGTTCTATGCTGCTTGCGCAAATGCACAAGGACTTCGGCTTTACCCAATTCTACACAGGGATCGAGCCTGGAAACGCAGCCTCAGAATCGGTCTGCAGCAAGATCGGTCTGCGCAAATCCGATAACCGCATCGTCACTGTGGCCGATGCAAGCCAACTGCCCGGCGGGCGCATGACAAAGTAGTCTACGCCCTCTTGTGTTGGCGCGCGCACAAGGTCATCTTGCCGCCCATGAGAAACATTCCCCGAGCCCCCCTTTTTCTTGGTCTTGCAGGCCTGATCCCATTTGTTTGGGGAGCGATGACATATCTAAATGCACCACTATCGCAATGGGGATTAAGCAATCTCGGCCCCCGCTTTGTCGGGCCCTACATTCAGCTTTTTTACGGGTCGGTCATCTTGGCGTTTATGTCCGGTGTCCTATGGGGTTTTGCAACCAAAGCCGAAGGATCACAGGCGGCAACCGGCTACATTTTGTCCGTGATCCCGGCACTTTGGGCATTCTTCATGACAGGTGGCGGCCCGACAACTGCAAGCGCAAACCTGATCTTTGGTTTCTTGGGGCTTTTGATCCTCGACTTTGCATTTTACCGCTGGAGCCTGACCCCGCCGTGGTGGATGTCTTTGCGGGTCTTGCTGACCAGCATCGTCGTGGCGTGCCTTGCGGTTGGAGTATTTCTATGAGCGATGCGGAAACGCTGAACGTATATGCCGCGCAAGCTGGCGAATACGCCAGACTTACAGATGACGTGAACGCCGGCGATCCGTTACTGCACGCCTTTATCGCCGCGATGCCGAAAGGGGCGCATGTCCTGGATCTAGGCTGCGGGCCGGGGGCTTCGGCCGCCCAAATGGCAAAAGCGGGCCTTACCGTCGATGCCTACGATCCTGTCCCTGAAATGGTAGAACTTGCCAACCAGCACGACGGCGTAAGCGCGCAAAAGGCCACGTTTGGCGACGTCAGCGGCACCGCAGTCTATGATGGGGTTTGGGCAAACTTCTCCTTGCTGCACGCCCCGCGCGCCGACATGCCGGGCCACCTTGCCCGCATTGCCAATGCGCTTAAAAAGAACGGTGTTTTTCATATCGCGGTAAAGACGGGCACCGGCAGCCACCGCGACGCGATCGGGCGGCTTTATACCTACTATAGCGGCGAGGAACTAACCGGTTTGCTGACCAATGCCAGGCTGACCGTGACCGACAGGCGCGTAGGCTCTGGCAAGGGGCTTGCGGGGGATGTGTCCGCGTGGATCGCATTGACTGCCCGTGCCTGAGCTTTTCGCCTATACCGATGGTGCATGTTCCGGCAATCCCGGACCGGGGGGCTGGGGCGTTCTGCTACTGGCCACCAACAACGGAGACGTCGTGAAAGAGCGCGAATTGAAGGGCGGCGAGGCGCAAACCACCAACAACAGGATGGAACTGCTCGCCGCAATAAACGCGCTCGAGCATCTGAGCCGCGACAGCACAATCACCATCATAACCGACAGCAACTACGTCAAAAACGGGATCACAAGCTGGATACATGGCTGGAAGAAAAACGGCTGGAAGAATGCAGCCAAAAAACCAGTTGCCAATGCAGAACTGTGGCAAAGGCTAGACGCCGCCAGGCAACGTCATCAAGTGACGTGGAAATGGGTCAAAGGCCATGCAGGACATCCTGAAAATGAACGTGCGGACGCCCTGGCGCGGGCGGGTATGGCGCCTTTCAAACCATGACGGCCCTTGGTTTTCTGGACTTTGCAAGCGTCTTCATTTTCGCACTGACAGGTGCGTTTGCCGCCAGCAGGCAACAGCTAGATATTGTGGGCTTTGCGTTTACCGGCTGCCTGACCGCCGTGGGCGGCGGCACAATGCGTGACGTTTTGTTAGACCGCAATCCGATCTTCTGGATCGCACAGCCCGCCTATATTGGCGTGGCCTGCGCGGCGGCGGCCCTTGTGTATGTGACAGCACACCTCTTTGAGAGCCGGTTGCGGACGCTTATATGGCTCGATAGTTTTGCCCTTGCGGTAGCCGTCCCTGCAGGCACAGGTGTCGCACTGGCGCTTGACCAACCCGTGCTGGTCGTCGTTCTGATGGGGACAATCACAGGATGTATGGGCGGCCTTTTGCGCGATGTGGTTCTGGACGATGTACCGGTCGTCTTAAAGCAGGGAGAGCTATATGTGACTGCCGCTTTCGCGGGGGCAACTGTTGCTGCACTCAGCCGTCCGTTCTTTGTGGATGCGCTTGTTCCGTTAGGTTTGTGTGCCGCCGCAACGTGGGGCCTGCGCGCAGGTTCAATTGCATTCGGGTGGCGTTTGCCTGTGTATAAAAGCCGCCCGCCGCGCAGCTGAATTTGCTTTGATTTCAGGCGCACCGCGGGGCATCTTGCGATTACACACCTGAACAGAGGGACATATGAAAAACGTTTTGATTTTGCTCACCGCTGTGGCAATCGCAGCCCCCGCTGTCTCAAATGCGCAACCGTCCTTTGACTGCACCAAAGCCTCGTCCAGCGCAGAAAAACTGGTGTGCGTAGATCCCGCACTGGCGCAGTTGGACCAAAGGCTGGCGGAACGCTACAAAGCAGCGCGCGCCGTCATCGACGGTTTAGGCGCAGGCAGGGACACAGCGCGCGATACGCTGAAGGCCACGCAACGCGGATGGATCAAAGGGCGCGACGACTGTTGGAAAGCGGACGATCTGCGCACATGCGTCGAAGCATCATACCTGACCCGCGAAGGGAACCTGGTCGCGCAATGGATGTTGGAAACACCTGTCAGCGTCGTCGCTTATACCTGTGAAAACAATCCGGCAAACGAAGTGACCGCCTATTTCTTCGATACAGAACTGCCCAGCATACGGCTCGAATATGGGGACAGCATAAAAACCGGATCTTTGGTGCCTGCTGCCTCTGGCGCGAAATTTGCCACAGAATTTGGCGGTATGTTCTGGACCAAAGGCGACACTGCGCAATTCGCATGGGTCGAGGGTGATGCAATGTCTTGTATACGCGCACCCTGAACCGCCCCACAAAAGGCTTGCAATACCCGCCCGATGCGATCACATTCAAGTATTGGAATGAGTTTCGGGGGGAGAGAGACGTGCTAAACCGGAGAGACATGCTATGCGGGTTGGGGACAATTCCGCTTTGGCCCAATATGGTCGCAAGCGCCATAACTGTGGGCACCAGCGAAGTCATCAGCGTAAGCGATGGCAACCTTGTGCTACCAGGCGGTATGTTCTTTGATAATCTGCCCCAAGACGAACTTGCACCCATCCTTGAAAACGCGGGCGTGGCGCGCGATCAGGTCACCCCGCCTTGCAACCTGACGCTGCTACGGCAGCAGGACCGGCTTGTGCTTTTTGACGCGGGTTCCGGCCCGGCCTTTATGCCAAGTGCAGGTAGCATCCTCGACAGCCTGGACGCGCTTGGCGTTGCTGCAGAAGACATCACCGATGTAATATTCACCCACGCCCACCCAGATCACCTCTGGGGGATACTGGACGACTTTGACGAGCCAGTGTTTTACGAAGCACAGCACATGATCTCGGAAGGGGAATGGGCCTATTGGACCGACCCCAACACCGTCAACACCATCGGCGAGGCACGCGCGGCGTTTGCTGTCGGTGCAGCCCGCAGGCTGGATATGGTCGCCGAGCAGATGACCTTTTTCAAAGACGGTGACGAAGTCGTGCCCGGTGTGATGGCGCATTCGACACCCGGCCACACGCCCGGTCACATGGCCTTCGAAATACGCGACGGCAGCCAGGCCGTCATGGTAGGGGGCGATGCCATCGGCAACCACCATGTGGCCCTCGCGCGCCCCGAGTGGGCCAGCGGGTCGGATCAGGATCCAGATCTGGGGGCCACATCTAGGCTGCAGCTATTGGACAAGCTGGTTACTGACGACATAGCCTTGTTGGGCTTTCATCTGCCAGACGGCGGCCTGGGCCGCATCGAGAGCGCAGGCGACGGCTACCGCTTTATTCCGGAAGGAGCTTAAGACATGCGCATGCTATTTCCCCTGATTATCGTGGCGTCCGCGACAACGGCCATTGCAAGCGAAGACATCGCTGATAAATACCCCGCTTCGATGCTTTATGACAAACCGGTTGAGTTCATCCCCGGTGTCTTTTCCGCCATCGGCGCCACAGCACCACCCACTTACGAAAACGCAGGCCACAATAATAACCTTAGCTTCATCGTCACCGGCGAAGGTGTCGTGGTGGTCAATGGCGGCGCTGCCTACGGTCTGGCCCGCGCCCTGCACGACGAGATCAAAGCCATCACCGACCAACCCGTGGTTTTGGTATTCAATGAAAACGGTCAGGGTCATGCGGCCCTGGGCAACAATTACTGGGCGGAACAGGGCGTTCCAATCGTAGCCCACGTGGATGCCGCAGCCGAGCTTGAAGAATACGGCGGCTCGATCCTCGAGGGTATGAAGCGGTACAACCGTGACAAGGCAGAAGGAACCGTCCTACAGCTGCCGACCGAGACATTTGAAGACGAATATATCGTTGAAATGGGCCCGTACCGGATCGAAGCACGCTATCTTGGCCCGGCCCACAGCCCCGGCGACATCGTTGTCTGGCTCCCGAACCAGAGCCTTGTCATCTCGGGTGATGTTGCGTTCCACGAGCGTATGCTACCCATCTTCGAGCATACCTACACCGCCGACTGGCTGGAGACTTGGGACAACGAATTTGAGCCGCTTGAGGCCACTTATGTCATTCCCGGTCACGGGCACCCCACAAACATGGCGCAGGTGCGACGCTATACCAAGGACTACCTTGTCTATTTGCGTGATAAGATAGGAGCACATTTGGAAGATGGCGGCGATCTGGCGGACGCCTATTATGTGGATCAGTCCGCCTATGCGCACCTTGATACGTTCGAGGAGCTGGCCACAAAAAACGCCGGTCGTGTCTATGAACAAATGGAATTCGAATGAAGTCTGGGATTGAAAGGAACGCAGGATGCAAATGACCACGAATGTAGGCACGGTTGACCGAATTTTACGCCTCGTATTGGGGGCTCTGCTTGTTGTTTTGGCGCTGACGGGAACCATTGGTGTGTGGGGCTGGCTGGGGCTGGTCTTTATCGGCACAGCCTTTTTTAAGTTCTGCCCGATCTACAAAGTGCTCGGCATGAAAACCTGTACCGACTGCTAGAAAGAAAACCACGCAGTGTCAGGTACCAATTGATTTGGCCGCCAGCCTCCTTTTAGAGTTTCCTCTATTGGAACGAAGGGAGGGTGATGATGCCCGTATTAGACAGTATCCAGCACTATTTCGACGGCTGGAATAACCGCGATGTAAATGCCATTCTGGCCAGCCTGACAGAGGGCGGCACCTACGAAGACCCCTCAACCGGTCAACCAATCGCCGGACCTGCCCTGCGTAAATACATCAAAGGATTATGGGTAGCTTTCCCCGATCTGAGATTTGAAATCACCAGCCAAGGCGAAATAGCGCCGGATAAAGCCGCTGCTGAATGGACGATGATCGGCACCAACACGGGCAGCATGAACGGCCTGCCCCCTACCGGGAAAGAGGTTGTGATCAAAGGATCAGACTTCTTCGTTCTTGAGGGCGACAAAATCGCCAGCGTGCGTGGGTACTTTGATGGCGGCACAGTCCCGCGACAGCTCGGGCTAGATGTGATTGTTCAGCCCAAAGAAATTGGCCCCTTCCGGTTTGGCACATCAACCATGGTGCAAACTGGTAAAACCGAAGAACCTGCAGCTTTTTCGATCACCTATCTTGAGGCTAAAGATGCCACAGACGTGGAAATCGTCAGGAACGGGTCGCGCGACTCGCTGATCGATATGCTCAGCATGGACGGGTTCATTGGCGCCACGACAGCTGTAATCGGCAAGCGTATGGTCACAGTCAGTGCGTGGGACAGCCCCGAGGCGCCAAAACAAGTGATGAAGCAGGGTGCCCATTCGGAAGAGCAGAAAAAGATGCTAACCGGAACGGTAGCGAAACACGGGTTTACGTCCGTCTGGACAAAAGAACGCATCAACCCGTTTTTGATGCGATGTGGGTCATGCGGAAAGATGTCCCGAGGTGAGAACGCGGCACGTACCTGTGACTGCGGGGAAACGCTGCATGGACCGGTTCCCTATTGGTAGGGTTAAGCGGCCAGCGGGCGTGATGGTACGGCCATCAACAATCGGTGCGTGGCCATCGCGCCCAGCCACATGCAAAACACGGCGACCCATGCGGTTATTGCAAAGATTGACCCGCCGGTCATGCCCGCACCCACGGCACAGCCACCGGCCAGCATACTGCCGAACCCCATCAGTACCGCTCCAACGAGGTATCGCTCCATCGGGGTGTCAGGCCCAAAACGTTCGATCTTGGCTTCACGCGCGGCGAGCGCCATCGCACCTGCGCCAACAAAGACACCCGGCACCAATCCACCGCCGAATGACAAGGGCAGTTCAACGGAATTCACCAGCCCCATAAGCGTATCTGTAGAAGGCCCCGTAAAAGTCACCGAAGAGACCTGCACCACATCAAATGATGTCTGTGCTATCGCACTTGTCAGCACCCAACCCAATGCGACCGCCACACCGACCAAAACAGCGGCAAAAATGCGGGATAGCTCAAGCTTGTGACGCAAACTCAGCAGCACGGAAAGACACAGGCCCACCGCCGCAATCAAGACTGCGATTTCGGCAGTGATCCCCAAGCGGAAAAGCAAGTTGCGCGCCTCGCCCCCCGGCACCAGCCAAAGATTGCTGAGGTTTTCGCGCAACGGCGACAAGGCACCACGCAAGGACGCCTGTGCCACAAGCGTCAGCACAAGACCCGTCAGGATAGCGCGCAAATTCCCCGTCGCCGACAGCACCAGCAAACGGCTGGCACAGCCTCTTGCAAGGATCATACCCGCGCCGAACATCAAGCCGCCGATGATGGCTCCAGACATACTGCCTGTCGCTGCAAGCTGGCGTGCTTGGCTGACGTCCAGAACACCCCCAACAATAGCCGCCTGCACACAGAGCACCGCCGCACAAAATGACAATAACCAAATGGGTAAACGCGGCCCCAAGCGCCCTTCGGACACATCAATCGTGGCCGCACGCAGGCAAAACCGCGAATGCTGCGCCGCTGCACCAAACAGAAGCCCGACGATTGCGCCAGCCGCCATAAGCACAGCACCGTCGCCAAAACGATCCAAGAGGCTTTCAAGCATCCTTGTGTCCTTTCTTGGATACAAGCCTTAGCCCAAGGGGCTTTTCACCGCTTTGACATGGCTCAAACCCAAGCGCGCGAACTACTCCAGCGCTTCTTGAACAATCTCTGTCAAGAGAGCCTCAACTTTTTGCATCTCGCCATCCGGATACTCACGATGTCCAATCATCACCTCTCCGTCGCGTTCAGCGACAAAGATGCCATATGGGCAATGCGCGATGTTCATCGGATTGGCTTCCATAACTTCACGCGACAACTGAGCCGAGCAAAACAGAAAAATATCCGCGCCACCGAAAAGCGTAACATCGCTGCCCACATCGGCAGCCGTCCGTGCCAGCATCTCACCGGTATGGCTAACGTAATCAATGACCAGACCGCGGCCCACAATCGCACTTTCGACGGCAAAAGTTGCATCATCAAAACTGCCATCGAAACTGTACGTCACCGCCTGATCTTCGGCCTGCGCACTGCCTGCTACAAGCGCCAGTGCCACAACACATCCAAAGCGTCTCATGTCGTATCCTCCTTATTGCTACTGGCAGTATCACATGCAAAAGCGGCGCGGGCGTTGATCTTGGTCAGCCCGCGCCACCGTTTTTTGCCTTAAGAGAACATGTCCGCTGTAATGCCAGCATACCAGCCTTCGGATTCCTCATAGGTGGCCTGCCGCAAATCGGAGTTCTCTCCGGTTTGGGAAATAAAGCCGTCGACTTTCGCGATCTTCTCGTCCGTGGCCTCGTATGTGGCACCGACTTTCACACCGTCATTCGTGTCGATAAGCGACCAGCACGTGTTCGAGAATTTGGCCGGGAAGACCCGCGACCCTGTCAAAGCACCGCGCACGGCGTTGGCGCAAACCTTGGCTTGCGAGTTTGCAGAATAGCCCGATTTTGGCATATCGCCCTGCTGTGAAGCATCGCCCAGAACGTAAACATCCGGGTCCGCCTTGGTCGACATATCCACCGCATTCACAGGAGCCCAATTGCCATCGGTTACCCCCGCCATTTCGGCGATCCGACCAGCCTTCATAGCCGGGATCACGTTACACGCAGCCACGGCGGTTTCTTCGCCGTCAATGGTGATTGTCATGGCGACAGGATCAACCGACACATCCCCACCGCCGAAGTCTTCGCCGATCACATCAACCATGCCGGGGTAATGCTTGGCCCAGCCTTCTTCAAACAAGGACTGCTTGGAAAACTTCGGCTTCGGATCCGCTACAAGGATCTTGGCCGTCGGGTTCTTGGCCTTAAGCTGGTGGGCGACCATGGAAATCCTCTCGTAGGGTCCGGGCGGACACCGGTAGGGGTTAGGCGGTGCGACCATGGCGAAAACACCACCTTCCGGAATCGCCTCGATCTGCGCGCGCAACAATTCGGTCTGCGACCCACCCTTATAGGCATGCGGCATCGCGTTTTGAGCCGCAAGCGACCAGCCCTCAACGGATCCGTCAACAAAGTCGATGCCAGGGCTTAGGATCAGTTTGTCATAAGGCAGCGTATCCCCACCCGCGAGCGATACGGTCTTGGCATCACGGTCCACATCCACCGCCCAGTCATGCACCACATTGACGCCATGGTTCGCAGCCAGCGCCCCATAGGTATGGCCCAAATCGTCCATCTCTTTAAAGCCACCCAGATACAGGTTGGAAAAGAAACAGGTGAAGTATGTACGTGAAGGCTCGATCAATGTGACGTCAATGGCACCTTCACTGTCTTTGGCGATGTAACGGGCAGCCGTCGCACCACCGGCGCCACCACCCACAACCACAACACGCGGCTTTGAATGGCCTTCTGCCAGAACCATCGGAGCGTTCAGAGTGGCCGCAGCGGCGACACCCGTGCCAATAAAAATTCGTCTATTCAGCTTCATTTAATAAATTCCTCCCTAAGACGGCCCCTGATTATTCAAGGGTCCGGAAATATGCAGCAAGTGCTGCGATTTCTTCGTTGTTCAACCGACCCGCCATCATCTGCATCACCGGATGCGGCCTGACTTTGTCTTTATAGGCATGCATGGCCACCACAAAATCTTCCTCCGGCCATTGCGTGATCGACGGAATGCCCTCCGCCGAACCGTCACGTTGGTGGCAGGTCAAACACTCACTAGACAGATACTCACCATATTCCGGATCGCCCTGAATAGCTAGAATTTCAGGATCAATGTCATGATCTGTTCCAAGAGCTGTCGGTTCCGCTTCTGGCAAATCTGACGGGTTATCCGAGTAGATACGCAGATAAGCCAGAACATCCGCACGGTCTTTGGGGTCTTTCAGGCCACTGAAGTTCATCCGTGTACGCGACACCAATGAGCGCGGGTTTTCAAGATAGACATCAAGAGTTTCCGCAGTCCAGATCAGGCCATCCGCACCCGCGCGGTGCAAGCCTTCAGAGTAATTATACCCCTCGTGCGCCCCCGCGGGACGGCCAAAAATGCCATTCAGATGCGGTCCAACGCGGTCTTGAGCATCTTTACCGACTTGATGGCAGGATGTGCATTTAGAGAATATCCGCTCGCCCGCAGCAGGGTCGCCGATCGCCTCTGCGCCGACCGGCCCGCCTGAGAGTATAACCGCGAGGAAGAGTGCCCCGGATATCCGGTGCGCGATCATTCGGCGAAGGACGCCAGGTAGGCGTTAATCGCGGCCAGATCCTCCTCTTTTTTCAATCCGGCAAAGGCCATTTTGGTCCCCTTCATGAAGGATTTGGGCTTGGCGAGAAATGCGCTGAGTGTTTCATCATCCCACACAAGGCCCTCTTCAGCCATTTCGGTCAACGCATTTGAATAGCGGAACCCTTCGACTTGTCCTGCAGGCCTACCGACGATGCCCGTCAAAACTGGGCCAGTACGGTTTTTCGCACCCTCACCAAGCTGGTGGCATGCCTTGCACTTTCGAAAGACCTTTTCGCCCGCTTCAATCAACGCGGGGTCAATCGATACAACCTCGACGGCTTCCGCCTCTGGTTCGGCGCTCGCTTCATCGGTGCCTTCCTCCTCAGGTGTAACGTCCAGCACCATCGCGCGCATCGTGACTTCAACGCTGTCCTTGCAGTTGGTCATGCACGGCTCACCAACCCATTGGGAGAATTCAGTTTCGATCCGGTCGTCTTCGATAAAGCCATCCTCGTTCGGCATCTCGAACTCGGCGAAATTTTCATGCGACAGCACAAAATCGTCGTCCACCAGATCATTCGAATAAAGGATATAGGCCACAATCGCATAGACATCGTCAGGCTCAAGCGTTTGCGCGGCCCCAAAGGGCATAGACCGATTTACGTAGTCCCATGTCGTCGACAGGTAGGGCCAATAGCTACCCACGGTTTTCAACGGGTCGTCATCTGCCAGCGTATCCCAGCCGCCCGCAAGTTTGGGCCAGTTGTCCACCCCTTCGGCAAAGTCACCATGACAGGCGGCGCATTGATCAGCAAACACCTCTTCACCGGTTAGGACGTCGCCTGATCCCGGCGGCAGACCGGTTCCGTCAGGGCTGACATCCAGATCCCACGCTGCAATTTCTTCGGGCAGAGCAGGCCGACCAAGGCCGTACCCTTCCGCCAAAACAGGTGTCGCGAGCAGGCAAATCGCGGCGCTAGCTTTAAGATACTTCAACATTTTCTGCCTCCCCGTTCGGGCGCACCCACCAAGTCTGAATGCAATTGTTGTGATAGATGGAATTAAGACCGCGCACGTCGCGCAGTTGTGTCTTTGTCGGCTGGACATACCCCGTTTCATCAATGGCACGCGACTGCAGGAACATTTCTTCGCCGTCCCATGTGGTGTCGAGATAAAAGCGCGTAAGCGCCATCTTTTCCCCGGGCTTGGCCAGACGCGCGGTCTCCCATGTCATGCCACCATCTTTGGAAACATCAACGCGGGTGATCGCACCCCGCCCTGACCACGCAAGCCCGGTGATGACCAGCGGGCCAGAGCCATGCGTGATCGGGGCTTGCGGGCTGGGGGAGGTTACAACGGACTTTGCGTCCATAGCCCATGTCCATTTCCGGCTGGTGCCGTCTTCAAGGGTATCTGTGTATTTGCTCGTCTCTTCGCGGCTTTCGACAGGCCCATCCATGACCTCGATCCGGCGGAGCCATTTGACCCACATATTGCCTTCCCATCCCGGCACGACAAGGCGCACAGGATAGCCGTGTTCCTTGCGGAGCGCCTCACCGTTCGCCTTGAAGGCAACCAGCACGTCATCAAGCGCTTTCTCCATCGGGATCGAACGGCCATTAGAAGACGCATCCGCGCCTTCCACATAAACCCATTTATCAGCCAGATCCCCGGCAGCCGAAAGGCCCGCTTCTTCAAGGATCGTGCGCAGAGGTACCCCGGTATATTCCATGTTGTGGATCATACCGTGGGTGAACTGCGCCCCGTTGAGTTGCGCGCCTGCCCACTCCATGCCGGTATTGGCCGCACACTCACAAAAATAGACATGGTTCTCACGCGGGAACCGTTCCAGATCGGCATAGGAAAACACCAGCGGTGTATCTACCAGACCATTGATCATCAGGCGGTAATCCGCCTTGCGCAAATCTATCGCACCCGAATGGTGACGCTCGAACGCGCAACCCTGTGGCGTGATCGTGCCATCCAGCGCATGAATGGGCGTGAAGTTGATCGAACTGATTGTGTCAGCCGTCAGCCATTCCACGTTGCGACGAATAACGTCTTCTTCATACTCGATCGGTAAGCCATAGGGCGTAGCGTCGACCCCATCGCCCAGACCGGTTGCCCAATCCTGCACTTCGGTAATCAGCGGATCAGGCGTTGCCGCCTGACTGGCACCGGCAGCAAGCGCTGTAGTTGCTGCAGCACCACGCAGGAAACCGCGGCGGGAGGTTTTGAAATTCTCTGACATGAATGCCTCCTGTGTTTATGCGCCGACGACTTCGACGCTGTTGTTTGGTTTAAGGGTGATTGTGCCTTGCGACCTGATGTGCGCCTCGACCACATCCCAGATCGCAGGTCCTTCGGTATCTTCGTTCACCGAAGCCCAACCGGCGACCTGATAGGTTTTTGCCGCGTCGATCGCTTCACCGGTTTTAAGCAGGGTCATATCGGTGATCCGCTCGCCCTGAGGCTTAGTCACGTCAATCCGGTATCCCAAGCCGCCTGTGCGAACCATGTCACCGCCCTGCTGGTAATAGGGGTCGGGATTAAACAGGTTATCGGCGACATCTTCCATCACAACGTGCAGGAATTCACCCGTCATTTCAGTGCGGTAAGCCGCACCATAGGTCATGGAAGTGACATTCCAGATATCTTCGCGGGTAATATCCTGCCCCGGCAAAATGCTGGGCCCCCAGCGCACACCGGGGCTAAGTGCTATATCCGCTTCCCGCTCGCTCAGCAGCGCATCACAAATCAGATCATCCCATGTGCCGTTGAAATTCCCCCGCCTGTAAAGCAGCGTATCTGTCTGGCCGATCACTTCGGCCATCTTTGCCTCATGAGGAGCGCGCACGTCCGTGATAAGCTTTGCCACCTCTGTATCCGGCGTAATCACGTCGGAAAAGATCGGGATCAGCTTGTGGCGAAAGCCCATCATTCGACCGTTTTGCACATCCAGATCCACACGACTGACAAATTTACCATTCGAGCCGGACGCCACGATGATTGTTTCTCCGATCAGGACGGGTTCCGGCAGCGCGTCGTGCGTATGGCCCGATAGAATAACGTCGATACCGGTGACGATGCCCGCCATTTTCTTATCCACGTCAAAGCCGTTATGGCTCAACAAAACCACCAGATCAGCGCCCTGAGCACGCACCTCATCCACAACGTCCTGCATATGCTCGTCGCGGATGCCAAAGGCGTATTCAGGAAACATCCAACCGGGGTTGGCAATCGGCATATAGGGGAAAGCCTGTCCGATGACCGCGATCTTGGCACCACCCCGTTCAAAGAACTTGTAGGGCGGGAAAAGCTCGGCGGGTTCGTCCCATTCTGCGTCAAAAATATTCTGCCCGAGAGCCGCGAAAGGCAGCCCTTCGACCAACTCGTTCACACGGTCCGAGCCGAGCGTAAATTCCCAATGGAAGGTCATCGCGTCAGGCTTGAGCGCGTTCATCACATCGACCATGTCCTGACCTTGCGTGTGATAGCATGTGTAGCTGCCATGCCATGTATCCCCGCCATCCAACAGCAAAGCGTCGGGGCGATCTGCGCGGATCGCATTGATAACGGTTGCCATCCGATCCAATCCGCCAACACGGCCATACCCCTTGGCCAGCGCCGTGAAATCGCCTGATGACAAAGCGTAGTGAGACGGCGATCCGTCATCGATACCATACATCTTGCGGAAATCCGCGCCTGTCACATGCGGAACAGCACCCCGGTTCTCACCAACACCGATATTGATCGACGGTTCTCGGAAATAGATCGGTTTTAGCTGCGCGTGGATATCCGTCACATGGATAAGCGAGACATTACCGAACGTCTCAAAGTCCAGCAATTGTTCCTGCGTCAGGCTTTGCTGCGCGGCAAGCCGTGCCCAATTGCCAAAACCGGAGCCACCCAAGATAGCGCTGGCGGCCATACTCGTTTGCAAAAAGTCGCGACGGGAGATCATGATGCTGTCATTCCTTGCCTAATAAACATGCGCTAATGTGAATGTGTAGTATTCAAAAAAACCCCGCAGATATTTTTTTCTGCGGGGTTTTTTGTTTGATTAGTTTCGGATTGAGGGGCCTTCGACGCTGAGGCCGTTGCCGCGGGAGGCGACGTAGAGCTCGAGGGCGACGAACTCGGGGCTACCGTCGGCGTAGGTTTCGGCGCGGGTGTCACGGATGCAGCCTTTAAAGCGCGCATGGGCCGAGTTCAGCTTGGTGTTCTTGAGCCGGTAGACCGGAAAGCCGTTGATCTGACCCTGGCTGAGGTGGTCGGCGCGGATCATGTTGCCGTAGTTGTCTTCGTGGCAATTCGCGCAAGACAGCTCAAGCTGGCCGTTACGGGTGTAATAGAGCTCTTTTCCCTGCTCCCATGTGGATTGGACGGGTCCGTCAATCGCCACATTGATCGGCAAACCGCGCGACACAGACGAGATCAATGCGGTCATATTGACCATATCACCACCCGAGTACTTCCACTTCTCCGCGCCCATCTGGTTCTCGCGGCAGTCGTTGATCTGCATCTCAAGCGTGCGCACCTCGCCTGCATCCGCGTTCCACTTGGGGTACACCGGACGCACGCCTGCCATGCTCTCGGGGCCTTCGTGACAGCTGGCACAGGACTTGCCTTCGGTGCCGTCCGCCGTGTTCCACGCCTCTTCGGCCTGCTCCACAAAGATCATGCCCGGATTATCAAAGTCATCCGACTGCATGGCGCGGGTTTCCGTGCCGCGGAACAGCCAGCCCGACATTACTTCGTCAACCGCACCGTCCAGATGCGCAGGCGCCGCCGTGCGCGTCACCATCGTGATCTCTTCGTTCAGCACCAGCGTGTCATCCACCGGCTCTGCAAAAGCAGCCGTGCTCAGCATGGCGAGTGCCGCCCCCCCGATAAGCGATCTCTTCAATCGTGTCATACTATCCCTCCCTGCGCACAGGCCCTGGCCGGCGCGATCTTTTTTAACCTGCGCCGGATTTACCCGATCGCGATCTTTTTGGCCGTCTCGTAGACCGATCCGTCGTCGTCATACCACGTGAACTGGAACTCGCCCGCCTCGGGCACTGTCGCTTCGAACTCGAAGAACGGGTTCGTCGAGATCGCCGGCTCCAGCGTCACGTCGATCACATTCTCGCCGTTAAAATCACAGGTAAAACGGTTGATGATCGACCGCGGGATCGGGTTCCCGTCATCGTCTTTGCGCTGACCGCTTTCCATCTTGTGGCTGATCAGCGTCTTGAGGGTCACCGCCTCACCGGCTGCTGCCGTCTTGGGGACCTTCACGCGGGGTTTTACACCTTTTGCCATTGTCTAAATCTCCTTAAATCCCTTAGCCGCCGCAGCCGCCGATTGTTACCTTGACCGTGCTTGTGGCCTTCGCAAAGCTGCCATCCGCCATCTTCGCAATCGCAACCACATCCTGCGTGCCCGCCAGACGGATCCGCGTAGACGCCGCCTGAGACGCCGCCAGTGGCCCAAAGTTGAATGTCGCCACACTCGGCGTCGGATTGCCAAGCGCCAGTACCATGATCGACGCCGCGCCCTCGGCCGCAACCTCAATCGGCACCGTGTTGCCGTTCTCGGCAATCTCGGGTGCTGTCAGCGTCACACCGCTGTCGGCCATCTCAGCCCCGCCCGTAAAGGCGGTGATCGCTTCGATATCACCCGTCGTGGCGCGCAGCGGCAAACCAAAGACCGCCAAGGCCCCTGCCCCCATAAACATCGCATTACGTCTTGTGACTTCCATGTTCAAAACTCCTTGAGCTTTGGCCCGCACCCGGCGGGCCCGCATATTCCGGTATTGATCCTCAAAGGCCGACAACCGCGCCGCCCCAATCCTCGCCTAGTCTTTCAGCGTCGAAAGATAGGCCACCACATCCTCGATCTGTTGCGCCGTCAGCAACGACGCAAACGTCTCAGGGTCCGCCGCCTTGCCCGTGTAGGCATTGCCCGGCCGCACAAAACCCTCAACCTTGTAAAACGACGGCATCATGCTGTCCGGGAACATGATCTTGGCGTTGGCCACAATCCCGCGCAACTCCGCCTCAGACCACCGATCTCCCGCGCCGTCCAGCATCGGGCCGATCTCGCCGTGAAACGGCACATCCTTGAGATCCGTCACCTCGTGGCACGCCACGCAATTGCCAAGGCCTTTGTTGCCCACAATCTCGCGCCCTGACGCCGCATCCCCCGCAACACCCGTCAAAGACTGCTCAATCGAGCCATCCTCATACTTGACCTGCGACGGCAGAACCTCTCCCGCGCTCGCGCCAACCATCGATGCCAAAACAATCGCACCCGCAATCAGACCATGCTTCATGCTGCCTCCCAACAACTTAAGTTCCCTTCCGCATACCATAGGACACAAAAACGTGGCCTGACAATAAATAAATTCAGAAACCTGAATGCGACCCTAAACCAAAACTCAAATCAATCCGCGCTGCCGTCACCGCGCTCTTGAATCATACGGGCATGATAACGCTGAAAATCTTCACCATTTTCAATAAGGTAACGCTTCTCATTGACCCAAGTAAACATGTCAATTGTTGTGCCAAAAGCGAACGCACCCGGCATTACAGCGACGGCTACTTGTTGTGCCGTCTTATCCTCTTCTACCTTCTCAGGAAGGAAAAGAATCGATGGCGTAAACATCACACCCCACTTCCTTACTGCTTGCTTTTCGGTCAGTGTTTCTCCGTCGAAATCGACGATTTCTGTATCTCCGTGCAGATTCAACTGCACCACAAAAAAGTTATCTTCAATGTAGGTTTTCAGTTCTTCCCGCGGATAGACTTCTCGATGCATTTTGGCGCAATAGCTGCATCCCCGCTGCTCAACCATAAGCAACATGCGCTTGCCTTCTGCATTAGCCTCCTCGAGATCCTCTCGAAGATCTTTGAAAGTGTCGCGCATCCAAGCGGTTTTATGCAGCCCGTCGTCTCCCAACTCTGCGGCCTGTACCGGCACAGCCAACACAAGCAGGGTCAAAATTGCAAATAAGCGTCTCATGTTCTGTCTCCTTTATATGTTTTGGAACGTCGGAAAGGTTTCGAGCATCCATTGCGCAATCCAGTTCACACTATCGGTTGCGATCAGTGCCGCGAACAGGATCATCAACAGTCCCATCGCCTTTTCGACTTTGGGCAAATGCTGTCGGAAACGCGCCACAAATTTCAGAAACGGGCCAATAAACAAGGATGCCACCACAAAAGGAGCTGTCATCGCGACACCGAAAACCAAAAGTAGCACAAGGCCACGTGCAGCAGTTGCTTCGGTGCTGGCAGTGAAAACAACAGCCGTCAGCACACCGCCGACGCAAGGCGTCCAACCTGCCGCAAATGCAAGTCCCACGACATAAGCACCCAAGATCGACATGTTACTGGTATTGCCCGCTTCAACTTGGAAAACCCGATTGAGAAAACCGATTCTGATGACACCCAAGAAATGTAGCCCCATCACAAATACCACAGCTGCTGCGAAGAAACGGAATTCGGCCTGTGCACTGCGAAAGCTTTGGCTCAACCCGTAAGCTGCTGCCCCCAAAAGCACAAAGACAGTGATGATCCCCAGCGAGAACATCACTGATGACAGGAATGCACGGCGCCGGACACCGGGTGCCAGCACACCATCCGCACTGATCTGAGACATCGACGTACCCGCCATGTAGCTTAGATAAAATGGGACAATCGGCAGCACACAGGGCGAAAAAAAGACAATAAGGCCGCCCGCGAGTGCTCCGAGAATCGAGACATCAAACATATGGCACTGCCTTTGTTAATTATCGCAGAAACACATTCAAAGTATTATATGTTTATGCGTTACGTCAATCCGTCACGTGATCGGCCCTACGAGATCGTCCAAAAGTAGGTTTCCCATTGCGTGCGCCGTATCGCTGTCCTGTTAAGCCGTTCAAAGACGGGCCTATTGATGAACAGAAACATACCATTGCTCGGCCTATGTGATCGGTTGAGATATGGCCACAAACGCAAGGTCATCCATTTATTGAGATCGACAGGGGTGGGCCAACTGAGATAGGCGTCAAGCCTTAGCTTATTGCGACTTGGATTTGGCCGTGCACCTCTCAATCAAGACCCATCTTCGGTATGCGACGACGCAACCTTGTGATCTGCTGTTGCAGATCGAGGCGCTGTCGGATGCAGCACAGGTCTGTCACAAGGCAGAGTTTCTGCTTGACGATGCATCAACGGCACGTGTCCTAAATGAAGAAACCGACATCGGCACACGCAGGTGGATCAAAGCGGGAGCGGTATTTGAATGCAGCTACTCGGCAGAGGTCGAAGTGACACGGGACAGCGCAAACATCCAGAGCCTCGATGAAACGCCGCGTGTCGAAATACCCGGTGCGGTCATCCCCTATATGATGCCATCGCGCTACTGCCATTCAGACCAGTTTCTGAATTTTGTTGCAGATCAGTTTGGTAATCTGACGGGCGGCGCACTGGTAAGCGCAATGAGCAATTGGGTATGCTCGAACTTTACATACGACATCAATGCAAGCCATGCAGGCACGACCGCTACCGACAGCTTTTTCAGCCTCGCCGGTGTGTGCCGCGACTATGCCCATATGCTGATTTCACTGGCCCGCGCCGGCGGCATTCCCGCGCGTTTTGTCAGTGCGTACGCGCCGGGCGTTGACCCGCCAGATTTCCACGCCGTGGTCGAGGTGTTCCTAGAGGGCGCGTGGTACATCGTCGATCCAACCGAGATGTCCTCAGCACAAGATACCGTCCGTATCTGTGCCGGTCGCGATGCCGCAGACGCATCGTTTATGACCTCGTACGGGTGGGTCGACCTGCAAGAACAATCTGTTGAGGTGATACAAGTTCACCCTTAGGTCACCCGCCCAACAAAGCCGTTGCACAGACACGACGCAGAGTTAACAAAATACCCAGCAGTTGGTGATTGTATACCCGAACATTCAGCACTAGAAACTGCTGGTGCAGCGTCAAGGATTTGCTGCTCTTTTGGATCTGAAATATGACTTATTGTGTTGGATTACGCCTGCGTCACGGTTTGGTCTTTATGTCCGACACCCGCACAAACGCGGGCGTCGATAACTTCTCGACCACCAAAAAGATGTTTACGTGGAATGTCCCAGGGGAACGCGTCATTACCATTATGACGGCGGGTAACCTTGCAACGACACAAGCGCTGATAAGCCTGCTGGAAGAGCGGTCGAAAGCGTCCTCTGAACGCAACCCGACGATCCTTGAACAGCCGACGATGTTTCAGGTCGCGCGCCTTGTGGGCTCAACTTTGAAAGAGGTGATTTCGGACAGCGCGGGCGCGGGGCAAGCGGCATCCTCCGGCTTCAAAGCATCCGTTATTGTTGGCGGACAGATCAAAGGCGGTTTGCCAACACTCTTTTTGATTTACCCTGAAGGTAACTTCATAGAGGTTACTGATGATGCACCATTTTTCCAGATTGGCGAAGCAAAATACGGCAAGCCAATCCTTGTCCGAGCGTATGAACCCGACCTGAGCTTTGAAGACACAATCAGGCTGCTGATGGTTTCGTTCGATTCAACAATCAAGGCAAACCTGTCGGTCGGGCTGCCGCTGGATGTGCAGATTTATGCACAAGACAGCTTTGCAGTCGACGAGCAGGTGCGCATTGAAGCCAGCGATGAATATTTCCAGTTGATTTCTCAGAGCTGGGGAGATGCCTTACGGTCTGCGCTTACGAATTTGCCGCCCTATAAACGCAAGACCTAGTCAGCCCCCATGCCGGCGGAATGTCATGCGTTTAGTTCAGTAGCGTGACGTCGACCGCCTGCGAATTGCGCTGCCCTCCAGACGAACGCAAATGCCCGCTCACGGGCGACACATCAGAATAATCACGCCCGTACCCCACAACGATATGATCCGTTCCGACACGCGTGGCATTGGTTGGATCATATTCGATCCAACCCTGCTCGGCACCGCACCACGCACGCACCCAGGCGTGCATAGCGTCAACACCTTCCAATTTCACGCCGCCTTCGGGGGGCAAGGTCCGCAGGTAGCCGCTGACGTAGCCTGCAGGAATACCCAAGGCTTGCAAAGCGAGGATCATAATGTGGCTGAAATCCTGACAGACGCCGCGTTGCAGGCGAAATGCTTCGGCAGCATCCGTGTCGACGGTTGTGGCTGCGGCATCAAAGGTCATCAAGTCATGCAACGCTTGCCCCAAACGCATCACGTTAGCGGCGACGCTGTCATGCTCGTTGAACGTATCCCGCGCAAAATCGACGATTGCTTTGTTAGTCACCAAACGGCGTGTCGGACCTAAAAAGTGCAAAGGCGACCCGGGGGTCAAGTCGGTGCAACTTTCCCAAGCATGGCGCAGTTCCGGCACCGTCGGCGACAGGTCTAGCCACGCCGCCGGCTGGAACATCTGCACATGACAAGCCAACCGAATGGACATTTCCTGATGCGCTTCAAGCAAGGTGCACACTGTTTCCGTATTGCCGAAGAAATCAGCCGCTTCGAACCTCTCTTCCGGGTCCGGTACAACCTGCAGCAAATGGCTCTGTAGCTGCTGCCGTTGCGCGATACTTTTTGGCACCGCACGGATCAGGTGTCTGCTGTTCGCTGCTGGCTGGTTATAGTGGTGCGTGATGGTAAGCCGGATGCTGTAAATCATGCGCTACACCAGATGGTGGTCATTAAGAGCATCCGAAATGTCCAGTATCTCTTGCCGCATCTGAATAAGATAAGCAGGGGTCACTTCCAATACCCGACTGGTGGCCAGCTTGGTTTCTGCCATGAGAACCTGACGGGCGACTTCCGTCAATAGATGGCCCGAGCTTTGGCGGGGCAATTGCGCAATATGCTCCTTTGCACGCGAGACGTGATACCGGACCGATCGTGGGTTTTTCGGGTCCAGCCCAAGTAGATCAACAACCGAGATCGTATTCGCTGACACCTGAAAACGTGACCGATGCGAAACAACGCTGTCACCGATCTCCAATGCCAGATCAAGCGCTCCGGTCGGCGCATCTTCGGGAACGCACGCGGCAAGTACCGCGCACATATTTGCCGCGCGCTCCAGCGACACCCCAAGGCTTAGAAAGCGCCATCCGTCAGAGCGGTACATATTTTCATGAACAAGCCCCGCAAAGCCCGTGACCTGACGCAAAAGCGTGCTGATCTCTGCAGGAATGTCGACCATTGCCACCGTGCGCCGGTCCAGTTCATGCACCTGTTTTACCAAGGCGCGCAATGCCATCATACCGTCCGGCGAAAACCGGTCACTGATCCGCGACGCCGATTGCAAGCCAAGGCCCAACGGTTCGGCAAAACGCTGTGCGATCAAACGGACATCAGGCCTCACGTTGTCCATCAGTTGGGCGCGCAAGTAAGTCGTCAACGTATCATCATGCCCGGCACCATCCGAAATACGGGCGTAGTATGCCCGAAACAGACGCATATTCTGCTCGGACCGTTCTACATAGCGTCCCACCCAGAAGAGGTTGTCAGCAGCGCGGCTCGGCAGGATTTCATGGGTTGAACTGCGTTTGAACGGTTTTGTGGAATGCGATAACAGGCTTGGCGTCTGCACCGGTTTCGAGCTTGTCACCCAGACATCGGCCACTTTGCCGCCGCGCTGCATCGCGAGCGCCTTTGCGTCGTCGCCCGCACTGATGCGAGCGTATCCGCCCGGCATAACGGCCCAACCGTCTTTTGTGCGGCCCAGAGAAATCCGGATACACATAGGCCGCGCAACCAGCGCGCCGTTTTCATAGACCGGCGTTGTGGACAAGGTCACGGCTTCTTGACCGACAAGGTTACGCCCAGCCGATTTCAGAACCTCTGCCAGCTGTTCTTCGCGCTGGTTGCCGCCACCGCCGTCGAGAGAAATGGTCGTAGGGTCCGCCATTAGGGGCGTCGTCGAGAAAGCATTACCGACCATCATACGGTCGCCATTTTCGATCACTTGCGCGCGTTGGGTGTCTTGACCACACCACCATGTGGCGATGTTCGACATGGACAGTCCGCGCCCCGACCGCGCCCGCGCGATCTTGGGCAAGAACGCCATCAAGGCCCGTGTTTCCATCACGCCCGCGCCAACCATATTCACCGTTTTTAACGAACCATCCCTCAAAGCCTGCACCAACCCAGGCGTGCCCAACATCGATGTGGGGTCCAATTCCAGCGGGTCAAACATGGCACTTGGCAACCTGTTCCATAGCAGACTGATCGGTTTCGGCCCCGCAACAGTGCGCACCATCGCTTTGCCCTTTTGAACAATCAGGTCTTCGCCTTCGACCAAAAGCAAGCCGAGGTAGCGCGCCATATAGGCGTGTTCTGCGTAGTTCTGGTTCAAAGGGCCCGGCGACAGCAAGGCAATTTCGCCATCAACCTGCGCCTTTAACGCAACCAGAGTCTGCCGGAATTCCTGAAAGAACCCGGCAAGCCGGTGAATATTCGAGCTTTTGAAGAAATTCGGAAAAACCCGGCTCATCGCGATGCGATTTTCAATTGCAAAACCTGCGGTAGAAGGCGCCTCGATCATATCGCTGATCACCCACCATTTGCCATCTGGCCCGCGCCCGATTTCAAAAGACAGTGTGTTGAGAAGATGGTTTTCCTGTCCGCTCATCCCCACCATCGGCAAAAGCCATGCAGGGTTCTGACTAAGAAGCGTCGCTGGTAATTGCCCAGAACCGACCAGTGTATTTTCACCGTAGAAATCCTGCAGCACGTATTCCAGAAGGTCCGCGCGTTCGACCAGTCCCGCAGAAATATCCTGCCATTCCTCTTCGCCCAGAATGACCGGAATGTGGCTTAACGGCCATTCCCGTTCACTTGAAAGGGTTTCGTCATACTGCCGATACAGCACACCTGCGTCGCGCAGGTATTGATCGCCGCGCGCAAAGCGCAAAGCCAGCTCTTCAGGCGTCAAACCGCTTAGGTGGGTAAAGAACGGCTGCCAGACCGCTTTGACAGTTCCGTCCGGGTTCAACATCTCGTCGCTATGCGCCGCACCGGTTGCGACCTGCGCCCTGTAGTGCGCAAGAAGATCGCGGTAGGATGGATCAGACGGCTGAGATTGCGGTTGCTGCATCGTGCTAGAGGCCAGGCCTGCGACGCAAGTCGAGGGTCAGCGGGAATTCAGGGTGTGGCCGTTCTGGCGTCGGGGGCACCGCGCCTGGCGTATGCCCCATCTTTTCAAATCTGCTCAAGCGCCGTGCCTCCGCTTCATTCCCGTTGACGGGAAACGTATCGAAATTACGCCCGCCGGGATGCGCTACGTGGTACCGGCATCCACCAAGCGAGGTGCCCGTCCACGTATCATATATATCAAACGTCAGCGGCGCGTCGACTTCCAGCACAGGATGCAACGACAACGCAGGTTTCCACGCCTTGTAGCGCACGCCCCCAACCCACGTGCCATTGACGGCAGTGGGCGTCAGGGGAACGACACGCTGGTTGGCCGTTACGTTATAACGGTCAGGGTTTGCCCCCTTGAGCGTGACCTGCAACCGCTCTGATGAGCTGTCGGTATAACGCACGGTACCACCAATCGCGCCTGTTTCACCCAGAACATGCCAAGGCTCCAAAGCCTGTCGCAACTCCAGCGTCACACCCTCGTAAGAGACCTCCCCACAAAAGGGGAACCGGAATTCGGCCTGCGCTTCGAACCAAGCAGGATCAAGGCGCATGTCATGCGCCCGCAGATCGCCCAGAACAGCCTGAAAGTCTTCCCAGATGAAGGCCGGCAGCATGAAGCGGTCATGCAACGTCGTGCCCCACCGTGTTAGATTGCCACTGATAGGATCTTCCCAACAGCGGACAATAATGGCGCGCAGCAAGAGTTGTTGTGCAAGGCTCATGCGCGGGTTTGGTGGCATCTCGAAACCACGAAATTCCACCAGCCCCAACCGCCCTGTAGGGCCATCGGGCGAAAACAGCTTGTCGATGCAAATCTCGGTCCGGTGCGTATTTCCGGTGACATCAATCAACGCATTTCGCAGCAAGCGGTCTGTCAACCAAGGCGGGGGGGGCGTGCCTTCCGCCGGAGGCCAAATCTGGTCAAGGGCAATCTCAAGCTCGTAGAGCACATCATGGCGGGCCTCGTCGATGCGCGGTGCCTGTGATGTGGGCCCCACGAAGGTGCCCGAAAACAGGTAGGACAGGCTTGGGTGACGCTGCCAGAACAAGATAAGACTTTTCAGCAGATCAGGCCGGCGCAGGAACGGACTGTCAGCTGGCGTTGCCCCGCCGACAACGACATGGTTGCCGCCGCCTGTGCCCGTGTGCCGGCCATCGACCATGAACTTATCGGTGCCCAAGCGGCACTGGCGTGCCTCTTCATAGACGGTCTCGGTGGTCGCTACACAGTCTTCCCAACTGGCTGCAGGATGAATGTTGACCTCCAGCACGCCGGGATCAGGCGCAATGCGCATCACCTCGACGCGCGGGTCATGTGGTGGCGCGTAGCCTTCGATCAGCACTTTGCGGTTGATGGTTTTAGCTGCGGCTTCAACGGCTGCGATAAGCTCAAGGTAATCTTCAAGTTTTTCTACAGGCGGCAGGAATACGCACAGACGGCCATCACGCGGCTCGACCGATATCGCAGTTCTGACACGACCGTTTAAATCACTAATCGTCTGCTCAACCTGCTGTTGGCCCGCGGGTGCCTGCGTCCGGGATGCAATAGTCTGAGCCCGCTTGTCCACGCCATCGGCTTCCGGTTCCGCATCTGCGCGATACTCGATCGGCTGCGGCAGTGGTCCGCGCGGTTCGGTCGGGTCTTGCGGGTTGATGAACGGGTAATCGCTTTCGGGAATGTGCGGCAAGGTACCCAGCGGCAAACGGTAGCCGACAGGGCTGTCTCCGGGAACGAGGAAGACTTTCCCGCGGCGCATGTTCCAGACCTCTGACATCCATGGGCTTGAGGCGCGTGCCTGCCAGCGCTGAACTGGCAAAACGTACCCTGCAGGTGTTGTCAGGCCCCGCTCGAACACGCGGGCAATGCGCGCACGCTCTTCCGGGTCGGCCAGCTTAGAGTTTTCCGGCGTCACATTCGCAGGCAGGTTGCCCTCTTTCACGATCCACTCTGCAGGGTCTTCGAAAGCAGGCAAAACGTTGGCTTGTGGAACGGCAAGCGTGTCAGCAATCGCCTTAAGCAGTGCCTCGGCATCTTTCGGGCCCACATCTTCGTTGGTGTCTTCACGTGCCAGCAGATCAGGGTTATGCCAAATCGGGTGCCCGTCTTTGCGCCAGAAAAGTGAAAAGGTCCAACGGGGCAGTGTTTCGCCCGGATACCATTTGCCCTGACCGTAGTGCAGCAACCCGCCTTTGGAAAACTTGCCCTGCAAACGGCGCATCAAATCGTCGGCCAACCCGCGTTTGGTGGGACCAACCGCATCTGAATTCCATTCGGCACTTTCAAAGTCATCAATCGACACAAAAGTTGGCTCGCCCCCCATCGTCAGGCGCACGTCACCTGCCGTGAGCCGTTTGTCGACCTCGGCCCCCAAGGTATTCAGCGCGTCCCATGCGGTATCCGAAAACGGTTTGGTAATGCGCGGATGCTCGGCCGTGCGCGTGACCTGCATGTCAAACGAAAAATCCACCTCAGCAGCACTTGCAGCGCCCGAAATCGGCGCGGCATGCCGGTAGTGTGGCGTCGCGGCCAGCGGAATATGGCTTTCGCCAGCGAGCAGGCCCGATGTTGGATCAAGGCCCACCCAACCCGCACCGGGCAGATAGACCTCAACCCATGCATGCAGATCGGTAAAGTCCTTGTCTGTCCCCGCGGGGCCATCAATCGCAATCAGGTCCGGCTTGAGCTGAATGAGGTACCCCGACACAAAGCGCGCAGCGAGGCCAAGGTTGCGCAACACCTGCACCAATAGCCAGCTTGTATCCCGACATGACCCTGCCGCCCGCCCAAGCGTTTCTTCAGCAGTCTGAACTCCCGGCTCCATCCGGATTTCATAATTGATTTCCGTCGCCAAACGGCTGTTGAGCATCACCAGAAAATCGATTGTCACCATTGGTTCGCGGGACACGCTCGCCAGAAAACTCTGCAACAACGGGCCAACGGGATCTGCGCGCAGATAAATGCTCAGGTCAGGCGCAATATCCTCGTCATAGACAAAGGGATAAGTCTTCACCGTATCTTCAACAAAGAAATCGAACGGGTTGTAGACCGACATGTCGGCCACAAGATCCACTTCGATCTTGAACTCGCGCACGGGTTCGGGAAACACAAACCGGGCGAGCCAGTTGCCGTATGGATCTTGTTGGTGATTAACGAAATGATCTGACGGCGAAACCGTCAGACTGTGCGAAATGACACGTGTGCGCGAATGCGGCGCTGGCCTTAACCGGATGGACTGCGGCCCGAGCATGACAGGCCGATCATATTTGTAGTGCGTCAAGTGATAGATACTTGCAGTAATCGACATGAGCTGGTTCTCCTTGCGCGCATCATGGGGCTTTTGCTGCTGCGCAGCAACCGCCTAAGCGGCAACGCGATGGTCGGTATCAGTTATCTCGGCTAGATTTGCGGCAATGAGATCATCGCCGCCACAGTATTGGTCTGTTCCGGCAGTCCCTTTTTCTTTATGCGCAGGTTATTCCTCGATCCGCTCAGCCAATAAGACTGCAAGAAACCGCGTAGACTCGAAACTGGACAGGATAATCGCAACGACCGAGGTCATCGGCACCGCCAGAATAGCACCCGGAATGCCCCACAGCGCCGTCCAAACCGACAATGCCATTAGAACAACAAGCGGGCTAAGATTGACCTGTCGCCCGACAAAACGGGGCTCCACGTAGTTACCAAGCAAAACTTGAACGGTGATGAGGAATGCGGCCAGTGACAATGTGAGCGGAAGCGATACAAACTGCGCGAACGACAGGACAACAGGAAAAAGAACACCCAAAAGTGAGCCTACATAAGGGATGTAGTTCAACACCCCGATCACAACCGCCCAAAACAGTGCGAAGTCTATGCCATGCGCCCATAGGATCACAAACGAAACCCCGCCCAGCGCAATATTGATCAAGGTTTTCACCAAAAGATATTCACTGATCCGCATGTTGATTTCACGAATAAGGCTGCGGACTTTGTCCGATTGTTCAGGCGTTGAAAACGCCGCTGCCAGTTTTTGCTGAAAGACCTCGCGTTCGTTCATCAAGAATGCCGCGTAGATCACGATCAGAAAGACGGTCGCACTGACGTTCGTGAACCCGCCCAGAAGACCCAGGATGACGACACGCAAGTCAAATGCATCGATTGTGACTTCGCGCAGTTCCTGCCACAGAAACTGCCGGTCCAGCTGAAACCTGACCGCAACATCTTCCAAGAAAGCGTCCAGATTTGTCTCGTATATGGGGGCCACCGACGCGATTTCCCGCACCGTTGCTGCAGCCAGAACTGCGAGGAAAATGATTGCGGCAGCAAACACTGACAAAAGCAAAAATCGCAACAACGCCACAGGCAATATACGAAACATCGGCAGAGCATGCAGTGCATCAGACGCAGAGATCATTACATAAACGGCAATCAACGCTGTTACGATCGGCAGCAGAATGGATTGCCCGACCATCAGCAGCCAGCCCAGCGCGATGGCGATGACCAAAGCAAGGGCCAGATTGAGAAGCGGCGCGTCTTTCATATGGAAGGACGACGCAATGCTTGGCAGGGCAAGCCAATGCCGCAGATTATTTGCGGACGCGATCGCGTTTCTTTTGTCATTAACACTCCACCTTTCTGGCAGTCTTGGGCACCAGAAATAGACAGAAAAACAAAAGGACACCAGTAAGCACCGGTATTGTGTGGAAGCTCAATAACAATCAAGGGCTTTGATCACATCTGCTTTTGGCGCGGCAGATGATTTGCGGCGGGTTAAGCAAACAGAACAGTCGTTCAGCAAAACACGCGGTTTTTAAATAGAGTTCTATGGGTCAGGCCGCTTTTGGTGCTGACCGGTTGCAAAAGGTGGTGAAGTTCTGCCCAGTCGCGGCGGCTACAATCCCAGTTCTGTCAGGCCGGGGTGATCCTCTGGTCTTGGCCCCTGAGGCCACAGAAACAAGCGCTCTTTTTCTGCTATCGAAACGTCATTGATAGACGCGTGCCGCACAGCCATATAGCCGCCTTCGTCAAATTCCCAATTCTCGTTGCCAAAAGCTCTGAACCAGTTTCCAGCACTGTCTTGGTATTCATAACAAAAGCGCACGGCGATGCGCGTGTCAGCGAACGCCCAGATTTCCTTAATGAGGCGGTAGTCGCGTTCCCCGCTCCATTTGTGGGTCAGAAAATCCTGGACCTCAGCCCGTCCAGTCAGAAATTGCGACCGGTTGCGCCACTTTGTATCTGGCGTATACGCCTGCGCCACATTTGCAGGGTCACGCGTATTCCAGGCGTTTTCGGCCATGCGCACCTTTTTCACGGCATCTTCGTAGGTAAACGGCGGAACTGGTGCGCGGGTCATCTACAGGCTTTCTTCTAAATAAAACGGCGCGGCCAGTTCTGCACAGCCGCGCCACATCTGCGCTTTTCACCAGGAGTTGTACGACAGGTATTTGCCAGACATCTCGATCTTTACACGGTCTCCTTTAGGGTTTTCGACGCGTGTGATCTGCATATCAAAGTCGATGGCGGACATGATGCCCTCGCCAAACTTCTCGTTGATAATCGCTTTGATTGTTGGGCCATAGACGCCAACGATTTCGTACAAGCGATAGATGCAGGGGTCGGTTGGCACCGCTTGTTCCCAGATCTTAGTGGGGCTTTCAGTCAGCACGATTGCGGCTTCCTGTGGCAGGCCCATGACCTGAGACAGCGCTTCTGCTTTGTCCTTAGGCATCGCGTTCATACCCATCGCGGCAGAGTGGGTCCAAACAGGCGACATGTCGATCTTGTCGGCGATTTCTTCCCACGTCATGCCAGAAGTCCGCTTGGCGGACAGGATCATTGCGGTGACGTCTTCCTTTGTCATCATCTCGGTCATTTCAGTGATATCTTTCATTTCTATTTCTCCTCTCTAGTCAGCGCGCGCGTGATCAGCTGTTCACGGCGCGCAAAGGTCGTGGGGCGTCCACCTCGTTTTTCGCCGAGGTTTCCATCTTGTCGATCCGTACGGGGGTTGGGTGGTTGGGTCCGTCGGTGTGCTGTCCGGCAAGCTCCTTGGACCGCTCCCCCAGAAAGTGAACCAAGTGATTGCGGATCGCATAGTAGTTCGGATGTTCTACGATGCCTGTCCGAGTACGTGGCCTTGGAATGGTGATCTCCACCAATTCTGCCACACGCGCAAACGGCCCGTTGGTCATCAGCAGGATGCGGTCTGCCAAGAGAATGGCCTCGTCGATGTCATGCGTGATCATAAAGACGGTTTGCTGTGTGCCGCCCCAGATTTTTAACAACTCATCCTGGATTGTGCCCCGCGTCAGCGCATCAAGCGCGCCAAAAGGTTCGTCCAACAGCAATAACTGCGGGTGATTGGCAAAAGCCCGTGCGATCGACACCCGCTGACGCATACCACCAGACAACTGGCTGGGCTTGCGGTGGATCACATCCCCTTCAAGCCCGACCATCGCAAGGTATTTTGTGGAATGCTCTACCACTTGTGCCTTGCTCCATTCCGGATGGCGCGCGGCCACACCGAAGGTTACGTTTTTAAGCGTCGATAGCCATGGCAACAGCGAATAGTTCTGAAACACGACGCCACGGTCAAGACTAGGCCCAGACACCTCGTAGCCGTCCATCTTGACCACGCCACTTGTCGGCTCTGCCAACCCGGCAAGGATGTTCATGATCGTGGACTTGCCGCAGCCCGAATGGCCAAGAATGACGACAAACTCACCTTTTTCCACGCCGAAGTTGGCATTTTCAAAAACGGTCAGATCACCGCCCTGCCCATCTGGATAAACCTGCGTGAGGTTTTCGATACTGAGAAATGGTTTGGACATGACTGCTCCTATTCCACGTAAGACACTGTGCGCTGCAGCAACCCAAAGGCTGAATCCAGCAACATGCCGACAACACCGATCATGAGGATCGAGAAGACCACCGACGTCAGGTCGAGGTTGTTCCACTCGTTCCAGACGTAATACCCGATCCCGGTGCCCCCGACGAGCATCTCTGCTGCGACAATCACCAGCCACGCGATACCGATCGAGATGCGCATGCCCGTCACGATCGTGGGTGCAGCAGCCGGAAGGATGACGGAAAAGGCTGTCTTCAGATGACCCAGTTCATGTGTCCGGGCAACATTCACCCAGTCTTGCCTGACCGCAGCCACCCCAAAGGCGGTGTTAATCAGCATCGGCCAGATCGAGCAAATAAAAATCACAAAGATCGCTGACGCCTCACTGTCCCCGATGATGAACAGCGCCAGCGGCATCCAAGCGAGCGGTGAAATCGGCCTGAGCACCTGAATGAACGGGTTGAGCGCTTTGTAGGCAACTGGCGACATACCAATCAAGAACCCCAGAGGGATGGCCACTGCCGCTGCCAGAAAATACCCCGTCAGAACGCGGTAGATGGAATATCCGATCTGAATGCCGATGCCTTTATCGTTCGGGCCGGCATCATAGAACGGGTTCGACAGTTGTTCCCACGCCTTGACCGCGACCTGACTGGGGGGTGGCACGCCCGCTTTGGCAGAGCCCGCCCCTGTCAGGATCTCGTATTCGGTCAGCTCCTCTACCGCCTTTTGCGCCGGGATGGAGAGCTCCCACGAGAGGAGCCCCACCACCAGCAACAAGACAGACCAAAGCGCTGCACGCTGGTTGAGCGATAGCGTGTCCATGGATCAGCCCTTTCCGATTGGGAAGCTTTTGACGTACTCCTCCGCCTTGTCGGAATCGAAGGTCTTACCCATGATCGTGTGCGTCTTGTAGGTCTCTTGCGGTGCGTCATACCCCAAGTCTTCCATGACCTTTCGCGCATCCGCCGCGAGATAAACCTGTTCGGCCACAGCCTTGTAGTCGATGTCACCCTCGATATAGCCCCAGCGTTTCATCTGGGTCAGGATCCACACGCCCATTGAATGCCACGGGAACGGGTCAAAATCGATCCGGTCCGGCACACGCTGCACCTCACCCAAGCCGTCGGCGAAGGTTCCTGTCAACACTTGTTCGATCACCGTCACCGGCTGGTTCAGGTAATTGGTCGGGGCAATCGCAGTCGAGATTTCTTTACGATTTTCAGGGTTTGAAGCGTATTGCGTGGCGTCGATGATTGATTTCAGCAAAGCACCGTAGGTGTTCGGTAATTCCTGCGCAAAGCTCAAGGGAGCCGCGAACGCACAGCAGGGGTGACCTTCCCAAATGTCTTTCGTTAACAGGTGGATAAAGCCGATACCTTCGTAGACCGCACGCTGGTTGAACGGGTCAGGCGACAGGTATCCGTCAAGGTTGCCCGCGCGCAGGTTTGCAACCATCTCTGGCGGGGGCACAACGCGGATTTGGATATCCACGTCGGGGTCGAGGCCAAACTCAGCCACGTAGTAGCGCAACAGGAAGTTGTGCATCGAATATTCAAACGGCACGCCGAAGGTAAAGCCCTTCCACTGCGCCGGATCACGTTTGTCGAGGTGCTCATTCGACAGAACAATCGCTTGTCCGTTAATATTTTCGACCGCCGGCATGATGTAGGGCTCAGCAACCGAACCCGCGCCCAGCGTCATTGCCAAAGGCATGGGTGTCAGCATGTGGCTCGCGTCATATTCACCGTTTAGCGATTTGTCGCGCGCAACCGCCCAACCCGCCGTCTTGATAACTTGCGCGTTAAGCCCGTAGCGTTCGTAAAAACCCAAAGGTTGCGCCATGATGATAGGCGTCGCACAGGTGATCGGGACAAAGCCGATGTTCAGGTCGGTCTTCTCGGGCGGGCCCAGGTTGTCCAGAATAGCCGCCGTTGCCTTTTCAATTGGGAAAACCGATGCGAGTGCTGCTGCAACCGTTGAACCGCCCAACATGCCCATGAACGACCGCCGTTTGATATCGTTCTGGCCGAACATGGAACGGACAATCGCACTTTCTACTGCGCGCTCCATGATTTCCTCGGAAGACATGCTTGGCGCTTCGATGTGATCCTTGTCGTGTCCATGACTGGACAGGCATCCGTCACACCCGCAGTCAGCGCCGTGCCGTAGATCTGTTTTTTCCGAGAACGGGTTTCCCAAACTTTTCAGCGACATTTTCCATCTCCTGTTTGCTAGTCCCCTAACAAACTGTTTCAGCGGGTCGGTTTAGAAAAGGGAAAATGCCAATTTTTAAAATTCCTTTAAACGCCTGATAAAGATACGTATTTTAGAATTTTTCGTAGATTATTTTTTACGAGATTTCATAAATTACGAAAATTCGTGTTGCGTTGCAGTGAAACTTGAGGGAACCCTACAGACATGTCTGACAGCTTTCCCACATACGATTCACTGCTCGCTCAGCAAGTAGCGCCTGCAGTGCTTGTTGATATCTCTACCGACCTTATCGAGACCGCAAATGCGCCAAGCTACAAGCTGTTTGGCACTGACGTACTGGTGGGCAAACGGTTTTCACACTTCCTCGACGGATCAATCCAGCAGATGATGCTCTTCCTGCAGGAAGCCGAACATCGCACCTCAGCCTGGACGCGCAATGTCGCCCTGCAGAAAGAAGACAAGACGCCCGTGCGCTGTGAAATCCGGGGACAGTTCATGGAAGACAAAGCAGACAAAGTGCTTTTAGCTTTCATTGATCTGGATGAAATGGAGGTCCGCACGCGCAAAACAGAAGCTGCAAACATGCACCGTCACGGCCTTATGGAATGGCAGCGCGCCCAAGCGTTTTTCGCAGAGCTGGAACGCCAGAACCAATTGATCCTGAATGCTGCAGGAGAGGGCATTTACGGCGTAAACGCAGATGGCAAAACCACTTTCGTGAACCGGGCTGCGCAAGAAATGCTGGGATGGTCAGCAGAAGACCTGCTGGGGCACGACATTCATTCAATGATCCACCATCACCACCTGAGCGGCGAAACCTACCCGTCGCACCAGTGCCCTATTTATCAGTCTTTCCGCCACGAAGAGGTTAACCGCATCGAAGATGAGGTTTTTTGGCGCAAAGACGGGAAACCGATCCGCGTCGAATATGTATCCACGCCGATTTACGACAACAATGAACTCGCCGGTGCTGTCGTTATTTTCCGCGACATCACCGAACGCAAGGAAAACGAACATCGCCTCCAGGAAGCCATGCAAGAAGTGGCCGCCCTGCGCGACCAGCTGGAACAAGAGAACACGTACCTGCAGGAAGCGATCAGCATCGAACGCGCGCACCATGATATCGTCGGTGCCTCACCAGCTACGCAAGCTTTGCTGACGCGCGTCGAACTCGTCTCGCGCACGTCAGCTAATGTGCTGATCACCGGTGAGGCGGGCACGGGTAAATCGCTGGTTGCGTCGGCAATTCACAAAGACAGTGACCGCCGCCGCAGACCGCTTATTCACTTTCAGTGCGGATCCTTTTCGGACAACACGACAGAGGACGAATTATTCGGACATGTTCGCGGCGCCAACGCGGACGCACGGCAAGACAAGGCCGGAAGCTTGGAACTTGCCAACGGCGGCACGCTTTTTCTGGATGAGGTCACGGAAATCCCCCTAGAACAGCAGGGCCGTTTGCTGAATGCCTTGCAGACAGGTTTTGTATCCCGCACCGGAGAAACGAGGCGGCGCGACATCAATGTCCGGGTGATCGCATCCACCAGTCGAAACCTTGAACGTGAGGTGCAAGCCGGCCGGTTTCGGCAAGATCTGTTCTTTCACCTGAGTGTGTTTCCCATCCACTGCACGCCACTGCGCGAAAGGCCGGATGATATCCCCCCGCTGGTAGCACACCTTTTGAAGCTCGCCTGCAAACGGCTGAACCGTCAAAGACCGATTGTAACGGAAGGCACTGTCCGGACTTTGCAAAACTATGACTGGCCCGGAAATGTGCGCGAACTGGCCAACGTCATCGAACGCGGCGCGATCGTATCGACCGGCGGCAAGCTTAAGGTCGAGATCATGTCAGCCCCCCTGAGCGATGCGCGCAGCCGCTCTGCCTTGTTAACCGAGCGTGAAATCGAAAGCATGGCCACAGCGAACCTCATTGCGTGCTTGCGAGAAACCGGCGGCAAAGTGTCGGGGCCCGACGGCGCAGCTTCGATACTCGGCATTCAGGCAACGACGCTTTACTCCCGGATCAAGAAGCTGGGCCTGAATGAAACCGACTGGCGATAGTCACCCGTTTATCGGCAGCTGCACTTCAGAATAGCCCCGTCATTCCTGCATGTGTGATTTTCGTAAGGCGCTATACGGCACAAGGCTGTCAGATTCCCAGATGAACTTCGGTGCGCCAGTCTTTGCAGCGCGCGGCAAGATAAGCGGGCAACGGCTGGTCCGTGAACAGCGCATCAATTTGGGAGAGCGACGCGATGCGACCGGGCGCACTGCGCGTAAATTTGGAATGATCCGCAACCAGAAAACTCTTGCGTGCCCTGCTGAGGATTGTCTGGCTGACACTCACTTCCTGAATGTCGAAATCAAGTAAGTCGCCGTCATCGTCCATCGCCGAACAACCGATGACAGCGATATCAAACTTGAACTGTCGAATACTGTCGATCGTGATCGCACCGACAAGGCCACCGTCAGATCGCCTTAAGGCTCCGCCGGTCAGAATGATCTGGCAATCAGGATTGGCGACCAGAATGTTTGCCACATTCATATTGTTTGTCACAACAAGCAGACCCGAGTGGCCCAACAATTCCCGAGCAACAGCCTCGGTGCTGGTACCGATATTCAAAAACAGCGAAGACCCGTCTGGAATATGCTCAACACACGTGCGTGCGATACCAGCCTTCTCGGCCTCATTCAGCGTGCGCCGCTCTTCATACTCGATGTTCATCGTGCCCGAAGGGTGGATTGCACCGCCGTGCACCCGCTCAAGTTTTCCTGCATCCGCAAGATCGCTTAAGTCGCGCCGTATTGTTTGAAGGGTGACATTGAAGTGGGTGGCAAGCTCTTCGACACTCACCTTGCCTTCGCGCCGCGCAATATCGAGTATTTCAGGCTGTCGGAACGATTGAGACATACGTGCTTTCCTTTGCGCTCGATTATGCGCGAAGAAAGCGCGCTTTCAAGGCCACCGCTTAAAAAGAGGTTCAAGCGAGTCGCGAAAATTACCCAAAAGAACATAGAAAGACGCCCGGGAAACAATAGCATTCTACGAAAAATCGCAGGCCAAGTTTTGCGAAAACTCACTAATTTCCTTGGATTAAACATCAAAAACGAAAAGAAACGAAAATATATTGCACTTAACGCGGCAGTTACCTAACAATACGACCAAGTTCGAACATCGCGGAAAAGGGGGGGCCCGTTGTCGAAGCAACCACAGCATAAAGACGTTCGGGACCTGTTCATCATAGGCGGTGGGATCAATGGGTGCGGAATCGCGCGCGACGCGGCCGGGCGTGGTTTGTCGGTTTCGCTAGCAGAGATGGGTGATCTGGCGTCAGCAACTTCGTCCGCGTCCACTAAGCTCTTTCATGGCGGTTTACGCTATCTTGAATACTTCGAGATCAACCTTGTCCGCCACGCTCTGATCGAACGGGAAGTTCTGCTGCAAGCAATGCCGCACATAAGCTGGCCCATGCGCTTTGTTCTGCCATATCACCGCGATATGCGTTTTGAAGGCGGCACGCCGACATCGAACATACTCAACATTGTTATGCCTTGGATGAAAGGCCGTAGACCTGCTTGGCTTATCCGGTTCGGGCTTTTTCTCTATGACAACCTCGGGGGTCGAAAAATTCTGCCCGGAACCACCACGATTAACCTCAAGGGTACACCGGAAGGCGCACCGCTCGACGATAAATTCGAAAAAGCTTTCGAATATTCTGATTGCTGGATTGAAGATTCACGGCTGGTCGCACTGAACGCACGTGACGCGGAAAAGCGCGGCGCCGACATCATGGTCAATATCAAGGTCCTGTCCGCTGCACGCGTAGACGATATTTGGGAAATCACAACGGAAGATGCGAGCACAGGAAAAACATCCACGCATCGCGCGCGCATGCTGGTCAACGCAGGGGGCCCTTGGGTCGGCGACATCATACAAAGCAAGGTGCGGATCAATTCCCGCGAAGGTGTGCGTTTGGTGCGTGGCAGCCACATCGTGGTGAACAAGGTATACGACCATCCCAAGTGCTACTTCTTTCAGGGCGCTGATGGACGGATCATCTTTGCCATTCCATATGAGACTGATTTCACGTTGATCGGGACAACCGATGCCGAACACAGCGATCCGTCGATAAAGCCAGAATGCACAGAAGAAGAGCGTGACTACCTGCTGAACTTTGCGA
Organism: uncultured Alphaproteobacteria bacterium; assembly: GCA_963796445.1. Taxonomy (GTDB): domain Bacteria; phylum Pseudomonadota; class Alphaproteobacteria; order Rhodobacterales; family Rhodobacteraceae; genus Roseobacter. Next base: position 27,095 of record CAWCLQ010000007.1, on the reverse strand, counting down.
ACGGTTATTTCAAAACCAAACTGGGTCAGGACGATGTGGTCTGGTCCTATTCGGGTGTGCGTCCGCTTTACGATGATGGTGCATCAAGTGCGACTGCGGCAACGCGTGATTACACGTTGAAGGTTGACGACAGCGGCGGCGCGCCGATCCTGAATGTATTTGGTGGCAAGATCACCACTTACCGCAAGCTGGCCGAAGACGCGATGGACAAGATCGTACCGTTCTTTGCTGGTACACCCGGCCACTGGACCGCGGGCGTAGCGCTTCCAGGTGGTGATTTTGCGGTGCAGGACGTTGAAAAGCTGATCAATAAGCTGGCGCAAGACTACCCGTTTCTAAGTGAAAAATGGGCGCGCCGCCTGATCCGTGCCTATGGAACAGATGCCTGGCTGTTGCTGGGGGATGCGCACAGTAAAGAAGACTTGGGCAATTCCTTTGGCGCCACACTGACAGAAGCAGAGGTGCGCTGGCTGATGAAACATGAGTTCGCACGCCATGCCAATGATATCGTATGGCGCCGCAGCAAGCTGGGTTTGCGTCTGACAGATGATGAAATCGCAGAAATTGAAGCGTGGATGACAGACCACAGCAATTTCTCAGCCAAGGCAGCAGAATGACGAGGCCACTGCAATGACTCTAGCGCTCAAGAATGTATCCAAAACGGTTGGTGGAGAGGTTCACATCCATCCAACTGACCTGACGTTGGAAAAGGGCACGATGAACGTTTTGCTGGGGCCGACGCTTTCGGGGAAAACATCGTTGATGCGGCTGATGGCAGGTCTGGACGTTCCTGCAACAGGATCAGTGCATTGGAACGGTGAGGACGTCACCGGAATGAGGGTACAAGACCGCAAGGTGGCCATGGTGTACCAGCAATTCATCAATTATCCGTCGATGTCGGTCTATGACAACATCGCCTCCCCGATGAAGCTGGTAGGCAAGTCCAAAGCCGAAATTGACAGCGCCGTGCGCGAGACGGCCGAGCTTATGCAACTGACACCGATGCTGGACCGGAAACCGCTGGAATTGTCCGGCGGGCAGCAACAGCGCTGTGCGCTGGCGCGCGCGCTGGTCAAAAACGCGGGGCTGGTTCTGCTCGATGAGCCACTGGCGAACCTGGACTACAAGCTGCGTGAAGAATTGCGCGAAGAGATTCCCAAGATTTTCGAACGTTCCGGATCGATCTTTGTTTACGCAACAACCGAACCCGAAGAGGCACTACTGCTTGGCGGGAACACGGCAACGCTTTGGGAGGGGCGGGTCACTCAGTTTGGACCGACACCTTCTGTGTATCGTCGCCCGGTCGATACGGCGACCGCGCGGGTCTTTTCAGACCCGCCAATGAATTTTCTTGAGATCACGAAACAGGGTGACAAACTTCGTTTCGGGAAGGACGCGGCCGTGGCCTTACCAGACGCTTTATCCTCACTTGCGGACGGCACCTATACCGCCGGGTTCCGGCCCAATCATCTGGAACTTTCAGCGCGTGGCCCCGATGCGATTACTTTTGATACCGTTCTGAACGTCACCGAAATTACGGGGTCAGAGACGTTTGTGCACCTCGATCACCATGGTGCGCGCTGGGTGGGTCTGGTGCATGGCGTTCAATCTTTGCAACCCGGACAATCGCTTGATGTGTTTCTCGATCCGTCGCGTATCTACATTTTTGGCACCGATGGGGCATTGGTGTCAGCCGCTCAATATGCGGAGGCTGCATAATGGCCAAGATCACGTTGGACAACCTTGCGCATTCCTATTCGCCTAACCCCTCCTCCGAAGATGACTTCGCCCTCAAAGAGCTGAACCATGACTGGGTTGACGGTGAAGCATACGCTCTGCTTGGGGCATCAGGCTGCGGAAAGTCGACACTGCTCAACATTATCTCGGGGCTTCTGCACCCCAGTCAGGGCCGTATTCTCTTTGACGACGTCGACGTGACAGACGCCCCAACCGCCGAGCGTAACATCGCGCAGGTATTCCAGTTTCCAGTGGTTTACGACACCATGACCGTCCACGACAATCTGGCCTTTCCACTGCGCAATCGCGGGGCAGACGCGGCATATGTCGCCCAGCGCGTCCAACAGATTGCAAAGATGATCGGCATGGAAGAGCAACTGAACCGCAAGGCGCGCGGGCTGACGGCAGACGCAAAGCAAAAGATTTCGCTGGGGCGTGGCATGGTGCGCGAAGACGTCAATGCGCTGCTCTTCGATGAACCGCTTACCGTCATCGACCCGCACATGAAGTGGGAGCTGCGCACACAGCTCAAGTCGCTGCACCACGAGTTTGGCCACACAATGATCTACGTGACGCATGACCAGACCGAAGCGCTGACGTTCGCAGACAAAGTCGTGGTCATGTATGACGGGCGTGTCGTACAGATAGGCACGCCGCAAGAACTGTTCGAGCGCCCAGCGCACACTTTTGTGGGCTATTTTATCGGCTCGCCGGGAATGAACCTCTTTACTGCGCAAATCGATGGCACAACCGCCAAAATTGCTGGCGTACCTGTCCCGCTTGGCGCGGGCTATGCGCCCGTTGGTGGAAAGGTGCAGGTCGGCGTGCGCCCTGAATTCGTCCACCTTTCAGACACGGGCATCCCGGCACGTGTCACGCGGGTTGAGGACGTGGGCCGTCATAAAGTCATTCGTCTTGACGTCGAGGGGCACAAAGTCAGCGCCATCGCCGAGGAAGGCGCACCAATTCCTGACGGTGCCAGCCACATCACTTTCGACGCCGAAGGGATCAATGTCTATGCCGACGACTGGCGCGTCACCGCTCAAGAGGAGACTGCAACGTGAATAAGACCGTAAACCAGAAAGCGTGGTTTCTCGTGTTGCCCGTTCTTGTGCTGGTGGCCTTTTCTGCGGTGATCCCGCTGATGACCGTGGTCAATTATTCGGTCCAAGACACATTCGGCAATAACGAATTCTTTTGGGCAGGGCTCGAATGGTTCCGCGAGATGCTGCAGGACGATCGCATGTGGGACGCGCTTTGGCGGCAGCTCATGTTCTCTGGCATCATTCTGGCGATTGAAATTCCACTGGGCATTTTTATAGCACTCAACATGCCCAAAAGCGGCTTTTGGGCGTCTTTCTGTCTTGTCATGATGTCGCTGCCACTCCTTATTCCGTGGAACGTGGTCGGCACCATCTGGCAAATTTTCGGCCGCGTGGACATCGGGCTTCTGGGATATACACTCAACAAGCTCGGCATTTCTTATAACTACACGCAGGACGTCTTCGCCGCTTGGGTAACAGTGATCGTCATGGATGTCTGGCACTGGACCTCGCTGGTAGCTCTGCTTGCTTATGCTGGCCTGCAGTCCATTCCTAACGCCTATTATCAGGCTGCTAAGATCGATCAGGCCAGCCGCTGGGCCGTGTTCCGCTATATCGAGCTGCCCAAGATGGCAGGCGTCTTGATGATCGCGATCCTGTTGCGCTTCATGGACAGTTTCATGATCTACACCGAACCTTTCGTGGTCACTGGCGGCGGGCCCGGCAGTGCAACGACCTTCCTGTCCATTGATCTGGTGAAGATGGCGTTGGGGCAATTTGACCTCGGCCCGGCGGCGGCGTTCTCGATCATGTACTTTTTGGTCATTCTGTTGATTTCATGGGTATTCTACACCGTGATGACGAATCTCGACAAAAGGGATGGCGTGTAATGGCTGACACAAGCATCCAAACCGTCTCGACAGGCCAGAAGGCTACAAGCGACGTTAAAACCGCGCGCCGGAAGAGCCCGAAAATCAATGGCTCGGCCGTGGTGATGGGTCTTTACCTGCTGTTCCTGCTGTTGCCGATCTACTGGCTCATCAACATGAGCCTGAAGACCAACACGGAAATTTTGGGGTCATTCACGCTCTTCCCGCGCGATCTGACCCTGGCCAATTACGTGAAAATCCTGACGGATGAGAGCTGGTATATCGGCTATATCAACTCGCTGATCTATGTGGTCATGAACACGGTTATCAGCCTCGCCGTGGCTCTGCCTGCGGCCTACGCGTTCAGCCGGTATCATTTCATGGGGGACAAGCACCTCTTTTTCTGGCTGCTGACAAACCGGATGGCACCCCCTGCCGTTTTCGCCCTGCCCTTCTTTCAGCTTTATTCATCGGTCGGGCTGTTTGACACGCATATCGCGGTGGCGCTGGCACACTGTCTGTTTAACGTTCCACTGGCCGTCTGGATCCTCGAAGGTTTCATGCGCGGTGTCCCGAAAGAGATTGACGAAACCGCCTATCTTGACGGTTATTCGTTCCCGCGTTTCTTTGTCAGCATCTTCACACCACTGATTGCCAGCGGCATCGGCGTCGCCGCGTTCTTCTGCTTCATGTTCTCATGGGTTGAACTGCTGCTGAGCCGGACGCTCACAACAGTAGACGCAAAACCCATTGCGGCCATCATGACACGGACCCAAGGGGCCGCAGGTATTGACTGGGGCGTGTTGGCCGCAGCTGGTGTGCTGACAATCGTACCGGGTGCTTTGGTTATCTATTTTGTGCGCAATTACATCGCCAAGGGCTTTGCCCTCGGGCGCGTTTAAAGGAGGGACACAAAACATGGCATGGATGGCGTGGACGGTTCCAACCGCAATCTTTTTCGTCGTGATCGCTTGTCTGTTGATCACCTTCACAATTCTTGCAATCAAATTTCCCGAAACACCCCGCGTGGGCATTCTTCGGATCGAAACAACAAGGGGCGATCGTCTTTTCATCACCCTGTTGGGCTCAGCCTTTATCAACTTGATATGGCTGGGTTTAGAGGTGGCCCCGCAGCCCTATGCGCTGCTGGCCTGTCTTGTCTATGCCGCAGCGGTTTTCCGCTGGGTTTAGACCGGAAGTACAGATCGTCCGGAGAACTTCGGGCGACCTAAAAAGTTCAACAATAGTCTGGGAGGACACCAATGAACTATTCTTTAAAGTCAACCACGGCCATGGGCGCAATGATCGCCTGTATGGCCTTGCCGGCCTGGGCCGACATGGAAGCGGCGAGGGCATTTCTAGACAACGAGATCGCCGGTCTTTCCGTGCTGGACCGCGAGGCGCAAGAAGCCGAGATGCAATTCTTTGTTGATGCGGCCGCGCCGTTTCAGGGCATGGAAATCAAGGTCGTTTCCGAGACGATCACAACACATGAATACGAAAGTCAGGTGTTGGCACCCGCTTTCACGGCGATCACCGGCATCAAGGTCACGCATGACCTGATCGGTGAAGGGGACGTGGTTGAAAAGCTGCAAACACAGATGCAGTCAGGCGAAAACATCTACGACGCCTATGTCAACGACAGTGATCTGATCGGCACCCACTGGCGCTATCAGCAAGTGCGCAACCTGACTGACTGGATGGCAGGCGAAGGTGCGGATGTGACGTTGTCCACACTGGATGTTGATGACTTCATCGGCACATCCTTTACAACCGGACCCGACGGCAAGCTGTATCAGCTGCCGACACAGCAGTTCGCGAACCTTTACTGGTTCCGGTACGACTGGTTTAACGATGAAAAAAATAAAGCCGATTTCCAAGCGGCTTACGGATACGAGCTGGGTGTGCCGGTCAACTGGTCCGCTTACGAGGATATCGCCGAGTTCTTCACCGGTCGTGACCTGAGTCATTTGGGTGTGGAAGGCGAAGTCTTTGGCAACATGGACTACGGAAAGAAAGACCCTAGCCTTGGCTGGCGCTACACCGACGCGTGGATGTCCATGGCAGGCATGGGCGACGTTGGCGAACCAAATGGTCTTCCGGTTGACGAATGGGGCATCCGTGTGAACGAAAACTCACAACCAACGGGCTCATGCGTAGCGCGTGGCGGTGCCACAAACTCACCAGCGGCTGTTTACGCTGTGACCAAGGCCATCGAATGGCTGCAAAAATACTCGCCACCTGCAGCGGCAGGTATGACATTCGGCGAAGCAGGCCCGATCCCGGCGCAAGGCAACGTGGCCCAGCAGATGTTCTGGTACACCGCCTTTACCGCTGCAACGGTTGAGCCTGGTCTGCCCGTGATGAACGAAGATGGCACGCCCAAGTGGCGCATGGCACCTTCGCCACACGGTGTTTACTGGAAAGAAGGCCAGAAGATCGGCTACCAGGACGCAGGCAGCTGGACATTGATGGAATCCACACCTGTAGACCGTGCAAAGGCTGCATGGCTCTATGCACAGTTCGTGGTTTCCAAAACTGTGGACCTGAAGAAATCCGATGTTGGTCTGACGTTCATTCGTGAATCCACGATCGACTCGGATCACTTCACAGAGCGTGCAAACAGGCTTGGCGGTCTGGTAGAATTCTACCGTTCGCCCGCGCGTGTTGCATGGTCGCCCACAGGTACGAACGTTCCTGACTATCCAAAGCTGGCACAGCTGTGGTGGCAGAACATCGGTGACGCAATGTCAGGTGCAAAAACACCTCAGGAAGCGCTTGATGCACTTTGTGCAGATCAGGAACGTGTTCTTGAACGTCTCGAGCGCGCTGGTGTCCAGGGTGATCTTGGCCCCGTCATGAACGAGGAAATGAGCGCCGAGCATTGGTTCGCCCAACCGGGTGCGCCTTATCCCAAGCTGGAAAACGAAGATGAAGAACCAATGACGGTCAGCTACGACGAGCTGATCAAATCCTGGCAGTAAGTCTGTAACAACGATCCGGGGCGCGCATCTTGTGCGCCCCGTTTTTTGCCTTGATACTACATACGCACAAGTCTCGAACAACGAGAGAAACAGATGACGCATATTCTTGCAATTGACCAAGGGACGACATCCTCCCGGGCCATTCTTTTCGACAGCGACATGCAAATCAAAGCCAGCGCGCAGGAAGAGTTTGAACAGCACTTTCCGAAAAGCGGCTGGGTCGAACATGATCCGGGCGATCTGTGGGCGACGACCGCCGGCACTTGCCGTGCTGCTATCGAAAAAGCAGGGCTCGGCCCTGACGATATAGCGGCCGTCGGCATCACCAATCAGCGCGAAACAACGCTGGTCTGGGACGCTAAAACTGGTCAACCGATCCACAACGCCATTGTCTGGCAAGACCGGCGCACATCTGAATATTGCCGTGAGTTGCGCGAGGCAGGCCACGCCGAAATGATCACCGCGCGTACAGGGCTGCTGGCTGATCCATACTTTTCCGGCACCAAGCTGAAATGGATACTCGACCATGTGGACGGCGCACGCGAGCGTGCCGCCAAAGGCGAATTACTGTTTGGCACCGTCGACAGCTACCTGATCTGGAAGTTGACCGGAGGTGCGGCGCATGTGACGGACGCGACCAATGCTGCGCGCACCATGCTCTATGATATCCACAAAGGGCGCTGGTCCACGACGATATGCGAGCTCTTCGGTGTACCTCTTGAAATGCTGCCCGAAGTCAAAGACTGCGCCGCAGACTTTGGTACGACGCGTCCCGACCTGTTCGGCAAACCGCTGCCTATTTTGGGCGTTGCCGGTGACCAGCAGGCCGCAACAATCGGCCAGGCTTGTTTTGAACCGGGCATGCTCAAATCCACCTATGGCACGGGATGCTTTGCACTGCTGAACACCGGTGAAACGCCGGTTACGTCGCAAAACCGCTTGCTGACGACGATTGCCTATCAGTTCGACGGCAAACCGACCTATGCGCTCGAAGGGTCAATTTTCGTCGCGGGCGCGGTGGTTCAATGGCTGCGGGATGGCCTGCAGATCATAAGACAAGCGTCCGAGACCCAAGCGCTTGCTGAGCAATCCGATGACCAGCAAGAAGTTATCATTGTGCCCGCCTTTACCGGACTTGGCGCGCCTTACTGGAACGCTGAATGCCGTGGCGCCGTATACGGCCTGACACGCGGGTCAGGGCCTGCGGAATTCGCCCGCGCAGCACTGGAAAGCGTTGGATATCAAACCCGTGATCTGATGGAAGCGATGCACGCAGACTGGCAAAACAGTGGCGCTAAGCCGACATTACGCGTCGATGGCGGGATGAGCGCGAACGACCTTGCCATGCAGTTCTTGTCGGACATTCTGGATGCGCCCGTTGATCGACCCAAAGTGCTGGAAACCACGGCGATTGGTGCGGCGTGGCTCGCTGGGCAGCGGGCAGGTATCTATCCCGACATGTCCAATTTCGCCAAGGGATGGGCGGTAGAGCGTACGTTCCAGCCCAACATGAAAGACGATACGCGTGACCACAAGTATGCGGCATGGAAACGCGCCGTTGCAGCAACCATGAGTGTTTAGTGTGACCCCATTCAGCTTTATCAGTCCCGGCCAAATCGTGTTCGGTCGCGGCGTGGCGCAGGATGCGGCAGCGCTAATACCCCCTCTGGGCACCCGCGTACTGATGGTCCGCGGATCATCGGTTCATTGGGTAGAAACCTTGCGCGCAGAGCTTGAACAGGCGGGCTGCGTCGTCACGTCTTTTACCGGCCATGGCGAACCGGACGTCGCAACTGTTGCGCGCGCAGTCAACACCGGCCGCAACGCTGCTGTTGATGTCGTTGTTGCAGTGGGCGGCGGCGCGGTAATTGATCTGGGCAAAGCAACAGCAGCCCTGCTGCCAGGAACAACAAACATTCTGGACCACCTTGAAGGTGTGGGCGCAGCGGCCCCGCTGGGCGCGCACCCAGTGCCTTTTGTCGCAATTCCAACTACTTCGGGGACCGGCGCCGAAGTGACCAAGAACGCTGTAATTTCGGTGCCCGATGCAGGGCGGAAAGTGTCTCTTCGCGATGACCGGATGGTGCCAGATATTGCCTTGGTTGACCCCGCTTTGACGGATGACTGCCCACGCGACGTCACGCTCGCCAGTGGGTTCGATGCGATCACGCAGCTTGTTGAACCCTACCTTTCCCACCGCGCCAATGCGATGACCGACGCGCTGGTGCGCGAGGCACTTCCCCAAGGGCTAAACGCCCTGAGCCGCCTTGCCAAGGCCGAAGACGCTGAGGCACGCGATATGATGTCGTTCGCCAGCCTGATGGGCGGGCTAGCGCTCGCCAATGCGGGGTTGGGCGCTGTGCACGGACTTGCCGGTGTCGTCGGTGGCCGCTTCAGCGCGCCACATGGGGTGATCTGCGCGCGTCTTCTTGGACCGGTATTAATCGAAAACAACGCGATGATGCGATCAACCGGCGCTGATACCACCCGATTTGAGGAAATAGCGCGGCTTGTCAGTTCCGCATTCGATTTACCGTCAGAAACCTGCTTCGAGAGTTTAAGCGCCCTCCTCGATCAGTTGGATGTGCCGCGCCTGTCCAAGTGGATCAGCGCTGACGCCGATCTCGAAGCCGTCGTTCTTGAAGCATCCAGCGCATCGTCGATGAAGGCCAACCCCTGCGTTCTTCCGCCAACCGCCCTACATAGGATTATGCAAAGCGCTCTCTGAACAGACCGCATATCAAGCTGGCAAGATCTTTCGCATAGATCAGCAGGCTTGGACCGGACCGTTCGTTTCAGCCTCGTTCATTTCCATCTTGGTCTGGACTATCAGCACCAACATCGCCATCTGCGATACCCACTGTTTCGCTGGGCTTTGCTTTCTTGGCACCCGAAAACGCAGATACAGCCGCCGCCATCGCACCGCTTTCAACGTGAACATGCATGTCAGTCTGCGGAAACGGAATGGAGATTCCGGCATCGTCAAAGGCTTCCTTCACAGTACGATGTAAGTCCCAGTAGACCGCCCAATAGTCCGAGGTTTTTGTCCACGGGCGGACAATGAAGTTTACCGCACTATCAGCCAGTTCGTGGACGCGGATGACCGGTGCCGGATCCTTCAGCACAAGCGGATGAGCGGCAACAGCGCGTTCCAGAACCGACTGCGCTTTTTCAATCGGGTCGTTGTAGCCAATCCCAAATATCATATCAACCCGCCGGGTCTTCGACGCGGTAACGTTCGTGATTACGTCGCCCCAAACTTTCGAGTTGGGAATTACAATTATCTGGTTATCGGGGGTGATAATCTCGGTCGAAACAATGGAAACGTGTTTAACGGTGCCACCCAAGCCGGCGATACTGACGTAATCACCTTCGTCAAACGGACGGTTGATCATGATCATAAGACCTGCCGCGAGATTGCCCAAAGTCTCCTGCATGGCAAAAGCGAGGATGAATGCACCACCGCCGAAGATGGCAAACATGGGTGTGATGTCGACGCCAAGCGCCGACAAGACAATCATCAGGCGAACGGCGATCGTGATCCAATATACCACCCTCCCGGTCAACCATCCAAGAGCCAGCCTCTTTCAAGAGCGTCTGCCAGTCAGCCTGTTGCTTTTCCTGTACGATGATCGAGGAACGGTATGCCCGGTATGTTGCAATTGCGGCTTCATCTCCGCCTTTCTTTGCGAAATTACTGACAACGGCAGTAAAGCGATCAAAGCCGTCATCTCGGGCGTCGGTTAGATCGACCACCCTTTCTCGGCTGGCATCCCTCTGCTCTTCAGGAAGTTTTGAGACGCTGATTGTCTCGTCAACAACTGCTTGAGTTTGCTGTGCCACAATTCCCTGCCATGCATCTGCCAGAGCCGCAAGCTGGGCAACGGTCAACGGTCAGCGGTCAGGGTCAGGGAATGAGTCGCATCCGCAACTCATCAAGATCAATGGCGGGATCGTCCAGACCGGCAGGATAAGCGGAGGCCGCGTCTTCAACGGGTGCCGCATCGGCCTCTGCCGAAAGACTTGACGCGGCCTCTGGCTGATCTGCATTTGTATCTTGCGCGCACACCGCACCGGTTGAGAGCACGAAGCATACCATCAGAAAGCCAGGTACCGACCAGAGACTTTGGACAAGTCAAGTTTCTCTTTTCATGCGCAGCATCATTCCACTTTCCCTTTAACAAACGCGCGGGACACTAATCGCGTCACCAGATGACGCAAGCAAAAAAGTAATAATCTGATTGCTTGTCAGCACACACGTTCGCCAATCCAATTCATCGCTCAATCCAACCGACATCAGACTGTCGAATATGCGGCGATTGCTGCAGTCTCATAGTTTAGTCCGCAAGTATAGCAAAAGACTTGGTCGGGTGCGGATCAAAGTCAGCGGCTGACCAATTTCTCATTGACAGGCAGCGACGAAGTGGCGCGGGTTGGTCACGCACTTACATCGGGCTCAGAACAACGGAAAAATAATGCGCATTACCCTCGCTTTACTTGCTGCTGCGATTGCACTGGTTACTGTCGCTTTTTTGCCAGTGGGCTTAAGCCTCCCGAAAAAATTCGGCGAGCCACTGGCATTGGTGAAGGCGGCTATTGGCAGATTAGAGAGCTTTACAAGGCGGAACTGGCAAAAGACGGAACCGTCGTAAAACTGCTCGAGACTGCGGGATCGCTCGAAAACGTCGAGAGAATTGCGAGCGGTGAGGCCGATGTCGCGATCGTCCAAGGTGGCCTGGCGCTGCCGGAAAACGCGAACTTGGCGTCACTGGGTGCAATATTTCTGGAACCCATCGCGATCTTTCGAAGCAAGGTGAGCCCGTTGGATGCAAATCCAGGCGAGTGGAAAGATATCCGTATCGCCGCCAGCGGCCCCATGGGGTCGGGCTCACGCGCCGCGGCATTGGCCAAGATCGAAGCTGCCGGAGCGATATCTCTCGACCCGCCACGACCGCCGGAAGATGCAAAGGTGTTAGCGCTCAGGGCTTCTTTGGCTTGCCAATCTGGCTTGTTGGTGATGACGAAAATTTGCGCCTCTTGGCTCAGCCATTAGCCTAAATACGGCAAAGAGAACTGGCAAAATCTTGCCGGGGAATTGGCAGGCCTCCTTTCATTCACAGGTAGATCACCGTAAACCCTGCGAGTGTTCGAACCAGGAGTGAAATTTCTTGCCAAACAACGCCCGCAAATCGAATGCGATTACGCCGCGCTTGCCCGTCACGGTTCGAACTGCGATTGCGTTGGGGCTTTTCGGACTTGTCTCTGCCTGCGCCCAAAACCCAACGGATGCGGATCTCAATCCAGAACGTCAGTCGATGGCGCTGCGCGAGGTCGCGCAAAAGCAGGCAGTGGGGCAAAGGGTGTGGTGCGTTCCCTACGCAAGAAGCCTCAGCGGGATCGAAATTCGCGGCAACGCCAAGAATTGGTGGGACAAGGCGCACAAAATCTATGAGAGGGGCACTGAACCGGATGTCGGTGCGGTGATGTCGTTTCGGGGGACTAGCGGGATGCCGCTGGGCCATGTCGCGGTAGTATCCGATATTGTGACCGACCGGGAAATCGTCGTGAACCACGCCAACTGGCACCGCAACAAGGTATCGTTGAGAATGGGCGTCAAGGACGTGTCCAAACATAACGACTGGACACTGGTCCAGGTCGAAAGCCAGCCGGGCCGGTATGGCAAATCCTATCCGGTGAACGGATTTATTTATGCGAATGTTGACGACGGCTAGCCTAACCCCAATTCGCTTCGCGTCTGCGGCGTGCCTGTGGAATGCACCACGCATATGGTAGAAGCTGGGTTCTCCCCTGATGCTGGGGCTTGAAACCTGCACCACATGGACGCAGCCACATCACCGGGTATCGTCCGGCTAGACGCATGACCGACAAATTTTTTCTTTGCTGCAGATGGCGTGCACCCAGTAGGCGCCAGTATGCCTCAATCACCATGCATCCGGTTCAAACAATCAATCACTTACATCTGGTCCAATGGCGACCTATGTCCGAGTTGCGGACAGCGCAACCCAACGTGTATGCGGCGGAATTTCCTGTGGCCAAAAGCGAACAAATATCACACGAGCCGGATTACCGGTGAAATAGCAATGCATTGGCGACAGGCTCACAGCGCCATCTATGGCCCTGTTATTGACCCGCGGCCTCTGGAATTGCAGCCAAGCCGCAACCCTAAAGCGCCGGCTTTCTGGGTAGCGCACAGCCTTCCGCTTTCGTATCGGGCAGAGCACGCGCTTCTACGGGTCAAACAGTTAAACTGAACGATGGAAAACCAGTTTGCGGACATCGCTGGCAACCGACTTTATCAGATCGCGCTCGCGAACCAAAAGAGCCGCCAACGCCAATAACATAAACGCTGCAGACACACGGCTGTACTCCGGATTATATCCGGCCACCAAAATCGAAATGACCAGAACCAGCCACGAGGCTGAGTTGAAAAGCCCAAGCACCGCAATCCTGCACGTCCACCAAAGCGCGCCCAAACCTGTCAGGGCCAGGAACAGATTCACGACCCAAAAGGCAGTGGCCGCGCCAAGTGCTCCGTATGTCGGAACAAGTTCAAAAAGGAGAAACACAAAAATGAACAATCCCGACAGCTGGAGAGCCATGGTCAACGGAAGATGACCGCTCATCGATAAATGAGCGCTGTGCAGGCCGGCACCAACAAGCAGGATTTGTCCGGCGCTCACCACCAAAAGCACCTTGTATGCCTCTTCGCCAGCGCTGAATACATGCAGCAGGGGTTCTCCCAGGATGACCAGAAAGAACACGACGGTGCCCGACGCAATCAAGCCAAGCTGTCGGGAAACTTCATACTCGCGTTTGGCCTGTTGATGCGAATTGTTGATCACATGCTGGCGTGCCCGAGGCGCATACGCCGGCGCAAAAACCAACTGCCCCGCTTCCAGTATGAGCGCCAGTCGCGAGGCGATCACGTATGATGCGACAGCCTCTGGCGGCGCAAAGAAACCCAAGACTATAATATCTGCGTGACGCATGCCGATTTCTGCGCACCTCAGCCCGAAAAAGTTCAGACCGTCAATGATATCGTGCCAATCGAATGATGACGGTTCGGACTCGGTTTTACCGATGGACCGCAAGGCTGCGAGCAATGGCGGGACAATCGTGGCTGCAACCGCAGCAAAAGCGACGGCAAAAGCACTCAAACCCATGGCAAACACAACGCCTAGACCCGCGCACCTCAGACCGTCGACCTGACCATAGATCGACTGCGGACGACCAACGATATAGTTGCTCTGCAACCAGGCAATCAGCCAGACCGTCATTGCCACGGCAGGAACGATTGGCGCGAGCATCAAAAACCAAGGCGCAACATTGTTTTCGGCAGAGATATCTGGAAACGCGTAAAGCGCTGCTGCTACGACAACGGCAAGACTAGTGGAAGAGATAAACACTCGGATCCCAACTGATCTCGCCAGCTGCGCCCCATGCAAGATACCCGGTGTCGCCGGCAACGGGCTAATCTTCAGAAGCAGCACGCGTTGGAGGCCAAATCCACCCAAGAATCCACACACATAGACCATGGACATGGCGAGCATATAGGCCGCAAAGTCCACTTCATCGAGAATTCGGGTCAATAGCCAAAGAGACGCGACGCCCGCGAACAGTCCAACACCACGGGAAAACAGAACACCCAAGCTACTGGAAATATACATATTTTCCGATTTGATCGGCCTTGCTTCGGGCATTCTTGGTTGCATTCCATCGTTCGCTTACCAACGGCCTTAGACCATAAGTAGCGGTGTGTCTAACAACGTAAGATAATGAATTGACCAAAAAGGATTGATGTGTCAAGTTGTGGATAACCCTTGATTTAGTCAGTGATTTAACGGAGGCATCGGTGGTTTTAGCGAGTATCATCATTCCGAGTTTCAACAGGCCTGACCGTCTTAGTGAATGCCTGACAGCCTGCATGGAGCAGGACGACCCAAACTACGAGATTGTCGTCGTCGACGACGGCTCGCCGCAACCACTTGCCGACATCTGTGAGCAATTCGGGGACACTGTCCGCTGTATCCGTCAGGAAAACGCTGGCGCGGGACCTGCACGCAACACAGGTGTTGCAGAGGCACACGGAGAGTTTCTCGCTTTTACCGATGATGACTGTCGTCCACGCAGCGATTGGCTCAGTCAGCTCAGGTCATCCCACGCAGGCGACGCGACCCGACTGGTGGGCGGTTATGTCGAAAACGGTCTACCTGACAACATTTATTCATCGGTCAGCCAGGATCTATGCGATTACCTTTACGAATACTTTGGTGCCGCCGACGGCGACATCAGCTTTTTCACCACAAACAACATGGCCTGTTCACGCACCGCCTTTCTGGACATATCCGGGTTCGACCCCGTGTTTCCCGGAGCTGGCGCGGAGGACCGAGATTTCGGAATGCGCTGGCGCGAAAACGGCGGACATTTGTACTTTGACCCCAAAGCTCTGGTGGACCATTTCCACGCCATGACCCTCAAATCATTCATCAAACAACACAGAAATTACGGCCGCGGCGCACGTATCTTGCACAAGCAACTGGACAAGCGGAATTCTCCTGCGGTCAAAGTAGAACCCTTAAAGTTTTACCGCGACCTGATCCTGCACCCCATGCGGCGATACGGCGTTTCGGGCCTGCCCCGCAGCGTTCTCATGGGGATCACTCAGGTCGCGATGGTTGCTGGCTACGGCAAAACGGTATTGGACGAAAAGAGCCGTTCCGCTGGATGAAAGTACCAAAGCTCATCTTCAACCTTAGGAAAATTGCGTGATCGTCGACGCACACGAATTCGGTGTCGCGCAGCCCGCCGAGGTCGATGTGTGCATTGTTGGCGCCGGAGCCGCAGGCCTTTCGGTTGCTTGGAGGCTGCGCGACTCTGGCTTAAAAATTACTATTCTTGAAAGCGGGGGGACAGAGACGGCCCCAAATGCACCTGACGAAAGAGCAGACGCATTGAACGCCGGGACGTCGAACCTAAGCGACTATCCGTTTCAAAGTTCGCGCGCGCGGGGGATCGGCGGCACAACGGCACTCTGGACGGGTGCATGTGTTCCGCTGAATTCGGAAGACTTTGAAAAACGCGATTGGGTTCCCTACAGCGGTTGGCCTATTCGATACGACGATCTTGCATCTTATTACGAGGAAGCAGCCCCACTTTTCGACCTCGTGGACACGTCGTCAAACTTCCATAACTTGACGCAATCTCCCTTTCACGGACGAGACCTAGAATCCAAATACGCGCAAATCACGCAGAAACGCCATTTTGCAAAGCGCCATGCAGATTGGGTGACACGCTCCAAAGCTGTGGCGGTGATAGCGGGGGCAACGGTTGCCGGCTTTCTGATCGCTGACGATGAAAAAGCGGTACGAGGCATACGCTTTTGCAGCCCGGATGGCGTCGAGCATACCATCAAGGCCAGAGCTACGGTTCTGGCCTGTGGCGGTATCGAGGTGCCGAGGCTCCTATTGTCTGCAAAACCGGATATCGCAGCTGCGCTGGGACCGGCAATGGACAATGTCGGGCGTTTTCACATGGAACACCCGATCAAATCGCTTGGCATTGTTCAGGTACCTGATGCGCGCAATCAGGTGGCAGCATTTACAAACATGAGAGTTACCGGGGGGGCCGCCCTGCAAGGGATTTTTTCTCTCTCCGCACAAACACGCGCTAAAGCCAAGCTTTTGAACATCCAGTTTCACGCGTACCGATATCATGCTCTTGAAGCAGACCCCGCCATTATGGCACTCAAAAAACTGGCCAATCCCCGTGCGCCAAGCCAGAGCGGAATGGCGAGCATCGCCGATCCTCGACAGCTGGCACGTGTCACGCGTTATGTTGGCTGGCACTTCTGGAATAAGGCCTCAAGACATGCCCGGTTCGATCACGTTCGCCTTCAGGCCTTTGTCGAACAAGAACCGGATCCCGACAACCGCATCACCCTCAGCGAGAAAACCAACCGTTTCGGGCACCGTCTACCACATTTGTTCTTGACCGAAAGCGACAGGCTGAAGGACAGCATCGCGCGCACGCTCGACATAATGGCGCAGTCACTGACTGATCGTGGCTATCCGGATGTCGTGGTGGATCAGAACAAGCTGCGCCATTTGGAACACTACGGGGGCTATGGTTTACATCACATGGGCGGCACAAGGATGAGCGACGATCCCGTCTCGGGGGTGGTCGACAAAGACTGTAAGGTTCACGGTTTAGCCGGCCTTTATGTGGCAAGCAGTTCCGTGTTCCCAACCGGTGGTGCTGCAAATCCCACGTTTACAATTTGTGCGTTGGCCCTTCGATTGTCAGACCACTTGGCAACCGCACTGAAATAGGCGACGATTTATGATACAGAATAGACCGATATAGTAGCAGTTGATTTAAAAGGACCAGTTTTATGCCAAAACCAATTCGCGTTTCGCTCGTGGCGAGCACAGACAGCACCTTTGAAGTCGTACGCCGCAGTATTGAGCTTTTGACGGATCAAACGATACGCGAAGAAATCGAGTTGATTCTCACCGGCCCCGATCTGGAAACGATGCAACCGGATTTAGAGGTTCTGTCGAAATTCGGTAGCTATCAGATTGTTGAGGTAAGGGAGTTTGAAACAACCGGGGCTAGCATGGCCGCAGGGTTCAAGAAAGCCAAAGGTGAATTTCTGATTTATATTGAAGAACACGGGTTCCCACCCGCTGATTTCGCCGAGAAAGTGATTGAAACCTTTGACAAAACCGGCGCCGACGTTGTTGGGTACGGATTGGTGCCTTCCAACCCAGGGATGATTTCATGGGCTCACATTTTTATTCAATTCGGTGCCGTTGTGCCGCCGCAACCGTCCGGGTTCAAACAACGTCTTGGCCCGCACCACGTGTCCTATCGCGCAGGCGTTTTATCACTCAATGATGCCGGTGTGAATGATGTGATGAGCAACGAGGCCGTATTACATGAAACCCTGTATAACCAAGGTCTTAAAATGTATTACAATGGCGAGATCTTCGTGTACCACGCGCAGATTTCGGATTTTTCACAACTTGTCCGGCATGAGTTTTTCTCTGGCGTTACATACGCTCACGCCCGGCACACCAGTCAAAACTGGTCAGTCTGGCGGCGTGCGTTGTACGTTCTCGGGTCCCCGCTCATTCCATTCTGGCGGACGGGACGTGCGATTGTTGACATGAACCGTTGCGGTCGTCTGTGGAAGCTTTTGCCCTGGACACCGTTTGTCATGCTTACCGCAACTATAAGCGGGACTTTGGGTGAAATTGTCGGCTACATTTTCGGCAAACGTAAGTGGATCGCCGATAGGCGCTCAGAATTTGAACTTGACCGTTTTGCTTTTGTGAACAGCGGCGATCAGCTGAACGCACCTCGTACCGCTGAGCAAGCCCGACAACTACGGTAATACTTACGCATTCAACGCTTTTTTATTTCCGGCAATTGTTCTTGAAAGTACGTGACTGTTCTCTCGAGACCATCGCGCAATTTGATCTGTGGCGTCCAACCCATAGTTTTCTGGGCCAGCGAAATATCCGGGCGCCGTTGTTGCGGATCATCCATGGGCAAATCGCTATATACCAGTTCGGACTTTGATCCAGTCAGTTCAATAACTTGTTCGGCAAGTTGCCAAATTGTGAATTCACCAGGATTCCCAATGTTGACCCGGCCAGTTACCTCGTCCTGCGTATCCATAAGTTTGATGAATGCCGTGATCAAATCATCCACATAGCAGAACGCCCGCGTCTGCTGCCCTTCTCCAAAAATTGTGATCGGCTTGTCTTGCAAAGCCTGAACAATAAAATTCGACACAACCCGACAGTCTGAATGATGCATGCGGCGGCCGTAAGTGTTGAAAATCCGCGCCACCTTGATCTTGAGATCGTGTTGACGATGATCATCGAAAAACAGTATCTCGGCACGTCGTTTTCCTTCGTCATAGCAAGACCTTACGCCAATCGGATTCACGTTTCCCCAGTACCGTTCATGCTGAGGTGGACGGAGGGGTCTCCGTAAACTTCGTTGGTAGAAGACTGAAGGATTTTGCAGTTGAGACGTTTGGCGAGGCTCAACATGTTGATCGCCCCATGTACAGACGTCTTAGTGGTCTGAACAGGATCGTGCTGGTAATATTTGGGCGACGCAGGACAGGCCAGATTGTAGATTTCATCGACTTCGCTACACAGCGGAAACGTTACATCATGCCGCAGAAATTCGAACCTTGGGTTATTGCTCAGGTGCTCGATATTGGGCTTGGCACCGCAGAATAAATTGTCGAGGCATACGACCTCGTGACCCTGTTCAAGCAACGCTCTACAAGGTGAAACCCCAGAAACCCTGCACCGCCGATAACAAGAATACTTTTCCGGCTTTCTGAGAATTGAGGCATTAGTTCTTTGCCTTTTCAGGACTTAACCACTCTTTTGCGCAATCACTGGCGGAGACCATGTTAAAATACATGCAAAACCAATGCGCCTCTTCCGTTACTGACATAATTGATAACATTTTCTTAACACAACAACTCAGAAAGTCTATAAGTGCAGGTGAATTGAAAAAACGGATTTTAGTTAATGAATAGTATTTCTGAGTGTCAAATTCGAACATTGAAATTGCGAGTATTGGGTGCCGGACCTGCGGGATTAACGGCAGCATACGAGGCTCAAAAGTTTTTCCCGAACGGCGATATTTCCGTTTTCGAAGCCTCAGAGCATATGGGCGGAATTGCACGCACCGAAGAACATAAGGGATACCGTTTTGATATTGGCGGTCACCGGTTTTTCACTAAGGAAAAAGAGGTAAACGCGTTTTGGGCCGAAATTCTCGGAGATGACTTCATCACCGTCCCGCGCAAAAGCCGCATTTTCTATAAGGGGAAATTTTTCGATTACCCTTTGCGGTTGGTCGACGCCCTCTCGAAAATTGGACCTTATGAATCCCTTAGGATTCTGGCTAGCTATGTAAAATGGCAAGTCAGGCCTCATAAAGAGGAAGATACATTCGAAGAGTGGGTGATGAACCGATTTGGTGGGCGGTTGTATATGCACTTCTTCCGGACTTACACGGAGAAGGTATGGGGTATTCCAGCGAACACCATCCGGGCAGACTGGGCGGCACAGCGTATCAAGAACCTGACGCTACGCAAGGCGGTTTGGAACGCTGTGTTCGGTACCAATGACACGGCGTCACTGATTGAAGAATTCCAGTATCCCCGTCTTGGACCCGGCATGATGTGGGATGAGACAGCAAAACGTATTCGGCAAAATGGTGGGACGGTGGAAACGAATTCAACTGTCGTTGGCGTACGTCGAGAGGGCATGCGAATAGTATCTGTTGACGTCGCAAAGGACGGTAACTTTGATGCACCCGAAACTATTGATGCGGATGAATTCATTAGCACTTTGGCACTACGTGACTTGATCAACATGGTTCAACCGCCCCCCCCACAGGATGTGTTGGATGCTGCCAACCGTATGAAATACAGAGACTTTCTGATCGTAACGCTCGTGCTTGATGATTCCGATCCATTCCCAGATAACTGGATCTACGTACACAGCCCTGAAGTTCGGGTTGGTCGTATTCAGAACTTTCGTGCTTGGTCCGAAGAGCTTTTGCCAAACAAGGATACGGCCTCGATTGGAATGGAGTATTTCTGCAATGAGAATGACAGTCTCTGGCAGATGGATGATGCGAGTCTCGTCAAACAGGCGGGCGCAGAGCTGGAAAAAATCGGCTTGTCAAAGGCCGAGCGAGTCACCGGCGGGTTCGTCATCAGGCAGCGCAAAGCGTATCCCGTGTATGATCCGGAAAGTAAGGAAGCCGTGGACACCGTTTCAGGCTGGTTGCAAAAACTGACGAACTTTCAGACCGTCGGTAGAAACGGATTGCATCGTTACAACAATCAGGACCATTCGATGCTGACGGCGATGTATGCCGCACGGAATTTGGCAGGTGCTGCCTATGATATTTGGGACGTCAATTTGGATAGGTCTTATCACGAAGAAATGGAGGTCTCCAAGGAGGCAAACAAACAAGAAATGAAAGAGCCCGTTTGAGCCATCGACAGCAACTAACGCAAGACTATTTGTCAGCTCACTTGCCAGCGGACACTTTACGACCGGGTGTTCTGGCGCGAAATGCAAGGAGAAGTGCCGAGGCAAGGGGCAAGATCCAGACAACGCGGGATTGATATCGTGGATCGGGTGCGGACAAGCCACCAAAGACCGCAGCATTTATCCAAAGACCAAATATCACAGTAAGCAACATGCCGATCGCAGTACGGCCAAGGCGACCACTTACGAGCAAGAAAAGACAAGGCAGTGCTGCTAGCCAGGTCAGCACGGTGATAATGGGCGTAAGGCTGCGGGCCCATTGTGTAATGCTCTCTTGTGATTCGCTGGACTTCAACGCATAGCCCGGTTCAACAATTTCTACCGCCCGTATTGCATTGGTTCCGATCTGGAAAAACTGCTTTACCGCGTTCTTTGACAAAGAATATGTCTGCTGCACGGGATAGGCCCGGAACGCTTGGGCAAGAAGCTCGAATTCTTCTTCTCGAATTTGTGCAAGTGTCTCGGGATCAAGGCTCAGAACCCCCTCTTTGTCCCATAAGAATTCAGCGATATTACTTGGAATTTTATCTCCGAACACGTCGCACATGGCCCAATCCACAGTTGGGCAGGCGTCTTCTAGATACCAGCGCGCCGGACCATCTTCGAGTGATCGAGCCAACGGAATGGGGAGTCTTTGCGGGGACGTGCTTGGCGCATCTAGTACAAGCCAGCTTGCCGCATAGTTTAGTGCAGGCCCCGTTACTACCACCATCAAAGCCATCACAACGAAACGCGAAGAAAGCGTGCGGCTGAATAGCAGCCAAACCAGAGAAAACGCAAACACACCAACCGCCAGTGGCGGGTAACCGTAATGGAAAGTTACGCAGATTGCGGCTAACACCGCAAGAAACCAGGCTTGCCGCGGTTTCGCATCCTGGAGTGGCCCAATCAAAAGTGCTGCGAACAGAATTGGAACCGCCGCAAATACATCGGGTGTAAGGAAAACAGAGTACCAGGGCAGCGTCGAAAACACGCACACCAAAGCAATTCCAGCCCATGTGGCAAAACTGGCTTGGGCCGGGACAAATGCTACAATGAACAGTGACACAATGAATGCCTGCAACAGTGGGATGCTCCAGGCGCCGGCCAAAGTGTATAAAGCATAAATACCCGCAGAATAGGTAAATGATCTTCCGACGGTTGAGCCACCATCATTTGCAACCGTAAGACTGGACAGACCACCGACACCATTTTGTGCCGATTGAACATCCACACCCATCTCGCTGCCACTTAAAGCAACAGGGGCAGATACGGGTTTGACTATACTCTCCAGTAGCACTCGCCAGATCACTTCGCCTGCCTTGAGGTAGGACTCTGTATCCGTGAACGCGAAAGACGCGTCAAAAACCCATATAGGCCAGCACATCAGCAAACTGAGAGCAAATGCAGCGACCAGTTTCTGTTTGCTTAAAATATCTCTGCGCTCGGCTTGAACAGCTTCTCTCCTGTCTGCGGCAATTTATGGGTAACGTGCTGATCCGAGTTTGCCAACCACAACAAAATCCCTCTACTCGGAAAGTTTACAATTGCTGTATTTTGAGCGTTCAATGTGACATGATATCAAACCAAACCTCTGACTTGTCGATCGGCGTGGTAATCCCTGCCCATAACGCCGAAGACACATTGCCAGTCTGCATTGACGCTCTTATCGCGGCCGGTTTCGCCCAAGAGTTCATCTATGTTGTAGACGACAAATCCTCAGACGGAACCGCCAAAGCTGCACTCTCACGCGGTGTACATGTTGTCACCAATAGCAAAAACTGCGGCGCGGCTGCGGCGCGGAACACTGGGGCGCAGTCGTTGTCCACAGATGTATTGTTGTTCGTCGATGCTGATGTGGAAGTGGCCAAGGATGTCCGGCAGCGGTTCCTCGATCACTTCGAAGTTAAGGGACATGATGCGGTCTTTGGTTCTTATGATGATGCGCCCCACCGTCAAGAGACGGTCAGCCGCTTACGAAACCTTTTACATCATACTACCCATCAGAAATCCTCTGGTCCGGTTGCAACATTCTGGACAGGCTTGGGTGCTGTACGCCGGGATGTGTTCGAAGCGGCCGGTGGCTTCGACGCAGAACAACGCATGTTGGAAGATATCGAATTTGGTCTGCGACTTTCAGCAAAGGGCGGCGCGATTTTTCTGGATCCCGACATTCAGGGCAAGCACTGGAAATACTGGGACCTCAAATCCATGATCAAAACTGATATCTGGGACAGAGCTATACCATGGACCAAGCTGTTGATGTCTCCACTTGGTCGCGAGTCGGTCGATGTTCTGAACGTGTCACTATCTGGCAAAATATCTGTTGTCGCTTCCTTTGCCTGCGCGTTTTCTGTCTTGTTGGCTATCTTCACACCCTGGACAGCCGTGGCGATCTTACTGGCAGGATTAAGTGCTCTTTGCCTGTTCAACCTTGAATTCCTGTCGTGCATTTTGCGTTTAGATGGTTGGAGGCAAATTCCGAATGCAACGGGTGTCCTGCTAGTACATTTCTTGTCCGCAGGTTTGGGATACGCCGCAGTTCGTATGCGCTTGGCATGAGTATCTCTTAACCAGCAGAAGGGTCTGTGTTTGTAGATATCTTGAGTCTCGCGACTTTCTCAGCACACAATTTTCTAGCGTTGTCTACTTTCGGATAAGTGCGCTGCGCGGGGTGACATGAACGTTGTGAGACTGACGACACTACGAAGGATCGTGCAGCATATCCAATCTAATCGCAACAAATGAACATACCGGAGCAGCGTGCCGAAGCGAGTGAGATTGAGCGATCATTGATCGAGAAGATCTTTCTGACACGAGACGAAAGCGAAAAACGTCTCGTGGTTGATCTCCACGGCGACTTGGCAGGCAACCTGATACCAGCTGTTACAATAACGTTCTAACTCGCACTTCCAAGGAACTTGGCTTGCAACCAGTAGAGCCGCGCTGAGCTAGGCCCTCAAATGCAAAAACGCCCCGGAGGGCGCTTCGCAGGTTACGTTGGTTGCGGGAGTAGGATTTGAACCTACGACCTTCAGGTTATGAGCCTGACGAGCTACCGGGCTGCTCCATCCCGCGCCAATGCGTACGCTGTATTATGCCAGCGCTCTGAAAGGTTCAAGGCCATCTACTCAAAATACAGAACTTATTTTTCGCCTTTTTGATCGCGCGGTTGAAATGAACTTGCTTGGTCCCAAATTGCTTTCACCCATGGAGCAGGTCGAACATATTGGCGGATGGCTTTCCACTTTTTATCACTCGAAAGTGCTCGTTTTATGTGTGAAAGGGGGGGCAAATAGGGGGTCCGCTTGTTGTATCTGCCGGCGATCGCGTCCGGCGGGTTAAGCGCACCAGCAAAGATGACAACACGTGTCCCCTTTGGCGGTTTAGGATCAAAAAAGTAGTTCAACGGAAACCGTGGAATACACTCGATACGGTAGTGGCTCACCCAAGCATCCGGCCAGAATTTCACACCGTTTGGTGCATTCTTTGTCACGAAATGCTGCTCAAAACGATACTTGTCAGCGACAGACTGCGGATTAGCGGCAAACATGTCCTGCAGGGGGGCCAATGCGCCGACCGGCATGCGGTAGATCGATGTTTGACCCAGTTTTTGAAATGGTTTTGCAACGTTACGAGCCAGCATCACATCCTCAGGCTCCCCAAATTCGAAAAACGGATCCAGAGAATCGGTGATGGTGACGTCAAGATCGACAAAGAGGAACGGTCCCTGCAGATCGCCCAATTCAGCGGCCCATAGCCGCGATTTCGGCCACTGGCCGATCGTGCGCTCTGGCATGAAGCCAGGCATTTCTGGCAGGTCAAAGCAATCAACGTCGGGATGAACCCCTGCGCGCGTGTCAGTGAAGGCAACAAACCGGAATGGCGGCGTAATATTCGCCTTCACCATCTGGTAAAGCCGATTGATGTAGGGCGCCCCATATTTTGTGCCCCAATTGATGCAGACGATCTGCTTTTTCATAAGCTATCGCTATCAGGGCGTTCAAGCGACTTCAACAGACGTGCATTGGGTCAACTGCGAGTGATGGAAACAGGAATTGGAAAAGTCAGCTTACCCTATTCAATACAGTGATAAAGAGCCTTGCTCATCTCACGAATACGCTCAGGAGAGTCACTCATTCTGAGCGCCTCGATATTGCCGGTCCAAGCGTTAAACTTCAGCCAATGCATTTTCGCGTCTTCATTGCCATGAGAAATCTATCCGGACCAAATATATGCTAAGCTCATCTTTCCGCAGTGGATTTTCGACAAACAGGCCTTGTGTAATCAGGTCTGCAACATTTGCGGCTCCAGACCATTCACCAAAATAATCGAAGGCAAATCCGGCTAACTCGCACTGTTTGATATCTTTCCAGGGAGCGTCCTTGCGAATGAATATAGCAATAACGGACGTAATTATCAGCCCTGAGCAAATCGCGATGGATAATCGCTGAAGGATGTTCATTGCCTATCTACCCACGCGGCATCACAGTGACAACACCCAAAGAGATTATAGTATGTGTTTTTGATGTTTGGAAAACTATCGAAAGAGAGATACGAAACAGAGGTTTTACTAGGTTTGGCGGTGACCTACTCTCCCACGCCTTAAGACGCAGTACCATCGGCGCAACAGCACTTAACGGCCGGGTTCGGGATGGGACCGGGTGTTTTGCTTGCGCTATGACCACCAAACCAATGAAAAACCTCTGTGTCCAAGTCATGTACGACTGTGTTTATGTGTATGCTTCTGAACCGAATAGAAGTCTTGCTTTTACTGGATCAAATCAAGCCTATCGAGCAATTAGTACCAGTCAACTGAACACATTACTGTGCTTACATCTCTGGCCTATCGACGAGGTGGTCTACCTCGGCTCTCAGGGATACCTTGTTTTGAGGGGGGCTTCCCGCTTAGATGCCTTCAGCGGTTATCCTGTCCGATCATAGCTACCCAGCACTGCTGTTGGCATAACAACTGGTCCACCAGTGGATCGTTCACCCCGGTCCTCTCGTACTAGGGGCAACTCCTCTCAAGTATCCTACACCCACGGAAGATAGGGACCGAACTGTCTCACGACGTTCTAAACCCAGCTCACGTACCTCTTTAAACGGCGAACAGCCGTACCCTTGGGACCTGCTCCAGCCCCAGGATGAGATGAGCCGACATCGAGGTGCCAAACACTGCCGTCGATATGGACTCTTGGGCAGTATCAGCCTGTTATCCCCGGCGTACCTTTTATCCGTTGAGCGATGGCCCTCCCACTTGGGACCACCGGATCACTATGGCCGTCTTTCGACTCTGCTCGACTTGTCAGTCTTGCAGTCAGGCTGGCTTCTGCCATTGCACTCAACGAGCGATTTCCGACCGCTCTGAGCCAACCTTCGCGCGCCTCCGTTACGCTTTAGGAGGCGACCGCCCCAGTCAAACTACCCACCACACAGGGTCCCGGATCCGGATAACGGACCGCGGTTAGACATCAAGCAGAACAAGGGTGGTATCTCAAGGGAGGCTCCACAGAAACTAGCGTTCCTGCTTCAAAGCCCACCACCTATCCTGCACATGTTCGGCCTAATGCCAGTGTGAAGTTGTAGTAAAGGTGCACGGGGTCTTTCCGTCTAACCGCGGGAAACCTGCATCTTGACAGGTAATTCAATTTCGCTTAGTCTATGTTGGAGACAGCGGGGAAGTCGTTACGCCATTCGTGCAGGTCGGAACTTACCCGACAAGGAATTTCGCTACCTTAGGACCGTTATAGTTACGGCCGCCGTTTACCTGGGCTTCAATTCAGAGCTCTCACCCCTCCTTTTAACCTTCAGGCACCGGGCAGGCGTCAGACCCTATACGTCGTCTTGCGACTTCGCAGAGCCCTGTGTTTTTAATAAACAGTCGCCACCCCCTGGTTTGTGCCCCCAGCCAATACTTGCGTAGAAACTGGGCCTCCTTCTCGCGAACTTACGGAGGTATTTTGCCCAGTTCCTTCAACATAGTTCTCTCAAGCGCCTTGGTATTCTCTACCAGTCCACCTGTGTCGGTTTAGGGTACGATCTAGCGATGGAGCTATTTCCAGGAACCTCTAAGCAGCCCATTCAATCCAATAAGGATGAACTACCCTCGAGATCCGTCACTTCCATCCTGGCCCAGGAATATTAACCTGGTTCCCATCGACTACGCCTTTGGCACGCCTTAGGGGTCGGCTTACCCTGCTCAGATTAGCTTTAAGCAGGAACCCTTGGACTTTCGGCGAGAGTGTCTCTCACACTCTTTGTCGCTACTCATGTCATCATTCTCACTAGTGATCTCTCCACCGGATCGCTCACGCGCCGGCTTCACAGAAAACTCCTTGTGTCCAATATCCCCTAAGGGAGTAA